>JAGAGL010000071.1:0-5346 GCA_017627595.1 Oribacterium sp. | reverse complement strand
GCGAGAACCGTCCCCGGTGGCTTTCCATGTAATAAAGTATATCTCCCGCTTATGCTTAAACACAAGCGGGAGATACAACATTTCAATATTATAGATTTTCGCCTCAGACAGCCGGCTTTAGGATGCGGCTCAAATCAAACCATCATATCCATCAGCTCAATGCTGCTTATTTAAAGCTTATTGAATCAAGTATCCTGTCGCCCATGGTTCCGTCACTTAAATCTACATCCACTATACCTATGGATAAAGCGTGGGTGTCATCCAGCTGGGCAATGTATTCCGTCCAATTATAGCCGATGTTCTTGTAGGTACGTCCCTTAAAGGTCTTTCCTCCAAAGTCACGACTATCAATTTCTTTGTAGTTCTCAAACTTGTCCTTATAGAAATCAAACTTTTCCACATCTTCCTTAAGTTCAAATTTGATAAATCCCGCTCCAAATGCATTAACATCCTCATTATCAACAAGCTTAGTCCGGCTCTCATCATAACTCCATCCGGTCTCCGGAATCTGCATGCCGATCTTTACGACATCTTCGTCATGACCCCATGGAGATACTTCTACGGTGAAGTCCTTCATCTTGGCATTGGCAGTCGCCGCCTTATCAGCTTCACTTGCCTCAGCCTTTACAGCATCAAGATATTTAGCTTCTGCATCCGAGCCCTTGAAACCGCTGGTATTGAAGCTGCTTACACGGAAAACTCCCGGTTCCTTCGTTGCATCCTTTTCATCAAAGTTAACATAGATGAAGTGATTGGAATCATCCTTGGATATCCACTTATAGTAACGCTTATTGCGCTGCATGTGGTCGGAATACTCTTCCTTATCAAACTCGCCCTCTACTCCGAAGTGATCTGCCAGATCTTCATAAGTAAGATTGAAAACGTCCTTTGCAACCTTATTGAGCCATACATAGCCCTTCTGAAGATCTTCTTCACTTACCAAACCGTCTCCGGAAGCAACTCCGTCCGGAACCTTCTTTCCGGAATCTGCGGCTGCTTCTGTTTCGGAAGCATTGTCCTTAGCTTCTGTTGATTCCTTAGCCTCTTCAGTTTCGTCTTTACTCTCGGATGCCTCTGTTGCTGCAGTCTCTGCAGGTGTCGATCCGTCATCACGCACCATGGTGTAATGTGCAACATCCAGCATGTCAAGCTTTAATGTATCGCCCTCAAGTTCATATTTATACTTTGTGGTGCCGTAAACCGTGATTTCTCCCGGTTCCCATGTGATATCAAGAAGGCTGTGGAAAAGATTGAATTTTCCGGTTCCGTCCTTATAAAGCTCCAGATATGTGTCTCCCATACCTGCCTCTACAAGCATCTCATGGGTTACGGGATGACCGCCTGCTTCGTACTCGTAGATTATAAATCTACCTACATCGGCGCTGTCTGCCTCGGCCTTTTTCTCAGCCTCTGTTGCCGCTTCTGTAGCTGCCTCTGTTTCTTCTTTTTTCCCGGTTTCTTTTTCCTTAGCTGCCTCGGTTGCTGCAACCTTTGTCTCTGCCGCTGTTGTTGCTGCTGTTTCTGCTTCCTTTGAACCGCCGCCGCAAGCCACAAGCATTGACATGTATCCTGCTATGATCATCGCCATCAATAGGTGTCTCTTTCTCATAACGCCCCTCCTTGTTAAAAGCTTTCATTAATACTCTGTAAAATATTTTATTCTTTAATCGCCATAAAGTAAATATTATTTCCTTATTATTCCAAATTCTGAAAGACCGGTTCCGCCGGGGCACATGAAGGTCAGAGCCGGTGGGCATCCATCATAAACCGGGTCGCCCGGTCGGGAAAATCCAAAGCCTGAACTCTAAGTGGTTCTATGCAGCTATCAATCAGAACAGGCAGTCCGTGCAACAAAAAAAGCCGGAGATGGACACATATGTCCAATCCCCGGCGGGCTGTTTTTATTTTTTATCAGATTTCCGCATCTGCAAGCTTTGCTTCTGCAAACGCTGCGCTGTTCTCACCTTTGCACTTCTGAACTACCAGATCAAAGGTATCCTGGATTTCCTTTGCAGGCTCGAAGGTAACCTTGGAAACTGCAACATTAACTATAAGTGCAACTACGAATGCAGGAAGAAGCTCGTAGATTGCAAATACACCGCCCATAGGAGCTACAAGGAACTTCCAAATGAAGACCATTGCGCCGCCGGCGAACATTCCTGCTGTTGCACCGCCGCGGGTACTTCTCTTCCAGAAGAGAGCAAGAAGCATTACCGGCCCGAAAGCTGCACCGAAGCCTGCCCAGGCAAAGGATACTACTCTGAATACGCTGCTGTTCGGATTCCATGCAAGGAAAAGAGCTATGATCGCTATGGCTACAACTGTTCCTCTTGCAACCTTCATAGATGTCTTATCATCCATCTTTATGTGGAGGAAATCTCTCAGAAGATCCTCTGACATAGAGCTAGATGCTGCAAGAAGCTGTGAATCTGCGGTTGACATGGTTGCCGCAAGGATTCCCGCCATGATGACACCTGCAACGATTGCAAAGAATACGCCATTCTTACCCATAAGATTTGCAAGACAGATAATGATAGTCTCTGATTCCGATCCGGTTGTAAGGAATGGAATCTCTCCCGCCACAGATACGCTGTAGCCAATGATACCGATAAATACAGCAACCAGCATGGAAAGAAGAGCCCATACGGAAGCGATACGTCTTGAGATCTTAATCTCCTCAGGATTTCTGATAGCCATAAATCTGAGAAGGATATGTGGCATACCGAAGTAGCCAAGTCCCCATGCAAGAGTGGAAATAACAGGAAGAACTCCAAAGCTTCCGGCTGTTCCCGTAGCTGCATCGTAGCCCTGTGAAAGATTGAGATATCCGGGAAGCTCCCTGGCATTATTGATAACAGTGCCGAGTCCGCCTGCGCAGGATATACCGAATACAATGATAATGCAAAGAGCTACAGTCATCACGATGGACTGGATAAGGTCGGTGGTTGATACCGCCATAAAGCCGCCCATAACCGTATAACCGATGATAACCACTGCTCCAAGTACCATAGCCAGATGATAATCCCATCCGAAAAGACTGTTAAACAGTGTTCCTACAGCCTTAAAGCCTGATGCTGTGTAAGGAATAAAGAAAATAAGAATTACCACAGCTGCAAGGCAGGATAATGTATTTCTCCTGTCATCATATCTCTTTGAGAAAAACTGTGGTACCGTATTGGCTCCGATGGTTTCTGAATAAACACGAAGTCTCTTTGCTACAAACAGGAAATTGAGATAGGTTCCTGCCGCAAGTCCGATAACTGTCCAGCCAACCTCTGCAACACCTGCAAGATATGCAAGTCCGGGAAGTCCCATAAGAAGATATGAGCTCATATCCGAAGCCTCAGCACTCATGGCTGTAACTATAGGATTAAGGCCTCTCCCTCCGAGATAAAAACCGGCGGTGTCTGATGCGGATCCCTTTTTGCTGTAATAAACGCCTATCCCAACTGTGATTCCAAGATAAGCAATGATTGCCAGTAAAATAAAAAAACTTTCGCTAGTCATACTTTTCTCCCTTTCTTTATGGGAATGTATCAATGCAAAATCTATTCCCATGAATTATGATTTGCCTTGTACTATAGCATAACTTCCGGTAGACTAAAATGCAGAACAGAGTATAGACCAAAGTCCATACTCCATCAATAAAAAAATATGATTTTTGGCGTAAATACGTTAGTTTTTATATAGACTAAATATAGTTCGAACAAAAGTCCAAATAAAGAATTTTTTTAAAACTTTCAACAGTCAAAGAAGTTTGGTGTAAGAATTCATCAGAAAACTCAATATTCATCAGAAAAAAACATAAGCATTATCCCAAAACTCTATATCCGTAACAGTTCAGTCGGTGTGCCGGGGGGACGGGGTTGGTGGTCCTGGACCACCGACTGAACTATTTCCTGTATCCATTAAGGAACATCGGCATAAGTCTGTCTGCATTTCTGATGAGAGAATACTCCCCGTCCTCAAGGCACCAGTCATATAAAAGCGCTCTTTCGAACATGGCATAATCATTAACTATCTGGTTGGCAGCTATGTCATCCCTGACTTCTCCCTTTGCCTGACCTTCCTTCACAATCTGCTTAAGCACCTTAAAATACGCCCTTTTCCTGTCAAGCAAATGCTTCTCTCCGTGAGTTATGAGCTGGGAAGAAAAAAGTCTTGTCAGAAGCTCAACAGAAACCGAGGAATCGATCATCTCATAAAGAACGTGATTGAGATAGATAAGCTTATCTATAGCATGCATCTCAGGATCCATGGTTTTCTCAAGCTCCTCATACTTATCGTCAAAAAGGATATTCAGAGAGCCGAGAAGCGCATCCTTCCCCTCAAAATAATGATAAAAGGAACCTTTTGAGGTACCTGATTCAAAGACAATGTCATCGACGGTGGTTTCCTCATACCCCTGCTCATAAAAAAGCTTCCATGCCGCAGATACTATCTTCTGTTTTGTATTTCTGCCATTCTTTTTCGCCATATAACCACCTTTAATATAATCAAAAACTCAACCGTCTATTACGAGCAACCCAGAACATTAACAGCCGGGATTGGTGCTCCTCCTCATGATTGCATGAAGCTCACGGCTATTCTGAATATCTGTTTTCATCTTGCTCCTCATAAACACTTGCGGCACAATGCTCCACTTAATCCGTCAATCCAACAGAAAATCACTCAGGATAACATTGGACACATCCATTCCATGCTCTGAAAAACGGTAACGGTATCCATCGTGAATTATGAGCCCCTGACTTACATACTGCGAAAGCTTATCTCCGAATATACTCATTATATCAACCTGAAATCTGGTTTTGAACTCAACCTCGGAAACGCCTTCTATACGCCTGAGTCCCAGGAACATGAATTCTTCCATCTGCTCGTTTCTGTCAAGAACCTGTACATCTGTATGGAGCTCTGTCCAGCCGTTCTTCATATCCATATGAAAATTAAGCTCCATATACTTTTTAAAATCTCTTGTGTTATTCCACCGGCGGTTTTCAAAATAGGAAGCGGCTCCGAGCCCGAAGCCAATGTACTCAGCATTGGACCAGTAGCCGTAATTATGACGGCATTCGAAACCGGGTTTTGCGTAATTGGATACCTCATATCGTTCAAAACCGTACTTACCTGTGACAGTCCGGGTTATCTCATCAATTGCCGATGCTGTATCCTCTCCCGGAAGAGTCAGCCGCCCCTCATTATACATATCATAAAAAGGCGTACCCTCTTCAATTATGAGGTTATAAATTGACACATGTTCAGGTTTAAGCATTAACACATGCTTCAGAGTATCCTGCCAGGACTTCTCCGTCTGCCCCGGAATATCGTTCATAAGGTCAATGTTTATAT
>JAGAGL010000070.1:0-85889 GCA_017627595.1 Oribacterium sp. | reverse complement strand
TGTTAACAAAATTTTATATGATATGGCGGATTGGTCAAGCGGTTAAGACGCAGCCCTCTCACGGCTGAATCCCGGGTTCGATTCCCGGATCCGTCACTTAGCTTCAGGTCATTGACCTGAAGCTTTTTTATTACATAAGTATGGTATCACAAGGATTTATGACAAGTTTTCGTATAAGACCCGGTTAGTAGTGTTAACCTCATGAAGCGAGGTTAAATGGTCTGATGTCCCAGAAAAAACGAAACAAAGTGTAGTACATATACAAATACCGGATTCCAGAGGTTCATATGATTATTAAACATTTTTCCGACAAACCCACTATGAAAATTAAAACAGCAAAAAACGATGACGGAAGTGATCTTACATATCTTGAATTTCCTGCACTAAATGCTCAAGGCATTACAGAACACGCTTTTTCAACCCGTCTCGGAGGAGTGAGCAAGGGTATCTGGTCAACCATGAACTTAAGCTTCACAAGAGGTGATGATCCTGATAATGTCTATGAGAACTTCCACAGGTACGCAAGACTCTTTAATGTCGCCGATAACCGTATGGTTTTCACCTTCCAGACTCACACCACCAATGTACGTTATGTGACAGAAGAAGATGGTGGCAAGGGCTTTACGGTGCCGAGAGATTATACCGATGTTGACGGTCTTATCACCGATGTGCCGGGTTTGGTTCTGGGAATTTTTGCAGCCGACTGTGTCCCGCTTCTTTTTCTGGACCCTGTACGGAAAGCCATAGGAGCCAGCCACTCCGGATGGAGGGGTACTGTGAACCGCATGGGAGAAGTGACTATAAAGAATATGCAGGAACAGTTTGGTACAAAACCAGAAGATCTGATTTGTGCCATAGGTCCCAGCATTTGCAAACATTGCTACGAAATCTCAGAAGATGTAGCTATGGAATTTATGAAGGCATTCCCCGATCACAAAGAGGA
This sequence comes from Oribacterium sp., assembly GCA_017627595.1. GTDB lineage: Bacteria > Bacillota > Clostridia > Lachnospirales > Lachnospiraceae > Oribacterium. The sequence goes on along the minus strand of JAGAGL010000070.1, from coordinate 84,946 downwards.
GATTCTGACCGATGATGGTTTAAATGAAAACAATGAGTTCAAGTACCACCTTGATCTCTGGGCTGCCAACCGCATTGTATTGGAAGAAGCCGGTGTAAAGAGTAAAAACATCAGCATCACAGATCTTTGTACCAATTGTAATCCGGACCTTCTTTTCAGCCATAGGTTTACCCATGGGAAGAGAGGAAATAACGGGGCTTTTATAATGCTGAAATAAGAAGCATTTCAACCTTGTGAAATCGGTCTCAAGCCGGTTTATATGTCACGAAATAAGTACTTTTTAAAAAACTTTGATGTGGATTTTTCTGTTTCGTGTTAGAATCACGAAAAGGAGACTTTAACTATGACTATGAATTTACCATTAGCTATTTTGATCATCATATTTTTGGCATCCATCACCGTTTATATTTTCAAAAACGGCGCCCGCATGGACAAGCTTACAAAAGAAGAACAGGAGACCATCATAAGGTCTCGCTGCTCCACCTGCAGGATGTCACACTATTGTAATGATTCAAAGCTTGGCAAATGCAGTACCACAGATAAATCGGCCTCAGCTCAGTCTGAACAAAAGTAGTCAGCTGACAGCTGAAATATTCCGATAAACCGGAGCAAAAGCGATCAGGCACCGGATTAAATATTCCAAAAAACAAATCATCCAATATTCCTAAAACTCTTGGTTTAAAGCTGAGAGTTTTTTTAACGCCTATGAAAATCATTAAAGAAACCAAAAACTATATAGTTGTAAATAAGGCCCCGGGAGAAGACTCCGAACATGATGTTCCCCGGCTTTTGGCAGAAGAACTAAAGAAAGAAAACACCGATTTTCTCTGCATTCACAGACTTGATAAAACCGCCGGAGGACTTCTGGTCTACGGCAAAAACAAAGCTGCCGCAGCAGAACTTACAAAGCAGCTTCAGGATGGCACTCTGAAAAAATCTTATCTCGCCATCGTTCCGGGAGTTCCGGAACAGACAGAAGGTGTTCTCAAAGATCTTTTATATAAAGATAAAACAAAGCAAAAGATGTTCCCGGTAAAGCGCCTGCGTAAGGGTGTAAAGGAAGCTGTCCTTAGTTTCATGGTTGCAGGCACTAAAGAATGGGAAGGTAATGTCATATCCCTTCTGGAGATAAGCCTTCAAACCGGCCGCTTTCACCAGATACGCTGTCAGTTTGCATCCCGCGGCATGCCTCTTTTGGGAGACGGCAAATACGGATCAAGAATCAAAACGAAAAATCTCTGTCTTTTCTGCCGGAGCCTAAGCTTCTATGACTCTGTTGAGAAAACGGAGGTCGCTTTCTCAGCAGATCCACCTGAGGAAGAGCCGTGGACAGCTTTTAAAAATGACTTTTGATTACGTTAGAATCAAGTCATTCCTATGGGACTGGGCAGACATTTTTCAACTCTGACTTTTGACTATTTACGCTTTATACAAAAACGCCTGCAAATCCGCAGGAAACCATAATCAAAATCATCATTTCACATCAACGGAGGCATCAAATGGATATCCCGGTAAAAGCTTCATTATCCATTAGTTTTTCAAATCAAAGGGAAGCAGAAGAGAAGCTGGCTGCAATTAACGAACTTAATCTCGAAGAAATCCCGGATGGCGTTGCGCTTCTGGCAGAGCCCCTGACAGAAAAAATAGATATCGCTTCTTTTCTTGACTTCGAAAACATTTCTTACCTCAGCTGCTCAGGGGATAATACTGATGAAGGCTCTGTTCTTGACTTCGACTGGGTACTGGACCTGAGGCGCCAGTGCATCTTTCATGACATTCCCTTTTATTTCACTTCAACCGGTGCTAACTTCCGCATGAGGGGACGTGACTTTCACATCGGTGAAAAGTTCCGTGAATCCCAGGCCGCAAAAGCAGATGTTCATTACTATCCGGTTTCAAGAGCGTTCAATCCACCTGTATTTCAATCTACAATCGCACTCAAGAACTCTATAAATCCTGACACCGCTGCCGTCCTTTCCATTCCCGGCATCAATTATGAAATCGAGGTAGAGCCTGAGGACAGATACATTGACAAGCTCTTTACCCGTATAAGCTACAGTAAATTCCGTTCCTCATTTCACTTGCGTGAGCAGGAGAGAAACTACTATCTGTCACAGGGTGAGGAGGTGATCCGCCGGCACGCCATGGATTTTGTTTCCAAAAAACTGGCGCCTGCTGAGCCTGAGAATGACGGAAAACAGACTCCCATGAAAGGGCATCCCGTTTTCATCGCCCAGCACGCCACCGCCTGCTGCTGCCGCGGCTGTCTCCATAAGTGGCATCATGTCCCGGAGCACAGGCCTCTTAGTGAAAGCGAGCAGCAATACATAGTTAAAATCCTCATGTGCTGGATAAAAAATGAGATGAATGGCAGTCCGGCAGAAGACAACAGGGCAGAAACAGTCTGAACCATTAAAAATGTAATTATTATTTAGTTCTCTTGCACAGAAAAATATTTCCATCATTCCCCTTGGTAGTGTAAAATATTACTATCAATTAATTTATGTATACTTTTTAAAAGGGGGAACCATGGAACAGAAAAACAAATTATCCTTAGCCGGACAGATTTTCATCGCTTTGATACTGGCTGTCATCGTTGGTCTTTTAATGCAGAGCCATGCCGATTTTGCCAATGACTACATTAAGCCCTTTGGTACCATCTTTCTCAATCTGATCAAGTTCATCGTCTGCCCTATCGTTCTTTTCTCCATTATGTCGGGTGTTGTTTCCATGAAGGATATAAAGAAGGTGGGTTCCATCGGTGGAATGACAGTTGCCTATTATCTTGTGACCACGGCATTTGCCATAACCATAGGTCTGGTATTCGGTAATGTCTTCAAGGGTGCGTTCCCTGCTCTTTCCACCACAAACCTTAGTTATGAAGCAGCTGCGCCCACATCCTTTATGGACACCATCGTAAATATATTTCCAAGTAACTTTGTGAAACCACTTTTGGATGCCAACATGCTTCAGATCATCGTTATGGCACTGCTGCTTGGATTCGCAGTTATACTCATCGCTGATGTGGCACCGGATGCCAATGAGAGGATAATCAACGATATCAACGACCTAAGCAATGTATTCATGCGTGTTATGGAAATGATATTGAAGCTTTCACCTGTCGGTGTATTCTGTCTTCTTTGCCCTGTTATCGCGAAGAATGGTCCCATGATCCTGGGATCCCTGGCGATGGTGCTTCTGACAGCTTATATTTGCTATATAGTCCATGCAGTCCTGGTTTATTCATTGACAGTCAGATTTATAGCAAACATAAGTCCCGTCCACTTCTTTAAAAAAATGGCTCCTGCCATGATGTTCGCTTTTTCCAGCGCTTCCAGCGTGGGAACATTACCACTTAACATGGAATGCGTAACGAACCTGGGTGCCTCCAAGGAAGTCTCGTCCTTTGTACTTCCTCTTGGAGCTACCATAAACATGGATGGAACCGCAATTTATCAGGGTGTTTGTGCCATATTCATTGCAGCCTGCTACGGCATAGATCTCACAATGACACAGATGCTTACCATAGTGCTTACAGCCACACTTGCTTCCATAGGAACAGCCGGTGTACCGGGTGCCGGCATGGTCATGCTGGCCATGGTTCTTCAGTCTGTAGGACTTCCTGTTGAGGGTATCGCACTGGTGGCAGGTGTTGACAGGATCTTCGACATGGGTCGTACGGTCCTTAACATTACAGGAGACGCTTCCTGCGCAGTATGTATTTCAAAAATTCACGAGAGGAAATCATAAATAGCTATAACAGTCAAGCCGGAACACAAACAGACCGGCTGAACTGACACTCCCCATTTTTTATGTGGAATTACTTGCAGTGCGTTTTCGATAGCGCTAATATAGTGCTTTAAACAATATATCAACAGGGAGGCAACTATGGGACTTATTTTTCCTAATGACTATGATCCACGACTTTCTGTTCGCGAAACACAGGAAGCCATCAAGTACATTCGCGATACATTTCAGAAAGAATTCGGCCGTGAGATGAATTTGAGCCGTATTTCCGCACCACTTTTCGTACCGAAGAGCAGCGGTCTCAATGATAATCTCAATGGTTATGAGCGTCCGGTAAGCTTTGATGTTCCATGGTGGCCGGAAGAAACCATAGAGGTAGTTCATTCACTTGCAAAGTGGAAGCGTATGGCTCTCAAGCGTTACGGTTTCAAGCCGGGTGAAGGTCTTTACACTAACATGAACGCTATCCGCCGCGACGAGGAGCTCGACAATCTTCACAGCTGCTATGTTGACCAGTGGGACTGGGAGATGGTTATCAATAAGGAAGACCGCACACAGGAAACTCTCGAGGGCACTGTCCGCATGATCTTCCGTATCATAAAGCACATGGAGCATGAGGTTTGGTACAAGTATCCAAATGCTGTAAACAAACTGCCGGATGACATCTATTTCATCGATTCAGAGACGCTTCTCAAGATGTATCCTGACAAAACTGCCAAGGAGCGTGAGAATGCCATCACAAAGGAACACGGCTGTGTATTCATCAGTAAAATCGGTGATAAGCTTTCAAACGGCGAACCTCATGACGGAAGAGCACCGGACTATGATGACTGGGCTCTCAACGGAGACATCCTTTTCTGGTATCCGACACTTAACTGTGCCCTTGAAGTAAGCTCCATGGGTATCCGTGTTGATGAGAAGTCTCTTGCAGCGCAGCTGAAAAAAGCAGGCTGCGAGGAAAGAGCTGAACTTCCATACCACAAGATGCTCCTTAACAGCGAGCTTCCTTACACCATCGGCGGTGGTATCGGACAGTCCCGTCTCTGCATGCTCCTTCTCGACAGAGCACACATTGGTGAGGTTCAGGCAAGTATCTGGCCTCAGCAGATGATAGATGAATGCGCAAAGCACAATATCACATTGCTTTGATGATATATCATCCTTACATGGAGGTAAGGAATTGTAATGAATAGGAAATTCAGACACTCGTTGGGTTATAAAGCAGCTCTTTTTATAATTATTGTTACATTTATCGTGAGCTCCGCATCAATACTTGCGGGTGCTCACATCATCCATCATTATGTTAAAAACCGTTATAAACAAAGTGCAACAGAGCTGGCTTCAACCATATCTGTGTCCATAGATGCCGAAGCCGTCCTTCGCCTGAGACAAAAAGTCATGGATATCTATAACAAAACAGAGACTAAAGTTGGCAGTGAAGAGTGGGGAACTCCTGAATTTGATGAATATGCATCCCATTTTTCCTCCATTAAAGAGGATCCGGACTATAAGAATCTTATGTCGAGTCTCAGAAAGATACAGTCAGTAAACGAAGTGGACTGCGTATATTTAAGCTGGGTGACTTCGAATCCCGATTCATTTATTTACATTATAGATGCGGCAATTGAGGAACCATGCCCCATAGGCTGTATCGATCCGCTCTACGATATTAACAAAGCTGTGATTTCCAATCCTGACATAGGTTTTCCGGCATATACGACAAAAACGGAAGCCTACGGTCATCTGGTAACTGCCGGAGTACCCATCTATACCCGGAATGAAGAAATAGCGGCCTATGCCCTGGTTGACATATCCATGGATGAGATCGATCGTGTGCAGCGCCATCAGATCATGATGATCTTTCTCATGGATGGTCTGATCTCTCTTGTCATATGCCTGATCTGCATACATTACATTCACAATACTGTTACTACACCTATCAACAAATTGAATGATGCTGCCCTAAAGTATTTAAGCAGCGAACAGAACAATTCTCTCACCAGTTCCCGTTTCCTGGCGCTCTACATACATACGGGAGACGAGATAGAACAGCTTTGGACTTCCATGAAACAGATGGAACGTAATATGAATGATAATATTACCAACATCATAGCCATCACAAATGAGCTGTCCGAAAAAAAGATCGAGGTTTCACAGATCAGCAAAATGGCAAGAACCGATTCACTGACCGGAGTACAAAACAAGCTTGCCTACGACGAAGCCATAAAAAGGCTTACCGATGATTTAAAGAATGGCGGCACGAGGTTCGGGCTTGCGGTATTTGATCTTAACAATCTGAAATCAGTAAACGATAACTATGGTCATGACAAGGGTAATGCCTACATTATCAGCAATGTCCTCACCATATGTAATGAATTCAAGCATTCACCTGTGTTCCGGATAGGCGGAGATGAGTTCGTGGTGATTCTGAAAAATGAAGACTATCAGAATATAGATCACCATCTGTCAAACATTGACGCCCTGAATAAGAAATGCTCCTCAGATTCTTCCATGAAGGATTGGGATAAGATCTCAATTGCCTTTGGATATGCTTTATTTAACAAAGTACAGGACAACAGCGTCGATTCTGTATTCCACAGAGCAGATATGGCGATGTACAAGAAGAAAAAACAGATGAAAACAACAACCGGAATAAGAGAGTAACCTATGATCTCACTGAGCATTTAACGTTATACAAGAACATTCTGATGATCCTGAGTTATAAACAGAAGGCTCATGAAAATCATGACCTGGCTTTTTTGCCAAAATGACACAATACCTAAGATGTTGTATTAAAAGTTCCTAAGTGGTCCAGAATATCTACTATAAGCGTCCAAGTCATCAATTTGACTTGAACGCTTATTATTAATCCGCGCATCAACCATAAGTGAACTACACTCGATCACTTTAGGGACGATTTCGGTGATAACCTAAGTAGAGATAATGATGATAACAGATTTCAACAGTAAATCATATAGTCTAAATTCAGACTGTATGGCTTTATTTCTGAAAAGATCGATATTTATAATGGGATTGAAGCTGCAAAAAATCTGTTGCTTAATCCTTCAAGAGTAGTTATATTTTAAGTATACATTGAATACTTATTTAGGAGCTGTATAATGATAAAAACTGTCAAAGAGCTGCGTGCCATGACAGGGCTCACGCAAGCAAGATTCGCCGAAAAATATCATATACCTTTACAAACCGTTAAGCAGTGGGAATCCTCAAAAGACAGTAGTTCCTACCGCACACCTCCTACCTATGCACTCAGACTTCTTGAACAGGCCATATTCCGAAACATAGAGGATGAAATGATTTCTCTGTTAGTGAAAACACGGGGCAAATCATCAACTAAAAAGCATAGTGAGCTTTTGGAATCTGCGACCAACATATGGGGGAATCTATGATTTATATACTTTTACATAAGGATATTCCTGTCTGTGTGTTTGAACTTGAAACAGATGTAGTGTCAGCCATTTTCAATCAAAAGACCTCTGCCCATCTTCCCCTGCCCTTGAAAAGAGTTCTTCATTACCTTGAAGAGTTCGTCAAAGAGACTCTGGGGGATCAGCTAATACTTAATGAAGAGGGGTGTGCTCTTGTTGATTTCTGGCTAAATGACCGTACAATTCCGGCAAATCGGAAAAAACTCTCAAAATACGGTACATCGCTAAACAACCGTCTTTCCTGGATGTTGGAAAATCATGCCTGTTCTCTGGATGATTGCTATTGGATAAAGGACCGGGATACACATATGTCCTGGGAAGACATCAATCTCTATGGATATGATCAACTCGATATCCTGACTCAGGAAAAACTTGCTGAAAAAGCGCATTATAAAAATGGTGCAAATTCCACCCTTGGAGGGGAGCTGGAAAAATACTGGTTTTGTGATGTTTCAGACAATGCAAAGACCTTATACCTCTGTAAGAAGGTCTCTCCCTCCAATGATATTTTAATGATACGTGAAATCCTGGCTAACCATATCTACGAAAGAATCGGTTATGATAACTTCTGCAGATATCAGTATGTATACAACAGAGATGGTCAGATAGTAGGTTGTTTCTGCAAGGCCTTTACTGCTGAAAACCTGGAACTTGTCACAGCTTATGACTTGCTGGAGGAATACAACTTAACTCAACAGGATGACCTATACAGTAAAATCGTTGAACTGACTGCAAATTATGGACTCCCGGAAAAAAGAACCCGGGAGTACCTTGATATACAAACCATAGTTGATTATCTGATAACCAACAGAGACAGGCACCAGGGAAACATTGGCTTCCTTAGAGATCCTGACACCTTAAAAATACTTTGCCCTGCCCCGATCTATGACTCAGGCAGTAGTGAAACTATGGAATACGAACTACCAATTGATACAGAACATACACATACAAACGGACTATTCCATACTGAAATCGAGTGTCTTCAGCATGTTTCAGACTTCAGCACAGTAGATCTGTCAAAGCTGCCTGATGAAAATGTCATGAGATGTGAACTGGACAGAAGCAGTACTTTGAATTCAGAACGTAAGGATTTTTTGCTGAAGCTTTATAAAGAGAAGGTTGCGTACTTAAGGGAGCGGACAAAATAATTTAAACTCCAAAAAACTGAGTTTATAATTGAGGGATATAAATGGATGAAAATAAAAATAACTCTTTAACTGATAACAGCCCGAAAGATCCCCTTGCCTGGGAGGAAATAAGCTGCGAGCATATAGTAAAGGATGAGTGGATAGATTTCAAAAGATTATCCTACAGGCTCCCGGACGGAAGTATATTTGAACCTTACTACTGCTATAGCCGCAAAAATTATGTTGTTATCGTGGCTTCCGACACAGATGGGAATTATCTATGTGTTAAGCAGTTCCGGCAGGGAATAAAGGAAGTGACCACCGAGTTTCCGGCCGGAGGCATTGAGCGTAAGGACAATAAAGAATACAGAGACAGCAAAGATGATTCTTCAGAAGATGCACTTCAGGCTGCAAAACGGGAACTGCTTGAGGAAACCGGATATGAATCCGATGAATGGAGCCATCTCATCACTGTTCCCTCCAATGCAACCATCGCAGACAATTACGCCTATATCTTCCGGGCAAAAAACTGCAGAAGAGTAGCGGATCAGGCACTGGATGAAACGGAGTTTCTGAATGTGAAGAAATATACTCCCGATGAAATCGAGAAAATGATTTCTGCCGGCAAATTCCAGCAGGCAGTGCATATCATGGCATGGCTGTTGGCTCAGAAATAAGTTATAATGATTTCAAATAGCTGTTGATACTTATCACGGAGGTAATCTATGCCTGCATTAAATAATCAGTCCACTTATACTATAGATGATATTTTTGCTCTACCTGATGGGGAGCGGGCAGAGTTGATCGATGGTGTGATGTATGATATGGCACCACCATCAGGTGAACACCAGCGTATTTCCATCAGTCTTTCAACCCAGCTTTATAATCATATACAGAAAAACAAAGGGAACTGTCAGGTATACTATGCTCCATACGCAGTTTTTTTGAATGATGACGATTATAATTATGTAGAGCCGGATATTGCTGTAATCTGCGACAAAAAAAAGCTTGATGATGAAGGCTGCCACGGTGCCCCTGACTTTATAATTGAAATAGTCAGTCCCTCCAGCAGAAAAATGGACTATATGATCAAAATGATAAAATACCAGAAATCCGGTGTTCGCGAGTACTGGATTGTTGATCCACTTAAACAGAATGTACGTACCTATGATTTCATGGAAAACGAAACAGCTGACTATTCATTTGGAGAAGATATACCTGTGGCTATTTATCCCGGATTTTCGATTAGTATTCCTGAATAAATTCAAAAGCCCATCTGAAGCATCAATAAAATGATGATTCAGATGGGTTTTTACTACAATATCCCAACCGACCCCTTCGCCAGCTTGTCCACCAGCTCGTTAAATCTGACGCCGGTGTGGGCAGCTACCTTTTGGAATCGTATCTGCATGCTGTTTCGCATCTCTGCAATAAAGGCTTTGTACTCAATAGTGCCTTCTTTGTTAGCCTTCCACTTGTCATCAGCCCACATTTCGATTCCCATATAATCATAGAAGATGGTAATGCTTTTTACGCCCTGTTTTGCGGCTGCCCTGATGGCTGCCATGGAACCGTGAATCTCGCCGGCAACATTTCTCATGGAAGCGAGAGATGGGTCTGAACCTGAACCCTGAATCGTCTCAAATGTTCCGTCCCTCCTCATGAGAATCCCGCCGTAACCAAATTTCTTTGATACTACGTTGTAACTTCCGTCAACGTAGGCGAGAGCTTCCGTATCTACCCCAGCAAATTCCGCTATTATATCTTCACTTTTGATATCATCCACAGAATGAAACTGAGGACCCTCGGGAACTTTTGCAGATGCAGAAGAACTACCATCACCCAATCCCTGCGCCTTGCCTGACATACCGGCAGACGATCCGGATTTCTTTACCCCGGAGGATTCTCCGGGATCATTTTGGGTAGCATATCCGCTGTCTGCTGCCGCAAATGCTTCCGCCTCTGCCTTTGTGCTGAACTTCTTATATACTGCTCCGGAAAATCCCGTCACCTGGGCTTTGCAGTCATTCCAGTTACTGTAAACTCCGGGTTTCTTTCCTTTTTGAACTGCGTAATAAAATGCCATATTTTTCCTTCCTGTATTTCAGGTTTCAAAAAACATTCCGGTAAATAGTTCCACCGATCATATAAAAACCCGAACCTGCTAAACTGTTTCTCATTTTACCTAAAAGTAAAAGACATTACCACAGATTAAGAAGTAAATGTTTTATAAAGATTCCAAATCCTCTTTAGATACCTTAGATTTAGTGTTATGATGTGAGCGTCAAAAGAAATCCACCGGGGACGGTTCTCACGGCTAGAACCGTCCCCGGTGGATACAGGATTACAAAAAATAACCGCCCTAAGCCTGAGAAACTTGAGCAGTTATTTTTATAGCTTATCATCCGAGGGTTAACCGTCTATCGGCAGCACCTCTTTTCTATTTGTGTTTTAACATCTCCATCATATATCGTCAAATGGATATTATTTAAGAAAGGACCTTCACCATGTCTCAGAAATTCAATACAATTCTTTTAGATCTCGATGGCACACTTGTAAACACTTTGTACAGCCTTCAGGATACCATGAATAAGGCTCTGGAGCGTTTCGGCTTCGATCCGGTAAGCCTCGAGCAGACAAAAAAATATGTGGGCATCGGCAGCCACAAGTTTGTTGAGCGTTCTGTGGAAGCCACCGCCAATCGTCTCTACAGAGAAGCTGAAAAGTGGGAGGAGAAGGACGAGGATAAGGCATTTGACCTTGACCAGCAGGCAGACGAGGTTATGGAGCAGATTGATGATGTTCACGATGCCTATATGGAGATTTTTAAAGAGAACTGTATTTATAAAGCAGAGCCATATCCGGGAATGAAAGAGTCTCTTGATTCATTGAAGGCAAAGGGCTGGAAGGTTGCCTGCATTACAAACAAACCAATGGCAGAGGCTGTAATGGTTCTGAATCATGCATTCGGGGAAGGATATTTCGATTATATTTCCGGTGATGACGGAACCCATCCTTTGAAGCCTGACACAGGAGTGGTGGATGATACATTAAATCACATCGGCTGCAAAAAAGAGGAATGTATTTATGTCGGTGACACCAACACAGATATGGAAACCGCAAAAAGAGCCGGCATTAAGTCCATCGGTTGTCTATACGGATTCCGCGATAAGAAAGAGCTGGAAGAAGCCGGTGCCGATGTGCTGATAAAGAGTGCGGAAGACATCGGAAAGGCAATCGAATACTTTGAAGCTGAATAACACATTCTTTACATTTCCCACTGAACTATGCCGGAATGCAAACTCATAGATTACTGTAGAAGCGATTTAGATGTGCAAAAGAATCAACAGTTCAGCTGAGGGACCAGGGGGAGTATTATCAAAAAAGGATTGTGTAAAACCGATTTTACAGAATTTTCACAATTTCGCACTTTTTATGGCGGTTTCATCGGTTGACAATAAAATTTCATAAACCTATAATTAGCAATGCCGAATCAAGAGTGCTAATTTTGTATACACGTGATTCGCTTGCCCGATGATTTTGTTAACTCCTTATGAGATTAATCGATCATCTTGATATATAAATGTTTTACTGGAAGGAGTAATCATGACAAGTATAGATATCGTTTCCGGTTTCCTTGGAGCCGGCAAGACAACATTTATCCAGAGACTTCTGGATGAAGCATTAAAAACAGAAAAGGTAGTTCTTATCGAGAACGAGTTCGGTGAGATAGGAATCGACAGCGGTTTCCTCAAGGACTCCGGCATTGAGATCCGTGAGATGAATCAGGGCTGTATCTGCTGCTCACTGGTTGGAAACTTCGAGCAGTCTCTTACAGAGGTTGTTAATACTTATAAGCCTGACCGCATCATCATCGAGCCTTCAGGTGTAGGCAAACTTTCAGACATCATCGGTGCGGTAAAATCAGTTTCCGAAAGCCTTGATGTAGAGCTTCACGCAGCAGTTACCGTTGTGGATGCAAAGAAGGCAAAGATGTATTCAAAGAACTTCGGTGAGTTCTTCAACAACCAGATCGAGTACGCAGGAACCGTTGTACTTTCAAGAACAGATATCGCAACGGAAGCAAAGGTTGGTGAGGCTGTTTCCATAATAAAGGGAATCAATGAAAGAGCCACTGTTATCACAACTCCTGCAGATAAGCTCACAGGCGAGCAGCTGGTTAACATTATTTCAAAAAAATATGATCTCGCAGAAGAGATGCTTCAGGATGTAATGAATCGTGTTCATGAGCACGAAGATCATGAGCACGAGGAAGAGCATGATGAGGTTGAGACACTTCCAAACGGTGTTCAGATTCACCACAGCCACTCACACCACCATCATCATCATGACCATGATCACGATCATGAGGAGCATGAACATGAGCATCATCACCACGATCATGATGAACACGAGCATGAGCATGACCATGACCATGATGAAGACGAGCATGAGCATCACCATCACGACCATGAGGACCATGAGCACCATCATCACGAGGATGGTGAGGAGTGCTGCTGCCACCATGATCATGAGGAGCACGAGCATCACCACCACGATCACGACCATGAGGAGCATGAGCACCATCATCACCATGACGGATGCTGCTGCGGCCATGACCATGATGCCGATGAAGTATTTAAAACCTGGGGCGTAGAGACTCCATATCCTTTTGAGAAGGACAAGCTTTCACAGATTCTTGAGGAGATGGCTCATTCAGAGAAGTACGGCAAGGTTGTAAGATGTAAGGGAATGCTTCCTACAAAGGATGGCGAATGGATGTACTTTGACCTCGTTCCGGAGCAGACCGAGATCAGAACCGGCTCACCTGAATATACAGGAAAGGTTGTAGTTATCGGTGCAGATCTCAACGAGCATGAGCTCCGTGAAGCATTTGCCGGAATGTAATCGAGTAGGAAAATACGCCCCACCCGATTCCGCGTTAGCCATCACATGTGCTTTTGTACAAGCACAACGCACGCGTGATGGCCTTATCGCGAAAAATATAACGACGGTGATTCTCATCACCGTCGATTTATTATATGATGGTATAATCGATTAAAATTCAAACTGTTTTTGTCAGCAGAAAACATATGAAATGGAGACAATATGGCAACAAGTGATAATTACGAATTAAGAGACGATCAGATTCCCGTATTCCTCATTAACGGATTCCTGGAGGCGGGTAAAACCGACTTTTTGAAATTCACCATGGCACAGGAGTATTTCCGGGCAGAGGGCACAACACTTCTTCTGCTTTGCGAGGAGGGTGAGTCAGAGTTTGACGATGCAACTCTTGAGAAATACAACACCGTAAAGGTTCTCATAGAGAACGAGACCGATTTCAATGAAGAGAACCTTAAGAAGCTTCAGGACAAGTATAATCCTGAACGTATCATCATCGAGTGGAACGGAATGTGGAACCAGGATGACCTTCTGGACGGTCCCATGTCCGAAACCGCTCTTGCGGAGCAGCAGGGACGCGAGCCGGCTTATGAGCTTTCACTTCCGGCATCCTGGGCCATCTACCAGATCATAACCATCATTGACGGTTCCACCTTTGATCTTTACTTAAACAACATGAAGAGCCTTCTCGGACAGATGCTCCGTTCGGCAGAGCTTGCCATCGTGAACCGTTGTGATAATGTTTCCGACGAAAAGCTTGTGGACTATCGCCGAAAGATCAGAGCTATGGGACAGAATGCTGTCATCGTTCTTGAGGACAAGGACGGTGAGATTCCTCAGGATACACTTCCGGAAGATCTTCCTTATGATATCAATGCTTCATCCATCGACCTTAAGGCGGAGGATTACGGCACCTGGTTTATGGACTGCATGGATCACCCGGAACGATATATCGGAAAGGAAATCACTTATACCGGTATGATGCTGAAGAGAAAGAATATGCCTGCAAACGAATGTGTACCAGGTCGTATGGCTATGACCTGCTGTGCTCAGGATATGACTTTCCTCGGCTACGTTACAAAGGGAGACCCTAAAGTACTTGCTCCTTTCAATACACGAGACTGGGTTAAAATCACAGCCACTGTAGGTATTGAAGAAAGAGAAGAGTACAATGGAGAAGGTCCTGTACTTGAACTCAAAAAAATTGTCCGCACAGGTCCTATCGAAGAGCCTGTAGCATTCTAATCAGTTAAATGGTGAGAGAAACCGAAGCGGCGGTCGCCGCTTCGGTTTCTCTCACGTTTCTTAGGTTTTTCATTCCTAATATAACCAATTGTAATACCAGAAAAAAATATCATAAATCCGTCTTGATATAGCTGTTTCCATGTCCTATAATATAAAAAATAAAACGATTTAAAGCGCTAAAGTATCAGCGCGGATTAACATCTGGAAAAGGGAGAAAAGTTATGAAAAAAATGACTAAATTAACAGCAGTTTCCATGGCAGCTGTTCTTGCGGCAGCTTCACTTACAGCTTGTGGTTCATCTACAACACCTGCAGCAAGTACCGAAGCCTCAAAAGCTGAAACTGCAGCCGCAACTGAGGCAGCAACCGAAGCCGCAAAGGAAGAGTCAGCAGCTCCTTCCGATGCTGCAGCATCAGACAAGAAGTTTACCGTTGGTATCTGCCAGCTTGTTCAGCACAGTGCTCTTGATGCAGCCACAAAGGGCTTCATAGATGTTCTTAAGGAAGAGTACGGCGATAATGTAGTCATTGATGAGCAGAACGCACAGGGCGATTCAGCTACATGTACAACCATCATCAACGGATTCGTATCCAATGAGTATGACCTCATCCTTGCAAATGCAACTCCTGCACTTCAGTCAGCCATGAACGCTACTCAGGATATTCCTATTCTCGGAACCTCTGTAACAGACTACGGCACAGCTCTTGCAATGGACAACTTCGATGCATCAAAGGGTACAGGCATCAACATTTCCGGAACTTCAGATCTGGCACCTCTTGATCAGCAGGAAGACATGATCCTCGAGCTGGTTCCCGAGGTTAAGAATGTTTCCATCTTATACTGCTCAGCAGAGGCTAACTCTCAATACCAGGCTGCTCAGATCGAAAAGTACCTTGAGGAAGACGGGATCGCATACAAGGAGTTCACTTTCTCAGATTCAAACGATCTTCAGTCAGTAGTTCAGTCAGCAGTTGCAGACTGTGATGCAATGTATATCCCTACAGATAACACAGCAGCTTCCAACATGACTGTTATCAACAACATCGTTCAGCCTGCAGGTATCCCTATCATCTGCGGAGAAGAGAACATGATGAAGTCCGGCGCTCTTGCTACACTTTCCATCAGCTATGAAGATCTGGGACGTGCAACAGGTAAGCAGGCAATCGAAATCCTTTCAAACGGTGCAGATGTTTCTACAATGCCTATCGCTTACGCTGAAGCTACAACAAAGGAATACAACAAGGCTTACGCTGATGCCATCGGAATCACAATTCCTGATGATTACACAGCAGTAGAATAATTTCACAACACATTATCAAACTATAATCAACACAAGATCAGTGCAATATTGTCACATATATTGCACTGAATTCTTTTTCATTATGGATCAGACGCATCGCAGTTCTGCGTGCTGCTTTAGAAACATTATTAATCAATTATTAAAGATAACGGAGATTCACTAAATGCAAGCTTATTTTTCTTCACTTAATCCTGTAGCTCTGTGGAATGCAGCTCCGGGAGGTATAGCCCAGGGACTGATCTGGGGCATTATGGCACTGGGTGTCTATATCACCTTCCGTGTACTTAAATTTGCGGATATGACAGTCGATGGTTCCTTTTCACTTGGAGGAGCTGTTGCAGTTATGCTCATATTAAATGGCGTAGATCCTCAGATAGTTCTCATAGCTTCCTTTTTCTCCGGTATCCTTTCGGGATGCGTAACAGGTATCCTTCATACAAAACTTGGTATCCCGGATATTCTTGCGGGAATCCTCACCCAGATTTCACTGTATTCCATTAACCTCAATATCATGGGTAAGGCAAACCAGGCTGTACCTATCAATTCGGTAAGAGTATTCTTCACTTCAAATATCCGTTATCTCGGACAGACTCTGACATTGACACTGGTAGTTGACGTGTGCATCATCGCTGTTATCTACTGGTTTCTTGGAACAGAGCTCGGAAGCTCCATCCGTGCAACCGGTATCAATCCCAACATGTCCAGAGCCCAGGGTATCGACACAAGCAAAATGAAGATCATCGCCCTTATGCTGGGCAACGGTCTCGTGGCTCTTTCAGGCGGTATCCTTTCAGAGTATCAGGGCTTCGCAGATGTTAAGATGGGACAGGGTTCCATCGTTATCGGCCTTGCAGCAGTTATCATCGGTGAAGTTCTTGCCGAAACCCTCGTAGGAAAACGTCTCAATTTCATCATGAGACTCAGCTTCACTGTTATCGGTGCCATCATCTACTACTTGGTTTATGTATTCGTTCTGTGGCTTAAGTTCCCTGCTGACGATATGAAGCTTCTTACAGCCATCGTGGTTGCAGCATTCCTTGCAGTACCTTATCTAAAAGAGCGCAGTAATAATTCTTTTTCCGGTTTGGCCAAGCGAAACGCAAAGCTTCAGGCTGAATCAAAAAATAACGGTAAGGAGGTAGACTAATGCTGGAAATCAGAAACATTAACAAAACCTTTAATCCCGGTACCATTAACGAAAAGAAGGCCCTCATTGATGTGAGTATCACCCTTAATGACGGGGATTTCTGTACAGTCATAGGCGGTAACGGCGCCGGAAAATCTACCATCATGAATGCAGTTGCAGGTGTATGGCCTCTGGATTCCGGAATGATACTTGTTGACGGAGTTGATGTATCAGGACTTTCAGAGTACCAGCGTGCTCCTTATTTCGGCAGAGTTTTTCAGGACCCTATGACAGGAACCGCAGGTGACATGCAGATCGATGAAAACATGGCCCTTGCCGCAAGAAGAGGTCAGAGACGCACCCTCCGCTGGGGTGTTACCAAAAAAGAAAGAGAGCAGTATCAGGAGTACCTTAAGGATCTTGATCTGGGACTGGAGGACAGACTCACAGCAAAGGTTGGTCTTCTTTCCGGTGGTCAGAGACAGGCCCTCACACTTATTATGGCGACCATGAAAAAGCCGAAGGTTCTGCTCCTGGACGAGCATACTGCAGCTCTTGATCCCAAGACCGCTTCAAAGGTACTTGCCGCAACCGACAAGGTTGTAGAAGAGCATCACCTTACAACTCTTATGGTTACTCACAACATGCGTGATGCCATAGCCCACGGTAACCGTCTCATCATGA
The DNA here is from genome assembly GCA_017627595.1 of Oribacterium sp. Classification (GTDB taxonomy): domain Bacteria; phylum Bacillota; class Clostridia; order Lachnospirales; family Lachnospiraceae; genus Oribacterium. The sequence goes on along the minus strand of JAGAGL010000070.1, from coordinate 67,365 downwards.
TGAACGAAGGCAGAGTTGCCCTTGATATTTCAGGTGAAGAAAAGAAAAAACTTACCGTTGAGGATCTCCTCCATAAGTTTGAAGAGTTATCCGGCGGAAACTTTGCAAATGACAGAATGCTCCTGTCAAAATAGCAAAAACTCTCAGGCTGCAGCAAAACGCTGCAGCCTTTTTAAATATAGAACCACCGGGGACGATTCCTGCCGGCCCTGTGTGTCAGAATAACTGTCAGCGAAGCATGAAAGATTTTGTGGAGCTATCCTATCATAGGAAGGCGCTTCTCAGACGATTCCCGCTATTTAAATCCAACATCAAACTTACACTCTCAATGCATATATACATGTTCAGCAAAACTTCAGAATTATGCTAAAATATATATGATATAATACATCTCATGCCAATTTTCACAGGAGTATCAATATATGGGAAATCCAAAAATGAATTATGACAGAGAACATACAATGCTTTTTGTTTCGGCAGGAATTCTATGTGTACTGGTCATAGCCATTATCATAGCTCTTATAATGAAGGGACAGAAATCCACACTTTCACAAGATACCGTAATGGCTGTAGAATCAGAGACTGTTGTGGAAGACATCGCCTCTGCCGGTGAAAGTCAGCCCGTAAAGTCAACTCTATCAGAAATTCAGGTATTCACCAAGGCTATCCAGATGGAAGCCATCAACAATTCAATCGCACAGTATGCAGATCTCGGAATCGTAACCTGCGACAGCTATATCAATTTCCGCAGTGCCCCTGACCAGAATGACCTTACCAACATCATGGGTATGCTTGCCAATGGCTCTGCCGTTGATATCGTCGAAGCCACTCCGGAAAATGCCGCAGGCTGGATGCATATAAGATCCGGCGGCATGGACGGTTATGTTGCTTCAGCTTATGTAGTAACCGGAGATGATGCAATAACTCTTGCAGGAAGCCTTATCAAGCCAAGAGCCACCGTTGTTACCGACAAACTTCGTATACGTTCAACTCCCGAAATAGCAGACGGAAACACCATCGGTTCTGCGGCAAAAGGAGAGAAGTACGAGGTTCTCGGAAGAGTGAATGAAGACTGGGTCATGATAGCCTCGGACAATATCGATAACTTTGACATTGCATATATGTCTGCGTCCCCTGAAAATGTTTCCCTCGGCTTTGGTCTTGATGAAGCAAAGTCCCTGAATCTCAAACAGAAGGTTCTCAACATGTATGATAACCTCGGTGTTTCACTGGCTTCCGATTACATCAATGTGCGTTCCTCACCTGAAGAAAAAGGCATTGAAAACATAATCGGAAAATTCCCGGGATACGGCGGATGTAACATTTTGGGAGAAGAGAACGGATGGTATCATATCAAGTCCGGTCCTGTTGACGGATATGTTCGTGCAGACCTCCTTGCAACAGGTCAGACAGCCCAGGATCTTGCCGTGCAGAATGCTCACGTCATGGCACTCATCAATACCCAGTCACTTAACGTAAGAGCCCAGGCATCAACAGATTCCGAAGCCTGGACACAGGTTACCAGCGGACAGCGTTATGACGTAGTGAATCAGATGGATGGGTGGGTAGAGCTTGATCTCGGTGACGGTGATGACAGTGACTCAGCCCAGGGTTCCTTCGTATCAACCCGCGACAACAACGTCTCCGTAAGATATGCACTCCAGGAAGCCATCGAGTATTACCCTGCAGTAGAAGCAGCCAATGCTGCCGCAGCCTTCAGAAACAAGATAGTTAACTATGCCTGCCAGTTTGTTGGTAATCCATATGTATGGGGCGGAACCTCCCTGACACACGGATGCGACTGCTCAGGCTTCGTTCAGTCCGTCCTCAAGAACTTTGGAATCTACCTTCCGAGAGTATCCCGTGACCAGGCGGGCTCCGGCTCAAAAGTCTCAAGTGACTCAATGAAGCCCGGAGACCTCATATTCTATGCAAACCGCAGCGGAACCATTAACCACGTCGGTATGTACATCGGAAACGGCCAGATTGTTAATGCAGCCTCCCGCCGCTCCGGCATCCGCATCTACCGCTGGAACTACCGCACCCCGGTCGCAATAAGAAACGTAATAGGAGATTAATTCATTTATTTAAAAAGGGTAGCACCGCACGGTGCTACCTCTTTTATTGCTTGATTCAATTAATAGCATATTAAGCCAAAACGTGAGAGAACCTGAGGGGGATGGGTGCCAAGGCTTGCGAGACATATCAGCGTTTCGTAAGAAATGCTGATGCCCCCAGGCGGCGAGGCTGTTTCGGCGTAAGCCGAAATCAAACGAAAATGCCGGCGCGTAGCGCATTTAAATGGCATTTTCTCCTTGTATCGAGTGGGCCGGCGCACGTCCCCCTCAGGTTCTCGTACCATTTCACATAAGTGCATTCCTAAACTCCAGCCCGTTAAAGTTGTAGTAGTGCGTCGGCCTACCCTGTCTTACGGACCTGTCCTGCTCCCCATTATCAGTCAGACTGATGATATTGAGATCCAGAAGCTTTGCCAAAATACGGCTCGCAGATCTCGAAGTAATTCCAAGAGCAGAAGATAACTCATGGGAACTGATGATCTGCTTCTCATCCTGCTCAAACATGCTGATCAGCTTAAGGATATTCGTCTCATTTATACCGTTATCCCTAGCGAAATTCAGAGCCTTCTCATTGGAGTAATTGTACATAAGCTGGGTATCCGAACTCAAAGGTCCCGTTACCTTGCCCTCCTCACCAACAAAGAAAGCATCATTTCTGCCATATCTGTTGGCCTCCATCAAAGCATGCTCGGAAAAATATCTGGAACGCTCCTTTGATGAACTTACACCGGCACCTATTCTGAAAGCAAATCCAAGCTCCTTCTTCATTTTGAGAAGAACAGGACGGAGCTTCTCGACTTCAAAGGTCCCTGCCTCCATCTGTGCATGTATCTCGAACTGATTAAACCCCTGAGTGATGCTGAAATGTATGTGATTCTCCTTGCGGTAATCCACAAGCATCTTATACAACGTAGCCTCTCGGTATTCCTGTTCCTCCTGGTCTATATCCTCACCAAAAGGCAGACGTATGAGGATGCTGAGCTCGTCCTTTTGATCAAACTGATTAAGCTTTAATTCCTTTAGTGCAGTCCTGATGGATTTAATTATCATATCCTCCGACGGAAAAACCGCAACATAAGGAATATGAAGCTCATCAAGTCTTTTAAGATTATTGATGGAGCGGGAGAGTATGTAATCTATCCTGCCCTCATCCCAAAGCTTTTTTGCATAAGCTGTCAGATGCTTATAATCATAATGAGCGTCTTCGAAGAAATACGGACATTCCTCCTTTTTGATATATTGCCTTACTCCCATATAGTTATTGGTAGGAGTCAGAAAGTCGCAATAAACCCGGTTTAATCTTGTTCCGGGATGATCGTTTTTAAACTGAAGAAGTATTGCTAAAACATCGATAGGCTCGTATGCCGTAAAAGTACAGGGAATCCTTATGTCCGGAAATTTGGTTTTTATATAATGATAACCAAGCTCTCCGGAGAAAAAGATTACGTCGCATTTCCCTTTACAGTCCTGATATATTTCATCTATATCCGTAAGCTTCTTATATATATATTTGAAAAACTGACAGCCAAAATCATGTTCTGCAATAACCTTATCCACAGGTTCCAGTGAATGATCCGGACTAACGATAGCAACATTGATCATGATATTACTCCTGTATTTTAAGACTTAAGTCTTTATGTCTTTAAACATAGGGTATCACCGAGTGTTTTTAAAGTCAAACAAAACATGTTTTTTACAGGTAAAAACTGCCATATTTCAACGCTTAGAAGGAAACAATACCTTACCAAATAAGAACATAAGTTTTAAGGAGATGGATTTTATTCTTCAGATGGTCTATAATGTAGTAGTTATACTTTGCAATTTTAAGGTGGGGTAAAATGGGTAGACCAAAAGGCAGTAAAAATAAAACAAAAAAGAGAACGGCAACCAGCAGCCGTTCCAGGAAGAATACATATGATGCACCGATGATGAGTGACGAAGTCGCCATTATCATTACCTTTGCTGTATCAGCATTTCTGTTTTTATCCAATTTAGGACTTTGTGGACCTATCGGAGCCTTCTTAAAAGGCCTTCAGCTGGGTCTCTTTGGTGTTGTTGGATATATTTTCCCTATAGTACTGAGCTTTGTAGTTGTATTTATGCTGTCCAATCTGGACAATCCATATGCCACATTCCGAATGACTACAGCTCTTTTCATGCTCATATTCATATCGGCTTTTCTGCAGCTTGCCTTTGGGGAAGTTGCGCAAATGGGACTTGCCGATTTTTATAAGGAAGGCGCCGTATACGGCACCGGTGGAGGAGCCATCGGCGGAGCTCTGGCCATGGTTCTTTATTCCGTTACAGGAAAAGTAGGCGCTATACTCATCCTTCTTGTGGCATGTTTCATTTGTCTCATTTATATCACCGGCAAACCTCTTGCAAGAATGCTTGCAGAACAGTCCGGGCAAGCTGCCATCAAGGCAAGAGACAGGGCAAGGGAAAACTGGAACGATGTTGCAGCCTCCGCCCGCATGCACAGAGAAGAAAGACGTCTTGCCAGGGAAGCGCAGCAGCGCGAACTTGCTCATAAGCGTATCGACTTTGCCCTTACGGGAACAGATGATTCACCGGCAATGAATTTCGGATCCACCGTAAACACAATGAACATTACGGGTTCCCGAAGTGAAGAGCCTTTGGCATTAGCTTCATATGATGCTGCCCCTGAGCAGATTTACGATCTTAACACAGCAGCTTCATCTGATGTTGTTCACACCTCTGAACCAGACCTTTATGCTGAACCTTTTGCAGAGGTAGATGCCGCACTTGATGCAGCTTTTGAACGAAATGCACAACCGGCAAATGAAGCAGTCCCATATTCCTCTTTGGATACAGAAGCTGCAGCATCTCCCTACAGGGATGATCTGTTTAATGACGTAAGACCTCCTCACAGTGCCGTTGAACCTTCCACAGGTATAGTTGTCACAGAAATAACTGATGATGTTTACGCTAAAAAATCATCCTTTGCACCGGAGCCGCACGAGCTTTCCCGGATTTCAGACCCTGACAATGTGGTCAAAGCCTCCTATGAAGATGATTTCTCTCAGATTTCAGGCCTTGACAATACATCGAAGGTCTCCTACGAAAGAGATAATCCTGCGGATGATATTCCATCCTTTGAACATACAGAAGAAGAGACAGAGTTTCCTGAGGACTATCTGAACGATGACGGCGTCACCATGTCAGCTAACGGCAAGACTACTATTTCAAGAGGTGATATGGAACAGGGAACCAGACGTATCGTTGCCTCAAACGGTCAGATAATTGATGCAGATGTTGAACCTGTATCCAAAAAGGTAGAAACCCAGCTCGAAAGAGAAAAACGTGAAAACACCCCTACAGCTCTTGACAATGCAAAGGTGGAACAGGAGATAAAAAAGAAAACGCCGCCAAAGCCATACATCATCCCGCCTCTCAGCCTCCTGAAGAGCGGTGGTGCACAGGACTCCGACTCAAGGGAAGAAATCCGCCAGAACGCAGTAGTTCTTCAGGAGACTTTAAAGAGCTTCGGTATCAATGTAAAGATCACCAATATTTCAGTGGGACCGGCTGTTACCCGTTACGAGCTTCAGCCTGAGATAGGCGTAAAGGTTTCAAAGATCGTTTCTCTTACCAATGATATCAAGATGGCCCTCGCGGCGGTTGATATCCGTATAGAAGCTCCCATCCCCGGAAAATCCGCGGTAGGAATCGAGGTTCCGAACAAACACAGCTCCATGGTATATCTGGGAGATGTTTTCAGGAGTCAGGAGTTCATGGATGCAAAGTCAAGGATAGCCTTCGGTGTTGGTAAAGACATTGCCGGAAAGACTATTGTCACCGATATAGCAAAGATGCCTCACCTCCTTATCGCAGGATCCACAGGTTCCGGAAAATCGGTTTGTATCAACACCCTCATTATGTCCCTGCTGTTTAAATACAAGCCGGAAGAACTCCGTATGATCATGGTTGATCCCAAGGTGGTTGAGTTAAGTGTTTACAACGGAATCCCTCACCTCCTTATCCCTGTAGTCACGGATCCCAAGAAGGCTGCAGCTGCCCTTAACTGGGCCGTGGCCGAGATGACAGACCGATATAAGAAGTTTGCGGAAAGCGGTTCAAGAGATCTTAAGGGATACAACGAAAAGATCGAGAGAGTCATTAACGATCCTGAGGTTCCCGAGGACCAGAAACCCGAAAAGCTGCCTCAGATCGTAATCATCATCGACGAGCTTGCCGACCTTATGATGGTATCCAGCCAGGAGGTGGAAGATTCCATCTGCCGTATAGCTCAGCTTGCCCGTGCTGCCGGAATGCATCTGGTTATCGCTACCCAGCGTCCTACAGTAGATGTCATCACCGGTCTTATCAAGGCCAATGTTCCGAGCCGTATCGCTTTTGCGGTTTCTTCAGGAACCGATTCCCGTACCATCATTGATATGAATGGTGCAGAAAAGCTTCTCGGAAAGGGAGATATGCTGTTCTTCCCTCAGGGCATCCCTAAACCGGTTCGTGTCCAGGGTGCCTTTGTTTCCGATCAGGAGGTCGGGGCCGTTACGGATTTCATAAAAAAGACTATGGGTGACATACAGTACAGCGAAGACATTCAGGCTCAGGTACAGTCAGGAGGCGGTGCTGCCGGTGCCGGCAGTTCCCAGAGTGACCTGGATGATCTTTTCTTTGAAGCCGGTCAGCTCATCATAGAATCCGAGAAAGCATCCATCGGTATGCTTCAGCGTAAATTCCGCATAGGCTTTAACCGCGCAGCAAGAATCATGGATCAGCTGGCAGAGGCCAATGTAGTAGGCCCTGAGGAAGGCACAAAGCCCAGAAAGATTCTCATGAGTCTTGATGAATTTAATGCTCTGAATTCTTAGGATATATTCCTTTGAAGATATTTTTGTTGTCTACTTTATACTAGGGAGAAAGAGGTACGAAATGAAGTCTGATATCGAAATTGCACAGGAAGCCGTTATGGAACGTATCACCGACGTCGCTGCCCGATACCAAATCGAGGCAGATGATCTCGAACAATACGGAAAGTACAAAGCAAAGCTCAGCAATGAGCTTTGGGACAAATTAAAGGATCGTCCAAACGGAAAACTGGTTCTGGTTACTGCCATCAATCCAACACCTGCGGGAGAAGGAAAGACCACAACATCCATAGGACTTACCGATGCGTTAAACTATGTTGGCAAAAAAGCAGTAGTAGCCCTGAGAGAGCCATCACTCGGACCCTGCTTCGGTATAAAGGGCGGAGCTGCCGGCGGCGGATATGCACAGGTTGTTCCCATGGAGGATCTCAATCTTCACTTCACAGGTGATTTCCATGCCATAACCAGCGCAAACAATCTTCTTGCCGCATTACTTGATAATCATATCCAACAGGGCAACGAGCTCAGGATCGATCTTAAGAGCATTAACTGGAAACGCTGCGAGGATATGAATGACCGTCAGCTCAGAAACATTGTCATCGGAATGGGAAGAAAGACTGACGGAGTGGTAAGAGAAGACCATTTTGTCATCACCGTTGCATCCGAGATAATGGCTATCCTTTGTCTTGCAGATGACATGGATGACCTCAAAGCCCGTCTCGCACGTATCATAGTTGCTTATGATGTTGACGGAAATCCTGTGACCGCCGATATGCTTCATGCCACAGGCTCTATGGCAGCACTTCTTAAGGATGCCATAAAGCCAAATATCATACAGACCCTTGAGCACAATATGGCCATCGTTCATGGAGGACCTTTTGCCAATATTGCTCACGGCTGCAACTCCGTACAGGCAACACGTTTTGCCCTTAAGCTCGGTGACATTGCCGTTACAGAAGCCGGTTTTGGAGCCGATCTTGGTGCCGAGAAATTTTTTGATATCAAGTGCCAAATGGCAGGCTTCAAACCTGACGCCGTTGTTCTCGTAGCAACCGTAAGAGCCCTTAAGTATAACGGCGGCGTTCCGAAGGCGGAGCTTTCCGCAGAAAATCTTGATGCCTTAAGAAAAGGTATCGTCAACCTGGAAAAGCATATAGAAAACCTTCAGACCTATGGCGTTCCCGTAGTTGTTGCCATAAATCAGTTTGCATCAGATACAGAGGCAGAGCTTAACTTCATAGAAGATTTCTGCCGTAACAAGGGCGCCGATTTTGCTCTTTCCAAGGTTCACGGAGAAGGCGGAAAGGGCGGCGTAGAGCTCGCCAATGCAGTTATAAAGACTCTTGAGACTAAGAAATCTAATTTCGCACCGGTACAGAAGCTTTCAGAATCACTTTATGACAAGATCAATTCCGTAGCCATCAATATCTATGGTGCTGACGGTGTGGATTTCGAGCCTAAAGCAAAGAAAGCTCTGGATAAACTCACAGAGCTGGGCTTCGGAAATGTACCTGTATGTATGGCAAAGACCCAGTACAGTCTCAGTGATGATCCAAAGAAGCTTGGCAGACCTTCAAACTTCCGTATAACCGTGAGAGAAGCTTACGTATCTGCCGGAGCAGGCTTCATAGTATGCCTCACGGGAGACATCATGACTATGCCGGGACTTCCAAAAAAGCCGGCTGCATTTGATATCGATGTTGTTGACGGAAAGATAGTCGGATTATTCTGAGAATATATATTCAACCAATGAAATATTAGATCAGGGAGCATTTAACCGGTGTTTCCCTGATCATAACGATCATTTTAGGAAAGAGATAAAATTATATGGCTAAATTAGCAGAATGGCTTTCAGATATTTCTTTTGATACCTTACAGGGAGACCCGTCCGGGTCCGCTGTGGAAGAGGTGGTATTCGATTCCAGAAAAGCTGCCCCTCAGACAGTTTTTGTATGTATGAAGGGTGCCAATGTTGATTCCCACAAGTATATCCCTGATGTGATCTCTAAAGGATGCACCGCAATAGTTGTGGAAGAGGATCTCACCGTGGTCGGTATCGACGAAGCTGCCCTCAGTAAGGATATCACTATAGTTAAAGTTGAGAATTCCAGAGAGGCCCTTGCAAAACTCAGTGCAGCCCGCTTCGGTCATCCGTCAGAGGAGCTTACAGTCATCGCCATCACAGGCACCAAGGGAAAAACCACAACAGCACATATGATACATCAGATCCTGGAGTCAGCCGGTAAAAAAGCCGGATGCATCGGTACAACAGGTGTGGAGTATTGCGGAAAACATATACCTACAAAAAACACCACTCCTGAATCCTATGACCTACAGCATTATTTCAGGAATATGGTGGATGAGGGCTGCAGTTATGTGGTTATGGAGGCTTCTTCTCAGGCATTCAAGCTCCACAGAGTCGATGCCATCACCTTTGATTACGGTATATTCACAAATATTGAGCCCGACCACATCGGACCTAATGAACATGAGGATTTCGAAGAGTATAAATTCTTCAAGAGCTGTATATTTAAGCAGTCCAGAACCGGTATCGTAAATCTTGACGCAGATTACGCAGCGGAGTTCATAGAAAATGCCCCTTGTAAGATCTACACCTATTCTCTGGAAAAGCCGGCTGATTTTACAGCAGCCGGTATAGAGCCTGTAAATGACCATGAATTTGTCGGTGTCGAATTCCAGGTTCAGGGCCACACAGATCTTTCGGTACGTCTCGACATGCCCGGAAAATACAATGTTTCCAATGCCATGGCCGCCATCACCTGTCTTTCCCTTGCCGGCATTGAAAAGAAATCCATTCTTCATGCTCTAAGCCGCGTAAAGGTTGACGGCAGAACAGAAGTGGCATTTAAAAACAAAGATATGTCGGTACTTGTTGACTATGCCCACAATGAGATGGCCATGGAAAATCTTCTGGTCACACTCAGGGAATATGCACCAAAAAGGCTTGTGGTGCTTTTCGGATGCGGAGGAAACCGGGCAAAGGACAGACGTTACGGCATGGGCAAGGCCGCAGCCAAATATGCTGACTTAAGCATTCTTACTGCCGATAACTCCCGCTTTGAAGAAACAGAGGACATCATCAATGACATTAAGTCAACACTGGTTCCCGCAGGAGGCAAATACGTTGAGATCCCGGACAGAAGAGAGGCCATCGAATATGCCATGACCCACGCAGAACCGGGAGATATGATAGCAGTTATCGGAAAGGGCCATGAGGACTATCAGGAGGTAAAGGGTGTTCGCACTCATTTCCTTGACAGAGAGGTCGTAGCCGAGACTGCTGCCAAATACAATCTTTGATTTAAGAAGGACATTTTATGATTACCGCAGATAAAAGCTTTGGTTTTACAGATGATGACATAGAGGAGATAGTTCTTGACTCCAGAAAACAAATGAATCATGCATTGTTCGTTCCCATCATCGGAGAACGCAGTGACGGCCATGACTATATAGATATGGCCATACAAAACGGTGCCGTTGCCGTTTTAAGTTCGAGAGATATCTCCCCACTGAAGGAAAAATATCCGGATGTCAGGTTTTATCAGGTAAATGATACTAAAGAAGCCCTTCAGGAGATAGGTTACATGGAGCGTCTCAAGTTCCATGGCACTGTGATAGGAGTAACAGGTTCCGTGGGAAAGACCACTACCAGAACCATGATAGCTACAGCACTCAGCGCCGGAAAAAAGGTATTCCAGACCGCCGGCAATGCAAACTCCCAGGTCGGAGTTCCTATTACAATGTTCCAGATGGCCCGCTCAGGAGCAGATATCGCGGTTATCGAGCTTGGAATGTCTGAACCGGGAGAGATGACAAGAATCGCTCAGATCGCCTGTGTGGATGCTGCAGTCATTACCAATATCGGTATAGCCCATATAGAGCAGCTTAAAACCCAGGAGAACATTCTCCGTGAGAAGCTTCATATCCTTGACGGTACACCTGACGGCGGCATCCTTTATGTCAATGCTGATGATCCTATTTTAAGCGGTCTCACTCCGGACAGTATTCATGACTTCGGAATAGCAAAGGATATCAGTCTCACCATAAGACAGTACTCAAAGGATGACTATCCTCTGACACTTTCCGTCAAGGGTGATCACATGCTTCAGAATGCTTCGGCGGCCATGCATATAGCAGAATTTGCCGGCGTGGATACGGAAGAGGCAAAGAATAAACTCATGTCCTTTACCGGCGTCACAGGTCGCGGAGAAACCTTTAAAACCAAAAACGGCGTCACAATCATCGACGATGCCTACAACGCCTCACCTGTTTCCATGAAAGCAGGTCTTGACACCTTATCGCAGCTTGAAGGAAACCGGAAGATCGCAGTCCTTGCAGATATGCTTGAACTCGGAGAGAATACTTTGGATTATCACCGCGAGGTAGGTGTTTACCTTGCGACTCTTCCAATTGATGTAGTATTTCTCTACGGTGAAAGAGCAGCATCTATAGGTGCCGGCATCAACGCAGCCTTTGATGCTCACGACATTTCTCTTGGTGACAGCGATACCAGGAGCAGGACCGGCAAAAAACCGACCATAGAATATTTCAACGATTTTTCAGAGCTTAAAAATACTATCCAAGCCATAGCAAAGGATCAGGATGTGATACTTTTCAAGGGATCCAACAGTATGAAGCTTACTGAGATCGTTAAAGCCTTTAAACAGGATATTGTATAAATGTACGCAAAGATCATAGTAGACATTACAAACGAAGCTCTGGACAGAGCTTATACATATCGTGTACCTCCAGGGATGAAGGTAAACGCCGGGGATAGAGTTTCTATCCCCTTTGGTGTTTCTAATGCCAAAAAAACAGGCTATGTCATAGGCCTTACAGATACCGTGGATTACGATCCCTCACGTGTAAAAGATATAACAGAGGTTCTGAATAATGCGATATCCGTTAAGGAACAGCTTATAAGTCTTGCTTCCTGGATGTCAACCGAATACGGAACAACTCTTATCCAGTGTCTGAAAACCGTACTTCCGGTAAAACGCGCCGTACGAAAGAATTCCCGCCGTATAGATCCTCTTTTAAAGTATCAGGATGAAAAGGATGATTACCATGAGCTGAATCCCGAACAAAAGACCGCTGCCGATACTGTGATCGATGGCTTCAGGAAGTGCCGGAACACTTCAGAATCCGCTGCGGAATCACCTGAAGAATCCATCCCGGACTCTGAAAGACTCAGGGACACCGGCACAAAGGATGTACCCCGGTATCTTCTTCACGGAATAACCGGTTCAGGAAAAACCGAAGTATACCTTCATGTAATGGAGGAGGTCATAAGGTCCGGCTATAAAGTCATCATGCTCATACCTGAAATCTCCCTTACATACCAGACTGTTATAAGAGTCTCAACCAGATTTAAAGGCCGTGTGGCGATACTGAATTCACGCATGAGCATGGGCGAGCGTTACGAGCAGTATATGAAATGTGAGAAAGGGGAAGTCGACATCCTGGTGGGACCCCGTTCAGCCATATTCGCTCCCTTTGACAGGCTTGGCATCATAATCATGGACGAAGAGCACGAAGGTGCCTACAAATCAGAAACGGCACCCAGATACGAAACCCGGGAGGTTGCCTTCCAAAGAGCAAAATTGAGCCAATGTCCCGTTTTATACGGTTCCGCCACCCCTTCGGTACATATATACACAGAAGCCCTGAAGGGAAACATCACTCTTCTTGAACTTCACAGGAGAGCAAGACAGGGTTCAAATCTCGCCGAAACCGAGATAATCGACTTACGAACCGAACTTGAAAACGGAAACCGCAGTGTCTTTTCGGAAAGACTTTATGAGCTCATAAAGGAAAAGCTGTCAGCCCGTCAGCAGATCATGCTATTCATGAACCGGAGAGGGTACAGCAGCTTCGTATCCTGCAGAAGCTGCGGACAAGCCATAAAATGCCCTCACTGCGATGTTTCCCTGACTCTTCACAGGGATGGGATACTTCGATGCCACTATTGCGGGCATGAAACACCGCTTATGAAGACATGCCCCGGCTGCGGCAGCCCGTATCTTGCTCCCTTTGGCTTCGGAACCGAAAAACTTGAAAGCCTTGTTAAAAAGACATTTCCCGAGGCCGTTGTGATCCGTATGGATGCAGATACCACCAAAAACAAGGGCGGTCACGAAAAGCTACTGGAACAGTTCAGGAATCATAAGGCAGACATACTTATAGGAACCCAGATGATCGTAAAGGGACACGACTTTCCGGATGTGACCCTTGTAGGTCTTATAGCCGCAGATTTAAGTCTTTCGGCACCGGATTTCCGGTCTTCCGAAAGAACATTTCAGCTTATCACCCAGGCAGCGGGAAGAGCCGGCAGGGCAGGGGGTCCCGGCAATGTCATTATCCAGACATATCAGCCGGATCACTACGCTATAGCTCTTACAACCACTCAGAATTATAAGCTGTTTTACGAAAAAGAGATCAGCTTCCGCAGGCTGATGGGTTATCCGCCTCTGGAATACCTCATGACCATACAGCTCTTATCAAAGGACGAGGAAATCCTGACACTTATCAGCAATTCGGTATCTGAGCTGTTTAAGCCGGATTGTTCCGAAAAAAAAGCGGAGTTTATCGGTCCCCTGGAGGCAAGCGTATATAAGGTGAATGACATATACCGAAAAATCGTGTATATTAAACATCCTGAACATGATATAATCATACAGTTAAGGGACAGATTTACTGCGCTTGTCCGGGAAAAAGACAAGCGTGGATTTGTTATGCTTAACTATGACCTTCAGTAAATCCCATGTGCCGGAGTTTTACGGTTAAATCCACCTGAACCTCGGCCTGTGATAAAGAAACTATATTTTCAGAATGGAGTAAAAAATGGCTTTAAGAACAATCAGAGTAATCGGCGACCCAATCCTTGAGAAGGAGTGTAAGCCTTTGAAAAATATTTCCGACCGCACAAAGGAGCTTATCATGGATATGTTTGAAACCATGTATGATGCCAATGGTGTCGGACTTGCAGCTCCGCAGGTTGGTATACTTCGACAGCTTTTTGTTGTTGATATCGGAGATGGCAAACGTTACGTATGCATCAATCCAACTGTAACAGCCATAGGCGAGGAGTGCCAGACCGGAGAGGAAGGCTGTCTTTCAGTACCCGGCAAGGAGGGCGTTGTAACACGTCCGCTTAAGGTACACGTAAAGGCCTATGACATTAACATGGAAGAGTATGAGTTTGATGCAGAGGGTCTTCTTGCCCGTGCCATGGCTCATGAGAACGATCATCTCCACGGCATACTTTATACCGAAAAGGTTGAAGGTGAGCTGGAGGATGTAACTTACGAGAATCTTGAAGAGTACGATTACGGAGACGAGGAATAAAGATTCATTACAGGGAGCCGGATAGATCTGCATCTGTATGTCAGAGATAAACGGTAAAAATCTTACGTATATAGGGAGGTAGTCTTTTGAAAGTCATATTTATGGGCACACCTGATTTTGCGGTTTCCACCCTGGAAGCACTGTACAAAGCAGGACATGAGATAAGCCTTGTGGTGACACAGCCTGACCGTCCGAAGGGACGTCACGGGGAGGCACAGAAAAGCGACGTTAGGATCGCCGCGGAAAGTCATTCTATCCCGGTCATCACCCCTTTAAAAATACGGAACGACGAGGAGGCCAAAAAGCTTCTAAAGGACCTTGCACCGGATGTTATAGTCGTAACTGCATTCGGTCAGATACTCCCTCAGGAAATCCTCGACATTCCAAAGTATGGCTGTGTCAATGTTCATGCCTCACTGCTTCCCAAATACCGTGGAGCTGCACCCATCCAGTGGGCAGTCCTTAATGGCGACCCTGAGACAGGTGTCACTACCATGCAGATGGATGCGGGACTGGACACAGGTGACATTCTTCTCACCAAAAAAACAGCTCTGGATCCAAAGGAAACCGGCGGAAGTCTTTTTGATAAGCTGGCTGTGCTCGGCGGGGAACTCATTGTGGAAACCCTTGAGAAGATTGCCGACGGAAGCATTACCCGTACTCCTCAGGATCATGATGCCGCAACCAAGGTAGGCATGTTCACAAAGTCCTTCGGTCTTATCAACTGGTCGGAGCCGGCAGTAAAAACAGAAAGAAAGATCCGCGGACTTAATCCATGGCCATCAGCCTACACTTTCCTTTCCGGAAAACAGCTGAAGCTCTGGGATGCGGATGTAGTTTCCAAAGAATTTTTTGATGCAGGTGCATTGGAAGAAGCAGCTGTATTGACTACAGACAGGACCCCGGAGAATTCCGATAAATCCATGGAGGGACGTCTTTTCACGGATCATAAGAAAAATCTCATTGTCGTCTGCGGAGAAGATTTCCTGAAGATCAACGAACTTCAGCTGGAAGGAAAAAAACGTATGACAGCCGCTGATTTTCTTAAGGGCTATCGTTTTTAATATCAGGAGGTGATCACTATGTATGGATATCCGATGTATTATGGATATGATTGGACTTATTTTCTTGTTTTGATAGGTGTGGTTCTCAGCATGATCGCAAGCCACAATGTGCAGGCAACCTTTGAGAAGTATTCGCATGTGCAGGCTTTTTCCGGTCTTACGGGAGCACAGGCTGCCAAGATGATACTTGAGAGAAACGGCATTAACAATGTCAGAATCCAGGGTATCGCCGGCAGTCTCACCGATAACTATGTACCCAGTCAGAAGGTACTGAATCTCAGTCAGTCAACCATCAACAGTACCTCCATTGCTGCCATCGGTGTGGCTGCACATGAGTGCGGACACGCTATACAGGACGCAAGGGGGTATCAGCCGCTGATCCTTACCAGAACCATTTCTCCGATTTGCGCCATTGCGTCAAAGGTATCACTTCCGCTGATATTCTTCGGATTCATCATCAGTATGACACCTCTCATTCAGATCGGGATAATCACCTTTGCGGTCGCCATATCTATTCAGCTTCTGACTTTACCCGTGGAATTTGATGCCTCCAGAAGGGCCGTTCAGACTCTGGCGGAATACGGTATGGTGAATGACAGCGAGCTTAACGGTATCAAGGCTGTTCTCAAGGCTGCCGCATTAACCTATGTTGCAGCTGCCGCGTCCTCAGTTCTTCAGCTTTTACGTCTGGTTTTACTTACACGCGGAAGCGGAAGAAGAAGAAGATAGGAATCTTATGGAAAATAAAAAGCCCTTTAAAAAACCTTATAATAAATCTTCCCGCCCGCATACGCACGCCGGAAGGTCTCAGGAAAAGACCGCAGTTACACCGCGGTCTATTGCGATTTATAGCCTTAATAAGATCCTGGAGGAAAAGCTGTTTTCCCACATCGTTCTGAGAGAACAGCTTCAGAAATACACCAATCTGACAGAACGTGACCGCGGCTTCATCACACGTCTCGTTGAGGGAACCCTGGAGTATACCATCCAGATTGATTTCATTCTGAACAGGCACAGTAAAACACACACCAAGAATATGGATCCCCTGATAAGGACTGTTCTTCGTATGTCCTCTTATCAGATTCTGTATATGGGCAGAGTTCCTGACAGTGCAGCCATTAATGAGGCGGTCAGCTTCATTAAATCACAAGGCAGCAAAAAGATCGTACTTTTGTCAGGCTTCGTTAACGGAGTCCTCCGAACCATATCAAGGGAAAAGGAGACCATATTCGCGGATCTTGCCCATACAGGAAAGACCCCTGCCTATATTCGTCTGAGTACACCTTTATGGCTTTATGATTATCTCAGGGTAATGTACGGAAGAGAAGCCACAGAGCAGATGCTTGACTGGTTTTTAAAGGGTTCAAAAAAGAACTATGTACGTTTTAAGGATGGACACTCTGAAGTGATGGATGGAAATATCTCAAAAACAAAGCTTTTCAAGAGCGGAGATATAACTGTCCAGGATTATGCTTCACAACAGGTCGGAATAGAAGCGGATCCTCATGCAGGAGATCTGGTGGTGGACGTTTGCGCCGCTCCCGGCGGGAAGAGCTGTCATATAGCTGAGCTTCTTCAGGGAACCGGTCATGTTGATGCGAGAGACCTTACCGAAGATAAGATCACACTTATCAACGAAAACATCGAACGTCTTTCCCTTGATAATATTTCCGCAAAGGTGTTTGATGCAAGAGTTCCTGACCCTGCACTTCTGGACGAGTCCGGCAACGGAAAAGCTGACATCGTATTGGCGGATCTCCCCTGTTCGGGACTTGGAATCATGGGCAAAAAGCCTGACATCCGTTTCAATACTTCATTAAACAGCATAAAGGAGCTGCAGACACTTCAAAGAGAGATCCTTACCACCGTTACAAAATATGTAAAACCCGGCGGAAAGCTTATATATTCCACCTGCACACTCAGCAAAGAGGAAAATGAAGACAACAGGGATTTCATACTTTCCCTTCCGGGCTTCACTCTGGATAAAGAGAAAAAGTTCTTACCGGGAGAACCTTCCGACGGCTTTTACCTGTGCGTATTCAAAAAAGTATGAAAAGCCAGAGAAGAAAACCTTTACGGCTTTTACCTTTGTGTGTTCAGGAAGGCCTGAAGGATCAGAGTTTCAGGCAGGGCTTCAGAATAAATCAGATGCCGGAAAAATATACAAATTTATTGGGATGAAAAATATACGTGACCTTGAAATAAAGGAATTAACAGAATTAATAGAAAGCATGGGGGAGAAGTCCTTTCGCGCAGCACAGCTTTATCAATGGCTTCATGTGAAGCTTGCTGACGGGTTTGATGAAATGACCAATCTCCCAAAGTCTCTCCGGGAAAAGCTTTCAGAGGACTACTATGCCACACTGCCGGAGACCGTTGAGGTTCTCACCTCCCGGATCGATGAAACCAAAAAATTCATAAACCGTATGAAGGACGGTCATGTTATCGAGTCCGTATGGATGAAATACCAGCACGGAAATTCCGTATGTATATCCAGCCAGGTGGGCTGCCGTATGGGCTGCAAGTTCTGTGCTTCAACCCTGGAGGGACTTGCCAGAAACCTCACATCCGGTGAAATGCTCGGGCAGGTTTACCGGATGGAAAAAGACACCGGCGAAAGAGTGGACAACATTGTCATCATGGGCTCCGGAGAGCCTTTGGACAACTATGAAGAATTCACCCGTTTTATACGTATGATCTCCGATAAAAACGGGCTCAATATTTCCCGCAGAAATATCACCGTATCCACCTGCGGCATTGTTCCCCGCATCAGAGAACTGGCAGATGAGAATTACGGTATCACCCTGGCTCTCAGCCTTCATGCGCCAAATGATGAAACCCGTAAAACCCTCATGCCCATAGCCAATAAATATTCTCTGTCGGAGATAATGCCTGCCATAGAGTATTATTTTGAGAAAACCGGACGTCGTGTAACCTTCGAGTATTCGGTTGTCGAAGGTGTTAATGACAACAAAAATGAGGCACAGCAGCTTGTCCGCCTCATACACGGCATGAAACAGAAGGGTAAGCTTCAGTGTCATGTGAACCTCATTCCTGTAAATCCCATAAAGGAAAGAGACTGGAAACGTCCGGATCGGAGCAAGATCGAAGCATTTCAGCATATCCTGGAAAAGAATGGCATCGCCGCCACCATACGCAGGGAAATGGGCTCGGATATCTCCGGATCCTGCGGACAGTTACGAAGAGATTACCTATCGAAGGAGTAGATGATGGACTTTTTTGCAAAGACAGACAAAGGCCGTAAAAGACGTATGAATCAGGACTACGTTTTTGCGACTTCAAAGCCTGTAGGGGCATTACCTAATCTTTTCCTCCTGGCCGACGGCATGGGAGGTCATAAAGCAGGTGATTTTGCCTCGCGTTTTGCTGTGGAAGAGTTTAGAAAATACATCAGTGAAGCACCAAAAGACATTCCCTCTGTTCAGCTTATACAGAATGCCATTTCCTCTGTGAACGAACGTCTGTACAAACTGTCCATGGAAGACGAAAATTACAGCGGTATGGGTACTACTCTGGTATCCGCATTTATTGATGATAATGTCATCACCGTAAGTAACATCGGAGATTCCCGTGCTTATATCATCCACGGAAATACCATAAAGCAGATCACAAGGGACCATTCCTACGTGGAAGAAATGGTGAGACGCGGCTTTATGCGCCGTGGTTCACAGGATTACCTTAATTCCAGAAACATCATAACCCGTGCAGTGGGTATCGAGCCCAGAGTAGCTGCCGACTTCTTTGAGGTTGAGCTGTCTGATGGAGACTATTTTCTTATGTGTTCGGACGGACTCAGCAACATGGCGGATAATGAAAGCATCCGCAACATCATCCGGGAACGGAATTCTGTCGAAAACAAAGTACAGGCACTTATAGATATCGCCAATATCAACGGCGGAAAAGACAACATCGGCATCGTACTTGTTGACCCTTACGGAGAGGAGGTAGAGTCATGATGATTCAGGAAGGTCAGATCCTTGATGACAGATATGAAATAGACTCCCTCATCGGTCAGGGAGGCATGAGTTTTGTTTACCGTGCAAAAGATACCAAGATGGGCCGTGCAGTGGCCATCAAGGTCCTGAAGGAAGAATACTGTGAAGACGAAGATTTCATCAGGAAATTCCAGAATGAAGCTCAGGCTGCCGCAAAACTCAACCATCCCAATATCGTTGCAGTTTACGACATCGTGGATAATCACGAGGATAAGCTCCACTATATTGTGATGGAGCTTGTGGAAGGTATCACTTTAAAAACCTATATCCAGAGAAAAGGAGCCATGGACTCCAAGGAAGCCGTCGCTCTGGCACTTCAGGTAGTGGGAGGCATTGAACAGGCTCACAAAAACGGCATAGTACACCGTGACATCAAGCCTCAGAATATGATCGTATCCGATGACGGCACTGTTAAGGTTGCCGATTTTGGTATCGCAAGAGCTGCCACCCAGCAGACAGTAAACACAACCGTCATGGGCTCGGTACATTATATCTCTCCTGAACAGGCTCGTTCCGGACAGGCTGATGAAAGATCTGATATATACAGCTTCGGCTGCACCTTATATGAGATGCTTACAGGCAAGGTGCCTTATGACGGAAGCACTTCAGTTGCTGTGGTATTTGCCCACATGGAAAATAAGATCCCGAGAGTCCGTGACCTGGTTCCTGATGTTTATCCCGCACTTGATATCGCCGTCTTCAAGTGTATGCAGAAGCGCCCCTCCAGACGTTATCAGCATATAGGAGAACTGAGAGAGGATCTTCAGAAAGCGATTAAGGATCCGGGCGGTTCTTTCTTTAAGGGAAAAATCCCCGAGGACCTGGATGAAACGAGGGTACTTTCGCCTGCTGAACTCGATGACCTTAAGTCCATGCAGAATCAGTCAGATTCAAAAACGGAGCAGCCTCACTACAGCGGAATACCGGGTTTCCTTTATGATCACAATATAATAAGAGATCACATTATGCTTTCCCGCATCATCACGGTCATATGCGGTATCGCTATACTGATACTGGTTCTGATCATAGGAAAAAATGTGGTGGATTTCTTCAGCCGTGATACCACTCCTTTGGAAACCGCAGCTACCACTGTCGCAGAAACAGAGGAAACCACTGCTGTAAGCATTACCATTTCCGCCCTTGAAACCCGTATTCAGGGTATAATCGGTCTTACCATAGATGAAGCGGAAGAGGAGCTAAGTGAGTATGGCATCAGGATATTATCATCCGGTGCGGAATATTCCGACACCTACAACGAGGGTGTTATCATCAGCTATCCCGACAAGGATTACGCTGCCGGAAGCACCATAGAGGTAACTGTCTCCAAGGGTCCTCAGACAATTGTTTTTTACAATAAAAACAATCCTTATGACCTTAGCACTCTCAACGAAACAAAGCTTCAAGATCTGGAGACCCGCCTTAAGGAACGTGACATTCCCTACAGCGTAACAGAAGAATACTCGGATACGGTTCCCTCAGGATATGTGATCCGTACAAACAAGCCGGATTCTTCAGGCTCTGAGCTGCTGGAAATAGTGGTCTCAAGAGGACTTAATGCGAATGTGGTCAATGTTCCGGATCTTAAGGAATACTCAGAACAGGATGCACTTACAGCCCTGTCGCTTCTTGAACTGACACCGGGAAATATTTCCTATCTCCCGGACAATGCCGTTGAAGAAGGCATAGTGACAGGACAGTCCATAGCAGCCGGAACTCCTGTACCAAAGGGCACCACCATAAGCTTTACCGTATCGGCAGGCGCTAACGGAATTGCCAGCGTTAAGTCGGTTGACCCACAGGATCTCACGACAATATCATCAGACAAAGACGGCTGGTACAGTTCCATCAGTACCACTGTCTCCCTCGGATCCGGCGCGGAACCGGGATCAAATGAAACCATGCTGGTGTCCATAAGACTCCGTCAGGATGTGAACGGAGAAGAGCATTACAGAACTCTTCAGGAAGCCCGTTCCTACGCCATCGGAACAGAGCTTCAGGTTGTATTCCCGACTATAAAGGGCGAAGAAGGAATACCTTCAGGTGTGGTTGAGGTTGTTAATGCTTCCACCGATACTGTCATCGCTTCCTTTGCATGTGCTTTCTCCCCGGAGGAGTAAGCTGCTTAATCGAGTAGGGGGAAGGCACCCCTACTCGATGTCACGTTGGCCTTCAAATGAATATAAATATTCGCTTGAAGGCCGTATCGCGCAAACTAAGATTCATGAGGTAAAAATGTCTTTAAAAGGAAAAATCTACAAAGGAATAGGGGGCTTTTATTACGTTCATACTTCAGAAGGTGACTACGAATGTCGTGCCAAAGGCATCTTCAGAAATCGTAACGAAAAACCTCTGGTTGGGGATGATGCGGAGATTGAACCGGTCCAGGACAGCGAAAAGGAGCGGGAAGGATCCGTTATCCGCATCCTTCCAAGAAAAAACCAGCTGATACGTCCGGAGGTTGCCAATATCGATCAGGCGGTAGTTGTGTTTGCCCTTAAGCATCCGGACCCGAATCTGAGTCTCCTGGACAGATTTCTCATACATATGGAACAGCGGGACATACCTGTGGTCATTTTTTTCAACAAGGTCGATCTCATTGATGTTCCGGAAAGTGACCTTCCTGAGGAGTCCGAAGAAGAATCCGTTCCAAAGTGGAAAAAGAAAAAAGATAAAGCCTTATCTATCCCGGAGATACATGCAGAGCACCCTGAGCTCATCCCGGAAATATACAGAAGAGCAGGCTATAAAGTTCTGGAAATAAGCACAAAGTCAGGGGACTGTTACGAAAGGATCATGGAGGTTCTCCGCGGAAAGACCACTGTTCTTTCCGGCCCCAGCGGCGTAGGTAAATCCTCCATCACAAATCTCATTCACCCGGATGCCAATATGGAAACCGGAGAACTGAGCCGTAAGATCGAGAGAGGAAAAAATACCACAAGACATACGGAATTTTTCTATATAGATAACGACACCTATGTGCTTGATACTCCCGGTTTTACTTCCCTCTATGTTAATGACATCGATCCGGAACGGCTTATGTACTATTTCCCCGAATTCGAGAGTCACAGACAAAACTGCCGTTTCAAAACCTGTATCCACATAGGAGAAAAAGACTGCGCTGTAAAAGAGGCTGTGCAGAAAGGTGAAATTTCCCGGGAACGTTATGACAGTTATGTTCTTTTATACAATGAACTGAAATCGCAACGAAGATACTGAATGTATGTGTATCGATCCAACTGGAAAATACGGCAGCCCTGACCGGAGGCAGCCATTTTTATACCGGTAAACACATCGTAAAAATCCAAAAAAGGACTTCATAATGAAAAAACTGGCAGTTATAAATGATCTCAGCAGCGTAGGACGCAGTTCCCTTTCCGTACAGTTACCTGTAGTATCGGCTCTTTCGGTCACCTGCTGTCCTGTACCCACAGCCATCCTGAGCAGTCATACGGCATATAAAGACGTGGCAGCAACAGGCTTTAAAGATCATCTCGGAGATTTCTTTGATGCATGGAAAAAAAATGGCTTTATCTTTGACGGGATCCTTATAGGATATCTCGGAGATACAGAAGAACATCCCATGATTTCAGACTTCATAAAGGACCAGAAAGCAAAAAAACCCGGGGTCATAGTCATACTTGACCCTGTAATGGCTGATAACGGAAACCTTTACCGTAATATGACAGAAAAACATATCGAAGCCATGCTTTCCCTTGCAAAGCAAGCTGACCTTATGACACCGAATCTCACTGAAGCTGCGCTCTTAACCGATTTCGATTACGAAGGCATAAGAGAAACTCTGGAAGAATGCAGACATGACGCAGCAAAGGGTATGGTTTTTAACTCTTTATTGTCTGCCCTTCACCATATAACACCGGGAGCCGTCATAGTAACCGGAATAGAAGAAGAGAACGAGGCAGGACAAAAACAGCTTTTAAATGTCCTTTCCGAAACCGACGGAGACCTCCGATTCATCCGTAATCCCCGTACAGGTAACGGAAGACCGGGCACAGGGGATCTTTTCAGTGCCATAATAAGCGCAAAGCTTCTGAACGGTACAGATCCCGGGAAAGCCTGCCGTTCCGCTGCAGATTTTGTGGGGCTTGCCATAAAGCATTCCGAAGAGCTTAATGTTCCCGTTATTGAAGGTGTGCAGTTCGAGGATCTGCTCCGGCATCTTTCGGAGTAACATTTCGGATTCAGATTGATAAGCATTCGCCTCATATAACTTGAAAATACAAAAAAATAACGCTATAGTTATTAGGTGCTTTTTAAGCATATTTTATAGTTAATTTCCGGGAGGAGAGAGGATCTTATGTTAGACATTAAATTTGTCAGAGAAAATCCGGAGCTTGTAAAAGAAAATATCAAAAAGAAGTTCCAGGAAGAGAAGCTTCCACTGGTTGACGAAGTAATCAAATATGACGCAGAGGCAAGAAAGTGCCAGCAGGAGGCTGATGACCTTCGTGCAAAGAAAAATTCCGTTTCCAAGCAGATCGGTGCTCTTATGGCTCAGGGCAAAAAGGATGAGGCTGAGCAGGTCAAGGCTGAGGTTGCAAAGTATGCCGACAGACTTAAAGAGCTTGAAGAGTTACAGCCCAAGCTTAATGAAGAGCTCACAAAGCGTATGATGATCATACCTAACATTATCGATCCGTCTGTACCTATCGGTCCGGATGACTCACATAATGTAGAGAATGAACGTTTCGGCGACCCTGTTGTTCCTGATTTCGAGGTTCCTTATCACACAGATATCATGGAATCCTTCGGCGGTATCGATATGGATGCAGCGGGACGTGTTGCAGGAAACGGATTCTACTATCTTCTGGGAGACATCGCACGTCTTCACTCAGCAGTACTCAGCTATGCCCGTGACTTCATGATCGGCAGAGGCTTTACTTATTGTATCCCTCCATATATGATCCGTTCAAAGGTTGTGGATGGAGTTATGTCATTCTCTGAAATGGAAGCCATGATGTACAAGATCGAGGGTGAAGATCTGTTCCTCATCGGTACTTCTGAGCACTCCATGATCGGTCGTTTCATCGATCAGATCCTTCCGGCAGATACATTGCCTTTAACACTTACATCTTATTCCCCTTGTTTCCGTAAGGAGAAGGGTTCCCACGGTCTTGAGGAGCGTGGTGTTTACCGTATCCACCAGTTTGAGAAGCAGGAGATGATCGTAGTATGTGAACCTGGA
The DNA here is from genome assembly GCA_017627595.1 of Oribacterium sp. GTDB lineage: Bacteria > Bacillota > Clostridia > Lachnospirales > Lachnospiraceae > Oribacterium. The sequence goes on along the minus strand of JAGAGL010000070.1, from coordinate 42,783 downwards.
GATTCTATGGACTGGTATGCAAAGTTATGGAAGAATACAGTAGATTTCTTCCGTTCCATGGATATACCTGTAAGAACACTTGAGTGCTGTTCCGGAGATCTTGCCGACCTCAAGGTAAAGTCCTGCGACGTAGAAGCATGGTCACCTCGTCAGAAGAAGTATTTCGAAGTTGGTTCATGTTCAAATCTCGGAGATGCCCAGGCAAGAAGACTTAAGATCCGTATCAAGGGCAAGGACGGAAAGATCCATCTTGCACACACTCTTAACAATACCTGCGTAGCTCCTCCACGTATGCTTATTGCATTCCTTGAGAATCACCTTCAGGCAGACGGTTCAGTTACTATCCCTGAGGTTCTCCAGCCATACATGGGCGGAACCAAAGTTCTTATACCGAACTGGAACTCCATTGAGGGTAAGAAATAATATTTCCGGGTAAACATTTTCGCCAATCAGCATTTCCAAAAATGAATAGTCTGTTTTCGGATGGCATATCATACCTGTCCGGAAACAGACTTTTTTTATTCAAAGCATAATTATGATGAGAAATACCGGCTGAACTGTTTCGGGTTTCTTAAAGTATTCGTAGATTGTATTAATGATTCACTTGACCTATAATTGTCTTACATTTTTTCATAAACTTCAGGGGAACATTGAATCAGTGTTTCCCTGATTTATGGTGTAATACTTTTGGGAGGATTCTTTTGGAACCACTTATCAAGGTCAGGGACTTATATAAAATCTTCAATATAGGAACCAACAAAGTCTATGCCCTGAACGGCGTTTCCTTTGATATATACAGAGGTGAGTTCATCGCCATAGTCGGGACCTCCGGCTCCGGAAAATCCACCTGTCTCAATATGCTGGCAGGGCTGGAAGCCCCCAGCAGCGGGATCATACAGATCGCCGGCAAACGCATTGACCGCATGAACGAATCCCAGCTGGTGGCATTTAGAAGACAAAACGTAGGATTTATATTCCAAAGCTATAATCTGATCCCCTCCATGAATGCCCTTGAAAATGTATCCATGCCACTTATGTTTCGTGGCGTACCCTTAGAAACCAGGACAAAAGCCGCAAAACACTATATGAAGCTCATAGGCATAGGTGATCAGGGGCTGCATATGCCTAATCAGATGTCCGGCGGTCAGCAGCAGCGTGTAGGAATCGCAAGAGCTCTGGTTATAGATCCAAAGATCATTTTTGCAGATGAACCAACCGGTAACCTTGATTCACATACAACCGATGACGTCCTTAACCTGCTGAAAAAAATAGTGGAAGAGGAACACCGCACCCTGGTCATGGTAACCCATGATCCGCACATTGCATCATGGGCGGATCGCCAGCTAAGAGTTGTGGACGGTCATATAGTGGAAACCGTCATCAATAAAGAGAGTTCCATAGAACAGGAAATCCTCAGGGAAACCGGCTCAGAACCATATTGTGTCGTAACACCGGAAAACTGATATATTATTAAAAATCGTGGGCAGTATAGAAAGAATCCTTGCGGATTCTTTTGAAGCGCTCTAAGCCGCGCGGCTCCCACGATTAAAAATCGTGGGCAGTATAGAAAGAATCCTTGCGGATTCTTTTGAAGCGCTCTAAGCCGCGCGGCTCCCACGATTAAAAATCGTGGGCATAGATGCAGCTCCGGCAGTATCGGAGGTAGAATGAAAAAAGCTGTATTATTGAAAAATCTTTTAATAAAAAAATTTTTGAGCATCAGCATATGCTTCTTTATGGTTCTGGCTGCTCTTTCTGTCACTTCACCCATAAGTGCAAGAGCTTCCTATGTAGATACCAACCTTAATACTTTTATCCACGATGCTGATCCCACACCCGAAGGAGTGATAGGGCAGGATATGCAGCTTAGTGTCCGAATCGGCTATAACGGTAAAAACGGTCTCTACAATCCGAAATCCGATCATATCAACAATGTAAGGGTTCGTCTTTCACAGGATCAGAATCTCATAAACACAAACGGTATAGTTCCAAGTGCAAACAGAACCAATCCCTACGATCCCGACGATGAAGCAGAAGAGTCTGAAGCTTACAACGAAGGTTACCAGGCAGGTGCCGCCAGAGCTTACAATGCTTCCCTCGGTCTCACCTATCCTGTAGACGGGGGCGTTTATCCCCTGGAGATCAATTCCTCCACTATGACTCAGGAAAAGAAACTGGGCACCCTCAAAAAGGGAGAGTATGTCGAGGTCACCTTTAACGTACACTTGAGAAGTGACATAAAGGCCGGCTACTACGGGGTTCCCGTATCTATATTTTATGATGTTCCCGAAAATCCTTCAGGAGACCACGGAAGTCTCAACAGAGCCGAGTTCATAAACATCTGCGTGCTCGAGCAGGGTGAGATAACGGATCCCGCTTCAACCGAGAAGGAGTCCGCTTTTGTAGTAGGTGAAAACCAGGTTACTCCTGCCGCAAGCTATCCATCACAGATGGCTTATACCGTGAATTTCCGAAACCAGACAAACCGTACTCTCTACGATGTAAAGGTTCACATGGAAAATGCTCTGGACCCGACCAAGGAATTCCAGAATACAGCCTACTCAAAGGCAAGCGCTTCAAAACAATTTCCTTTCGAGATAAGCCAGTCCAACTATGACCAGACCTTCGAGGCCGTAACTCCCGAAGAGATCATTTCCCCGGCTTATGTCCTGAATATAAAAAGAAATGCTGCCAGCGGTTATTATCCCATCATTTATACCGTGACCTACAAGCGCACACCTGATGCAACCCTGCAGTCAAAGGAAACTCATACCTTCTTTGTGAATATCAATAACCCTTCCATGAATGATACCGAACCGGACTCCACAAGAGAGTTCAATGCAAACGACCGTACAAAAGCACGTCTCGTTGTAGGTTCATACCATACCGAACCGGAAGCGGTTTATGCAGGTCAGCCTTTTAAGCTTTTTGTGGAAATAGAAAATGCCAGCACAAATATAAATGCCAGCAACATTCTCCTTACAGTGGAATCCGAAAAGGTAGATAATTCCAATGTTTTCTCAACGGAGAACGGCTCCAACTCCACAGTAATAAATGCTTTAAATGCAGGTGAAGCAAAGGAGGTTTCATGGACCATGATAGCAGGCGCCGGTGTAAATCCGAGAGCCTATGCCATCACCATAAATGAAAAATTCGACTCACCTGAGTTCAAGAATGCCGAAGAAAAAGTGACCCTGGATATAGAGGTAAAGCAGATTCCCCGTCTGTCCTGCACAGGTTATGACATCATGCCCCAAAGTGTGACAGTAGGAAATGAATCCAATGTCATGTTTAATATAAACAATACAGGAAAGGTTATCCTTTACAATGTAACCGTAGCCTTTGATGCAGATTCCATTCAAAGCACAAGTGCTTACGTCGGAAACATTAAGCCCGGAGAATCAGGTACTGTTGATGCCATGATCACCGGAGCTTCCCCGACGATGGATGACGGAACCATACGTGTAACCATCTCCTATGAAGACATTAACGGAGAGACCTCAACACAGGAAGAAACCATAAATCTCTACGTGACGGAGGATATACCCGAAGAATTTGAAAGGGTTTATCCGGAGGAGGACAACGTCAAAGCCTCTCCTTTAGACTCTTTTAAGCTGCCGGGAGCTATACTTGCCGGCGTACTTGGCGCAGCAGCAACAATCCTCTTCATAAGAAAAAAGAAGAAGGAAAAGGAACAGAAACAGGATACAGATGAGACTATCTGATTTATTTAAGCTTGCAATAAGTAATCTTAGAAGGCGTAAAACCAGGACCCTGCTGACAATTCTCGGCGTTGTCATCGGAACAGCGTCCATAGTTGTCATGGTAAGCCTGGGGCTCGGAATGAGTGACATGATGCTGAAATCCTATCAGAATGAAGGCTCGCTCACTCTTATCCGTGTTCGCGAAAGCTACGAAAACAGAGAAAGCAATTCAAGGAACAAGAAACAGACAGAGCTCACGGATGAAAATGTCGAAATCTTTGCCTCTCTTGACCATGTGGTGAGCGTAAGTCCTTCTCTCGATGTTAATTGCACTGCAAAATGCAATGGTTATGATGGCAGTTTTACCATATGCGGTGTTTCTCAATATTATCTCGAGCAGCTTAAGCTCAGAGAGGGTGGTACCATACCTGAACCCGATCAGGGACAGCTCAGCCTTATACTCGGAAACCAGCTCCTTTATAACTCCTTTTATAAGCCGACTACCTACGAGAGCATCGAGATCGATCCTGATAAAGATACCATCTTTTTTATTTTTCCCGAGAGCAGCTACGTTGATAAAAAAAGCAGCAGTTCAGAGGAAGCCCCCAAAAACAAGGTGACAAAAAAATATATTTTCCCCATATGCGGCATCATAAGCGGCGGAAAAGAAGACTGGTCCTACGACTCTTACAATGTATATGCAGACATTAATACGCTGAAACGTTTCCTGCAGAAAATATATAAAAAGGCTCTGGTTCCAAATCCCCGTACAACCAAGAACGGAAAGCCCTATACCTATTACGTGTACGATACCATCTATGTTTTTGTGGATGATATGGTCAATGTCAAGGACGTACAGACTCAGATCTCAAACCTCGGCTTTAGCGTAAGCTCCAACATGGAGTGGCTGGAATCTGCCCAGGAGTCCCTCAATATGGTTCAGATGGTGCTTGGAGGAATCGGAGGAGTTTCCCTTCTGGTTGCCGCCATAGGCATCATGAACACTATGATGATGTCCATATATGAACGTACAAAAGAGATTGGTGTAATGAAGGTGCTCGGATGCGATATGTCGGACATCAAAAACATGTTCCTCTTCGAATCCGGAATAATCGGTCTCATGGGCGGCATCGCCGGACTCATTGTAAGCTACATCATTTCTTACATTATCAATTTCTTCAGCTCCTCCGGCAGCAATGACATGGTTTCCATGTTCATCGGATACGGCAGCAACAGCGGATCCCTGTCCTATATACCTCTGTGGCTGGCAGGCTTCGCCATCGTTTTCGCCATTGCAGTAGGTTCCATAGCGGGTTACATTCCGGCTGTACGGGCTATGAAGCTCAGCCCTCTTGCGGCTATAAGGAATGAATAAAACGAGCCTGGCTCTGGTTTACATATACCTCTGTAACAGTACAGCCAGGATGCCTTATTTTCGCAGTGAACAAGGCATTACATTGACCCATATTCCGGTTACCAGCATTTAAGTCATCCTGAATGGCAGGTTATAATGACACAATTTCAGGTAATCAGGATTTGGGTCATCCTGAATGGCAGGTTACATTGACTCAATTTCAGGTAATCAGGATTTAGGTCATTCTGAATAGCAGGTTACATTGACTCAATTTCAGGTAATCAGGATTTAGGTCATTCTGAATAGCAGGTTACATTGACTCAATTTCAGGTAATCAGGATTTAGGTCATCCTGAATGGCAGGTTACATTGACTCAATTTCAGGTAATCAGGATTTAGGTCATCCTGAATGGCAGGTTACATTGACTTATATTCTGGATTCTGAGTTTTAAGGTCAATCAGTGGTTCCAATAACTCCGGATGGTGGGGAAAAGAGCCGACCACGGTCTTCGCGAACCATTGTCGGCTGAACTGTTACCGAGGAATACCTGATATAGTAGATTTGCAGAGAATGGAATATTGTTTATCCTTCCATCGGATGCTATAATTCTGTTCATGTATATCATTTAATAAATGAGGGAGTAATCATGATTAAGGTAGCGAAGTTTGGCGGCAGTTCCTGTGCCTCTGCAGAACAGTTTAAAAAAGTTAAGGATATCATTGTTTCAGACAAAAGCAGACATTACATTGTAGTTTCTGCTCCGGGCAAGCGTGATTCCAAGGATACAAAGGTAACAGATATGTTGTACCAGCTGTACAATGCTGCATCCTCTGAACAGAATTTCAATCCCATCCTCTCAAAGATCAAGGACCGCTATCAGGAGATCATCGACGGACTCGGACTTGATATCAATATGGATGAGGATTTTGATAAGATAGCTCATGACCTCCTTGACGGTGCAGGCAAGGACTATGCCGCATCCAGAGGTGAATATCTCAACGCAAAGCTTATGGCTGCATATCTGGGTTTTACCTTTATCGACTCTGCATCCTGCTTTGTATTCAACAAGGACAGAACCTGTGATTTTGCCAAAACCGAAACAGCCATCAATGATGCACTGACCGATGTTGATTATGCTGTCTTCCCCGGATTTTATGGTGCAAATGAGGATGGTGATATCGTAACCTTCTCAAGAGGAGGTTCTGATGTTACAGGCTCCCTCATTGCAGCTGCTGAACATGTTGATCTCTATGAGAACTGGACAGATGTATCAGGCTTTCTTGTAGCGGATCCCCGTATCGTAAAGAATCCGGAAGTCATTGATTATATAACCTACAGAGAGCTTCGAGAGTTAAGCTACATGGGTGCCGGAGTTCTTCACGAAGATGCCATCTTCCCGGTACGTAAAGAGGGTATCCCTATCCAGATCAAGAATACCAACAAACCTGATGATCACGGTACCATGATAGTACAGGACACTTTGAAAAAGCCACGTTTCGTCATCACCGGTGTAAGCGGTAAGAAAAATTTCTGTGCCCTTAACATTGAAAAGGCCATGATGAATGCCGAGATCGGTTTCGGCCGCAAGATACTGACAGTTCTTGAAAACAACCATATTTCTTTTGAGCATATTCCTTCCGGTATTGATACCATGACTCTGGTTATACACCAGGAAGAACTGGAGACCTGTGAGCAGAAGGTTCTTAACGGAATACAGCGGGCCGTTAATCCGGACATGATAGAGCTTGAATCCGACATAGCTCTTGTTGCCGTTGTAGGTCGTGGCATGAAATCCTCCCGCGGTGTTGCAGGAAGAATCTTCTCAGCACTTGCCCATGAGTATATCAACATCAAAATGATCGATCAGGGTTCAAGCGAGTACAACATCATCATCGGAGTCAGAAACGAAGACTTTGAAAAAGCAATTAAAGCAATATATAATATGTTTGTTTTAAGTGCTAAAAACTAAAGGATTTTGATCATTCTTTTACCCGGGACTTAAAAGACCCGGGTTATTTTTATCATGTAATATCAGGAGATCAAGTGAAAATATACGTTATAGGCGGTGGTGCAGCCGGTATGATGGCTGCCATAGCTGCCAAGGAAACAAATCCCGATGCAGAAGTTCATCTGGTGGAAAAAAACGACAAGCTGGGAAAGAAGATTTTTATAACAGGAAAAGGCCGGGGTAATGCAACCAACGCCTGTGACATGGAAGAATTCTTCAAAAACTATGTCACAAATCCGAGATTTTTATATTCTGCCCTTTACTCATTCACAAATTATGATGTTATAGATCTTTTGGAGAAAAACGGATGCCGCACAAAAACAGAACGCGGCGACCGCGTCTTCCCTGTGTCAGACCATGCTTACAGCATCACGGATGCATTGAAGCATTATATCAAAAAGCTTGGTGTTGAGATCCATTACAAAACAGAAGTCCGGGCTGTCACCTTTAAAAAAGATCAGGTTGCCGGGATAGAGACTTCCTACGGAAAGTTTCCTGCAGACAAGGTGATAGTAGCCACCGGCGGACTTGCTTATCCTTCAACAGGCTCTACCGGAGACGGCTACAGATTTGCAAAGGACGCAGGCATAGCAGTTACCGAAACCTATCCATCTCTCGTCTGCCTCACGGTTCATGAGCCGGACATATTCCGTTTAAAAGGTCTGACTCTGAAAAATATAGCCGTACGCATCACAGAAGATAACGGAAAAACCTGCTATAAAGAGTTTGGTGATCTGGATTTTATGGAAGATAGTTTGAGAGGACCCGTGATCATTTCCGCATCCGCAGTTCTCACAAAGTATCTCAATGCCTATGATCCTTCAAAAAGAAAGCTCCTGACAGTCCATATAGATCTGAAGCCTGCATTGAATGACTCACAGCTTGACGAAAGGCTTCTCAGAGATTTTCAGGAATTCAAAAACAAGGAACTAAGGAACGCTTTTTCCAACCTGTTCCCATCACAGCTCATACCTGTTTTCAACGCCCGTCTTGAACAAAAGGGAACAGACATAAATAGAAAGGTTAATGAAGTCAGCCGTGAAACGAGAAAAGTCATCATTGACCTCATAAGAAACTTTGATTATACCGTAAGCGGCACCGGAAGTTTCAAAGAAGCCATCGTCACCCAGGGAGGCGTTTCTGTGAAAGAAATATCCCCAAACACCATGGAATCAAAAAAGGTCAAAGGCCTGTATTTTGCAGGAGAGGTTCTGGATGTGGATGGGTATACGGGAGGTTTCAATATGCAGATGGCCTTTTCAACAGGACACCTAGCAGGGCAGCAGGCAGCATTAACATAAGAATAGAAGCCGATTAGATCCGCATCTGTATATCAGAGATAACCGGCGAAAAACATGCATTTATAGATGAGGAGGAATTTATGCCATACAGTATAGCAATCGACGGTCCTGCCGGAGCAGGAAAATCAACAATAGCAAAAGCAGTAGCCAGAGAACTCGGTTATGTTTATATCGACACGGGTGCCATGTACAGAGCAGTAGGACTTTACTGCCTTAACAACGGAACAGACATAAATGATGAATCCCTGGTTGTTGCCGGAATAAAGGATATAGACATTAGCATAAGCTATGACGAAGAAGGCGCACAGCAGGTTTTCCTCAATGGGGAAAATGTAAGCTCTAAAATAAGAACACAGGAGGTAGGAGCAGCCGCTTCAACGGTATCACAGTATCAGCCTGTAAGAGACCTTTTGGTAGCTCTCCAGCAAAAGCTGGCTTCGAAAACCTCTGTAGTCATGGACGGTCGTGATATCGGTTCAAAGGTTCTGCCAAACGCAGATACGAAGATTTATCTTACAGCTTCAGTAGAAGAAAGAGCGAGACGCCGCGCAAAAGAACTGATGGAGAAGGGTGAGACCTGCGACATCAAAGAGGTTGAGAAAGAGATCGCGGAACGTGACTACAGGGATATGCACAGAGAGAACTCCCCCCTTATCAAAGTAGAGGATGCCGTACTCATTGACAGCTCCGATCTTACAATAGACGAAACAATAGACAGTATTCTGGATATAGTGATAAAGAGATGAATGTAACATTAGCAAAAACAGCCGGTTTCTGCTTCGGTGTTCAGAAGGCAGTAGATACCGTATATGAGATAATCGAAAGAGAAAAGCAAAAACCGGAAGAACAGCGCAAGCAGATATATACTTATGGTCCCATAGTACATAACGAAACCGTCATAGACAAAGTTGCTTCCTTTGGAGTAAAGATTCTTGATACCGAAGATGATCTAAAAGCCCTTACAGACGGAATAGTCATTATCAGAGCACATGGAGTGCCCAAATCCGTTTACGGCATTCTCGAGGAAAGAAACATCGAAACAATCGATGCCTCATGCCCGTTTGTCAGGAAGATCCAGAGACTGGCACAAAAATATACTGCCGATAAAGAAAAAGTTTTTGTCATAGGAAATCCGGATCATCCGGAGATAATCGGGATCATCGGATGGGGCGAAGGTGATATTCCCACTATTTCCGACATGGAATCCGCAGAAAAGCTTCCGGAAGGAAATGGTCAAAGAGTTACAGTAGTGGCACAGACAACATTCAACACTGATAAATTTCAACAAATTATTGATATTTTGAAAAAAAAGTTTTATGATGTTAATGCTATTAATACGATTTGTAACGCGACTTTCGAGAGACAGTCTGAAGCAAAGGAACTTGCCAAAAGCTCCGATGCCATGATAGTCATTGGAGGAAGCAGTTCATCTAACACAAAAAAGTTATTCGAGATTTGCAAAAACCAGTGTCCGGAAACCCAGTTGATACAGACGGTTCACGATCTTGACTTTAATTACGATGACGCGATTCAAAACGTAGGTATTACAGCTGGGGCAAGCACCCCGAAAGAAATTATTGAGGAGGTTCAAAATTATGTCAGAAATGAGTTTTGAACAGATGCTTGACGCATCATTAAAATCTATTCATGCAGGGGAGATTGTTACTGGCAAAGTTATCAGTGTTAAGCCTGATGAGATTGCACTCAACATTGGGTACAAGTCAGACGGAATCATGACAAGAAGTGATTACAGCGCAGACAATACATTAGACCTTACCACAGTAGTCAATGTTGGTGACGAGATTGAGTGCAAGGTAAAGAAGGTAAATGACGGTGAAGGTCAGGTAGCTCTTTCTCACAGAGAGGCTATTGCTTCAAAGGCTTCTGAAGAGCTTAAGGAAGCTTACGAGAATCAGACAGTCCTTACAGGAAAGGTTGTTCAGGTTGTTAAGGGCGGTCTCAATGTTGAAGTTAACGGTGCGAGAGTATTTATTCCCGCATCTCTTGTATCAGATACATTCGAGAGAGATCTCAACAAGTATCAGGGTGAGGATGTTCAGTTCGTTATCACTGAGTTCAACCCTATGAAGCGCAGAATCATCGGTGACAGAAAGCAGCTTATGACAGCAACAAAGAGAGAGCAGCATGACAAGCTCTTCTCAGAGTTAAAGGTTGGCGATGTTCGTACAGGTATAGTTAAGAATCTTACTGATTTCGGTGCATTCATTGATCTCGGCGGAGCTGACGGTCTTCTTCATATTTCAGAGATGTCATGGGGAAGAATCGAGAACCCTAAGAAGATCTTTAAGCCGGGTCAGGAAGTTACAGCTCTCGTTAAGGAGATCAACGGTGAGAGAATTGCTCTTACACGTAAGTTTCCTGATGAGAATCCTTGGAAGGATGCAGAGGTTAAGTTCGCTGTTGGTACAATAGTAAGCGGCAAGGTTGCCCGTATGACTGACTTCGGTGCATTCATCGAGCTTGAGAAGGGCATCGATGCACTTCTTCATGTATCTCAGATCTCAAAGGATCACGTAAACAAGCCTGCAGATGTTCTTACAGTCGGACAGGATATTGAGGCTAAGATTGTAGACCTTGATGTAGACAATCGTAAGATTTCTCTTAGCATGAAGGCACTTCTTCCGGATGCTGAGAATTCTGACGTTGCCGATGTAGATATCGATGCAGTCGGAAAAGCAGAAGCAGAGAGAATTGAAGAGACAGACGCTGAGTAATTTATATTGATCAGAGTTTTCAGAGCCGGACTTTATGCCCGGCTCTTTTTTTATCACAGGAGAAGCAAGCATGGGAATGGAAATAGAGCGCAAATTTTTGATCAGGAAGATGCCTGAGAACCTTGAACAATTTCCGGTACGTCTTCTGGAGCAGGCTTACCTTAACTTTAGTCCGACCATAAGGATACGCCATGACGAAAGTAAGGAAACAGACAAATACGAACTGACCTACAAAGGCATCGGAGACTTTTTTCACGAAGAATATAACCTGCCGTTGGACAAAGCATCTTATGAAAATCTCCTGAAAAAGCACGAGGGATCCATCATCAGAAAAAAAAGATACATGATACCTGTAGGGAAACACACTGCTGAGCTTGATATATTCGAAGGAGACCTTTCCGGTTTCAGTCTTATAGAAGTTGAATTTGAAACAATAGAAGAGGAAAACTCCTTTACAGCCCCGGAATGGTTCGGCCCGGATGTCACCGCCGGCGGTGAATATACAAATTCCAGACTTGCAAGAGGCATTCTGCCTTCGCAAAAATCCTTGATATAAGCAAAAGTACGTGTTATACTCTTGACTCGGGCGTGCTTACGCACGGGAGAAGTATGCGCATTTCCCCTGTGGGTTGCATATAAAATATTTAGAAACGATAAGTTTTGGAGGTACTCTTAATGAGCGTTAAAGTTGAAAATCTTGAAAACAATATGGCCAAGCTGACCGTAGAGGTAGACAATGCCGAGTTTTTAAAGGCCATTGATGTTGCATATAACAAGAGCAAGGGACGTTTCGACATCCCCGGTTTCAGAAAAGGCCGTGTTCCTAAGGATATGATCGTGAAGACCTACGGTCCACAGGTATTTTTTGAGGAAGCACTTAATGAGATTCTCGACAAAACATACCCTGATGCCGCTAAGGAGTCAGGTCTCGAGATAGTATCAAGACCTGAAATCGGTGTTGATCAGATCGGCATGGACAAGAACCTTATCTATACAGCAACAGTAGCTGTTAAGCCTGAAGTAACTCTTGGTGAGTACAAGGGTGTAACTGTTGAGAAGGCTGATACAACCGTATCTGCCAAGGAAGTTAACGAAAAGCTCAAGCAGGAGCTTGAAAAGAATGCACGTGTTATCGATGTAGAGCGTGCTATCAAGAAGGATGATATCGCAACCATCGATTTCGTCGGAACTGTTGACGGTAAGGAGTTTGAAGGCGGTAAGGGAGAGGATTATCCTCTTACAATCGGATCAGGAACATTCATTCCTGGATTTGAGGATCAGCTTATCGGTCACTCAGCAGGCGAAACCGTTGATGTTAATGTTACATTCCCTGAGGAGTATGGTGCAAAGGACCTTGCCGGAAAGGCAGCTCTTTTCAAGACAACCATCAAGGCTGTAAAGGAGAAGCAGGTACCTGAAGCTGATGATGAATTCGCATCAGAGGTTTCCGAGTTCGATACTCTTGAAGAGTACAAGAAGGATCTCAAGAAGAGCCTTAAGGATTTAAAGGAAAAGTCAGCAACAACCGCTAATGAGAACAGTGTTATCGCCAAGGTTGTTGAAAATGCTTCCGTAGATATTCCTAAGGCAATGATCGAGTCCCAGCTTGATAACATGGTATACGATTATCAGATGAGACTTCAGCAGCAGGGCATCCCTATGGATCAGTATCTCAAGATCACAGGTCAGACTGTTCAGCAGCTCAGAGAGCAGATGGTTCCGAGTGCAGAGAGAAACATTAAGACATCTCTTGTCATCGAAGCAGTTATGAAGGCTGAAAACATTACTGTATCTGATGAGCGCATTGATGAAGAATTCAAGAAGCTTGCCGAGTCTTACAAGATGAAGTATGAGGATCTCATGAAGAATGTTACCGACTCCCAGAAGGAGAGCATGAGAAAGGATCTTGCATTCCAGGAGACAGTTGACTTCCTCGTTTCTGAGGCAAATCTTGTAAAGGCTGAGAAGAAGTCAAAGAAGTCTGACAATGATGAGTCAGCAGAATAATTATATCGACTGAATAAATAATCATCAGACTGTCATATATTTATAACCATCAGAAAGGCGATGCATTTTTGACTGCATCGCCTTTTTATTCTTAATACACCCCGGATCCAATAGTGAAGTGACACTTCATTGTTTTCGATTTTAGACAATAGTAGAATAATCTTAAAATGGAGGGTTAAATATGAATTTCACTGATATTACAACAATTCCTTATGTCATTCAGTCAACCTCAAGAGGCGAACGTTCCTATGACATTTTTTCACGACTTCTTAATGAACGTATTGTATTTTTAGGAGATGAAGTAAATCATGACACTGCATCTTTGGTAGTTGCACAGCTTTTATTCCTTGAGTCAGAGGATCCTGACAAGGATATCAGCCTTTATATCAACAGCCCGGGCGGTGTTATTACAGATGGCATGGCTATTTATGACACCATGCAGTATATCAAGTGTGATGTTTCCACAATCTGCGTTGGTATGGCAGCTTCCATGGGAGCATTTCTCCTTGCGGGAGGAACAAAAGGAAAACGAATGATCCTTCCCAATGCAGAGGTTATGATCCATCAGCCATCCGGAGGAGCTCAGGGACAGGCTACCGAAATCCAGATCACAGCAGAATGGATACTTCGTACAAAGAAGCATATGGCCGAGATTTTGGCAGCAAACTGCGGACAGCCCTTTGAAAAGGTCATGGCTGATACAGAACGAGATCACTGGATGACAGCAGAGCAGGCTCTCGAGTACGGCATAGTTGATCATATTTTCAAATCACGTGACCAGGGACTTGCAAGCAAAGATAAAAAATAACAGTTTTTATACCGGTTCTCCGGGAAAGAAGTCCGAGAACCGGCAATTTGATAATGAGGTATAAATATGGCAATGAAACCCGAAGACAAGATCCGCTGTTCATTTTGCGGAAAGTCTGCCAAGCAGGTGCATAAGCTTATTGCAGGTCTTAATAACACCTACATCTGCGATGAGTGTGTTGATTTATGCCAGGAAATCCTGGATGAAGAAACCGGCTCCGATGATTCTTCCGCAGATACATCTGACATCAGGCTTTTAAAGCCCAAGGAGATCAAGGACTTCCTGGACGAATTTGTTATAGGTCAGGATGAAGCAAAAAAGGTTCTTTCCGTTGCGGTTTATAATCACTATAAAAGAATCACTTCGAAGATAAAGGATATAGACGTACAAAAGTCAAATATTCTCATGATCGGTCCTACCGGTACCGGAAAAACCTATCTTGCACAGACCCTTGCCAAGATCCTTGGTGTGCCTTTTGCCATTGCCGATGCAACAGCATTGACAGAAGCCGGCTATGTAGGAGAGGACGTAGAGAATATCCTGCTTAAGCTTATACAGGCAGCAGATTATGATATAAAGCGTGCAGAAATAGGCATCATATATATCGATGAGATCGATAAGATCACCAAGAAATCCGAGAATGTTTCCATCACCCGTGATGTTTCCGGCGAAGGTGTTCAGCAGGCTCTTCTTAAGATCCTTGAAGGCACTGTTGCTTCTGTACCCCCTCAGGGAGGAAGAAAGCACCCTCAGCAGGAGCTTATACAGATAGATACCACCAATATTCTTTTCATCTGCGGAGGAGCCTTTGACGGACTTGAGCATATTATAGAGAAGCGTATTGCATCAGGTTCCATAGGTTTCGGTGCCGAGATAGTTGAAAAGAACAAAGAAAACTACGATGACGTTCTCAAGGAAGTTCAGCCTGAAGATCTTGTAAAGTTCGGTCTCATTCCGGAGTTCATAGGAAGAGTACCTGTAGATGTCACCTTACAGTCTCATGATGTTGATACACTTAAACAGATACTTACAACTCCTAAGAATGCCCTTATAAAACAGTATAAGAAATTGTTTGAGATAGATGGCGTAAACCTTGAGTTCACAGAAGATGCCGTTTCAGCCATCGCACAGAAGGCTGTAGCAAGAAAAACCGGCGCCAGAGGTCTTCGTTCCATCATGGAAGATATGATGACAGACATCATGTATGAAATACCTTCCGAGCCGGATATTTCAACAGTAGAGATAACTGAGGATGTTGTCAGCAACAACGGTGATCCCGTAATAACTCATAAGGATGAGGATCAATCAAGGAAATCACGTAAAGACTCTTCATTCTTCAATAAAGGTGAGAATCAATCAGCATAACCCTTGCTGTCGAACCATAAAGGAGAAATCATTGAAAATCTTATCAGTCAATCTCGATCAGGTATTAGGTGTCAAATCAGAGCTTCCCTCAACAGGGAAGCCTGAATTTGTTATGGCAGGAAGATCAAATGTAGGAAAGTCCTCCTTCATTAATGCTTTCATTAACCGGAAAAATTATGCCAGAACAAGTTCGACCCCCGGTAAGACACGAACCATAAATTTTTACAACATTAACGATCAATTTTACCTTGTTGACCTTCCGGGCTATGGTTATGCCGCAACCGGAGCCGTAGAGCAGGAAAAATGGGGACGTATGATAAACAAGTATCTGGAGACCTCGGAAGATATCGAAGAAGTCATCCAGTTTGTCGACATACGTCACGATCCGTCAAAACAGGATATGCAGATGTTTGATTTTGTGAAGCAGTCCACAGGATTTGAACCCATTGTCATACTTACCAAAGTTGATAAAATCAAAAGATCTCAGATCAAAAAGCAGATCGCAGATATAAGAAAATGTCTTAATGCAACCGAGAATTGTGTCATGATTCCTTTCTCGGCCGAAACCAAGCAGGGTCTGCAGGAGATCTACAAGATAATCGATGACATAATCGATTCACCGGACAAACCGGAATAAAAGTCCGGTCAGTTTTTTTGTAACATTTCAGTCAAGCATTTTTTTAAAAATCCCTTGACAGCTATTATAAGAAATGTTAGACTTCATGAGTCTATTAAGACACAGGAAAGTAGGTATCCACCTCACCTCGGCAGTACGATACTGACCCGGGTTCATATTTGATTATTACTTCGTGTATTTTCATTATGGTGGATTTGGCTTACAATCCACCATAATTTTTGTTTTAACAGCTTGTATCACGGAGAGGAGTTTATGGCTATTAAGAAAAACGCAGACATCGAAATTAACGAACAGATTAGAGACAAGGAAGTAAGAGTCATTGGTGCAAACGGAGACCAGTTAGGTGTCATGTCCTCCAAGGAAGCTTACATGATGGCAAAAGACGCTGATCTTGATCTTATCAAGATAGCAGCCAATGCAACGCCGCCTGTTGTCAAGATTGCCGATTTCGGTAAATATCGCTATGAGATGATGCGTAAGGAAAAAGAGGCCAAGAAGAACCAGCATGTAACTGAGATCAAAGAGATTCGTATGACACCAAACATTGATACCAATGATCTCAACACAAAGCTGTCGGCTGCCAGAAAATTCCTTGAAAAGGGCAACAAGGTTAAGGTTGCTCTCAGATTCAGAGGACGTGAGATGTCCCGTATGAATCAGTCCAAGTACATCCTTGACGAGTTTGCAGAGAAATTAAAGGACATTGCGATCCTTGATAAACCTGCAAAAATCGAAGGCAGAAATATGGCGATTGTTATAAGTCCTAAAAAGTAAATTCACAGGAGGCTAATATGGCACAGTTAAAGCTTAAGACAAAGAAAGCAGCTGCTAAGCGCTTTAAGGTTACCGGAACCGGCAAGCTCGTAAGAAACAAGGCTTATAAGAGACACATCCTTACAAAGAAGACAACCAAGCGTAAGAGAGGTCTTCGCAAGGATATCGTTGTTGATGCAACAAACGTAAAGACAATGAAGAAGATTCTTCCATATCTTTAATTTTTGTAGTCTTTAGAGGAGGAAATTAAAATGAGAATTAAGGGCGGATTAAACGCTAAGAAGAAGCATAATAGAGTACTCAAGCTTGCTAAGGGCTACAGAGGATCTCGTTCAAAACACTACAGAGTAGCTAAGCAGAGCGTAATGAGAGCTCTTACAGAGTCTTACAGAGGACGTAAGGAGAGAAAGAGACAGTTCAGACAGCTTTGGATCGCACGTATCAATGCTGCAGCAAGACTTAACGGTCTTTCATACAGCAAGTTCATGTTCGGTCTTAAGTCAGCTGGTGTTGACATGAACCGTAAGATGCTTTCAGAGGTAGCTATCGCTGATCCTGAGGGATTTGCAAAGCTTGCCGAGACAGCTAAGGCTCAGATCAACAAGTAATCTGAATCAGAGATTGATAAAATATCCGGTGTTTCAGCACCGGGTATTTTTTTATTTAAACGGCTCAGGGGCGAGAACCCCATATGGTTTTTCTCTTGTCATTCCCGCAGCTTCACTTCATACCTGAATTCACACAGTCTAAGCTCTGATCTCTGTTTATTTTGATATTGACGGGGCAATCCTAATATGCTAATATCTAATGGTTCGCGGAGGTGGCGGAATGGCAGACGCGCACGGTTCAGGTCCGTGTGAGGTAACACTCATGAGGGTTCAAGTCCCTTTCTCCGCACGATATAATAGATGGTTAAAACCCATATAAAAAAAAGCACCCTTTCACGGGTGCTTTTCCTGTATCATTCTTTCAAAAACTTTTATCGTATAATATTTCCGAGTATACCGTATGAAACAATAGACATGATCACTGAGGCCATAACTACTCCGGTAAGTATTGCAGGAATCGCTTTCCTTCTCTTCATATGCAGGAGTCCGGCTACAAGCGAACCGGTCCATGCTCCCGTTCCGGGCAACGGTATCCCTACAAATAAAACCAGTCCCCAAAAATCGTACTTCTCTATGGCTTCACGGTTTTTTTCAACCTTATTTCTCAGCATCATTGCAATTCTTTTTGTTGGTCCAAATTTCTCAAGTGCCATAACTATCTTTTCAATAAAGAACAGTACAAACGGAATGGGCAGAAGATTGCCAACCACACATATGATCAACGCCTTAATGTATGGAACATTAAGAATCGAAGCCGCCAAAAGACCTCCTCTAAGTTCAAGGACCGGCATCATGGAGATGATAAAAACTATCATTTCCTTAGATACAACCCCCTGCAGATTCTGTGTTATAGAATTTACTAAACCTTCCATCTATCCTCCTGTCGGAAACATTTACAGCTAAACCATCCGGGCTTAGGAATACGTTTCTAAAGCTTTCAATCAATTACATTTTCATTACGCAAGTGTCATAAAGCGCCGGTTTATCTTCCTTGAATGCCCTGGTAAGATGTGCTAAACTTGTTTGATAAGCTATTATTTATGCCATGTTTTTGACACTTTGCAAATTTTAATCTAAACACCTATAAGTGTCAAGAACAGCATGATCATACAACCGTAAGCTGAAATCAAGCTTAAACAGAGAGATATATATGATTAATTACGAAAGTGAAATACAAAGATTTAAACCAAGCCTTGATGTGGATCAGATAGAAGACGCCATCGTAAAAGTTGACCTTACTGATATGAACGATATCATGACCAAGCTGATTGAGGATGCAATCAAGACAAAGAAGGATTCCGAAAAATGAAATATGATTTAACCCTGGAACGCATCTCCAACTGCTACTATAATCTCGCGCTGGAACGCGCAAAATTACGCGATCTCAGCGGGGCGGCCGAACTGCTGAAAAAATCCCTTCAATTTGACAAATATCAGAAGGATGCCAGAAACCTTTTGGGGCTTATTTTTTTCGAATGCGGTGAAACAGCAGATGCTCTTGTTCAATGGATCATCAGCATGAACCTTCTTCCGGAAAACAACAGAGCAGATTATTACCTTGGAGAAATCCAGCGTAAACCTGCCATTATCCGTATTTGCTCAGACAATGTAAAACGCTACAACCAGGCTTTATCCTATGCCCAGAACAACAATGAGGATTTGGCCATAATGCAGCTTAACCAGGTTATCCAGGATAGTCCAAACTATATAAAAGCCCACATTCTTCTGGCTCTTCTTTATATGAAACGTGAAGACTGGGTCAAAGCCGGCAGAAGCTTATACAAGGTTTTAAAGATTGACCGAAATAATCCAAAAGCACTTGTGCTTATGGATGAGGTAAAGCAAAAAACCGGTCGAAAGGAAGTCGAGCAAAACAGACTTAAAAACGCTTTTTCACATCGTAAAATGACTGATGATGATGTTCTTATACCTCAGGAGGTAAAGGAACTATCTCCATGGATGGTCATAGTAAACATACTTGTGGGTTTGGTGCTGGCTTTATTGGCCTTCAACTTGCTTGTATTACCGGCAAAAGAAAAAGCCATTAACGCAAGCAATAATCAGGAGCTCATCTCTTATACCGAAAAGCTTGACAATGCAAACAGAGAGTACAGTGATCTGAAAAGTCAGTATGATTCTCTTCAGAAGCAGTACGAATCAGCTGCGCTTCAGGTAGAGCAGTTCCAAAACGCCAACGAATCTTTTATGGGGCAGTACCAGGCTCTTAACCAGATTTCTGTAGCTTATGATAAGGGAGATTCTGTCCTGGCAGCACAGCTGTTCACAGGTCTTGATGCGTCTCAGATAGTTGATGAAAATCTTGCCGCCCAGTATCAGAACATTAAACATATCATGGAAAGCTCAGTTTACCAGGAGCTTGCCGAAAAGGCTACAGCTGAGTGGAACGCAGGTTCGCAGGAGACTGCTGCCGATCTTTACATGCTCAGTGTGACCATACGTGAAGAGCCGGAAAATCTCTTCCTGCTTGCAAGATTATATCAGTCCATGGGACGTACCGAGGAAGCTAATGCCTTGTTCGATAAAATAGTCGGAAGTTTCCCGGATTCACCGTATGCCGAAAGATCAAGAACAGTTCGCGGCTACTAATATTGAGGATAAATCAGATGCTGAATGTTGAAAAGATCCGCCTTATGGTCCAGTTATCCATATATGAGAAAAAAGAGGGAAAAGGGATCATAGAAACAAGTAAATATTTTAAAGGTGATTATATTTCACGTGGGATCCTTACTGCATCCATTTATTACACCCTCTGTTTTATCGTTATAGGCATCATCCTTGCCATAGTGAATATAGAAGAAGTGCTGCTGCATCTTAACATTCCGTTTATCATGACTTCACTTCATACAATCCTGTATGTTTACCTTATCGGAATGGTGATCATAATTCTCGGATCTTATATACGTTGTTCCTTAAGCTATGATAATGCTCATCGCAAAAGTCTTTTCTATACAGCTAAGCTTGACAAGCTGCTCCGTATGCAGGAGAACGAATTTGATTACATAGATGTAACAAAAGACGAAGCCGAATATTATAGGGAAACCGGCGGAAGGATACGAATATACGATGACGTTCACAATACCTGGGAATCGGTCCGCCCGCAGTTTCATACATTCGTAAAAGACGACGGAACATCCGTAGATCCGGAAGGAGGCTGGCTCGATGATCCCATCGTTGATACGCCCCGGAAGAGTTCTTCTTATAACAAAAAGGGAGAGCCCCAGGGCGGTTGGCTTGATGAAGATATGGGTGACGACGGCATAGATGTACTGAACATTCGAAAAAGAGATAAATGAAAGGCTTTAGATACAAATGATAAGAGTGAGAGAGTCTTTACAAAAATTTTATACCGAAAATGATTATTGGGTCTTACCTGTGATCAAGGCCATTACTGCCTTTCTCTGCTTTTTCACAGTGAACAGCAATATAGGCTACAGCGACATGCTTTCAAACCCGCTTATTTGTATAGCAGCTTCTATTCTTTGTTCCTTTTTACCGTGGACTTGTATACCTGTTTTTTTCAGCATGCTTATCCTTGGTAATGCTTATGCCGGATCTTTGGAAATTTTCCTGGTTGCAGGCATAGTCTTATTACTGGCTGCTCTGATCCAATCCACCTTCAGGGCAGGAAATGCTATCCTTATAGCGCTTGTTCCACTGTTTTTCTACATTCACATCCCATATGTAATTCCGATAATCGCCGGATTATCATTAGGTCTTATGTCAACCGTACCCGTATCCATCGGAGTTATGTTATACTATCTGATAGAGTACATTTCTGTTAATGCATCTCTGTCAAAAATCGCCATCGGCACCGACATAACGGCTATGGCAACAGCATACGCCGGATTGTTTGGCAATCTGTTTAAAGATAAAGAGATCATTATCACTATGGCTGCTTTTGCATTTTGCATTGTAATAGTGTTTATCATAAGTCAGATATCCTTTGAGTCCAATTGGATAGCTGCGGTTATCGCCGGCGTCATATCTATTATCATTATTTCCGTTTGCGGTTATATGCATTTTGAATTGGATTTTTCATTATTTGGAATTTTGCCGGGACTTATCGTTTCCTGCCTGATTTCTCTGCTGTATGTATTTGCATTTCATGCAGTCGATTACCAACGAACAGAACGTCTTCGCTTTGAAGATGATGATTATATTTACTATGTAAAAGCTATCCCTAAATTAAAATCATTAGATGAGGATGAGAATTGATGCCGGACATTTTCCCGAAACTGAGAAGCTGGTTTAGTCTGCTTCCACCATTTTATCTGCCCAATATAGTAGAGATTGTGATCCTTGCAGTCATAGTCTACGAATTCCTGCTTTGGATCAAGAACACCCGTGCCTTTGCGCTCTTAAAAGGCCTTGCTGTAATAGGTGCCTTCATAGTTATCGCATGGGCGATGCAGCTTTCAACCATAATGTGGTTGATTGAGAGGATCTCCACTGTATTTATCATTGCCGCTGTTGTAATCTTTCAGCCCGAGCTCAGAAAAGCACTTGAGCAGCTGGGAACCCGCAACTTTTTCACAAGCTTATTTCCCGGAAGCAACATTGAAGATTCCGGCATAAATACCATAAACGAAATCATCGTTGCTACTTTTGAAATGGCAAAAAAGAAAACCGGTGCACTTATTGTTATCCAGCAGAAACAGGCTTTAAATGAAATAGCCGCTACCGGTATACGCATCAACGGCCTTGTCACGGCTGCACTGCTTATCAATATTTTTGAAAAGAACACACCTCTGCACGATGGCGCTGTAGTTGTTGTGGGCGACAGGATAATATCCGCAACCTGTTACCTGCCTTTGTCAGAAACAGAAATTTCAAAGGATTACGGCACCAGACACAGAGCTGCACTGGGCATATCCGAATCTTCGGATGCCATAACTGTTGTGGTCTCAGAAGAAACCGGTCGTGTTTCGGTAGCCGTTAACGGTGTTTTAAAACGCGCAAATGATGCAGAGGCTCTGAGAGCGATGCTGCCTGTACAAAAGGATGAATCCGGTAACGATACGGCTTCAAATCGTTTTCCTTTCTTCCGCAATTCAAGAAAGGAGCATAAGCTATGATCAGACGTTTTTTCACCGAAAACTTTTCTCTTAAAGCATTAAGCCTCTTTCTTGCATTTGTTATATGGGTTTTGGTTGTAAATGTTTCCAAGCCTGAAATCAGCGACTCCAGAACCGTAACTTTAGAAGTATTAAACCAGAATGCTTTTGATTCTGATGCCAAAACCTGGGTTGCTGACAGGACAAGTGTAACTGTTTCTTATAATGTAAGAACAGATATGCGGTCATCCATCTCAAGCTCGGATTTCCGTGCCTATATAAGTCTGTCAGATTACAGCATAACAGGTTCCGTACCCGTTTACTACGAAGTTCTCAATGGCAAGGAATCAATAATAGACAACGTTCAGATACGTCCTTCTGTTGTCAGGATAACCCTGGAAAACATACAGAAAAAGAAATTTGACATCAAATACACCACTACCGGCGATCCCAAATCCGGATATCGCGTAGTAAATGTCGCTTCCAGTCCGGAATCGGTATATATAACCGGCAAGGAGTCCGAGATCGGTCGAATATCTGCAGTTGGTATAGAAATAGATGTGACGGGCATATCCTCGAACCAGGACGGTATAGCCCAGCTTGTATATTATGATGCCAACGGTAACAAGCTGAACAATCTTCAGGGCGTGACCAGTAACGAAGATAATATAGATTACTCTGTTACAGTACATAAAGAAAAAAATATAAACCTTCTTTCATCCGTAACAGGAACTCCTGCTGCAGGATATCAGTATGAATCAACCACGGTATCTCCCGATAGTGTAGCTTTGTCTTCATTACCCGGAGTGATCGATTCCATGACTGTTTTCCAGTTGCCGGAGATAAACATTAACGAAGCACGGGATAGTGTGTCAGTAACCTATGACTTGTCACAGATCCTTCCCGCAGGTGTCGAGCTGGCGAAAGACCAGGATCCTCAGATCAATGTTCTTGTACGTATAGAGAAGCTTCCTGATATTAAAGATAATCACGGAAATCCGGCACCCGCCCCTTCTCCGAGCCAGGCAAATCCGGATAATCCGACACCTTCGCTTCCTGAATCCGAGACGCTTCCACACCAGACAGAAGCTTCTTCCGAACATAGCGAATCCGAATCTGTTGATTCGTCTGAGCCATCTTCCAATGTCACAGAAAGCGGAAGAGCGGTTCACGATGGGGAAACAAAACCGGAAGAAAACGATTCATCCGGAGAAACCGAACAATCCCCTGAAGAAACTGTAGAAGAAACCTCACATAATTGATTATGGAAGACATTAAAATACTTATCATATATACAGCAGCCTATATACTGAGCTTCATTACAGGTAGAGCGGGTTTATCCGCTCTATCTGCAGCTTGTCTTATAGGTATCGCTGTATTTATTTATCTAAAGGAAAAACAGATTTCAAAAGAGCTTCTGAATCTTAGAGGCCTTATGGCTTTGGGGCTTCTGGGAGGCGAGGGCATTGCCCGTCTTCAATTAAGTAATCTGTCTACAGACTGGACACTTTCCACCTGGGGATCATTTTATATTTTTTACCTGATTTTTTATTTCACATCAAAATACGCGGAGCAGTTGCTTAATCAAAAGCATTTTATCAAAATCAGCTCATTAACTGATTCAAAGGAAAGTAAACTCTTCATATTTAAAGTTGTTATACTGTCTGTGACATTTTTATCCTGGGTCTGCTTCTTTTTCGAAGCCTGGAAACTACAATTTATTCCGCTGTTTACGGTTGACACTCCACATGCCTACAGTTATTTCCATCTGAAAGGGATTCATTATTTTACAACTCTGGCTATTTTGATTCCGGGCGTAACGATGCTTTATATCGACCAAAGGCACAAGCTGTCATTACTTCCGGATATAATATCAGGCATAGGTCTTTTCGCCCCATTGATCCTTTGTGTTCTTCTGGTCTCAAGATTTCAGTTTATGTTTGCGGCGATCCTTGCCATTTTTGTCACAACGGTTTCCGGAAAGAAATACAAGCTTTGGCAAATTCTTATACTTGGCATATTGCTTATACTCGTATATGTGATCATCACCATAGAAAGGGCACATTCCGTGGAGTATCTTAATGGGATATTCGAAATGAAGGATCCCCAAACTCCGATCTTTATAACCCAGCCCTACATGTATATAGCCAACAACTATGACAATTTTAATGTAATGACTCAGGAGCTCAGCTTACATTCATGTGGTCTTAAAATGCTGTATCCGGTGATCACTCTGACCGGGCTGAAATTCCTTTTTCCGTCCCTCGGCATGGCATTTCCTTTATTCACCAACAAAGAAGAGCTCACAACCGTAACTCTGCTTTATGATGCCTGGTACGATTTCGGGATCGCAGGTGTGATTATTTTTGCAATCATCCTGGGGCTGGTTACCGGCATTATCCTTTATGTGCACAACAAAGATGTTAATCCATTTTCAAGACTCATATATGCTGAGCTTGCTTTTTATTTTTCTTTTTCTTTCTTTACAACCTGGTTCTCAAATCCGGCTACCTGGTTTTACCTTGGGTTCAGTGTTTTGTTTTATATGGCTTACCACATTTCAGACCGCTTTTATTGACAAAGCGAAATCACAGAAATATAATGCTAAGGAAACACGGAATCATACGATTTTTCCTAGAAAAATGTATTATTCGAATTCTAAAAAACGGGGAGATAAAGGTATGGAGAAGAATTCAAAGGCGACAGCCGCAAAGGATGAGGCACTCAAGGAATCCTTCGCTGAGATTAAGAAGGCTGCTGCAACAGTAAAGGAAACAGCAAAGAAACCTGCTGCAAAAACCGAAACCGCAAAGGCTGCAGAAAAGAAGGAAGCTGCAAAGAAGCCTGAAGCTAAAAAGACCGAAACCAAGGCTGAGACCAAGGTTACTGCAAAGAAGCCTGCAGAAAAGAAGCCTGCTGCTGCAGAAAAAGCCGAGGTATCAACATATATCACATTACAGATCAATGGCAGAGATTATGAGCCTTCCAAGCTCCAGGCCGATGCCATCGCTGCTGCCAAGGCCATCAAGGCTGACGTACAGTCTGTAGATGTGTATGTTAATGTTGCAGAATCTGCCGCATATTACACAATTGACGGCGTAGGAAGTTCTGATTACAGAATCGACCTTTAATTATTGTTTGTTTTATCAGCATGAAACGGTGCACTCAGGGTGTACCGTTTTTTCTATATATAATGGGGTGCATATGATTACATTACCACAGGATTATTTAAACAGAATGAAGCAGCTGCTTCCTGAAACTGACCAGTATGAGGCTTTCATCCAAAGCTACGATGCTCCTCCGGTCCGGGGACTGCGTCTAAACCTGAAAAAGCTCATAGCCAATGAGAGCTCCTGTTCATCAACCAGGATCACTTATGATAGTCTTGTGGAGGAATGGAAGCTGGAACCCCTGAAAGACGCCAGTTACATCATCCACAAAGGAAAAAAATATTACCGTGAATTCTATATGAACGAGGAATATCTTCTTCAAAAAGGCATCCGTCCGGGAAAGCATCCTTATCATGAGGCCGGCTTATATTACATTCAGGGCACAGAAGCCATGCAGGCAGTAGCACATCTCGATATCCGCCCCTTCGACAGAGTCGCCGATCTTTGTGCAAGTCCCGGCGGGAAATCAACCCAGGCAGCGGATATGCTTTCACCCGAACACGGGGGATTTCTTTTATCAAATGAATATGTAGCCTTAAGGGCCAGAACTCTAAGCTCAAACATTGAGCGAATGGGAATAACAAATGCGGCTGTAACAAACGAAGACACAGGAAAGCTTGCCGGTCATTTCCCGGAATATTTCACCAGGATCATCGTTGATGCTCCATGTTCAGGAGAGGGCATGTTCAGAAAAGATGAAACTGCAGTAAAAGAATGGTCTCCGGAAAATGTCAGGCTTTGTGCCGGGCGTCAGAAGGAGATTGTTTCCAATGCTTACAGGATGCTCTCTGCCGGAGGGAAGCTATGTTATTCAACCTGTACCTTTGAAAAAGAAGAGGATGAGGATATCAGAGATTTCATCCTTAAAGAGCATGAAGATATGGAGCTTATTTTCGAAAAACGCGTATGGCCCCACCTTGAAAAAGGAGAAGGGCACTACATTGCCGTTTTCAGAAAAGCAGGAAAAGACCCTTTTGAAAGCGCTGCAGCATCGGATGATGCATCTGCCTTTATTCCGGGCAGCAGCATCTCCGCTATGAACTATAAGGAAATAAAGCTGAAAGACCAGATCTATCTGATCCCACCCTTTACGCCTAATCTGAAAGGACTTAAAACATTCCGAACCGGAATCCTTAAAGCCTCAGACCTCGGGAAACGAATCGAGCCCGAGCATGCCCTGACTCACGCCATCAATCTTAACGATCCCGAAGAATTGAATAACTATGAATTATCTGTCTCAGACTACAGCTCAGATGCACCCGAAACAGAACAGTACCTGAAGGGACTTCAGATTCCGGCTCCGGAGGGAGTTTCAGGGAAGGGATGGGTTATAGTAACCTGTGACGGCATAGCTCTCGGCCTCGGAAAGCTCGTCAATAATCAAATAAAAAACCACTATCCGAAAGGACTGAGGTTTACTTAAACGGACCGGTCAGAGTCCGTTTTTTTTTTTTTTACATAGCAACACGTTACTCCGGAATATGGATTTTTACAAACCTGCCGTGATGCCGCAGACACCAAAGTCAAAAAAATCATCATTATACATGATTGGAAATCAGAATAGTGAATATAGCTCTTTCCTATGCACTTCGAAAAAGCCCAGTAATTTCAACAAAAATCGCCTGTCTTTCTTTTTGGGTTACGTATAATATAACTTAAAATCATGTTGAATATTGCATATCTATAGATTACAATATATGAGACATAAACCGGGGTGTATTATGCCCTTTGTTTATATATGAAATGGAGGATAAAACATGGATAATCAGTCAACATCATCAGCTCTGACAAGAATTCAGTCACTGCTCGATGAGTTCAGCTTCGTTGAAGTCGGCCGTCTTGTTGAAGCAAGATCAACAGATTTCAACCTTGCTGAAAAGAAAGCACCTTCCGATGGTGTTGTAACCGGCTACGGAACAATTGACGGTAACCTTGTGTATGTTTATGCACAGGACTCCGCAGTTCTCGGTGGTTCAATCGGAGAGATGCATGCCAGAAAGATCGCCAACATTTACTCAATGGCGATGAAAAATCAGGCTCCTGTAATCGCTCTTGTAGATTGCTCAGGTGTCAGACTTGAAGAGGCTAATGACTCTTTGTTTGGTCTCGGACGCATTTATAAGAAGCAGACACTTGCAAGTGGTCAGATTCCTCAGATCACGGCAATTTTCGGAAATTGCGGCGGCGGACTCACAGTTCTCGCAGGTCTTTCCGATTATGTCCTTATGGAGAACACAAAGGCCAGGGCTTTTGTAAATGCTCCTGATGCCGTTATCGGCAACAAGGACGATGAGATTGCCAAAGCAGCAAAGCGCGAGGAATTCGGACTTGTTGATTTTGACGGTACAGAGGATGAGGTATTTGCTCAGATTCGCAAATTAGTGGCTGTATTACCCGGTAATAATACAGATGGCGGAGTTCTCGATGAGAGCACAGACGATCTTAACCGTGCTGTTCTTTCATTCGATACACTTGACGCTGATGAGGCGGTTAAGCAGCTTGCAGATAACGGTATCTTCCTTGAGACAAAGAAGGGATACTCAAAGGATGTTGTGACTGGTTTCGCTCAGATTGGCGGAGAGACTGTTGCAATCGTTGCAAACAAGAGCCAGAAGCTTACCTGGAAGGGTGCCGATAAGGCAGCTAGACTTGTTTCTTTTGCCAATGCTTTCGACCTTCCTGTTATTTCTGTAGTTGATGTAACCGGCTACTGCAACTGTGAGTGCACAGAAAAGCATATGCCTACAGCAGCTGCAAAGCTTGCTTATGCATACAGCAACGCTGATGTACCTGTTATCACAGTTGTTAAGAACGCACTTGGTACAGCAGGTCTTACGTTCGGTGCCAAGGCTCTCGGCGCAGACATCGTTTATGCATTCAATAACTCAAAAATCGGTGTTATGGATGCAGACCAGGCTGCAAAGGTTGTGGCAGACGGTGACTCAGAACTTGCAAAGAAGTTTTCAGAAGAGAATACTGCACTTGCTGCAGCTAAGAGAGGATATGTAGACGAGATCATCGAGCCTCAGGAGACAAGACAGAGAATCGCTGCTTCTCTTCAGATGCTCGGATGGAAGAGCGTTTACAGACCAAACAAGAAAAACGGAACAGTTTAATGAGAGGAGACAGAATGAAACAGTGGTTTAGAAAAGCTGCTCTCTGTTTAGCTCTTGTACTTTCCGTTATCACACTTGCCGCTTGCGGAAGTTCAAACAACAAGACAGTTGAGTCCATTGACCCGACTATCAAGTCAGCACTTGAGCAGCAGGCAATGCAGTATGCAGAGCAGAGTATCTATAAGCTTCCTGCAGAAGATATTCAGAAACAGATCGATACTGCATTTAAGACAAAGGATGCCATCACATACAACGGTCTTACAAACTATATAAACAGCATGGATCGTCTTGGTTCCTTTGTAAGTGTGGATAGTGCCGAAGCTTCAAAAACAGAAGATGGCTACAGAATCGAAATAGATTCAACATTTCAACAGAGAGCCCTTAAGCTCACCCTTGGCATCAATGAGATGACAGGTGCAACAACAGAGATGACCTTTGAGCCGGTTTATTCTATGTCAGAGCTCATGGGTGATGCCGCAGGCAACCTCGTTGTTGGTATGGGAACAGTATTTGCAGTTCTCATCTTTATTGCATGGATCATCTCTCTTTTCAAGTACATCGGTGTATTTGAGAAGAAGATGAAGGAAGGCAAAGAGACAAAAAATAAAACAGCAGCTCCTGCACCTTCCCCGGCTCCCGCTCCTAAGGCTGCTCCCGCTCCTGCACCGGCTCCCGCTGCAAGCGATGATACAATTCAGGCAGTTATTGCAGCAGCTATCGCAGCTTATGAGGCTGACACAGAGGGTTCAGTTTCAGACAACAATGGTTTCGTACCTGGCCCTACACTTAACAATAACTTACGGGTACGTCCGTTAAGAAACCGCAGCATGGTTTCAGCTCCGGCAGAAGCAGCTCCCGCTTCTTCACCTGTAGTAACATCAGTTGCCCCCGCAGCTCCTTTAGCGGCTCCCGCTCCTAAGGCTGCTCCCGCAGCTGCAGGCTCCCAGGGATCAATAAAGGTTGAAGCCCCTATGCCCGGTAAGATTCTTGCCGTTAAGAAGAATGCAGGCGAGACTGTTAAGTCCGGTGAGGCTATCCTTATTCTCGAGGCCATGAAGATGGAAAACGAGATCGTTGCTCCTCAGGATGGTACAATTGCTTCCATCAACGTTTCTGTCGGTGATGCAGTAGAATCAGGCGCAACTCTTGCAACTTTAGATTAACACGGGCGATTGCCCTTATTTATTGAGAGGTATTTAAAATGAAGAAATATACTATTACAGTAAACGGCGTCGCTTATGACGTAACAGTAGAAGAGGGCGGAAACGGTGCTGCTCCCAAGGCTGCCGCTGCACCCGCTCCCGCAGCAGCTCCGGCACCTGCAGCCGCTCCTGCTCCTGCAGCATCAGGCGCTCAGGGTTCAGTAAAGGTTGAGGCTCCTATGCCAGGTAAGATCCTTGCTGTTAAGAAGAATGCAGGCGAAGCTGTTAAGTCCGGTGAGGCTATCCTTGTTCTCGAGGCTATGAAGATGGAGAATGAGATCGTTGCTCCTCAGGATGGTACAATTGCTTCCATCAACGTTTCTGTTGGTGATGCAGTAGAGTCAGGCGCAACTCTTGCAACTCTTAACTAATTAACAGTTGATTTGCTTTTGTTGATTTGATTCGCTGTACTGGAGGATAAATAAAATATGAACGCATTACAAACATTTTCAAACCTGCTCCAACAGACAGCTTTCGTTAGCATGACATGGGGAAATATCCTGATGATCTTCGTCGCTTTTATTTTCCTGTATCTTGCCATCGCAAAGGGATTTGAACCGCTTCTTCTGGTTCCTATCGCTTTCGGTATGCTGCTTGTTAATATTTATCCGGATATCATGATGTCACCGGAAAAATCCATTAACGGAACAGGCGGACTTCTTTGGTACTTCTTCCATCTTGATGAGTGGGCGATCCTTCCTTCACTTATCTTCATGGGTGTAGGTGCCCAGACAGACTTCTCACCACTGATAGCAAACCCGATAACCTTCCTTCTCGGTGCTGCCGCTCAGTTTGGTATTTACGCAGCTTATTTCATGGCTATTTTCATGGGATTCAACGGTGCTGCTGCCGCAGCCATCTCCATCATCGGTGGAGCCGACGGACCTACATCCATTTTCCTTTGCAATAAGCTCGGACAGACATCACTTTTGGGACCTATTGCAGTAGCAGCTTACTCCTACATGTCACTGGTTCCCATCATCCAGCCTCCTATCATGAAGGCCCTTACAACAGAAGAGGAGAGAAAGGTAAAGATGCCTACACTCCGTCCTGTATCAAAGCTCGAGAGGATCCTTTTCCCGATCGTTGTTACAGTAGTAGTTTGTCTCCTTCTTCCTACGACAGCACCCCTTGTTGGTATGCTTATGCTCGGTAACCTTTTCAAAGAGTGCGGTGTTGTTAAGCAGCTTACAGAAACAGCTTCAAATGCTATGATGTACATCGTTGTCATCATGCTCGGAACTTCTGTAGGCGGTGCAACATCAGCCGAGGCTTTCCTTAATGTTGATACCTTAAAGATCGTAGCTCTCGGTCTTATCGCATTCGCATTTGGTACAGCCGCAGGCGTTGTTATCGGAAAGATTATGTATGTTCTTTCCGGAAAGAAGATCAACCCTCTGATCGGTTCTGCCGGTGTTTCAGCCGTTCCTATGGCTGCCAGAGTTTCACAGAAGGTTGCCTCCGAAACTGATCCTACAAACTTCCTGCTCATGCAGGCTATGGGTCCTAACGTAGCCGGAGTTATCGGTACTGCCGTTGCAGCCGGTACATTTATGGCCGTTTACGGTGTTAAGTAAATAGAGGAGATAAAATGGCTAAAGTAAAAATCACAGAGACTGTACTGCGTGATGCGCATCAGTCATTAATCGCAACTCGTATGCCGAGTTCAGAAATGGAACCGATCCTTGATAAGATGGATCAGGTTGGTTATAACGCTGTAGAGTGCTGGGGCGGTGCTACATTTGACTCTTGTCTCCGTTTCCTCAAGGAAGATCCATGGGAGAGACTCAGAATGATCAAAAAGCACATGAAGAACACAAAGCTTCAGATGCTTTTCAGAGGTCAGAACATCCTTGGATACAATCACTACGCTGATGATGTTGTTGACAACTTTGTAGAGAGATCCATCGCAAACGGTATCGATGTTATCCGTATCTTTGACTGTCTTAACGATATCCGTAACCTTGAGACAGCTGTAAAGGCTACAAAGAGAGAGGGTGGTCATGCTCAGATCGCTCTTTGCTATACTCTCGGTGATGCATATACTCTTGATTACTGGGAGAAGCTTGCAAATGACGTTGAGAGTCTTGGTGCAGATTCCCTTTGTATCAAGGATATGGCAGGACTCCTTCTTCCACAGGCAGGTTATGACCTTGTTAAGGCTCTTAAGAGAGGAACAAAGCTTCCTATCGAGATCCACACACACTACACATCAGGTATGGCATCCATGACTTACCTTAAGTGTATTGAGGCAGGTGCTGACATCATCGATACAGCATCTACACCTTTCGCTCTTGGAACATCACAGCCTTCAACAGACGTTATGGTTAAGGCTCTTGAGGGTACAGAGTATGATACAGGTCTTGATGTTAACAAGCTCATCGATGTATCCAACTATTTCGAGCCATATCGTGAGGAGTGCCTGAAGTCAGGTCTTCTTTCAACAAAGGTTCTCGGTGTTAATGTTAACACCCTTAGATATCAGGTACCGGGCGGCATGCTCAGTAACCTTATCTCACAGCTTCACCAGGCAGGCAAGGACGATAAGCTTACAGAGGTTCTTGAGGAAGTTCCAAGAGTTCGTAAGGACTTTGGTGAGCCGCCTCTCGTTACACCTTCTTCACAGATCGTTGGAACCCAGGCTGTTATGAACGTTCTCATGGGTGAAAGATACAAGATGGTTCCTAAGGAGTCACATAAGCTTGTAGCCGGAGAGTTCGGACGTACAGTTAAGCCTATGGACCCTGAGGTTGTTAAGAAGATCCTTAAGGGCGAAGCTCAGATGACAGACCGTCCTGCAGATCATATCGAGCCTCAGATGGAGAAGTATACCGAGGAAACAAAGCAGTATGTTGAGAACCCTACCAAGGAAGATGTTCTTTCATACGCACTGTTCCCTGCTGTAGCTAAGGATTTCTTCGAGTACAGAAATGCACAGCGTACAGGTGTTGCTGCAACTGCAGCAGACAAAGCCAATAAGGCGTATCCAGTTTAATAGAGACTGATTTATCCTTTTTAAAGGCGGTGCCGGATTTCCGGCACCGCCTTTAAGCTTTTTCATGTTCCGGATTTCAGGTAATTTTCCGCTCATTAACCTTATTCCCAAATACATTATCATATCAGTTATAAGAACCTGCTCCCATTCATTACAAAACCTTGTCGGTTATCTGAATAATTTGGATTTCCGTTGCGATTCCAGGAGCTAACTTTTATGATTTAAATGAGTCAATTTTTGCAAATTGGGGAGTCAGATTTAATGAAAAAAATCAAAGTGAAAAAGACATTAAGAAAAGCCACTGCGCTTTTATCCATATTGGGACTGTTTGTATCCGTGCCTGAAGCACTGATAAAAGACGGTTCCATGATATCTCATGCAGAACAGCTTGCAGTCATAAGAGGCACCAACGTCAATGTTCGCTCCACTGCCGGAACAGATGGAGCAGTAGTTACCTCCCTCGGGAACAACACTCAGGTTTCCGTTATCGGACAAACTACCGGAAGTGACGGGAATACCTGGTGTCAAATTTCCTTTTCAGGTGGCACAGGATATGTTCGTTCAGATTTTGTTCAGGCACAGGTATCCTATACCAATGACGGAAATTTCGAAGCTGCTCTGTCACAGCAGGGTTTCCCCGAATCCTACAAACCGGGGCTTCGACAGCTACATACACAGTACCCAAACTGGGTTTTTAAAACTATGAATACCGGGCTTGACTGGTCTGCAGCCGTACAGGCAGAACTTCAGGGAACCTCAAGCCTTATCGATAAAGGTTCAAAATCCTCGTGGAAATCTACAGAACCCGGAAAATTTGACTGGACCACCTCCAGCTGGCCCGGATTCGATGGCGCCACCTGGGTAGCCGCATCAAAAGAAATTGTCGAGTATTACATGGATCCGAGAAACTTCCTTGATGATTCTTATATATTCCAGTTCACAGCCCATGAGTTTGATCCTTCTGTTCAGACTCTGGACAGATTAAAGTCCATGGTTAAGGGCACCTTCCTGGAAGGAAGTGTCACCATAGATTCATCAAGCCCTCTTTATCAGCAAGCTCTTCAGTCAATGGGCTATACCGGTATGACGGGGACCGCAAATCCCGTTTCCGGAGCTTCAGATGGAGCATCTCCGGTTACGATAGAAGTGGGTTCCGTTCTTGATCTTGTTAATTCGGGACTCAGCGCAGACGAAGTATTGATCGGATACGAAGCACCGGGAAGTACGACCGAAACAAAAGCGGCAGACACCGGATCAGCAGTTTCCGAATCAACGGCAGCTCCAAATTCCTCAGAGTCCTCGGACGGAACTGTCATAAACATTACAGACGGAGGGGCTGTTACATCAAAAGCGGACAGCGCTTCCGACAGCACCACCGTCACAGATGGAATCTCAGTCTATGCAGCACCCGGCGGTGCCGTTACAGCTGAAGTAGCTGCCAATCCTGCAGGAACCGGAAACATTACCGGTGCTTACACAGGTCAGGTTACGGTAACATACTCAGATATCATTATGGAAGCTGCCGAGCAGGCTCAGATAAGTCCTTATGTTCTTGCATCCATGATCATACAGGAGCAGGGCAGTAAGGGAACCAGCGGATCTATCTCCGGAGCGAGCGGCTACTATAACTATTTCAACGTCGGTGCCTATGCAACTGGCGGCATGACCGCAGTAGAGAGAGGGCTCTGGTACGCATCCCAGTCCGGAAGCTATAATCGCCCATGGAATACTCCCGAAAGAGCGATAATCGGCGGTGCCATGTTCTATGCAGGCAACTATCTGAACGCTGGACAGAACACGCTGTACCTTAAGAGATTCAATGTTCAGGGCTCCAACATTTACAAACACCAGTACATGACAAACACGCAAGGCGCAGCGGAAGAAGGAAAGAATCTCAGCAAGGCTTATAATGAAACAATGCGTCAGGATGCAATAACATTTTACATTCCGGTATATACCAATATGCCTGAAACCGCATGCCCTATGCCCACAAAGGACGGAAATCCAAACAACAAGCTGGCTTCCCTTTCAGTGGATGGTTTCACTCTGACTCCGGGCTTCAATATGGATACTGCTTCATATACACTTGTTGTCGATCCTTCAGTCACAGCGGTTAATGTTTCCGCCGCAGCAATTCATTCAGGCGCAACAATCTCCGGAACCGGACAGATTGTACTGGATCAGGCTTCCACCATGGTTAATGTTCCGGTAACAGCAGAAAACGGAGACCAGCGTAACTACCAGATCACCATTAACAAGTCCGCAGGCGGTCAGATGAGTGCATATCAGACATATATGCCGCAGGATTCGTATTCAAATGTTCAGGTACCGGGAAATGCCGATCCGACACTTGGCAGCACAACCGGACCCATAACTGTTGATGTTTCCTCTGTATATGGAAATACTTCAGTTCAGGCTGTAGTCTCAGAAACAGCAGTCAACAGCTCATCCACTAATATGGTTGAAGTTGGCGTCGGTCCGATGTAAAATGATAAAGTTAAGTATGAAAATAACAAAGAGGTATTCATGAGACATTTTAAATATTTTCTGACAACAGCTGCCATATCAGTATTTTTGTCAATGCAGGCATTGGCTGCCACAGCATCCATATCCTTTTCAGACCCCACCGTCACAGTAGGTTCCGAAGTCAATGTCACCATGAAGGTTTCAAGCTCTGACGGAGCCTTGTCACGTTCTGACATCACCCTTGGCTACGATTCAAGTCTTCTCGAATTCATAAGCGGAACAGACGCAGAGGGCGGAGCCGGAACCATTCGCGTCAATGGTGCCACCAATGGTGCTGAAACCGGAACCCTTGAGTACAACCTTAAATTCAATACTCTTGCATCAGGAAATGCGAAGATCAGCATTTCAAACTTTGAAGTTTATGACACAGATGAGTCTATAGCCGAGATAACCCATCAGGGTTCCTCAAATGTCACCATTTCATCTGCAGCCGCTGCTTCCAACAATGCCATACTCGGTTCCCTCGTGGTATCACCGGGAACCCTGACACCTGAGTTTGCAAATAATGTAACCGAGTATTCTGTTATCGTCGGTACAAGTGTAGATACTCTTGCCATCAATGCTGTCACTGCTGATTCCGGCGCAACAGTAGCCGTTACCGGAAACGAACAGCTTAATATGGGTGAGAACAATGTTGCCATCACAGTAACTGCTGCGGATGGAACCACCCAGGCAACCTACAACATCAAGGTAACCAAACAGGAAGGTGATCCGACTGCGGGCGATGCCGCACAGGTCGGTGTTCCTACAGAAACCGTGAATGAAGGTGTAAAACTCAGCTCCAAGGAAAAGACCATTACCATCATGAACCCGGGTTCGAATGTTGTGGTACCTGAGGGCTTTGCAGAAAGTACCATTGATATAGACGGTCATCAGGTTAAGGGCTGGGTATGGAAGCATGACTCAGACCACCAGTATTGCATCGTTTACGGTATGAATGATGCCGGTGAACTGAACTTCTACAGATACGATCTTCAGGAGAAGACTCTCCAGAGATATTTTGAGGATCCTGTCGCTGAAGACATTAAGACAAGCGCAGAAAAGTATCCGGAAGTAGTTGAGAGATATGACAGACTTGTAGGTCAGTATAACAGCATGTTCATACTTGCATGTGTACTCGGCGGAATAGTCATTATCCTTCTGATCTTTATGATCGTTGTGCTCACACAGAGAAGGCACATGCCGCAGAATGGCTCACTTCGCAGCCTGAGGGATCAGAAAGATTCCGGGGCCGGATCATCCGATGATTCAGTACCTTCAGATGAGACTATTGCCTTTAACAGACTCAGTCGTTCTACCGATTCCGTTTCGGCTGAAGATTCATTGGATCCGGAGCTTGAGATGACAAGGATCATAACAAAGGATGAACAGGCAGACTATATTAAGGCAGAGAGTCCGTCCCAGGTTGCAGCAAACTCCGGACTTGATCTTGAAGACCTTGATGAAGAAGATGACACACCGGCAGAAAGTAAAAGCTCTGTCCCAAATGAGGATATGGGAGCAACAAGAGCCTTTGACTTCAATAAGGAATGGAAGAAATCCAACCTGAAGAATCCAAAGACTGCTTCAGCCGATGCTTCTGAAGCAAATGAAACATCTTCCTCTGACAGCGGACTTGATATCGAGGATCTATAAAAACTAATAAGAAGCAGACGTCACCTAAATGGCGTCTGTTTTTTTGCAAAAATTTCCCGCAACAAAATCTACAGCAAGTTGATTAACTCCTACAAATGTTCTAGAATATTCTTTATGAAAGGTGGTAAAACATGAATCAATTTACTATTCAGGCTCAGCGTTCCTTACAGCTTGCCATAGAGGCGGCAGAGGAGCTTAGGCACAATTACATAGGCACAGAACATATCCTCCTGGGACTGAGACGTGAAGGCACTTCTGTGGCCTCCAAGGTTCTCCAGCAAAACGGCATCAACGAAGACAGAATCCGCGAAATGATCTCCAAATTCATATCACCGGACAGCAATGTTGCCGTTACTGACAGGGCAGGTTATACACCTTCAGCCAAGAAGATAATGGAGAACTCCATGCAGGAGTCGATGCGTGCAGGCTCAAGGCTTGTCGGAACAGAACATATACTTGTTGCGCTCCTTAAGGATCCAGGCTGTGTTGCCTCCAGGATCATTGCCACACTGGGAGGCAATGCCCAGCGTATCTATCAGCAGCTTATGGCTGTCATCAATCAGGATCCGGCAACCGATGAACGGGCGCCACGTCAGTCACAGCAGCCCAAGCGTTCCGACACTCCAACCCTGGACCAGTATTCCAGAGACCTTACCGATATGGCAGCTAACGGAAAGCTGGATCCGGTTATCGGAAGAAGCTCTGAGATCATGAGAGTCATCCAGATACTGTCAAGGAGAACCAAAAACAATCCTTGTCTTATCGGAGAACCCGGAGTCGGAAAGACCGCAGTTGTTGAAGGTCTGGCCCAGAGGATCTATTCGGGAGATGTCCCGGAAACCATTCAGAACAAACGACTTGTCACCCTGGATATTTCAGGCATGGTGGCAGGTTCCAAATACAGAGGCGAATTTGAAGAACGTATAAAGCGTGTTATTGCCGAAGCAAGAAATGACGGTAATGTTCTTTTGTTTATCGATGAGATACATACCATCATAGGCGCAGGCGGTGCGGAAGGAGCATTAGACGCTGCCAATATACTTAAACCGGCTCTGGCCCGGGGAGAGCTCCAGATCATCGGTGCAACAACGCTCGATGAATACCGTAAGCATATCGAGAAGGATGCTGCTCTTGAACGTCGTTTCCAGCCGGTTACGGTGGATGAGCCTTCAGAAGAGGAGACCTATGATATCCTTAAGGGCATAGCTCCAAAGTATGAGGAACACCATCACGTTGTCATAGATGATGAGGCATTAAAAGCCGCTGTATCTTTGTCCGAACGTTATATCAATGACAGATATCTTCCCGACAAGGCCATCGACCTCGTTGATGAAGCCGCTTCAAAGATACGTATAACCGCCTCCGGAGAGCCCCAGGCTATCAAGAAGCTGCGTATGCAGATAGACGACCTGGAGAACGATAAGGAACAGTGCATCCGTGAGGAGGATTTCGAAGGCGCTTCCGAGATAAAGAAAAAGCAGGAGCAGAAAAAGCTTAAACTTGATAAGGAAATAGAAAAATGGCAGAAGTCCAAGGAAGATAATGTTCTTCACGTTACGGAAACCGACATTGCCAATGTTGTCTCCGAGTGGACAAAGATTCCTGTTCAGAAGCTTACAGAGGGCGAAACAGAGAAGCTTATGCGTCTTGAGGACACTCTTCACAAGAGGGTTGTGGGACAGACAGAGGCTGTTTCCGCTGTTGCAAAAGCGATCAAAAGGGGCCGCGTAGGCCTTAAGGATCCTAAGCGTCCTATCGGATCCTTCATGTTCCTGGGACCTACAGGTGTAGGTAAGACTGAGCTTTCGAAGGCATTGGCAGAAGCCATGTTCGGTTCCGAGAATAACCTGATCAGGGTTGACATGTCCGAATACATGGAAAAGTACAGCGTCTCAAAGATGATCGGTTCACCTCCGGGATATGTGGGCTATGACGAAGGCGGCCAGCTCAGTGAAAAGGTGAGACGCAATCCGTATTCTGTCATCCTTTTCGATGAGATCGAGAAGGCTCATCCGGACGTTCTCAACATCCTTCTACAGGTGCTGGATGACGGTCATATAACCGATGCTCAGGGACGAAAGGTTTCCTTCAAGAATACCATCATTATCATGACTTCCAATGCAGGAGCCGAGCAGATAGTGAGTCCCAAGCGTCTCGGATTCGATACCGGTGACGGATCTCAGGAAAAGGATTACCAGTTTATGCAGAGCCGTGTAATGGACGAGGTTCACCGTCTCTTTAAGCCGGAATTCCTTAACAGAATTGACGAGGTCATCGTTTTCCACCAGATCACAAAGGAAAACATGAAGGATATCCTGTCCATCATGATGAGAGACGTCATCAACCGTGCAAGCTCACAGATGAACCTTAAGATCAGCCTTGATACAAAGTCCAGGGAATGGCTCATCGAAAAGGGCTTCAACCCTAAATTCGGTGCAAGACCTTTGAGAAGAACCATCCAGACAGAACTTGAGGACAAGCTGGCGGAAGAGATCCTGGATGGAAACATTCCCGAAAACTCCACTGTAAAGATAACCGTGGACAAGGAAGGAAATGCGCTTAAATTCGGAGGTCAGAATAAAGCCGCAGAGCCAGCCAAAAAAGCAGTAGTGAAAAAAACTGCTGCCAAAACGGCTAAAGCTACAGCCAAAAAGCCTAAGGCAAAAACCACCGGTACAACTACCGAAGCATCAGATAAAACGGTTAAAGCTGCAAATCAGTAATTATAAATCTTAACAAAAAAGAAGACTTACAGTTTTTTTGAAGTTCCCAAATTGATATAAAAGCTTTGGGAATAGTAGTCGAACATTAGTGACACGGGGACAGTTTTGAAGTCATCGATTGATGACTCCGGAACCATCCCCGTGTCATATATAGTTTTTTATAAATAAAGGAAAAATATGGCAAAAGCAACATCGAAATATTTTTGCAAAGAATGCGGATACGAATCCGCCAAGTGGCTGGGGCAGTGTCCCGGCTGCCGCGCCTGGAATTCTTTTGTCGAAGAACCGATAGTTCCTTTAGGATTTTCGAAATCCACAGGTAAATCATCGGGAGGTATACGACCTATCAGACAAAAACCGGTTAGGATAGACGAAATCTCCCTGCAAAAGGAAGACAGAATCCCCACAGGTTTTCGCGAGCTTGACAGAGTTCTGGGCGGAGGAATTGTTGTGGGATCTCTGGTTCTTTTAGGCGGTGACCCGGGAATCGGAAAATCCACCCTGCTCCTTGAAGTTTCCAGAAATCTGTCTGCGGAATCAAAGAAAAAAGCGCTCTACATTTCCGGTGAGGAAAGTCTCAAACAGATAAAGATGAGAGCCGAGAGAATAGTAGATATAAGCGGTGATCTCAAATTCATGACAGAGACCAACATTGAAAATATAGTAGCCACAGTTCAGGAGGAACAGCCGGACTTCGTGGTCATCGATTCCATCCAGACCATGTATACAGAAACAGTAACCGCAGCTCCCGGATCAGTCAGCCAGGTTCGGGAATCATCGGCTCAGCTCCTAAGGCTTGCCAAGGAAAACGGCATCGCCATCTTTATAGTCGGTCACGTGACCAAGGATGGTAATGTTGCCGGTCCCAAAATTCTTGAGCACATGGTGGATGTGGTTCTCTATTTTGAAGGTGAGAGCAGCGGCAGCCTCCGCATCATGCACGGACAGAAAAACCGATTCGGTTCCACCAATGAGATCGCTGTCTTCGAAATGGAAGGCTCCGGTCTTCATGAGGTTCTGAATCCTTCAGAGCTGCTTCTTTCCGGACGTCCCATAGGAGCTTCAGGATCTGTAGTTTCCTGCGGCATGGAGGGCACCAGACCTCTTCTTATAGAGATTCAGGGGCTTGTGGTTCAGACTGCATTTAACCTGCCCAGAAGAACCACCAACGGTTTTGACTATAACCGTCTCAACATGTTGATCGCCATCATTGAAAGACGCCTGAATCTCGAGATCGGGAAGTATGACGCTTACTTAAATATCACGGGAGGATTGCATATCGCAGAGCCTTCCATGGATCTCGCCATCATCATGTCCCTGATCTCATCTTATATGAATATCGAGATAAGCGATGACATCATGATCTTTGGGGAAGTTGGTCTCTCAGGGGAAGTACGTGCGGTTTCCAATGCAGAGCAGCGAGTGGAGGAAGCCGTTAGACTCGGTTTCAACAAGGTTGTGCTCCCGGCATATCATGCCAAAAAGCTGAATGATCGAAACCTGAAGGATGTGCAACTTATTCCGGTGAGAAACATTCGCGAAGCACTGCAGATAATGAAAAAATAAAAAGTACTGGTAACAGTTCAGCCGGTGAAGATGAATTGCTGTGAAATGGCACAGAAAATGCAAGGGACGCGTGACGGGCCACCCCCCCCCTTGCATTTTCTTACCTTTTTTCAGTTCAGCCGGTGGCGCTATCGGTGAAATTTCAAAAAAGTGCTTGACGTAGGAGAAAATAATCGGTATATTATACAAGTCGCTTGAAGAGAGCGACACTCAGGGGTTTCATCCAATGGTAAGATATCGGTCTCCAAAACCGCTCATGGGGGTTCGAATCCCTCAACCCCTGCTCCATAGAAGGGCAGAAAATAAAGGATTTCCGAGGAATCGGAAGTCTTTTTTTGTTGTGCAAGAAAACGAAACACGATAAAAAGAGTTCCATTTGGTCTCCAATTTGGTCTCCAAAAAAAGGTTATGAAAGTCTCATCGTTACTGACTTTGTACTTTTGATTGAACATTTTTTCAAAGGAAGTAAAAATATGTCTCGAAGGTTAATATTGCCGATATAAGTGTATTTGACGTATAGACCGCCAGACTTTGCCAGGGTTCAATGGCGGTCATTTTCTTTTTGATTGATCTTATCTGAGGGAATTTTCTCTTGGATAAGGTCTTTTTTTGTATATCAGAGCTTTTTTCTTGATACACATAAACACTTTCTATTACGAATTAGGCTGCTGAAATCGTACACGAAGTTCGATTTCTGACGTATAATCTTTGTATAAGGATTGATCAGTGATTACAGGAGTACAACATGACTGATGCAGAAAGACGAGAAGCAGCTAGGCGATTTGCTCAAAAATGGAAAGACAAAGGCAGAGAGGATGAGGATGACCGTTCTTTTTGGATTGAGTTTCTTCAAGATGTAATTGGTTTAGACCATGTTACAGATAGAATCGAGTTTCAAAAGAAGGTGTTGAACAGTAAAGGCACTCTGTCAAATAGGATTGACGCTTACATCCCGGAAACTAAGGTTCTTATAGAGCAGAAAACTTTAGATATTGATTTATCTAAGCCACAGCAAGGACACGGCGGTAAGACTCCGTATGAACAAGCCAAAGAGTACGATAACGCTTTGCCGGTAAGTGAGAAATCGAAATGGATAATAGTATCTAACTTTGCTGAGATCTGGATATA
Source organism: Oribacterium sp. (assembly GCA_017627595.1). Taxonomy (GTDB): domain Bacteria; phylum Bacillota; class Clostridia; order Lachnospirales; family Lachnospiraceae; genus Oribacterium. The sequence continues at coordinate 346 of JAGAGL010000070.1, read as the reverse complement.
TGATATGGATTTAAGGGTTCCAGAGCCTGTTAAGGTGATGTTGTCTGAAATCCCTAATAAATATAGCTTATTTGAGTTCTTAGCGGACAAGAAGCAACAGAAGATAAGCCAAGAAATGGAAGTCTCTGTAAAGGCTGGTGAGTTTGTTGGCTTGATTTATGATGCTCTTTATAAGCAATACATTGATCCAACTTCTGAAAAAGCATCTAAGAGCCTCAATATGCTTTGTGTAAGGCTTGTATTCTGTCTCTATGCCGATGATGCGTATATTTTTGGTGATAGCGGTCATATGTTCCATGACTATATGGCTCAGTTTGACGCTAACGGTATGCGTAGAGCTTTGATT
>JAGAGL010000069.1:0-3570 GCA_017627595.1 Oribacterium sp. | reverse complement strand
TCTCACTTCCCGTGAGGACGGTGTAGTTATTGCAATTCTGATCATCACCGTTCTCATCAATATAGCTGACATTTTCTTGAGTTCCCATCACCTCCACAATTATGTCTTCACCACCGGCCTCAGAAACTTCTGCCGGTGCCGTTTCTTCAGCTCCTGTCTGTTCTTCTGCCACAGGCTTGGCTTCTTCGGCTCCAGCCTGTTCATCAGCCACATGCTGAGCCTCCTCGGCTCCTGTCTGTTCTTCTGTAACAGGTTGAGCTTCTTCCGGGGCAGACTGTTCCTGCTCTGCAGGTTCTGCCTGAGTTTCCCATTCAAGGGGCTCTGCGTAGCCCGTTACCGGAAATTGATCCAAAAGCATCGTTGCCAGAAGCACCGCTGCTATTTTCCTTTTCACATGTCGTTTGATGATACCCGACTTTTTCATTTTCTTCTCCTTCTTATATATAGCCAAGTGTCGATAGAAGCGTATTGCGCATCGTCTTTTGTGTAGATAACTGCAATTAATATCTCTTTTGAGCTTTTAAGGGCAGACTTTGCCCATTTTCAGATTGATTATATGGGTACTTAATTATTATTGACAACGGGTCTGTGCCGAATTGACAAAAAATGTGCTGAATTGGTATCTATGGTATAATCAAGGTGCGATTTTTTATGGAAAGGAACCTGCGGATGAATATTGCGGTGACGGATGATCTCCTGAGTTCCGAAGCTTAGTATAGCACAAATGATCCGCAACCCCTTGTGGGATGCGGAAATTTTTTGTCAACATTTTGTATTTTATATATAGCGATATATGGAGATATATGATATAATAAGGCATTGGAGGTATGGCTTATGTATCTTAAGCAACAGAAAAGAGCCAATGGCGATATATATCTGTCCATAATGGAAAAGTATCATGTGCCAAAAGTGGGTGCCAGAGAGAGGACTGTAGAAGGAATAGGGGTCATAAGCGAATTAAAAAAGACCATAGACGACCCAATAGCGTATTACACTAAATACGCAGAAGAACTTACAGAAAAAGCCAGGGCTGAGCGCTCACAGACCATAACCATTAACAAAGACGAAAAAATGGATACCAATACCAAGGATAGTCGGAACGTTGGCTATGGGGTACTGAAGACCCTTTATAAGGAACTTGAACTGGACAGGTTCTGGAACTGGAAAACAAGGGGAAGACGAACAAAATTCAGTACAGACCAGATATACCGACTCCTGACATTTGGACGTGCTCTGAATCCGGGATCAAAGAAATACACTCTGGATAACAGGGACTACTTCTTCGAGCCTTTCGACGGCTTCTCGCTCGATGATATTTACAACGCCCTGGATCTAATAGCTGAAAATCAGGAAGCTCTGCAGAAATGGATATATGAACATTCACAGAAGATATTTGAAAGGGACATGTCAACATCGTATTTCGACTGCACCAACTATTACTTCGACATAAGCCGGCCGGATGTGGATACTCTTAATGATGCTGGTGATCCTGTGGACAAAAAGGGGAACCCCGTGGATGCGAAATATAGGAAGCGCGGCCCCGAAAAGAACCACCGTCCTGATCCAATAGTGGAAATGGGTCTCCTTATGGACAGGAACGGGATCCCAATAGCTTACGACATCTTTCCCGGAAATGAATCCGAGAAAGTCCATATGCGCCCGATAATAAACAGGGTCAAAAAGGAATACACTGACTGCCGGATCATATTTGTTGCAGACAGGGGGCTTAACACCTCTGATAACATTTACTGGATAAACGGGGACAATAAAGGCGACATAAACGATCGTGACGGATATGTTTACGGCCAGTCGGTCCGCGGGGCTGATGCTGATCTCAAGAAATGGGTCCTTGAAGAGAATGGGTATCGGGTGGACAAAGTGAAGGATGATGACGGAAATGAAGTCTCATTTAAGCATAAATCCAGGATATACCCAAAACAACTCCATGTTAACGTGACGAGACCCGGCAGCAAAAAGCCTGCCAAAAGAACCGTAAAGATCGACCAGAAACAGATGGTCTATTATTCCGCAAAGTATGCAAAGAAGCAGAAAGCAGACAGGGAGGCAATGATCGCAAGGGCCAGGGATCTGATCGCTCATCCCAAGAAATACGACCGTATCACGGCAAAAGGAAGCACATCATATGTGCTTAACATTTCATTCAGCAAGGACACCGGGGAGATCGTTGACGGGAGATCCTTAAAGTTGGATACCGAAAAGATACAGGAAGAAGAAAAATACGATGGGTACTATTCCATTGTGACGAGCGAGCTGAAAATGAAAGATACTGAAATGCGCGATGTATATAAAGGGCTTGCAAGAATAGAGGATTCATTTAAGATAACTAAGACCTTTTTCCGTTCCCGTCCAGTATACGTTAGGACGAACGACCATATAGATGCGCATTTTGCAACCTGTTTCCTTGCACTGGTGCTCGTAAGGCTTCTGGAACTGAAACTCGGGCGTGAGTACCCGGTAAAAAGAATCTTACGATCCCTTAAGGATTATAACTGTGTGAATCTTGACGGGAACATATGGAAGTTCACTTACTATGACGAAATACTCGAAGCTTGCGGAAAAACCCTTGGTATGGATCTAAGTAATAAATACCGTACACGCCAGGAAATACAAAGGCTTCTCCATTACTAAAAAGGATAGTTCCTGCTGCGCAGGATCAAAGATGATAGAAGCTGGACTCTGCCCGGATCCACAAGGGGGAAGCCCCCCTTGACCCCCCTCCCCTCGCTGGGGAGGCAGGGAAGCAGCATATGGCTGCTTCCGAACATAAGGGTCATCCGTGTAGCGTAAGTCTAGGGCTGCCCGGACGCTTCGCGTCTAGCGTGCTGTCCCTTGACTTACGCTCCTGCTCTGGTTCAATTAGTACAATAATTCGCCAAGGGGCAGGGATGATGTGGAATTCAGGAAGCATGTGCGATAGCACCGGTCACGACGACGGGTACCCTGCTTCTAACAGACAATTCCATACCTCATATTCATTGGCCGGATGCCCACAAGGAGTGACCGCTAAAAAAATTTTTCCCAGACCAAAAAAAGAACAAATACGCCATACAGAAAGAAAGGCTCAATCCCTTGCCATTACTGGGATTGAGCCACTTTTGCTTCCGAAGTTGAGATTATATACCATATTATGAGCGACCTTGCAACGATTTTTTTAGCAGCTTTGAGCTGACATTTTACACCAATTTTTACACCATTTCCTCAACAAAAGACGCTCACAGACAAAGCCTGACAAAAAATGAAAATCGCCGCAAGGCCTGAAAATACAGGCTCTACGGCTATTGACAACAGTAGATAAAATTCGCTCAGTTAAAACAATAGGTGAGTGCTAATTTTTTCAAAAAAAATTTCCTTTATTCAAAAAAGCCTGATTTTACAAAGGGTTTCAGCTGACGAGCAGCAATAAGATAACGATAGATATGATACAATATTGAAAAATGTAGTTTAATCCAATTTACTATAGAAATTGTCGATGTTCTCCGGGGGAAGCTCTACCGGGTCCCAGCCGTAGTCCTTGACCTTGGTGATGTTTAAGTTATTGGCTGCAACGTA
>JAGAGL010000068.1:0-16317 GCA_017627595.1 Oribacterium sp. | reverse complement strand
TTCATCCTGAGCCAGGATCGAACTCTCATATTATATCCGGATTTCCATGGGAAATTCGGATGCCGCCCAGCCGGCGAGGCTGGTTTCGGCTTTAGCCGAAATCAAACGAAAATGCCCGCGCGTAGCGCATTCAAATGGCATTTTCTCCGATTTCTTGTTAAGAGATTTCTCTCTTTTAGTTCTCTTCCCGTTCAGAACTAAAAGCTTGGCTTTATTTGTTCTGTCCGTTTTTCTTTACTGCGATTGTATTATTCGCTTTAGACCTTTTTGGTCTCGCTTCAGATCTTTATAGATCTTCCGCTTCTGAATCTTCTTTTTAGAATCTTCAGGGTCTGTGTATTAATCGATCTTTGATTTTCAAGGTTCTTTGCACTCATAATTCAGAACTGGTGTTCCGCATCTCTTGAGTGCTCACATAATATATCAACTCTCAAGACAGATGTCAAACACTTTTTTCAAAAATAATTTTTATCCCTTTTTGAAATTATTTTTATCCTTTTTCCGGTACATAAATTCTTTACATGTAAAATGAACCCAGTGTCTCAAACAGAATGTCCGGCTCCACCGGTTTCGTTAAATGGGCGTTCAGACCTGCCTGAAGGCTTCTCTGCACGTCTTCGTCGAAAGCATTGGCCGTAAGGGCAATGATAGGGATTTCCTTTACATCGCTTCGCTCCAGGTTCCTGATAACCTTTGTGGCCGTAAGACCGTCCATCTCAGGCATACGCATATCCATGAGTATGGCAAAATAATGATTCTCCGGATGACCTTCAAACATCTCCACTGCTTTCTTTCCGTTAACTGCCACATCCACTTCAATGCCCCGGGATTCAAGTATCATCTTCATGATTTCAGCATTGATCTCTATGTCTTCCGCAAGAAGTATACGTTTTCCGGTGAAATCCTTATCCCCGTTCTTTTCGGTTTTAACAATATTCTTTCGCTTAAGGGCACTTTCGAATTCTTCAGAAATATTTGACGCAAAAAGAGGCTTTGAAATAAAGCTGTCTACTCCATTTTCCATTGCATTATCAAGAATGTCATCCCACTTATATGCAGTCAGGATGATTATAGCCGCCTCATCTCCCACGACGGATCTTATGCGTTTTGTAGTTTCGATACCATCAAGCTCCGGCATTTTCCAGTCAACAAGGATAAGCCTGTATGGATTACCCCTGCCCCTCATCAGCATTATCTTCTCTATGCCCTCGGCACCTGAAAGAGCCGTATCTGCGAAAATCCCATTTTTCTCCAGCACAAGCTTACCATGTTCACAGTCAACAGGGTCATCGTCAATGATAAGAATGTTTATATCCTTCATGGAGCCATATTGTGTTTCCGTGTCATCCTTCTTATGGGGCGAATCCTCCAGTGTCACGCATATCCTAAAGGTGGTTCCTTCATGCTTAACACTTTCTACCTGGATATTGCCGTTCATCATCTCAACGATATTTTTGGTAATGGCAAGGCCCAGCCCCGAGGAACCGTATTTATTGGTACTGGTGGCATCCTCCTGGGAGAAGGTATCAAAAATATGACGCAGGAATTCTTCGCTTATTCCGATACCTGTATCCTTTACTGTAAACTCCAAAGTACTTTTTCCGTCATACTGCGCTTTTCGGCGGATGCCAAGCTCTACTGCCCCTCCACCCGGGGTAAACTTCACGGCATTACCCAGAATATTGATGAGAACCTGCTTCAGCTTCATGCTGTCACCGATATAGAAATCATCGATTTCTCCGTTTATACGACAGGAGTACTGAAGCCCCTTATCCGAACACTGCCCACTGAAGAAAGTGTTTATGGCTTCAATAAACTTTGATATGGAAAATTCCTCGTTTCGGAGAACCATTCTTCCTGATTCAATGCGGGACATATCCAGAATGTCATTGATAAGGTTAAGCAGATGCTCCGCAGAGGTGCCTATCTTTTCAAGATATTCCCTGGTCTTTTCCGGAGTTTCCGGATCATTCAGGGCTATGTTATCCAGTCCGATAATTGCGTTCATGGGCGTCCTGATCTCATGACTCATGTTGGACAGGAAGGCTGTCTTTGCTTTATTTGCCTGTTCTGCTGCTGCCAGTGCATCATTCAATGCGGTCTGTTGTTCCAGAAGCTTTTCCTGAAGCTTAAGCTGGTGTTCCATCTCCTGCTGCTTCACACGGTTTTCCGCCTCCGAGGTCTCCTTTGCAAGAGTAAGGTCAGCATTCTTTCTCATCTGCAGGATGATAAAGGAAAACATTGATATAAGTACTATTGCTGCAAATGCTGACTGGATAATGCTTCTCTGTATGATCCCGTTTGAGATCGAACTGATCTTTGAAGATATAACGCTTTCCCTGATGAGATAGGTCAGCATCCATTCGGTTCCTTCTACATTAACATAGGCCAATGTCTCCGGCGTACCATTATAAGAAAAGGATACTTCTCCGCTCTCTTTATTTTTGAAATCATCAAGTACCTTCTGATAGGAGGAATCTTTTGTGAATTCAGCATTTTCAAGAGCTTCGAGAAGATTATCTTCAACGGCAAGTCCTCCAAGAACAGTGTTGCTCAGAGCCACGCCCGTATCCGTATAGATATTGCAGAAGGTGGAGTCTGTGATACCGGCTCCCATGGAAGCTCCCTGAAGCATTTCCTTCATATCGATCTCCATGAAGCATACCCGGAACTCTTTACCTGAAAAGGTAATACCGCTGACAGGAAGAGCTATGACAACCTTTTTGTCGGGGGTTTTCAGATTCAGTACGGATATCTCCGGAGCACTTATGTTTTTATGATCAAAATTATAGTCATCGATATTGGTCTGGTTTCCCAATGATGTATATATGAGCCCATCATCATCCACAAAGGCAAATTTTTCCAGGTGGTACAGCTGCTTCATCTTTGCCTGAAATGCCTTAAGATGCTCTGTATCGGACAGATCCTCTTCTGTCATAAGGGAGAGAGCCACCTTCAGATCCCTGATCCGGTTCTGAAGATTATTAGCCACCACCTGTTCCCTTCGTCCCGCAAGCTCATCGAGATAAAGCGTGCTGACGGAATGAATTGCACGCTCGGTGTCACTTCTGGCAGCACTGCTAAGGATCATGGTACCTATGACCATTATAAGGATCAAGGCTGTCCCGCCCAGGATCACGGTTACCATCAATGGCATATTTCCAAATCGTTTCTTCAATTTATCTGTTGTGTTCATAGTCATAGTTTCCATTCAAAAAAGGATGATCATTTTGCCGTTTATCACTCTGATTATACCATCAGCATGAAAGGAACGGACCGCATAAAAAGATTAATTTTCTATATAATTGTTTTATTCATTCTTTTGGGCGATAACTATACTTCTCAATATACTGAGAGGGTGACATGCCATATTCCTTTTTAAAAGCCCTGTAAAATCCCGAATAATTTTGAAAACCGTACTGTGCGCACACATCACCGATCAGTTGTCCATCCCGTGCTGCCTCACAACAGGCTGAAAGGCGTTTTTTTGTGATATATTGATGAAGCGAGAGTCCTGTGTTCTCCTGAACAAGATGTGCTATATAGTACTTATTCAGATAAAAATGTTCACTCAGGGCATCAAGGCTCAGATCATCCTCCAGATGTGTGGATATATAGTCTGTTATAGTCTGATATGCCGAAACTCCTTCATTTGCCGCTGCCTTTTCATTCTCGTGATAGACAATGCGGTTCAGATTCAGCAGAAAGTCCTGCAGGAGATTTTCAATCTGGGCTTCTTTTCCAAATCTTTCTGTATGAAGCTCCTCGAGCATCCCGATAAGTTTACTTTTAATGCTATTGTGCGCCAATGTATCCAAATGATGCACATACTCTTCTTTTTTTAATGCTTTATCAAACAGGTAATTATATGCCTGAGACTTTTTATTCAATTCTTCAACAAGAGAGCTTCTTATCCAAAACACAAACCTTCTGTAAACATTATCACCTTTATTTTCAGAACACGGCTGAGCTTTATACCTGTTCGCAGCTTCCGGGTTCTCAAAATCTTTAATTTTATCAATAATGTCCACCCCCGGCACTGCTCTGTGTCTTACTTTTGGCGGTACAACCGCAATATCCCCCGGCTTCATTTCATACATGTGTTTTTCTATTTCCAGACAAACATCACCTTCTTCAAACAGATATATCTCATAAAATGAATGTGCATGCTTTTCCAGATTGGGAAATCTTGTGTCGCTGTAATAGTAAATCTCAAATGAATCGGATTCCATCTTTTGATGTGTATCAAAAATAGACTGAAGCTTTCTTTTCATCAAATATCTTCTCCTCATCTGTCAGCGCTGTCTTTGTGATTTTCATATCAAAATATACCGCAAGTTTGGAAATGTTTGCAACAACCGAGGCAATTCTTTTTCATTTGATCAAAAGCTAAAATATAGTGACATAAGACAAGCGAATACATATTGGAGATAATCATGAAATTAACAAATGAAGCATTGAAAGATAAATCTTTTTGGACAGCGAGAGGCTATCGTCTTCCTTCTTTCGACAGAGAAGATATGATCAGAAAAACATGTAATAAACCTACCTGGATCCATTTCGGGGCAGGTAACCTCTTCAAAGCATTTCAGGCTGACGCGTGTCAGCGTATCCTTGACATGGGGCTTACCGATAAAGGCATCATCGCGGCTGATCGCAGGGAGAAAAAACCTGAAGAGAATGATAATCTTACAGTCAAGATTACATTAAAGGCAGATGGAACAACCGAAAAGGCTGTTATTGGTTCCATAGCCGAAAAGGTCTATCTTTATGGCAGCGAGGACAGGCTCAAAGAAATATTTGAAGCGCCTTCTCTCCAGATGGTTTCATTTACAATTACAGAAAAGGGATATGCGATCAAAGACCCGAAGGGCAATCTCCTTCCGGATATCGAAGCAGATCTTAAGAGAATGCCCGACTCTACAGAAACTTATATGGGTCGTATAACTTCTCTTCTTTACGCAAGATATATTAAGAATGCTGCCCCTATCGCCATGGTCAGCATGGATAATTGTTCCCACAACGGAGATAAACTTAAGGCTGCCATTTTATGTTTTGCGGAGGCTTTCGGCGACAAAGACTTTATTAACTGGCTTTCTGCCAAGGTTTCTTTCCCCTGGTCCATGATCGATAAGATCACTCCCGGTCCGGACGCATCTATCGCCGGGCTTCTGTCTGATGACGGTCTTGATCAGGATACACCTTTTGTTAACGCTGAAGAGCGTGAATATCTTGTTATCGAGGATGATTTCCCAAACGGCAGACCGTGTCTCGAGAAAGCAGGTATATACTTCACTGATCGAGATACTGTTGATAAGGTTGAGCGAATGAAGGTATGCACCTGTCTCAATCCTCTTCATACAGTTCTTGCCTTGTTCGGATGTCTGCTCGGTTTCGAAAGGATCTCTGACGAAATGAAAGATACCGATCTTCGTAAGCTGGTTGAAAATGTCGGTTACAGGGAGGGTTTGCCTGTTGTTACGGATCCGGGAATAATCAGTCCAAGGGAATTCATTGACACAGTTATCAATGAGAGGATTCCCAATCCGTTCCTACCTGACACTCCTTACCGGATTGCAACGGACACTTCCCAGAAGCTTTCCATCCGTTTCGGAGAAACTGTCAAGGCTTATATGAAATCTGACACCTTAAAGGTATCCGATCTTAAGTTCATTCCTCTGGTTTATGCGGGATGGTTAAGATATCTTATGGCGGTCGATGATGAGGGTAATGCTTTTACTCCTTCTCCCGACCCTCTTCTTGAGTCATCTCAGGAGCAGCTTTCCGGCATGAAGCTCGGTTCGGAGCCGGATAGCGAGAAGCTGAAGAAATTCCTCAGAAACAAGACTGTCTTTGGCGTTGACCTTGTAGAAGCGGGACTTTCTGACATAGTACTCCGGTATTTCACCGAAATGGCGAAAGGCACCGGCGCCGTCAGAAGGCTGATAGGGACGCTGTGATGCCTTATTGAAATGGGACGAAAAATGCTTCCGGTTGCTTCTTAAAATGAATCTCAATGACTATATGGAGCTTAAGTACCCGGATACTTTCAGACTTTCCGCTGACATATGCAATCAGATGAGCAGACTCCTGAAGAAGTCCTATCAGGATGCGGAGATAGGATACCTTGCCATGCATATAGCAAGGGTCATTGGAGTGGAATGATCCCGGGCACGGGTTAATGTGTCATTTAGTTTGCAAAACGAGTCAAAACCCCGTACCCAAAGTTTAAGGGAACGGGGTTTTTGATTCATTTCAATCCATGATCACAGGACGTATGTAATATATCTTTCCATCCTTATCAAATCCCAGATGACACATGTATACGCTGTCGCCGTCTTTTATGCTGAGCTCCGGTTCATATTTCAGATTCCCGTTTTCGTCATATTGTGCAGGTCTTACCGGCACACTATTCTGTGGTATCCAGGAGTGAATATAATCAGAAAATTCATCAAGGTTCCCGACAACGAAATCCTCCAGACTATAATCATCCTTAAGATGTTCATAATAAAACTCATCCGAAAACTCTGCCATATTATACAGGTTTGATTCCTCGATCGGAGTTTCCGGACCTCCGGTATATATTTCTTCATAGTATGCTCCGACAAGCTTACCATCTTTATCTTCATAGAATCCGGCATAGGCATACAGAGTCGGCTGTGTTTCATAGTACTCGTATTTATCGAGAGTTCCCTTTTTACCTAAAGGATCAAACATGGTATGGAGAAGTACCGGTTCTTTTTTGCCCTTCGGAAGGAAATAATAATAGTAGTTAAGGAGGCAATAGTACTCTCTCCAGCCCACGTCTTCGAAGGAATCCCTGTGGCTCTGTGCCTCTGTAAAATAGATACCTTCATCCATTTCCTCGTAGTGCTGAATGACATTGGCAACTCCCTTTCCGGAATCCGGATCCGGGTACTCATACATCCTATCTTTGATTTCATCAGGAAAAACAGACTGCGGATCTTCCTCAAAATGGACATCTTCCACTGATGCATCATACAGCACAGACTCTCCTGCTTCGGTATCCGTGTCCCGGCAGATAGGAACACTTACTTTTGCACTTGCATAGTAGAAGTGCCCGGTACCTTCATAGAAATCGAACTGTGCGCGAAGCTCACCGTTTTCCGTAGAAACATTACCCGAAAACTCCGGATTTGAGATGCCGTATTCAGCAAGCTCTGAAAAGTCACACTCTCCAAGCCTGTAGATATTTCCCTTGTTGCTGACCTGGACTATTGTATGAACATTATCAGTCTTCTTCTCCAGGAAATAAGCATTATCCTTATCCATGGCAAGGAATGTTGCACCATCAGCAGGTTCATAATGCGCGGTTTCTGCATCTATGTCTCCGGTCTCGTAAATAAAGTAGTGCATCCTGTATGGATCAAGGGTGTAACTGTACACCACAAAATGCTCACCGTCAGGAGAAAATCCCTGAATTTCACCGGGGCATATTTCTTCATCCCGTCCATCCGGAAGCTCTTTCTTGTAAACATGACTCGTCTCAATACTTTCAGATGAAGAATCAGTCACTTTCTGAGAATACAGGATGTTACCGTCTTTCAGATACAAGCAGCCATTTCCGCTGTCTTCACAGATTGTTGTTATTCCTTTTTCGGGAGCCTTCGGATCAAAAGTGCAGAGGCTTCCCGGAACATATACTGTAGAATTTCTTTGGAACTTTCCCCATATAGCACCATAACCTAAGGCCTGGGATGAATAGTTGCGGAAAAGTACCTGTCCATCATAGTGCACAGCTTCTCCTGACTGTATTATAGGTGCCTTTTCTTCAATACTCTCCTGCTCAGGCGCATCAGCCTGCGACTCGATGCCTTCACTACTTTCCTTTACTGATTCCTCTGACGGAGCCTCACTCTTCACCTCTGTTTCAACCGCCTCCGTGGTATCATCAGAAGCAGTCTCATCAATTTTTTTATTGCCGCAGGCGGCAAACATCATACTCACTATAATTCCTGCTGCAGCTGCATAAAATATTCTTTTCCTCATCTCAATCCCCTGTAATAACAATATTGACTTCAAGATACTTGAACTGCATGAACTGCCATGACATCTTTAATTATACAATTTACCCGGCTTTATATCCATCGATATCCACAGGTAACCATGGTACAATAAATATAAAAAGAAACGAAGGAACATAAAAATCGGGAAATATCTGAAAACACTAATTCATAACGAATCTTAAATTCTGCTAAAAAGGGACAGGTGAAGACGGTGAAGATTTCAAAGGCAGGCATTATAGTGGCAGTGACAATGCTGATTCTCGGCATCAGCGCATGCAAGGGCGGATCATCTGTGGGAAGTGGATCCGTAGGAAATGAATCCGGCAGTTCAGGCAACGGAAATTCTGTAACACTCATGGTCTACATGATCGGATCCGACCTTGAGTCCATGAACGGATGTGCGTCCGACGATATCAATGAGATGATCAAGGCAGCTCCCGGCAAAAACGTGCATGTCATTCTCGAAACAGGGGGCTCAAACGCCTGGAAGACCCAGGAAATTTCCAGTGAGAAAATCCAGCGCTGGGAACTGACCGGCAGCGGCCTTACCCTGATGGATGAACTGGACAGTGTCCGCATGTCCGATTCGGACACCCTGTCTGATTTCCTGAAATGGGGAAATGAACACTATCCCGCTGACAGGACAACGGTGATCCTGTGGAACCACGGCGGTGGAAGTGCCCTTGGCTTCGGACATGACGAGCTATATCCGGACAGAATGCTGACACTCCCGGGAATCCGGAAGGCCTTTCAGGAGTCCGGAGGTCATTATGCGTTTATAGGATTTGATGCCTGCCTTATGTCAACCGTCGAGACCGGCTGCATGCTTTCAGAGTTTGCCGACTATATGATCGCATCGGAAGAGACGGAACCCGGCACCGGCTGGGACTATACAAAATGGCTGAGTAAGCTTGAAAAGAACCCGGGACTCTCGATGGAAGAACTTGGAAAAGTGATCACACAGGACTTCCTGGCACAAAGCGAAAAAAACAAGTATGACACCTACACCCTGGCAATGATAAAACTGGACAAAATCCAAGACTTCATGAAAAAATTGTCTCAGTATTTCGCAGATTCCGAGATAAGGATACAAAAGGGGGAATACAGTACCTTCGCATCCGCCCGTGTCCGCAGCACAGAATTGGGCTTCGGACAGTACGAACAGATTGACGTAGGTAATTACCTGAGCCAGGTAGACCCGGAAGACACCTCCGGTCTTGCCAAAGCACTCAGTGACTGCATTGTCTGCTTTGAAACCAACCTTGACGGAACCAACGGTCTTGCCATGTATTATCCTTACCGGAACCTCCCCCTGTATTCAAAAATGATGCAGACCATTTCCGAAATCGGATATCCCGGCAGTTATTTCCATTTCTTCAATTCGTTCTGTTCGGTACTTTCCATTGCGGATGCGGAAAATCCGGTCCCCTATCAGGATACGGCGGGAATCACCGTTCAGGCACCAAACAAGGCCGCCTCGGCTGATGACAAGCCTATGGTCTCGCAATACGCTTCCTACCCCTGGTACAGGAACGACATCGTGAAGCAGTACTATCCCGAAGCCAGCATTGACTCTCATGAGGCCATACTGACACAGTTTGGAACTGATATTTTCGACTGCTTTTACTGGGTCGACCTTCCGGAAAAGGTAGAGTGGAAAAACATCTGGTATCGTGAGCAACGGCTCCTGCTGGACGATGGTGAGAAGCTGTTATATATGGGTACGGAAGCCCGGCAGGACATCAATCGGGAAGATGCTGATTTCATTACATACGACCCGCTCTGGTTCTGCATCGGAAACACCGTTGTCCCCAGCTTTTTCCAGTATTTTGAAGAAAGAAACGACGGGCTTGTCAATGCAGTTCACTATATCCCGGCCATTCTGAATGGCAAGGAAAATATACAGATTGCCGTGAAGGAGGATATAGCCACCAGGGATTTGACAGTGCTGGGATATTTTATCGAGGACAGTCAGAGTGAAATTGAGGGTATCAGGATTCCTCCGAAGGCATATTCGCAGTTTCAGACGGAAGATAAGCTCCGGTTCCCCGTGGACAGCTATGATTACAACTATAACTACCTTGGCACAGTGCTTCTGGACGGTGAGGAATCCTTTGGAGATAATAATCTACAGACTTTGACCATAGGATATACCGGAAACCATTCTGCCAGGATATCAATGGTCTTAAAGGACATTTACAACAACTATATCAGCACACCCTGGGTAGAACACAAAAAGGCAGACACCGGAGACCTTCCGGGCATCACTTCAGAGTCGGACACATGGGTCAAAACCGCCACCCCCGGAAACGATCCGAAGTCTGTTGGTCTGCCCTACGGGGTCGGTATCAGCTGCGGATTCAAGATCCGAAATGACAGCCCCCATGACCTTCGCTACATCTACCTGAAGCGGACAGACTACCCGGATGATAGATATGCTGACATCCTTTATGAAACGATTCCTGCCGGAATGAGTGCCGCATATGCAGATATCAATCATTACATCGACTGGGACAGCGCCGCCTGGTCTATGAAGATCGCCGATTCTGCCGGACGGACGAGCAGGGAAGAATTCATATTTAACCCCTGGGTGGCCGAAGAGATCACCATTAAATGGAATGAGGAAAAAGAAGATTTCGATCCGGCAGTAACCTACAAAGCGGAAGGCGATTACAAAACGGATATCGAGGGAATCTGGCAGAAAGCCCTGGGCGGGGATGAAGCTGAGCTATCGGATGCAATGACATTCATTAAAAAGTTTCCAAACTGGAACTTCAATATAGAAAACCGTGGCCATGAAGTGATCACACACTTGCATATGGCTCCGACAGATAGTGACATCCCTGAAAAAATGAAAGAACAGTATGATGACTTCTATAAGTACTTCTACGGCGGAAGCGACCTGCTTATGGAGCTGGTTCTGCCCGGCGAAACCGTGAACAATGAGTACTCCATCATCTATGACGCAAGCATGCCTGTATGGGCGATGTCCATCATAGACAATGAAACCTGTCTACGTGACGCGGAGCCGATGATCCCGTTCCCTGTCTGGTTGATGTACTTTGAAGATCTTTCCGGAAACACAAGCGATAAAACAGAATTCCGGCCCTGGGATACGTCCAGGATCGTCATAAAGGAAAACACCGGAGGAAGTGATGCCGGAAGCGACAGCTTCTACGTATGTGAAATAACTTCCTGAGTACGGCACAGCCATAAGTCCACCGGGGACGTTTCACCGTCCCCGGTGGATAAACCGGTGGGCTGTTATTCACTTACCTGTTTCGCGACCCCTGTGGTGGTACCGTCATTTAAATGTATGATCAGTCTGCCGGTGCCCTTGGCATTCTGGTGCTGACCCTTTTGCAAATACTCTTCAAGAATCTTTGCACTTCCGGTGGCAACCTCTCTCGAAGCATGATTCTTTTCAAGCTCCGCCAGACTTATATCGAAACCGTCAAGTATGTTCCTGAAATGAAATTCCTCAAGTCCCACAGTGAAGATACGCTCCTCATCTATCGGCTCTCCTTCAAAATTGAATTTCAGGAATGTATGTGTTTTCTGGTCATATTCAACTTCAAGTCCTTTTGAAAGCTGATAGAACTCTGTATGTGCACCTTCCAGTGCCTCGTCTCTCAGCATCCTGAGGAGTCCGTGTTTAAGCTGCTTTCCTGTCCAGTAGGTGGCGTGGATTGGATTGTTGTAAGGATAATTTTCATCAAAATCTCCCTTGGTTACCACCGGTCCTAATTCCTCTGTGCGGATGGAGCCGGAACCCAAAAGGAAGATATCCAGTCCCAGGGCATCCTTTAGCATATCAGAATAGAGATCACCAAGCTCCGTTTCCTGTATTCTGGATGGATGGGTAAGCTTCTTTACAAATTTTGTGAGAATCCTGCCGTATTTTTCGTCTGTTACGTTCTTGTAATTCAGTATCAGGTCTTCGATATCCGGATCTCTCGGACAGGTTTTCTCGTTAATCGGAACCGGCCTCCAGGTGTAGCTGTCTATCTTGTTTTCATCGGTATCCACCAGGATGTCAAATCGTCCGATCTGGTCTGTACCTGTTCCTGCCTGAACAATAGGAATTCCGTTAACAACAGCAGGCTCCTCCAGGAAAGTATGAGAATGACCGCCTATGATAACGTCTACTCCCCATGCGGGATCCAGCATTTCTGCCAGCTTTTTGTCCTCTTCGAAGCCAATGTGTGTAAGCAGCACTGTGAAGTCAATGTCTATGGCATTGTAGGAATCACAGATTTTTCCGATTTCCTCCGCCGCATCTTCAAGGGTGATGAATGTACCGATGAGCTGATCCGACTTGCATTGCATCAGGGCAACCTCTGTAAGTATTCCTATGAACAGAATCTTCATTCCACCAACTTCCAATACCTTGCAAGGCTCAAAGAGTCTGGCGTAATTGGTCTTGATATGAAGGTTTGCATTAATTATCGGGAACTCAGCACACTTTTCCAGGAAAAGAAGGTGCGCAACTCCGTAATCAACCTCATGATTTCCCAGGGTTACTATATCCGGAGACAGCATATTCATGATCTGTATGGTTGACAGACCATGATATTCTGAGTCAATTACCGAACCTCTGAACATATCTCCGGCGATGCAGTAGAGAACATTCTCCTCCTCATTTCGTACCTTGCTGACATATCCCGACAGAAGGGATACTCCTCCCACCAGGTTCTCATCCACCTGCTCGGCCAGGAAATCACCATGCATGTCGTTTGAATGCAATAGTGTTAACTTCTTCAAATTCTTCATAAATACCCTTCCTTATTGTGATCACCGTCCCATTGAGATTCTGTTTTAGAACGAAACGGTGACACATCTCATAATAAACTTTTTTACTTATCTTCCTTTTTCGATCAACGCCTGTTTTGCTTCCTCTGTTAAATGAAGCTTAAGTCTTCCCTCAACCTTTGCGTCCTGATGCTGACCCAGCTGAAGGATCTCCTCTATAACCTGGGCACAGGAAGTTGCAATAGAGCGGTGCCTGTGATTTTCATCAATTTCAGAAATCTCCAGATCGAAGGAATCCTTAAGGTTATTGAAGTGATATTCCTGTAAACCGATGGTAAATATCTGATCATCCTCAACAGGCTTTCCCTCGTAATCAAACTTTAAGAATGAATGGGTCACCATATCGTACTCTACGGAAAGATCCTTTGAAACCTGATAAAACTCTGTATGCTCACCAAAGAAAGCCTCGTCTCTCAGCATTCGCTTGATTCCATGCTTAAGCTGTTTTCCGGTCCAGTAGGTAAGTATCACCTGGTCATCATAAGGGAAGGTTTCCATGAGATCCCCCTTAGTAACAACCGGGCCAAACTTCCTGGTACGTATAGATCCGGATCCGATAAGGAAGAGGTCTACACCAAGAGATGACTGAAGTATATCCGCAAAAAGATTTCCTACTTCTGTTTCCATATAGCGGGATGGGTTGGAAAGCTCTCTTGTAAGCTTTGTCAGTACACGACCATATTTCGCGTCAGTCTGATCCTTGTAATTCTTTATGAAATCCTCCAGAGCCTCATCTCTCGGACAATTATCGGAATTAATGGGAATCGGCTTCCATGTAAAGCTGTCTATCTTATTCTCATCGGTATCCACCATGATATCGAAACGTCCGATCTGATCTGTTCCTGTTCCTGCCTGAACGATAGGTATTCCGTTAACCATGGCAGGCTCCTCCAAAAATGTATGGGAATGGCCTCCGATGATTACATCAACACCCCAGGCAGGATCCAGCATCTCTGCCAGCTTCTTATCTTCTTCAAAACCTATATGTGTCAGCAGCACGGTGAAGTCTACATCCAGGGCATTGTAGGTGTTGCAGATCCTTCCAACTTCCTGAGCCGCTTCTTCAACGGTTATGAAGGTACCAACGAGTCCATCCTTCTTACAATCATTTAATACCGACTCTGTAAGGATACCTATAAACAGCACCTTCATACCTCCTACTTCTATCACCTTGCAGGGATCAAAGAGTCTGGTGTGGTTTGTCTTGACATGAAGGTTTGCATTTACGATAGGGAACTCTGCGCATTTCTCAAGAAATAAGAGATGGGCAATTCCGTAATCAACCTCATGATTTCCCAGGGTTACAATGTCAGGAGCCAGCATGTTCATGATCTGTATGGTAGACAATCCCAGATACTCAGAATCAATGATGGAACCTCTGAACATATCTCCGGCAATGCAGTAAAGGACATTCTCCTCTTCTCTGCGCACCTTGCTGACATAGCCTGACAGCATGGATACTCCGCCAACCAGATTCTCATCCACATGCTCAGCAAGAAAATCACCATGCATGTCGTTTGAATGAAGCAGTGTCAATTTCTTCAAGTTACTCATAAAACCTCCTAATCTTCCTTTGGTTACAAAACCGTCCGACTGATCTGATAAGCCTGTTTTACCCGAATAAGGCTTCCAATTTTTACGCTCATAGTGTTTCAATTATACCATTAGTATACGTGTTACGAACTGTTAAAAAGAATAATTTTCTTTGATAATTTAAAAAGGCAATGGTTCTGTACTGACCCCAAAAACTTAGACCAATAATCTAACAATTGGAGCTAGGTACAGAACCATTGCTTTTTTGTATTAACTGATTGTATTGAATTTAACCTGAACTTTTCCGTCGGAGCTGAAGATTATGCCATCTGCATCCTGAGGAGTTTCATAAAGGGTTCCGCTTAAAACATGCTCTCCGTCGTTGATAAAAATCTCGAAGGAATAGCGGTCCAGGAGGAGACGGAGCTTGAAATCATTATAGGTGCCGATCTTTACTTTCCGGTAATCACAGATTGCGGCTGAACGTCCGCTGCTGCTGCGATCAAGGATCAGGTATCCTGATTTTTTGTCATAAGAAAGGCTTACATTGATTTCATCTTTTACAGCGAATTTCATTTCGAAATATGATCCATCTTTTGCTTCCGCTGTCATATCCACGCATCTTCCGGAGATGCCTTCAATCACTGTATTATCAGGTGCGGTAACTGATCTTTCAACAGTTCCTGTATACAGGGTCTCTATCTCTCTTATTGGATGTTGGAAGATGTGTCCGTTTTTCACGGTCATCTCTCTCGGGAAGCTCATCTGGCCGAACCATTTTTGTTCTTCAGGGATACAGTTTCCCGAGTCAGGAGTCTGCATCCAGCCGATGACTATTCTTCTTCCGTCAGCTGTCTCCATGCTTTGTGGCGCATAGTAATCGAAACCGACATCAAGAGGCTGTGCTTTTTCGGAATCTCCTACGAAAGCCATGACACAGTTTCCGTTTCTGTAGCAGTCCTCTGTCTTTTTCATGTTCATGACAGAGATAGAAAGGACTTTTTCCCCATCAAGGGTGAAATAGTCCGGGCACTCCCACATTCTACCCCAGCTTCCGTCATTAGCCTTAATCGTATCCTTATATCTCCAATGAATGATGTCTTCGGATTCGTATCTAAGAACTGCACCCAGTCCGTTTTTCAGTCTTGCGGCTACGACACAATAGTACTTTCCGTCTTCAAACCAGATTTTAGGATCTCTGAAATCTGCCTTATATGCTCCTTCAGGCATATCCATATACGTCAATATCGGATTAGCTTCGTATTTTTCGTAATTCTCACCGTCACCGAAAGCAAGGCACTGTGTTTCTTCCCGGAATAGTTCCTCTCCTTTTCCATGCTCGTTGTGAGCTGTATAGATCAGAAGATGCCGTCCGTCCTTATCCGTGATGGCACTGCCGGAGAAGCAGCCTGTTTCATAATCCGTATCCGGCGCAAGAGCTGCTTTCTCATAATCCCAGTGAATAAGATCTTTGGAAGTCCAATGCCCCCAATGCATGCTGTCCCAGCTTGTGCTGTAGGGGTTGTATTGATAGAAAAGATGATACTTTCCTTTGTAATATGAAAACCCGTTGGGGTCATTTAACCAGCCGACCTTTGCAGTCAGGTGGTAAACAGGCCGCTCCTCGGGGCTTATTTCCCGACTGTGTCTCTCTTCATAATCACGTGCTTTATCTAATGTATCCAAAATTGTCAATTCCTTTCATGATGTAGTCATTCCCTTTATAAGCTTTACCTTGTGTGTTATGCGGTATTTGTCAGGTTTCTTTCCGTTGATTATATCCAGCAGAAGCTCTACTCCCGAGCACGCAAGCTCCTTTATGGGCTGAGCAACAACCGTTACGGTAGGATATGCAGAATAAACTATAGAGGTACCGTCATAAGCCACAAATTTTATATCCTGCGGTATTTTATAACCTTTAAGCTGTGCTATTTTCATGTAGCTG
>JAGAGL010000067.1:0-33420 GCA_017627595.1 Oribacterium sp. | reverse complement strand
CGTATCCATCGGGGACGGTTCTCGCCGGCGAGAACCGTCCCCGATGGATACGTGTAACTAAAAAGAAGAAGGAGAGGGGTTTCCTCTCCTTCATTTCTGTCAGTTCAATTTAAAATCTGCGGGGAAATCATCGTAGAACAATGAAAGAAATCTGGGGGTTCCCTTGATGCCCAGTTCATCCAAAAGCTTTGCGAAAATCTCATCCAATTCTTCTTTAGTGAGATTTTTGTCTGAATCTGTCATTTCCCAGGGATATAAAGGCATCCACAGGAGACAGTCTCCGAAGAATTCTTCTCCCACGAAACCGAGAAAACCGGTTGTGCCATGGTCTATATTGAGAACCAGGCCGATTATGTAGGGAAAAAAGTCCATGCCATGGTCATAAAGTACAGACTCAAAATCATTGTCACTTATTTTGTTATCATAATAGAGCCAGCCCAGCATATCATCCAATTCAACTTCGGGATAGAGACTTTGAACGATACCTCTGTGCTTTGTTATGAAGCTGATGACACCTCCGCAGCTGAGATCATTAAGCTGGATGCCATACCCGCTTATGGCTCCTTTTCCGAAATCACGTTTGTTTATACCCATTTCACAACCCTTCCTTTATGAAATCTACAGGATATTTCTTATTTGATTTTTACCCGTTCCAAATATCTTTATCTGATTTAATGATACCATAACGAAAGATTTAAATGTAGTTGCTTAATAAAAAAGTTCGAGGCAAAACACCTCGAACTTTTCAGCATTAAAGGACCGTAGAAAGAAAAACGTCTTTCATACAGACCGGCGGTCAATGGATGAGCAGAGGAGGAAAAACTCTACTGTTCGAATTAAAGCTTCATATCTCCGGGGTTCACCCAGCCAAGTTTTGTGAAGAACATATTGAATAACGGGCACAAAACTGCGGGAAGGATGAAGCATATCAGAAATAAAGCAATCCAGTCATTTGCTGTTATTGCAGCCTTTGTACCGGCCTGAATGTCATTAAGCCAGCCTGTGTAAACACCGATCTGCCCGACAAATCCGCAGGTTCCCATACCGGATGAAATAGGAGTTCCGTTCATCTGCATTTTGAAAACGCAGGTTGCGAGAGGTCCTGTGATGGCGGAACAGAGTATAGGCGCGATCCATATACGTGGATTCTTAACTATGTTTCCCATCTGAAGCATTGAGGTTCCTATACCCTGGGATACGAGGCCGCCCACGCCGTTTTCTTTAAAACTCATAAATGCAAAGCCTACCATCTGGGCACAGCAGCCGGCAACTGCGGCACCGCCGGCAAGTCCCGTGAGGCTTAAGGCCGCACATATGGCTGCGGAAGAAATAGGAAGTGTTAATGCTATTCCCACGATGACAGACACAAGAATTCCCATTATGAAAGGCTGCTGAGTGGTAGCCCACATGATGAGAGTTCCGGTTTTCATGGCTGCTTTTCCAAGTACCGGAGCCCACAGAGCAGAGAGGAAAATGCCTATACCTATAGTCAGAAGAGGAGTTACAAGAATGTCTATTTTTGTCTCCTTTGAGATGGCTTTACCTGCCTCAGCTGCGAAGATTGCCACAAAAAGTACCGCGAGAGGTCCGCCTGCACCGCCCAAAGCATTGGAAGCGAAGCCTACAGTTATGAGAGAAAACAGAACCAATGGCGGGCAGTGAAGTGCATAACCGATGGCAACAGCCATTGCCGGACCGCTCATTGCGGAAGCAAGTCCGCCGACGGTGTATTCCGTTCCGGCGATAGTTGCCACTGTGTTGGTCAGAAACGGAATATGGAGCTGTGAACCAAGTGTGTTAATGATGGTTCCTATAAGAAGTGAAGCAAAAAGTCCCTGTGCCATGGCACCCAGAGCATCGATAAGATAACGTTTCACTGAAATCTCGATATCCTTACGTTTCAGAAATGATTTGAAGTTTTCCATAGTATCCCCCTTAGACGTAAAACGAATGATAAAATCCGTGATACGGATTAAATTGCAAAGTTAATCGGAATGATAAAATATTGTCATCCGAAGAAACTGCAATTGAGAAACATTTTACACCAAAGAAGAGATATATAAAATTATATTTTTGAATAGCTACTATTATTTTTTATGAATTTTGTAAAAATAAATAATCTTTTGTTATAGTAAAAATAATTTCTGCCGATATAATAAATAGTAAAGAAATTTTGTGCAACAAATTTACAAAACCGGGTGAGTAATTGTACGGGTCTAAAATGTGTGTCGGCAGCAAATGACAGGAGCTGTATGTAAACTCACCGATTAGTCTTGATATAGCCGGTTAGATTGACATCTGTGTGTCAGATATAAACGGCGGAAATCATGCATTTATAGATGAGGAGGTATTTCATTCATGGTTATTAACGAGACTAGAATTTACAAGAACATTGCGGACGGAAAACATGCTGCCGTTATCAATGAAGAGGAGGGTAAGATCACTCTTGTCACGGGAATGGCAAACATTTTCACTGTTACCGCAAAAGAACTTGCATCGGCATTTACACCGACCCATAATACGTTTTCTTTGGAAGACATGGATCTTTGGCAGTTGCAGGTGCTGGACAGATAAGACGATCACCTTGGCGGGCGACCGTCTTTTTTTATTGGGGAGGGGACAGTTCAGCCGGGGCATCTGCAGGCCTTCGCCGGAGGGAATCCCTTTATATGCGGGGCGCCTCGTCGTAAAAATCTGAAATCAGACCCCTAAGAGGCTCTAGACCCTCGCCAATGTCAGAGTTTTCTTTGATGAAAACACTGACTTGGCGAGGGGGCTAAGGAAAAGGGATCAAGAGCCTCTAAGGGGTCTGATTTCGATTTTTATCTTCCTCGGCTTAACGCATATAAAGGGATCCCCTCCGGCTCCGGCCTGCAAATGCCCCGGCTGAACTGTTCTACATATCAATCAAACTTGCATGTTGCCCTGAAAATATATAGAATTAAAATCTGTACAGTGAAGAGCAACTATAAACGGTTTTGAGGTTTTTATATATGGATAAAATTGTTATTTCGGATGTAGACGGAACTTTGGTGAAGGATGGGACTTTGGATATCAATCCGGAGTATTTCGAAGTGGTAAAGGAATTACTGGATAAACGGATTCAGGTGGTGATTTCCAGCGGCAGGTCTTTCTCCAGTGCTTCGAAGCTTTTAGTTTCATTTGTGAATGAATTATATTTTATTTGCGATGGCGGAACCAGCATATGGAAGGGTGGGAAGATCATCAAAACCTTTCCTATGGAAGAAAGTCTCTGGAAGGGGTTGTTCAGGGATGCAATGAAGATTCCGGGGTGTGATGGTTTTATATCAACAGGAGCTTCAGGATATGCACTTGATCCGGATAGTGAGATGTATCGCTGGCTTACTGAGTCCTATGGGTTTGAAATGACTCCTATGAAGGATATCGATGATATAAAGGATCCGGTTATCAAACTTTCGGTTTTTCATGGGGTTGACTGCGAGGAGGCATGCAGAGAAGGCTTTACTCCGAAATGGAAGGATAAAGCGAAGATTGCTTCAGCCGGAAGTGCCTGGATGGATTGTGTGGAGAAGAATGCAAGCAAGGGGACTGCATTAAAGTGGCTTCAGGAGTATCTCGGCATCGGTAAAGAGGATACTTATGCCTTCGGAGATAATATTAATGACATAGAAATGCTAAAAAGCGCCGGACACAGCTACGCTGTCGGAAATGCGAGAGATGAGCTTAAGGCTGTTGCAGATGAAGTGATAAAGCCGTATTGGGAAGATGGTGTACTTGAGGTACTAAAGTCATTACTCAGATAATCAGTTTTCCCGAGGATTCCGGAAAACTCACTTTGCGAGATACGGTTTTTGATGATGTCAAAACCGTTCTTACGGATATCAAAGCATCTACTGATATCAATGCATCTATGGAAATCAGATATTTTATAGATGAATAAACTCAATATGATCGAGGAAATGAATGACTTTTAAAATATCTCTGCCGGTATTGTTACTGGCATTTTTCTTTCTTCTTTCCTGTGGAATATCAAATCCCATGCAGGAATCCTCGAAGGAATTTTCCGAAGAAACGTTAAGACAGGAATCTGTAAACGAAAAATCCGAAACAGAAGCCTATATAGAAACGTCATTGGAAGCTGTTCAGATAATGTCAGCATATGCCGGCGAAGGTTCAAAGCCTGATGGCATATATGTGCCTGCAGTCTTCAATTATTCCGGGGGCAGCGGCAGGGTGACGATATCCTGTGAAGAGGTTGAGCTTTCAGGCGGAAAGGCGATAGCTTTCATAGCTTTTTCAAGCCCGAATTATGAGTATATCCGTGTTGATGATTTAAAGATCACCGGAGAATATACGGAGAAAACATCGACTTTCAAGGTCCCCGTGAAGCTTGATGAGGAGATGACGCTCATTGGCTGCACCACGGCTATGTCCTCACCTCATGAAATTAGCTACACGATATACATTTCTCTCGATGAAATATCGGGAGCGACAAATAACCCTGCTGGTAGTGCCGGGGGAAAAAACCTTGGAAGCAGTGCTGATGAAAGCAGTGCAGTTAATGCCGAGACGAAGGTCAAGCACGAAGAGGGTGGCGAAGTACGAAGCGGAAGTGGTACGGAGGATATCAGAGCCGGAGTAAAAGATCAGATCAATGATCTGTCTTTAAATCTTACAAAGGATATTTCTACCATAGAAGGCCTAAAATATGATCATTCTATGGAGCTGAAGTATGCAAAGGGATTTGCGGTTCATTATTATGATAATGATGTAAAGCTTATTTCTGTTATAGATGGAAGCCGGTATCTTGTAATTCCGGAGGGAGCCGAAGAACCGGGCAAGCTTCCGGAAAACACCACAGTTATCAGGAAACCTGTCAGCAACATATATCTTGCCGCAACGAGTGCCATGTCACTTTTTGATGCCATGGGAGCTATGGATACCATCGGTTTTACCGGCACAGATGTGTCAGGCTGGAGCATTGAAGCACCAAAGGAAGCATTGGAATCCGGAAGGATGAAGTTTGCGGGAAAGTACAGTGCGCCGGATTATGAAATGTTGCTTACCGGAAACTGTGGACTGGCTATAGAATCCACCATGATCCTTCATGAGCCCAATGTGAAGGAGCAGCTTGAGGCTTTGGGAATTCCGGTTTTTACAGACTGGTCAAGCTATGAAACAAGTGCTCTTGGGCGCACAGAATGGATACGTCTGTACGGAGCCTTACTTGATGAAGAGAAAAAGGCGGAAGCATTCTTCAACGATGAAGTGGCGCTGTCAGGGGCCGATACCGGCTTCGAAAAGACGGATAAAACCGTTGCCTTTTTCCATTTCAACACCCGGGGGCTCGCCATAGTCCGGGATTCGGGAGATTATGTTTCTGCCATGATAAGAGACGGCGGCGGCATCAATGTTTTCGATTCCATCGACTCCGGAAGTACGGGCATATCTATGGAGGAGTTCTATTCAAAAGCTTCCGAAGCAGATTTTCTCATCTACAACACAAACATCGATACGGATGTAAAAACCCTCAGCGACCTTCTGAACAAAAGCCCGCTGCTAAAGGATTTCAAAGCGGTAAAGGAGGCTAATGTTTACCTTATTGACAGGAAATTCTATCAGTCCACCGACAGAGTTTCCGAATTCGCGAAGGATATAAACCTCATTTTGACCGGCAAAGATGAAGCTGCGTCTTTTCTTGTAAAATGCAAATGATGCACCGAAAAAATCACCTAAAGTTAAGAGATTTGCCCGATTGCTGAAACAAGATGTAGTTACAGTATTACTGATATACTTGGATTCCTAATATATTCTGTAATTAATTGATTCAGGAAACGAATTGGTATCAGGAGTATATGCTGAATAAAATTCTTAAAAGTGGGCTAATAACAATGATTGAAAATAACACTAAAAAAAGAATACATCGATATCTATGTGTCGGCATATTTCTGGTCCTGGCATTTTCTGCCGTATTTGTACTCAATCTTACAACAGGCAGTGTGCCGGTTTCGGTAAAAGAGATCCTTGAAGCCCTGACAGGTAAAGCCGGTGATTCCAATGTTGTGAAGATCATCCGGATCATCAGGCTGCCGAGGGTTATCATGGCGGCCCTTCTGGGCGGGGCTCTTGCGGTATCCGGGTTTCTGCTTCAGACCTTTTTCGGAAACCCTATAGCCGGACCTTTTGTGCTGGGGATCTCTTCAGGAGCTAAATTCACGGTTGCCCTCAATATGATTTTCTGGGTAAATATGTCAAAATCCGGCTCATCGCTTGCCATGATTCTTTCAGCCTTTGCAGGAGCACTTTTGTCAACAGCATTCATTATTTTTGTTTCGGGCAGCGTCCGGCATAAAGCGGGACTCTTAGTGGCCGGCATCATGATAGGCTATATATGTTCCGCGGCTACGGATTTTCTTCTGACCTTTGCTGAGGACAAGGACATCATTAATCTGCGAGGGTGGTCTATGGGAAGCTTTTCCGGTATGAGCTGGGACGGGGTTTTCATCTCCGCCGTGGTCATAGGCATTACCCTTATCATCACCTTTCTTTTATCAAAACCCATAGGGGCACTCCGGCTCGGAGAGAATTATGCAAAAAGTATGGGTGTCAATGTTAAGGTCTTCCGCATAGTCATCATCCTTTTATCAAGTGTTCTTTCGGCATGTGTAACTGCCTTTGCGGGACCGATTTCTTTTGTGGGTATCGCAGTTCCGTTTCTTTCGAAACAGATGCTTAAAAGCTCGGAGCCCACGGTGCTTATTCCGGTTTCATTTATGTGCGGCGCGGTTTTCTGTATGCTGTGCGATCTTATAGCGAGATGTACATTTGCTCCGATGGAGCTTAACATCAGCACTGTTACAAGTATCTTTGGAGCGCCTATAGTTATTTTCATGCTGATGGACAGGAGGCTGGATGGAAAGGTCTGAAAATTACACCGACAAAAAAGCCCTGAAACAGAAGGGACTTTCTGCAGGGGATGACAGTGATGCCGCCATGAAAAATATCATCAGACCCAACGGACTTTCCGTCAGGAATTACAGTAATGTCACCATGAAAGATATCATCAGACCCAACGGACTTTCTGCAGGGGATGACAGTGATGCCGCCATGAAAGATATCATCCGGCTCAACGGACTTTCCGTCGGGTATGAGGGTGATGCCATCATAGAGAACATTGATCTTGAAATCGGAAAGGGAGAGATAGTTACCCTGATAGGACCAAACGGAGCCGGGAAGTCCACTATTTTAAAGACTATCTCAAAGCAGCTTGAACCGGTTTTGGGAGCTGTCTATGTGAGCGGACGGGAGCTTAGGGAATTTGGTTCTTCAGAGCTTGCGAAAGTTCTGTCGCTGCTTCTCACCGAACGTATCGATCCGGAATATATGACCGGCAGAGACATTATCGAAACCGGAAGATATCCTTACACAGGAAAAATGGGGATACTGAACGAAAAGGATCATGCTGTGGTGGATGGGATCATAAAGCTCCTTAGAATTTCAGAGCTTGCCGAAAGACCCTTCAGGAAGCTCAGCGACGGGCAGAAACAGAGGATACTTATAGGAAGAGCTCTTGCCCAGGAGCCGGAGATACTGATACTGGATGAGCCCATGTCTTATCTCGACATTCGCCACAAGCTTGAACTGATAGAGATACTTAAAAAGTTGAGAAGTGAAAAAAATATCACCATAGTCATGTCACTTCATGAATTTGAGCTTGGCAGAGTTATTGCGGATAAGGTCATATGCATAGGGGAAGAGGGCATCAGCAGGTCAGGGAAACCGGAGGAAGTGCTTCAGCCGGATGTGCTTAAGGAGCTTTACGGCATTACGGATGAGCAGTTTGAACTGTTGTTGCAATCCATGAGATTAGTGTTATAAATAGGATATCAATGTAGTTTTACCTGTCGTTGGCTGCAGTATATAGTACAGGGGGATACCTGAGAAGTGCAGCGGACGATTTGATAAATAATAGTTAATTTGGGGAGGGAAAATGAAAAAGAGAAAACTTACTGTTCTTTTAGCTGCAGTGCTTACATCAGTCACGATGGCAGCCTGCGAAAGCACAAGTGTACCTGAAGCAGGTGCAGAAACTGAAGCGGCTGCGGTTCAGGAAACTGAAACGGCTGAAGAAACAACAGGGGGAGCAAAGGAAGAAACCACTGCTGCATCAGGGGAAGCAAAAGAAGAAACCACTGCTGCATCAGGCGAAGCTTCCGAAGAGGATGATAAGGCAAAAGCAGATCATGTAGCGGAGCTCATTGACGCCATCTATGTTCAGGAAAGAAACGATGACACAGATGATCAGTGCAGTGAAGCAAAAGAAGCCTGGGACGCCCTTACAGATGAGCAGAAGGAAATGGTTGAAGGTGAACATGCGGATCCCGATTATTTCGGAAGAGACACCGGCGATGCTTCAAAGGACGATCCCTTAAATGCCGACGACATTGGCGAAAACGAACTTCTGGTGGTAAGCTTTGGTACTTCCTTCAATAACAGCAGAGCAGAAGACATTGGCGGTATCGAAAAGTATCTTGCAAAGGAGTTCCCGGACTGGTCAGTAAGAAGAGCTTTCACAGCACAGATCATCATTAACCATATTCAGGCCCGTGATGAGGAAAAGATCGATAATGTTGAGCAGGCTCTGGAACGCGCAGTTGAAAACAAGGTAAAGCATCTTGTGGTTCAGCCTACACATCTCATGCATGGTGCGGAGTATGACGAGCTCTGCGACACACTTGCAGATTATGAAGATATGTTCGAGAGTGTCACCGTTGCCGAGCCTCTTCTTGGAGAGGTAGGAAAAGATGCGGATTCCGTAAATGAAGACAAGGAGTCTGTGGCAGAGGCGATCACTTTGGAAGCGATCAAAACTGCCGGCTTCAAGGATTTAAAGGATGCAGAAAAAGACGGTACTGCTTTTGTATTTATGGGCCACGGAACTTCTCATACGGCAAAGGTAACCTACAGCCAGATGCAGGCACAGATGGAAAAGCTTGGATATGCCAATGTTTTCATCGGAACTGTTGAGGGTGAGCCTGAGGATACAGCCTGTGAGGCGGTTATCGAAAAAATAAAGGATGCAGGCTACAGGAAGGTTATTTTGAGACCTTTAATGGTGGTTGCCGGAGATCACGCAAACAATGACATGGCCGGGGACGAGGATGACTCCTGGAAGAGCATGTTCCTTACTTCGGAAGCATTTGACAGCGTGGACACACAGATCGCAGGTCTTGGCAGCATAAAGGAGGTTCAGGAGGTTTATGCCGCACATTCAGGTGCCGCCATCAAGGCTTCACAGAAATCAGCCGGAACCAAAAGAACCACAGAAGAAGTAACTGCCCTTGAGGATGGAGAATATGATGCGAAATTCACCACCGACAGCAGCATGTTCCATGTAAACGAGGCTAATGCAGACCTCGGAACACTTACCGTGGAAGACGGCAGGATGACTATCCATGTAAGCCTTGCTTCAAAGAACATAGTGAAGCTTTTCCCGGGACTTGCAAAGGATGCAGAAAAAGCAGGGGCAAAGACATTGGAACCGACTACTGATGAAGTGACCTATTCCGACGGAACAAAGGAAGAGGTATATGGCTTTGATATCCCGGTTGAAGAACTGGATCAGGAATTCGACCTTGCCCTCCTTGGAGCAAAGGGAAAATGGTACGATCATAAGGTGAAGGTGACATTGGCCTGACCATTTGATTTTTTGTATAGGCTTTGGTATTATCTGTTTACTGCTTTTTGCCGATTAGTATAATAAGAAACTAATTCCAGCGGTTTTTTTGGAGCCTGGTTTTCACAGGGATGGTTTCGGCTGATCAGCTTGGAACATTTGAAGTTCCGTGCTCTCACGATTAAAAATCGTGAGCAGAGCAGAGAGAATCCTAACGGATTCTTATGAAGCGCTCAAAGCCGCGTGGCTCTCACGATTGAAAATCGTGAGTAGAGAGAGGACACATGTATGAATGCTATTAAGAAAAAAATAAATGGTTTTGAAGATCATTATATTTTATATATCTATGATGCAGATGACAGGGTGTACTCTGCATATATGGGGAAGGGCGATGAAGATCTGCTCATACTTCTGGACAGGTCTCGGGATGACAGATTCCGGGTAATGGAGGATTTTGTTGCCTACGTGGATGGGCGTATAGAAGACGGTTCCATCGTTTCCACCTACGATAAACTGGCTGAGACAGTTGTGAAATGCACCAACGACAAGCTTCAGGAATATAACCGTGATATAGAGCAGCTTGACAAGAAGTACAATGATTCCAAAGCAGAGCTTGAAAAGCAGTCCCGGAAGCTCAGGCAGGATATGGGAGATGCAGTTGACGTAAACGACATACAGGAGATAGACATTAACTCTCCTCTGGGAAGACATATCATGGAGGCCCTGAGGGATCGTTTAAGTGCCATGTCGGCACCACAGCCCATGCCATCCATGTTCCCTCACGGCAGAGCTTTTCAGATGAGGGCCAATGTTGACAAGGACGGAAGAGTTTCCTTCGGACCGGATGACGTCAGCAACATGATGACAGAAATCCTTTCAAACATCATAGTTGCGGAAGTAAAGAGCGGAAGAAATTTAAGTGAAGCTCTTCAGGATGTAGACAACATCGTAAATACAGTTTCTGCCAACGCCGCGAAACTGACTTTGAGATTTCGTTCTTGACATTCAGTCTTTATACAAGCCGTCATAAAACAGAATTTAAGTTCTGACTGATATTGGTTGATCCTTTTAAGGATTTAACTGATATCAGTTTTTTTTTATAAATATATATATTATTGTAAAAAAATGTCGAAATAAAGAAGTGTAGGATATTGGAGCAGGCTGAATTATGAATTTTAGATCAAATAAGATAAAACAGGAATTTCATGAACGTGTCATGGTGGTGATCATAGGAGTAGCCATCAATGTCGGCATGTCTTTTCTGGTGGCAAAACTTGGATTGCCTTTATATTTTGACACCATAGGAAGCATTGGGGCAGTTGTACTGGGAGGCGTATTCCCGGGTGTTTTGACTGCTTTTGTCACAAATATCATAAGTAATTTTTACATGGACGGTACTCTGTATTTCGCTTTTATAAACGTCCTTGTTGCGATTTATACAGATTACTTTGTAAAGAAGTACAGTTTTCAAAAGCCGGGGGAGCTTTTACGACTTGGCATCGCTGCCGGAATCCTTTGCGGAACCTTAGGAACCTTTGTGAGTATGATAATACTCGGAAAAAGCCTGAGCCTGTCCATGAATGTTTTCACGGAAGCTCTTTCGGAATCATTGCAAATATCATTTACTTCGGCATATTTTATCATAAACATATTTTTCAATATCCTCGATAAGATAATATCTGTTTTCACTGTATCATTTTTGCTCCGTTTTATTCCGGATGAAAAAAAGACAGCTATCCGTAAGGGTATGTGGAAACAGAGACCGCTTACAAAGATAGAGCTTAATGAAATAAAGGAATGGGAAAAGGATCTAAAAAAATCCTCAAGGATCAGGATGATATCCGTTCTGATAAGTATTTCCGTTATTTTATGCGCCATCATGGGGTGGATAGGAGGAAGCCTGTTCTTTGAAAACGAAATAAGGGAAAGGACAAATAACGCACATAATGCTGTTTTATTTGCCGCTTCTGTTATAGATCCTGACAGAGTTGGGGATTATATCAGAAAGGGCAGAAATGCCGAGGGATACGATGAGACGGAAGAGCTGCTTTATAAAATCCGCAGCAATGCCTCCGGGGTTGAGTATCTGTATGTTCTTAAGGTAGAGGAAGAGGGATGTGTATTCATTTTCGATCTTGCTACGGAAAATGAACCCATACCCTATGAGCCGGGTGATTTCAGCCCTATTGAAGAAGCATTTTATCCCTATTTGCCTGATCTTCTTCAGGGAAAGGAGATCAGTCCCATAGAAAACAACAGTCTTGGGAAATGGCTTATGACAGTTTACCATCCGGTCAAAGATAAGGAAGGCAACTGTGTCTGCTATGTGGGTGCTGATGTAAGCCTTGATTATATGGCGATATATGTCAGGACATTTCTGCTGAGGGTTGCCATCATTCTTTCCGGATTCTTACTGGTGATACTTGTTTATGGACTCTTTGTTACAGACATGTATAATTCTTACCCCATAAGCAGTCTTGCCAAGTGCGTAGACAGCTTTTCACATTCCGGATATGACCAGGAAACCCTGGACAGGAATATAAGGGTTCTGAGAAAACTGGATATACATACGGGGGATGAGGTTGAGAAGCTGTATACATCCGTTTGTGAGCTGACATTGAATCAGGCTGAACAGATGAGAAGGCTGAGACGCTTGTCAGAATCGACTGCCATGATGCAGGATGGTCTTATCATAACCATGGCGGATATGGTTGAAAACCGTGATTCCGATACGGGAGCACACATTCAGAAAACAGCGGCCTATGTAAAGATCATTGTTGAGGGTCTTGTAAAAAAAGGCTATTATCCGGAAAAGATCACTCCTAAGTTCGTCTCAGATGTTGTCAGAAGTGCCCCCCTGCATGATGTCGGAAAGATCAATATACCTGACAATGTACTTAACAAGCCGGGAAAACTGACACCTGAGGAATTTGAGATAATGAAGACCCATACTATTCACGGTAAGAAGATAATCGAAAATGCCATAAGCACTGTAAATGGTGAAAACTATTTAAAGGAAGCACGTAATATGGCATCATATCATCATGAGAGATGGGATGGAAAAGGGTATCCTGAGGGGCTGCATGGTGAGGTGATACCACTTTCGGCCAGGATAATGGCAGTTGCGGATGTTTTTGACGCACTTACCTCCCCCAGAGTATATAAACCTGCGTTTCCCCTTGATGAAGCGCTGGAGATACTTAAGGATGGGTCAGGAAAGCAATTTGATCCAAAATGTGTAGAGGTTTTTTTTGAGGCGCTTCCGGAAGTCAAGGTGATACTTAGAAAGTATAACAAGACAGAATAAGTAGGAGTATTGGAACTTATGATGTATCGAGCGTATAAAAAACTGATCATGCTGATAGCTGTCATGTGTATGGTTTTTTCGGTTTTTTGGGCTGTGGATGCTGTTGCCGCAGATCAGTACAACGGCACATCAGAGGCAGAACAGGAAAGGACAGGGGGAGGTTATGCCGCAACAGGACAGATCAGCGGAATGTCATATACCACCGAGATATATGATGCTCAAAACGGGCTGCCCACCTCCGATGCCATGTGTATCTGCAGTGGGTCAGACGGACATATCTTTATAGGCGGCTACAGCGGAGTTATTTGTTACAACGGTTCAAAATTTGAAAGACTTGATTCAACTGACGGTCTTACAAGTGCAAGAGATATATATGAAGACAGTAAAGGGAGGATATGGGTAGGCACAAATGATAATGGAGTGATCCTGATAGAAGGAGAAAAAAGGATCCACTATACATATGAAGAAGGACTTCCTTCTTCATCGATCCGTGCTATATGCGAGGATGGTAAAGGTAATATTTACATAGGGACTATCTCCGGAATGGCTTATATAACTGTTTCGGGAGAAATACTTCAGCTTTCTGACAGCAGGGTAGATGGTCATCGCATAATGAGACTTGGGAAAACCCCGGATGGCATGGTGTACGGACTTACATCAGAGGGATACATTTTTCTTATAAAAAACGGTGCCTTTTCTGAGATATATGGCAGCAATGAGCTGGGGATGAAAAAAATATCTTCGATAATCCATGATCCGGAAAGTAACGGCAAATTCTATATGAGCACGGACAGCAAAGAGATTTACTATGGGGATTTTGGTGCTGTCTCAATGGATATGAAAAGGATCTCCATAGCGCCGATAAAGAATGTTGAATGGCTGAGCTACAGCTGCGGCAGGGTTTTTGTGATGTCCTCGGATACAGTGGGCTATCTTGATGAATCAGACAAATTACATATACTTTCTGATATAAAGCTTAACAGCGGCATTGAGAGGATGATTTCTGATTATCAGGGGAATTTATGGTTCGCCTCTTCTAAACAGGGCGTCATGAAGCTTGTTTCAAACAATTTTATCGACCTGACCGAAGCAGCAGATATAAATAAAGATGTTGTTAACGCAGTGTGTCTGACAGGAGACAGTATACATATCGGTTCCGACTCGGGATACACAGTCCTCAATATGAATGGGGAGCCCATAGATGATGAGTTATGCACTTTCCTGAAAAATAACAGGATAAGGTGCATCACAAAGGATTCCGGCGGGAACATCTGGGTATCTGTATATACTAACGGTATGGGACTTGTAAAAAGGTCAGCTGATGGCCAGATAACCAGATATACCGGAAGGGACGGACTGCCTTCTGATGAGATAAGATGTACAGCTGAGGCTGATGATGGCAGCATGCTTGTGGGTACAAACGAAGGTCTCGCAGTCATAAAGAACGGAAAGGTCATCAGGACCTATAGTCATAAGGATGGCATGTCAAACTCCACCATCCTGAGCGTTGCTCAGGGTACTGACGGTAAAATATATATGGGTACCGACGGCGGAGGGCTATATATCGCTGAAGGTGATCAGGTTGCCAGGATAAGCCGCGAGGATGGTCTCACAAGTGATGTTGTTCTCAGAGTAAAGAATGATCCCGTCAGGGATGTTGTCTGGGCAATAACATCAAACTCTATTCAGTATTTCAGGAACGGAAGCCTGAAACAGGTTTCGGGATTCCCCTATAGCAACAATTATGACATATATTTTGACGAGGATGATAAGCTTTGGATCCTCTCCTCTTTGGGGCTGTACGTTGTCAAGGACAGGGAAATGCTGTCAGATGCTGTAGATCATTATGATCTATATACCATTAATAACGGACTTCCATATGCCATCACCGGAAATTCCTTCAGTGCCATGAACGAAAACGGGGAAATGTTCATTGCGGGAAGGCAGGGAGTCATAAAAACCAATGTTAAAGATATTTATGCCGGCAGTTCATATATAAAGACTAAGCTGGAATATATAGATTGTGACGGGTCTAAAATATATCCTGATGATGAAAAGCATTTTACCATACCTTCGGATGTGAGCAGGGTAAAGATAGTTCCGGATATTTTTGATTATTCCGTTTCTGATCCTCCGGTACATATATATCTTGACGGAGTATCTGATGAAGGTGTTTTTGAAGAGAGAAGTAAGCTTAGTACCCTGGAGTATACCAATCTTCCCTATGGTGTTTATGAGCTTCATATCAAGATATACAAAAATGACAGAAGGACGCTGATTTCGGAGAACACATATAAGATTAATAAGATACCGAGGATAGGAGAGCTGCTCATCACTAAGCTTCTCCTGATTCTCCTTGCGGCATTACTTATTGTACTTGTGGTTTGGCATACCATGAATACGACCATCATTCGCAGACAGTATGAGGAGATACGGCATGCAAAGGATGAGGCTGAGCGTGCCAATAGTGCAAAGACGAGGTTTCTTGCCAATATTACACATGAGCTTCGGACTCCCATAAATACCATCATGGGAATGGATGAAATGATATTAAGAGAAGATGCAAAGGGTGTTCCCATGGGATATTTTATGTCTATTATGAATTACGCCATGGATATCAGAAATGCTTCGGAATCACTTCTTAGTATCATTAATGATTTCCTTGATATCTCCAGAGTGGAATCAGGAAAGATGCAGGTCTCAGAACAGTCCTATGATGTGCAGGAGCTTCTTAGATCCGTTGTCTCCATGATCAAGGTGAGAAGTACCGAAAAAGAGCTTACCTTTGATGTTGTGGTTGATGAAATCTTGCCGAAACAGCTTTTGGGAGATAGCGGGAAGATCAAGGAAATATTATTGAATCTTCTTACAAATGCAGTCAAGTATACAGAAAAAGGGGGATTTATCCTACAGGTATCAATGAATGAACGGAAGGATGATATATGTAAAATTGTTTTTTCTGTTAAAGATACCGGAATAGGAATAAAGCCCGAGGATCAGGACAGACTTTTTACGGCCTATGAGCGTCTGGATCAGGATAAGAACATCAATATCATGGGAACCGGTCTCGGACTTGATATCTCGAAAAGATTTGCGGAGCTGATGAACGGAACCCTGGTATGTAAAAGTACTTACGGAAAAGGTTCTGAATTTATCTTCACAGTCACTCAGAAGATTCTGGATGCTGCCCCCATGGGGGTATTCCTTGAGCATGATGATACCTCCGTCAGGGGAGCTTACGTTCCGCAGTTCATTGCTCCTGATGCGGATGTGCTGGTGGTTGATGATACACCAATGAACCTAAGTGTCATAAAAGGTCTTCTGAAGCCTACAAAGATATTTGTTACAACTGCAACAAGCGGTGAAGAGTGTCTTGAAAAGCTTAAGGAAACAAAATTCAATATCGTCCTGCTGGATCATATGATGCCCGGAATGGACGGCATAGAAACTGTAGAGAAGATAAGGGAAGATTATCCTGAGCTTCCTGTGTATGTCCTTACTGCAAATGCTGCCATGACTGAGGAATATTATATCTCAAGAGGCTTTAACGGAAGACTTAGCAAGCCTGTAGACAGCCTTGTTCTGGAAAAAACCATCATGAAGCATCTGCCGGATGAGATGATGAAAAAACCGACGGATACAGAAACCGTTGATGAGACTGTATCCATGCCTGATAATATGATGTGGATATATGAAACAGATGGAATAGCTGCGGAGGAGGGTATCAAAAACTCAGGAGGAATCAGCAACTATATTTTTGCTCTCAAATTATTCTATGAAACCATTGACGAAAACTCAAAAGTCATCAAGGATGCCTTTGAAAGCCGGAATATAAGACTTTACACCATCAAGGTACATGCTTTGAAGAGCTCGGCAAGGATAATCGGAGCCCTGGCTCTGAGCCAGCTTGCAGCCAGACTGGAAGCGGCCGGTGATGAGGAGGACTTAGAACATATCGAAGCCCATACAGACAAGCTTCTTTTGGAATATGAAACATTTAAAGAGAAGCTTCAGAGAATTGAAGCAAAGCAGTCTGACAGCAGTATGGAGCCTGTTCCGGAGGAAGAACTCCGTGATGCTTATGAAGCGCTGAAGGAAATTATTCCGCAGATGGATTATGATTCGGTGGAAATGATAGTCGAGCAGCTCAGTAAGTATAAGCTGCCGGATACAGATGCTGAAAAGCTCAGAGAACTTGCGGGGATGCTGAAAAAACTGGACTGGGATGGAATGGAAGAGATGTTCTGCCGGTAAACCGTGATCTTTATAATACATAAATGGTGTTTTTTTCAATGCTTCTAAAGGGAAGGATTTTTTATGGGATTTAATCGTGTGATCATCATAGGCGAAAAGGAAACCTTCATTATCAGGATACTGCTGAAAAAATTACAGGAGGAGGGTATTGACAGTATTTTTTCTCCTTTCAGCATCGAAGGCATAAACGATAACCTGAAGGGACAGGATATTCTGCTCACGCTATATATAGATGAAAATAAAAAACCGGGGGAAGGCGTACTGAATTATATCTACGATATAGTTGAGAAAAAGAATTTTAATGTGGTCATCGTGGGGGATGAAGAGGCGATAAAAAATGTGAAAAAAACAGTATCTGAGAGATATATCTATAAAACCTATTTACGGCCGCTGGATAATATTGCATTCACTCAGATGGTCAAGTCTTATTTTGAATTCAGATCCTTAAAAGCAAATACCCAAAAGGGTCCTGAAAGAGAGCTTCCGGGTTATGGCAATAAGGCAATAAGCCCTGAGCAGGATTTGAGTAAAAGTATACTTATAGTAGATGATGATGTTAATTATCTTGGGCTTGTCAGGGAATGGCTGAAAAATGATTATAAAGTTATGATGGCAAATTCCGGAATGCAGGCCATCAAGCTTCTCGCAAAAAACAAGGTGGATCTGATACTTCTTGATTACGAGATGCCCGTAACCAGTGGCCCGCAGGTACTGGAAATGCTGAGAAGCGATGAAGATACCTCTTCTGTTCCGGTGATGTTCCTTACAGGAAAGGATGATAAGGAAAGCGTGATGTCCGTTATGTCGCTGCGTCCTGACGGATATATACTTAAAAATATACAGCAGGGGGAGCTGCTCGAAAGGCTCCGGGATTTCTTTACACTTTTAAAGTGAAGCTGATGGCAGGTGTTACATGATCGAATTTTTAGCATTACACCAACTAAATATAATGCTCATTCTGGGAAGCATATGCGGAATGACAGCTTTCTTCAGTCTTGTCTCAAGATCTGTCAGCTTCAGGAGAAAAGCTTCCATGATCGGCATGGAGCTTTCAGCAATGGTGCTGTTGTTTGCTGACAGATATGCTTATATTTATCGCAGCCAGGCAGATCCCTTCGGCTTCTTTATGACCAGGATCTCCAATTTTCTGGTTTTCAGTATGATCATAGCCGTACTGTTTTCGGTGAATCAATATATAAAGGATATATGCATACACGATGTCGGATTAAATAAAGTCCCGAAGCTTCTGTATGTAAATGACGAGCTTTCTCTGGCAGGAGAGCTCCTGATCATCATTTCGCAGTTTACCGGATTGTATTATACCTTTGATGAAACCAATCATTATGTCAGGTCTCCGGGATTTGTAATATCCTATTGCGTACCAATTCTGATCGCAGCAATTCAGCTCATGGTAGTCAGCAGACTATACCACCGGCTTCGAAAAAAGATCATCATCCCACTCTTGATATTTACGATCCTTCCGATAGCTGCAAGCATTATACAGTATTTTGTATATGGCATATCCATCATCAATATCAGCCTGGTTGGAATGGTGGTGATCATATATATTTGCGTGCTTATCGATATGAATGAAACTCTGGACAGAGCCCACAAGCTTGAAATGGAAATCCTTCATGAAGAAAAGATGAGCATGAAGAGGATGTTTGATCAGACTGCAACGGCCTTTGTTGCCGCTATTGAGAAAAAAGATCCTTTTCTTCAGGGGCATGCTTCAAGAGTTGCGGATATAGCAAGACGTATCGGCAGCCTGAGCGGAAAAAATGAAGAGGAATGTGAAAAGATTTATTATGCGGCATTGCTTCATGATATTGGTATGGTGGGCTTGCCTGACAGTCTTATAGGTAAGACTGATGACCTGACAGAAGAGGAATATGAGACAGTAAAGAAAAAACCTCTGATGAGTTGGGAAATACTGTCAAGTATAACCGAGTATCCATATCTTAGCCAAAGTGCCCGGTACAGTTATGAAAGATTTGACGGAAAAGGTTACCCTGAAGGCTTGTCAGGGGATCTGATACCTGAGATATCCAGGATCATTTCTGTTGCGAATTCCTATGATGCCATGGTTACTAAAAAAAGATTCAGGGGACCACTTCCTATGCAGATAGTCAGGGAGGAGCTTTTTAATGAGTCAGGCGGGCAGTTTGATCCTGAGTTTGCCGGTATCATGATACAGATAATTGATTCTGACAGCAAAGAGATATTGGATGGAACAGAGACAGCCATACAAAAGGAAATAGAATGCAGGAAATACAGGGATCAGTTCACCATCGGTGTCCCGATATTAAACAATATATGTAAGGTCAGATTCAAGTGCAAGGCGTGGGAACAGGAAACAGGTCCGGCAATACCATCCATAATTCTTTTTGAGTCTTTTGACCGACATGTTCATGGTAATGTAAAATCCATTGAGGCTTATAACTATTCTGAGTACGGAGAACTGTGGTTTGATGGTCATATCATATCAACGGGAGCAAGGAATACAGAAGTTAAGGTCACAGAAAATACTTTTGTATATAGCCGTACACATAAAGAAGATAATGTTGTATATGATGACAAAGAAGATAAAGCTTTAGTCAAAAAAGAGGATCATGAACAGTATTTTGAAATTGTTATGGGAAGATATGAGGATCATATAAAGCTTCAGCTCCTAAGTGCGAAAAAAACAGTTGATGCTGTCATTGCTTTACCCAATAAGTCAAAATCCGCATTCCTTGCCCTTACCGGAGAAAATTGCCGTATATATGATATTGAAACTGAACAGACAGAAAAAGCGGTACAAAAGGGTGAAATTCCTCGTATCGCTGAAGAAATCAGTTATATTGAAAGACTGACATCGGATATTCCGAATGTACAGGTGGATCGAGACAGAAC
Source organism: Oribacterium sp. (assembly GCA_017627595.1). GTDB lineage: Bacteria > Bacillota > Clostridia > Lachnospirales > Lachnospiraceae > Oribacterium. The sequence goes on along the minus strand of JAGAGL010000067.1, from coordinate 13,306 downwards.
AGCTTCAACCGAAGCTATCGAGATCAAAGACTGGACACAGCTAAAATTCCATTCAATGACTCTTCCGTCAGCAAGCCTTGTGTGGGACTGCCCCTACATCGTTATTTTTTCGTCTGACGACAGGAAGGTTAAGGGAAAGGGGTATCATGAGTATGCTCTCATCAAGCTGAATGGTGAAAATGAGAACAGCAATGAGTATGCCGAGAACAAGTTTACCATGAAAAAGACCGAGGCGTTTACTTCCTGGGAGGACTGGAAGCGTCTCAACAAGGATGGCGTGGAATATGAGGTGGTTTTCCTGCGTAAAGGGAATCGCATAATACTGAATTCCGAAAATCTGGGCATCTTTATCGAAAATACCACCAAGGTTCAGGATGGGGCTAAGAGGATTTACGCTGCCATCACCGGAAATCAGGTGGCCATCACGGATATCAGGATACAGTAAACAGCTGAGACAGGTTGATGCGGATGATTTAGTCCGTAACAGTTAAGCCGGATGCCCGCCGGCTCGGCCCTTCATGTGCCACGGCTGAACTGTTACTCCTTGACTTCCGTGAGATTATAACTCATAGATGTTGACCATATCTGGTTTCAGTGGTATCATACAGTTTCGAAAATTGAAAATGACAGTTCATTTGTACCTTCCTGTCACTAAACAAAACCAGGACTACCTTTTATTTTTAAATATGTGATGATTTTGTCTATGTTTTCACTAGTGTAGATGATTGGATCATTTTTGAGGATGAGTTTTTAACCAGCCTCGGTATGTATTTAGATTTTGTGTAGCTCTGCGTATGCAGAGCTTTTTTTATATTCAATAAAGCCGTTACGCGGTTATTGAACAATTACACTTGTGACATGTAAAGCGAAATCATGTAGAGATAATAAAAGACCTTTTATTAGTAGGAGCATATATGTATTATTTGAAATCTGAATCTAGCTTTGATGCGGCACATTTTCTTAAGGGCTACGAAGGAAAATGCAGTAATATCCACGGACACAGATGGAGAGTCGTGGTGGAGATAGAAGGAGAGAAACTGAGTGAGGAAACTCAGACCAGAGGTATGCTGGTGGATTTCTCGGATTTAAAAAAGGCGATCAAAGAGCTTTGTGATAAATTTGATCATACTTTTATATATGAAGAAGGTTCCCTGAAGGATGCGACTGTGAAGGCACTCATGGAGGAAGACTTCAAGATGAATGTAGTGGCCTTCAGACCGACGGCGGAAAATTTTGCGAAGTTTTTTCATGACAGGCTTGCGGCTTCCGGATTTGATGTTCACAGAGTTCTGGTATATGAGACTCCCAACAATTGTGCTTGTTATGAGGGCTGAAGTTTGAAAACAGACTTTTTGATTCAGCTATGGGCTGATAAGAGTCCTGTCGAATGCGAATCGGACAGATCCGGAGGAGAAAATGAAGGTTGTTGAAAAATTTGTAAGTATTAACGGCGAAGGAACCAGGGCCGGGGAGCTTGCGGTATTTATACGTTTTAAGGGCTGCAATCTGGCCTGCAGCTATTGTGACACCATGTGGGCCAATGAGAGGGACTGTCCGTTTACGGAGATGTCACAGGAAGAGATCCTGGATTATGTAAAATCCACGGGAGTGAAGAATGTGACTCTGACAGGAGGAGAACCGCTTCTTCAGGAAGGTGTGGACAAGCTAATAGATTTGCTTCTGGATTCAGGTCACAGAGTAGAGATCGAAACCAACGGTGCGGTGGATCTGAAGCCTTTCATAAAGCCTGCGAATTTTGACAGTAAGAACGGCGCAGATATGAGCGGTTCAGAAGGATCCGGCAGAATTCCTTTCTCGAAGTCCCATAGACCTGTTTTCACCATGGATTACAAGCTTCCCGGAAGCAGGTGCGAGATCCGGATGATTCACAGCAACTTCGAACTTCTGGGAGAACAGGACACAGTCAAGTTTGTTTCCGGAAGTTTTGAAGATATGGAAAGAGCTAAAAGTATCATAGAGACCTATGATCTTACAAACAGGTGTCACGTCTATCTCAGTCCTGTATTCGGAAGCATTGAGCCGGTGGATATGGTTGACTTTATGATAAAAAACAATATGAATGATGTGAGACTTCAGATACAGCTTCACAAGGTGATCTGGGATCCCAACAAAAGAGGTGTTTAAATGATAGATAAAAAAGCTATAGAAGAGCATATTCGCGGGATACTGATCGCTCTTGGTGATGATCCCGAAAGAGAGGGACTCCTGGAGACTCCCAGGCGGGTTGCCGAGATGTATGAAGAAGTTTTTCAGGGCATGAACTATACAAACCATGAGATCGCCGAAATGTTTGACAAGACCTTTGAAGAGGATCTTCAGGGTTCAAGCAGCGCCGGACGTGTTGTGGTTATGAAGGATATAGACATTTTTTCCTACTGCGAGCATCATCTTGCCCTCATGTACGATATGAAGGTTAATGTTGCCTACGTGCCAAATGGCAAGGTAGTGGGACTTTCCAAGATCGCCAGAATCTGCGATATGGTGGGAAGACGTCTTCAGCTTCAGGAAAAGATCGGCAAGGACATCGCGGATATAATGATCGAGATCACGGGCAGCGAGGATGTTGCCGTAACTATTGAGGGCTGCCACAGCTGCGTGACCGCAAGAGGCATAAAAAAGCAGAATACAAAGACATTTACGGCAGAGCTTAGAGGCGCATTCAGGAATGATCCGAGCCTTCAGATGTACCTTCGCTGATATTTGGTTCGGTAATTACTTGAAAAAACCGATATTTTTATCAAAAGTAATGATTGATGTATTTTTCTGACTGAAGCTTAATTACTTATTTGGTTTATGAGATTGAGAATAGTTTGATTTTGTACTATTTATGCTGCTGAACAAAGGCGGCGGAATGGAGATTTATATGAAGGCAATGGTTCTTTTAAGCGGAGGAGTGGATTCCACCACTGCTCTCGGTATGGCGGTAGATAAATACGGAAATGACAACGTCATAGCACTGACCGTTTCCTACGGCCAGAAGCACGATAAAGAGGTTAATGCTGCAACAGCTGTGGCTGAGCACTATGGAGTGGAGCATCTGTTCCTTGATCTTAAAAAGATTTTTGAATACAGCAACTGCTCTCTTCTTAAACAGTCAACAGAGGAGATTCCTGAGGAATCCTATGCTAAGCAAATTGAAGAGACCGGGGGAAAGGTTCCCGTAAGTACCTACGTTCCTTTCAGAAACGGTTTGTTCCTTTCATCTGCAGCCAGTCTGGCTCTGAGCAAGGACTGTGGCGTGATTTATTACGGCGCACATTCCGATGATGCGGCAGGAAGTGCTTATCCTGACTGCTCACCGGTTTTCAATGAGCATATGAGTGCAGCTATCTGGGAAGGTTCAGGGCATCAGCTCAGAATAGAAGCTCCTTTTGTGAAGCTCACAAAGAAGGATGTAGTAAAGATCGGGCTTGACCTGAAGGTTCCCTACGAGCTTACATGGTCCTGCTACGAAGGCGGAGATAAACCCTGCAGAAAGTGCGGAACCTGCATCGACCGAGAGGCAGCATTTGAAGCAAACGGAGTGACAGATCCGCTTTTGGCAGAATAAATCATTCAGGATAAACGGAGTTATAGATCAGTTCCCGGCAGAATAACAGTAAAAACAGATGAGACAGTTTGACCAAATTTATACCTTAGTGGTTTAATGACCGGATTATTCCGAAAAGGTCAAATGATAGAAATAAAATCAGCGAGGAAAATCATGAGAGAAAACGAAGGTTTAACATTACTTGGAAATCAGCAGGTAAAATATAAGTACGAGTATGATCCGTCAGTGCTTGAGAGCTTTGATAACAAGCATCCGGAGAATGACTATTTTGTAAAGTTTAACTGTCCGGAATTCACATCACTCTGTCCTATCACAGGTCAGCCGGATTTTGCGACTATATACATATCATATGTGCCGGGGAAGAAGATGGTGGAGAGCAAGAGCCTGAAGCTCTATCTTTTCTCCTTCAGAAATCATGGAGATTTCCATGAGGATGTGGTCAACGTCATCATGAAGGATCTCATAAAGCTTATGGATCCGAAGTACATCGAGGTCTGGGGCAAGTTCCTTCCCAGAGGAGGTCTTTCCATCGATCCGTACTGCAATTACGGCAAGAAGGGCACCGAATGGGAGAAGGTGGCCTGGGACAGACTCACAAAGCATGATATGTATCCTGAAATGATTAATAACAGATAAAATCTCAGCCGGGGCGGATGCCCCGGCTGTTTTTCTTTTTCTATATCTGTTTGTAAACCTGGAAATGACCCTACCTGTACAATTCTACAAGTAGGGTCAAACAATTTTTCATGGATTTATTCCGAACTGAAAAATTCCTGAATCTTCTGAATTGCGAAGTCCATGTACTGCGGGTTCGAGAAGGGGTGGTCGGCGTTTTCCACTTCGATAAGCTCGATTACATTGTTCTCGGAGAATTCCCTGGTGACCTCAATGGGAGCCATTTCGTCTTTTGTGCCGTGGATCATGAGGATCTCGTCTGCGTAGTCCATGAAGTCCCAGGTGCTGACATCATGGGATTTCAGGTCATCGAGAAACTCCCGGGAAATTTTGATCTTCCTGTCGTAGCCCCGGAGTATTTCCTTGCCTTTGTTGAGGATTGTCCAGTCATCATCGGTGATCCGGGAGGTCATGGAATCGTAGAGCTTTATGGCAGGACACCTGAATACGATTTTCTTAAAGGGATTTTCACCTTTTTCATGAAGATATCTCAGGGTAATGTAGGCTCCTAAACTTGAAGAATAATTATAAACTTCTTCGGCTCCCATTTCTTTCCGGATATGCTCTGTGACAAGCCGCATGTATTCCAGGCATTCATCAATTATCAGCTTATTCCGGGCATCCTTTCCGTGACAGGGCCAGTCAAAGCAGACAACACCGAAGCCTTTGTACTTGGTGGTTATCCTGTCTGCAAATTTCTCTATGGCTTTATTGTCCTTGTTTCCGCCGAAGCCATAGGTTGCCAGTACAATGTGTTTCAGATCATGAGGAGTTTTATCGTAATAAAGCTTGCAACGGATGCTGAAGCCTTCTTCGTTTATATCAAATAATTTTTCCACTGAATTTGCCTTTCTTCTCCGTTTTTAAATTTCCTTAGCTACTATATCATATTTCATATCCGGTTATTTTTTAATTATTTAAATCTGCTAATTATATATAAATTTCTGCCGATAAAAACTACAGTACAATAGAAGAAAAGGTAATTCTGTGTGTGCCTAAATGGGAATCTTACTTTCTATGTATAAGATTTTCATTGTATTCAGGATTGAACAGACAACATATGGATAGAAATAAGGCTTACAAATTTTATAAGATGTTTTTTGCTTTGATAGGGGCAGTATGTATGATACTGGCCCTTGTTCAGCTTGCCTTCGAAATAAAAAGTGAGTTTATGCCCGGATATATGAAAGGACCTGATGAGGTTAAGCATAAGGTACTTTTTCTTTCATCCTATGATCCCATGTATTATACCTATAAAGACCAGATCAGAGGTATAGAAGAGGGTCTCTATAGCAATGATATAGAATTTGATATCTGCTATATGGACACAAAAATATATGGCACTGATCAGGATATAGAAGAGTTCTATAAATATTTCAGCAAAAGATACAATAATGATGTAATGCACTATGAGGCGATCCTCCTGGGAGATGATGCCGCACTTAAGTTTGCCCTCGAACATCAGGAAGAGCTGTTTAAAGGACTTCCCATGGTGTTTTTCGGTATCAATAGTCTGGATCTGGCGATGCAGGCAGAAGCCAATCCGATGATGACCGGCTTCTATGAGCTGGATTATTTTGCGGACACCTTTGAAGAAGCCATAACTCTTTTCCCAGAAAAGAAGAAATTATATGCAATATGCGATACTTCTCCCGCAGGAAAGACCGATCTTGAAAAATTCCTGTCATACAGGGGCAGATATCCTGAGTATGATTTCCATGCCATTATTTCAACGGAACTGGAACTCACAGCTATACTTGAAGCTTTAAAAAAAGTTCCGGAGGATGCCATATTCTTCTTCATGACCTGTTATGATGATAGAAATGGTGAAAGGCATTCACTTTTTGAAACCACCAGTTTAATCGTGAATAATGTCAAGGCCCCCATTTTCAGACCTTACGCGGAAGGAAGAGAATACGGAGTTCTGGGCGGAACTTATATGGACTTTTCGGTCCAGACAAGAAATGCCGCAGAGATCATTGCTGAAGTTCTGAATAACGGGGCAGATATCTCAACCTATGAGTTATCTTTATATACCCCGAGCATTACCCAGTACAATTATATGGTGCTTAAGCAGTACGGGCTGTCTGAGAATCTTCTTCCCAGGGATACTATATATATAGATAAGCCCGAATCCTTTGTGGAAGTATATAAAAACATGCTTCCCGTAGCGGTACTTATCGTGGTCTCCATGCTGTCCTTTATGGGATCCATATTGATAGCATTTGTGCAGGAAAAGCAAAATGTAAGAGCTCTGAAAGCTTCCAAAGCACAGCTGGTAAATTCACAGATAAAGTTAATTTATCAGGCCGAGTATGACGAACTTTTGGGTCTCCTTAACAGACGTGCCATAGTTGATAATCTGAACAGCACGCTGAAAACCGATCAGGAATTCACGGTTATAATGCTGGATCTTGACGGGTTTAAGGATATCAACGAGAATTACGGCCACGATGTTGGTGACAATCTGCTCAAGGATATAGCAAAGGCTCTTCGTAAATTCGCCGAGAAGAACGGTATGACCTTAGGAAGGTATGGTGGAGATGAGTTTATAATGTTCGCAGAAGGTAAGATTCTGAATAAAGAATCTCCTTTGGTTAAGGACATTACGGATATCTTTTCAAAACCCCTGTCGATAGGCAGCGGCCACGTGGTCATGTCAGCAAGTGTAGGTATTTCCAATTCGGACGGAGAAACCCCTCCCGAGCAGCATGTCATTAACGCGGAAATTGCGATGTATGAAGCAAAGAACCGCGGCAAGAACATGGTATTTGTTTATGAAGATGACATGAAGCAGAAGGTCATGGAAGAATCCAGAATCAAGGATTCCTTCCTGAAGGCCTTTGACAATGACGGATTCTATATGAAGTACCAGCCGAAGGTTTCCGCTCAGACCAAGGAAGTCATAGGCTATGAAGCACTGGTAAGACTCAGGGATTCAAAGTATGGTCCGGGACAGTTCATTCCGGTAATCGAGAAGAGCGGATGGACTTCAAGGCTCGGAAGACTTATCACAAAGCTTGTGGTAAAACAGCTTGGCGAGTGGAAAAAGATGGGGAAGGAGATCAAGCCCGTATCCATCAATTTCTCCAGCAGACAGATAAATGACACTGAATACTGTAAGTATCTCGAAGCCGTCCTGAAAGAATATGATGTTGATCCAAAGTATGTGCAGATTGAGATAACAGAAAGCCTTTTGATGGAGGAAAATTCCATAACAAAGGAGTTGTTTGAAAGCTTCAAAAATCTTGGAGTCATACTTCTGCTTGATGACTTCGGAACCGGCTATTCATCACTTGCCTACCTTACATATGTTCCGGTAGAAGATGTAAAGCTAGATAAGTCACTTGTAGATACTTATCTTTGTGAAGGAAAAGAAGATTTCATCAAGGACGTTATTCAGCTCGTACATGATATGGGAAAGAGCATAACCATAGAAGGTGTCGAGAAGGATTGGCAGTATAACAAGCTTCGTGAGTTTAATGCTGACACCATCCAGGGTTACTACTTCTCACCACCTCTGGATCCGGAAGAGGCTATTGATTTTAAAGCAGAGTAAAAAAATTTATTGAAGTTAAAAAGAAACAATGTTTTATTAATATCAGAGGAATAAAAAATATTTCAAAGTGATAATAAAGCGATATAATAGGGTGTGGATGTCATTTGACAGTCACATCCTATTTTTTACTAAAAATAGTCTGAATTTATGAATCGTGTGTCGTCACGATATCAGACGAATAGATCCGTTTCCTGAGAAGGCCGGCACTATATTAATTTTTCACAAGATTTAAATAAAACTTTCCCAAATCATCGGACTATAGGTTAAGCCCATAAATCCGCGGTTTGTTACTTCATTTGTCAGAAAATGAGTGCACCAAAGGCAAAAATCCTTGGTAAACTGCATCATTTTCCTTGATTTTTACTGCACTTTGACATCAGATTTTTGTAAAATGGGACAGAGAAAGCTTGAATATATAGTCCTGATATGGTATAATAGGACTATATAAAAGGAGGCTTTATTATGCCAGTTCCAGCAGATATCCGTGCAGTTCCCAGACCAGTAAATACCATCGTAGATGACAGCGGACGTGACGGCCCTAAAAGATACGCTGTTCGAGAAAGGGCGTCCACGAAATATGTTGCAGGTGGAAATCCTCAGCCGCGCAACGGCAAGGTTGTCGGACATATCATCAATCACGAGTATGTCCCTGTTACAGCAACTGCTTCATCTGTTCCGGTGGTTCCTGATATGCTGTCCTATGGAACCTCTGCCCTTGTTCACTCAGTGACCCGGGACATTGAAAAAGATCTGCTGGCAGTTTACGACCCTTCTGATGTCTATGCGATTATGGCAATCGCTTCGCTCAGGGTCATTAAGCCTCAGGTTACTGACAGCAGGCTTTCGCAACACTACAACCGTTGTTTTGTCTGTAAGGACTATCCTGGTGCAGCCATATCGAAAAACTCTGTCAGTAAGCTGTTTAACAAGATTGGTATGGACGGAGCGCGGCGCAGTATGTTTTATCAGCTACGCATGAAAGCAACATCCGCTGACCATCACGTAGCAATTGATGGCACCCTAAAGCAGGACACAAGCATAGTCAATGACCTGTCGGCATACTCCTACAAAGCGAGAGTACGAGGATGCAGCGAGGTCTCCGTTCTCTATGCTTACGACATTGAACTGATGGAACCCATATGTGCCGAGATATTCCCTGGCAACAGTATAGATTCAAAGTCATATCCTGCATTTATACGCGATAATGATCTTAGAAGAGGAATCATTGTCGCAGATAAGGGCTTTCCTCTGAGCAAGATTAAAGAAGAGCTTTCGGAAAGACCTGATCTTCATTTCCTTACACCTATCAAGCGAAACGACAAACGCATTTCTGATAATGACATGCTATCGTTTGATGGTGTACTTGTGGGCATAGATGCCCATGTGGTTTATAAAAAAGCCAGAATTAAAGGCGGTCGTTACCTTTACGCATTCAAAGATGCAAAGAAGGCTGCAAAGGAAGAAGCAACTTACCTTGCAAACGCCAAGCGTAAGAACACTTTTTCTCCTGAGAAGTACTCTGATAAAAGGAATACGTTCGGCGTAATGGTTCTCGAATCAGATCAGGACCTTGCTCCTGAAGTAGCATACAAGTGTTATCAGGACCGCTGGCTTCTGGAAATGGTCTTTAAACGCTATAAGAGTGATGAGTGCCTTGATCATACTGGTGAGCAGGGTGACTTTGCTGTAATAGGCAGCGAGTTTGTAAACTTTATCTCAACTGTTGCAACCTGCAGGATTATCCGCAAAGCCGAAAATGCTGGACTTCTGAAACAGATGTCCTATGGTGAACTTATGGATGATCTTTCATCAGCATGGCGTAGGGCAGATGCACCAGCAGAGCCATCATCCGATGACGGTTTTTGGGTGCACACAATACAAACCGCAATGGAAGAGCTCGAAGCTCTTGGGCTTTCAAAGCCGGCTCCAAAGCCTGAACCTAAGAAACGCGGGCGAAAGCCGAAGCCAAAGGATCAGATTGAAATAAAACCCAAGCGGCCACGTGGTCGTCCAAGAAAGGACGCTAACCCTTCTGCCGGAAATCTATAGTCCGGCAGATTGGGAAACTTTTATTTAAACTGTTAAAAATAATCCGAAAGGATTTTATAGAATGAAGGGAGATTCAACAATGAACAATTTCAAGTACTATGCACCGACTGAAGTGGTATTCGGAAAAGATGCAGAGAAGGAAACCGGTGTAACTGCAAAGAAATTCGGAAAGAAGGCATTGCTTGTTTTCGGAAAGAACAGTGTAAAGAAAAGCGGACTTCTGGACAGGGTTGAAAAATCACTGACGGAAGCAGGATTAGAATATAAAGAATACGGCGGAGCAAAGCCAAATCCCACACTTGCTCATGCGGAGGAAGGCGTTAAGGAAGCATTAGCCTATGGTGCCGATATGGTTATCGCTGTAGGTGGCGGAAGTGCCATAGACACTGCAAAGGCCATTGCCCACGGTACCGCAAATCCCGAATACAAGCTTTGGGACATATGGACAAAGAAGGCTCCTCTTGAGAAGTCATTGCCTGTTGGTGCGGTGCTTACCATCGCTGCTGCAGGAAGTGAGATGAGTGATTCTGCGGTTCTTACCAATGAAGAGATAGGTAAAAAGGGAGGCATTAACACTGACTTCAACAGATGCCGTTTTGCCATCATGAATCCGGCTCTTGCTGCAACCCTTCCCAAAAACCAGATTGCGGCAGGTGTTGTGGATATAATGATGCATACCATGGAACGCTATTTTATTCCGGAAATCAAGGCAGACCTTACAGATGAAATAGCAGAGGGTCTTATCCGTACAGTGGTCAGCAACGGTGCAAAGGTGATGGAAGATCCAAATGATTTTGATGCCATGGGTGAGGTATTCTGGGCTTCCAGTCTTTCACACAATAACCTTACGGAGTGCGGAAGAGGCAAGGATTTCTCGGTACATAAGATCGGTCATGCATTATCCGCAAAGTATGACGTTACACATGGTGCATCACTCTCTGCGGTCTGGGGAACCTGGGCAAGGGAGCTCTATGAAGGAGCATTACCGAGATTCGCAAGATTCGCAAGAAAGGTCTGGGGCGTAACGGAGACTGATGACCTGAAGGCTGCGAAGATGGGTATCGAAAAGACAGAAGATTTCTTCAGATCCATAAACATGCCTGTAAGTCTCACAGAGCTTGGAGTTAAACCTACAGATCAGGATTTCAGAGACCTTGCCATGGATGCCACCATGAAGGACACCATGAAGCTTTCAAGGATTCGTCCGTTAGATGCTGAGGCTGTTGAAAAGATTTACAGGGCAGCAATGTGAGTGGAAGATCGCTGATTCTCAATGTGGTTGTCAGCTAAAACCTGAAAGGTTTTAAAAAGATAAGGCCTATCATGAGCCGGATAGATGTGCATCTATGTGTCAGATATTAAGGCTCAAAAACAGCGTTAATAGATGAGGAGGAGAAAATATACCAGCCGAATACTAAGGTCTGCGAGGACCCCGGTATTCGGCTGATTTTTTGCGTTTATATAGGTGAGCATCGGACTGCAAAAGTCATCACAGACCTCTGAGCATGGCGTTAGGAACGAATTTTTTTATGATACCAAGATATCTTTCCATTTCTTCTCCTGATGGTGCAGTAAGTTTTTTATCAGGAACGGTGTCTCTTTCTGTATACTGCTGAAGGTAGTAGTGGGATGCACCTTTTATCATCTCGCCGATAGCTATAAAGTCTTCGTCGGAATGCAGTTCATGTACAACTGTTGTTCTGAATTCATATGGGATGTCGGAAGTCATGATAATGGAGATGCTCTTAAGTATGCGTCCGGTGTCAAGGCTTTCTATGCCGGCAGTTAGGCCATATTTCTCTATCGAATTCTTGATGTCCATTGCGACATAGTCTAAAAGACCTTCCTGGCAAAGCTCCTGTAATCTTTCCGGGTGGTAGCCGTTTGTGTCAAGCTTAACCTTGAATCCCATAGTTCTTATTTTTCTTATGAAACCGGCAATGTCTGTTCTCAGAAGGGGCTCGCCTCCTGTTATGGCAACGCCATCCAAAAGTCCATGCCGTTTTTTCAGGAACTTAAAGAATTTCTCATCATCCATGAGGGGTGGGGCACTGCCATCCACCAGCTCAAAGTTATGACAGTATGGGCACCTGAAATCGCACCCACCCAGAAACACCGTGCATGCTATATGTTCCGGAAAATCCAGAAGAGTCATTTTTTGAAGTCCGTGAATAAGCATCGTTTTTCCTCCCACATCCGAAGTGTTTTATATGTCCACATTCGATACTTACTATAGATGATAAGGTTATAGTTTGAGAAAAACAAGTAATCAATTTAAGGCTCAAAAGTTCATCACCCGGAAGGTTATGACTACTATGTAGCATTATGTCAAAAAGGTCAGTTGTAATTCTTAATTCCACTTTGTAAGAATAAATTCCATCTTGTAGAAGTAAATTCCACGGGGTGGAATTTATTTGTTTCAAAAATAATGAAAATATAAGATTTTTTCATTATAATGGCTTAAAAGTCGGAAAAATGCACATGACAATCAGAAGTCGAGTTCACGTCGTCCTGTTAAGAGTTAGTGAATTCCACCCCTAATGGTTATAGGTATGAAAGTCATCCAACTGTGCAGAACTCCGGCTTTTTTGAAATGAAGTTTCTGCTCCGCAGAAACCTTATATTAATAGTTGAAATATAGTTTTTGGATAAATACACGCCCTCCGGGGGCTCAGGGCTCTGCCCTAAGAACCTGCAAGGGGACGCGTCCCCTTGACCTCTTAATCCCTCGCCGGGAAGGCAGGGAAAGGAACAGTGGTTCCTTTCCTGGGCATAAGGGTTATCCGTGTCACTTCGTCAAGGGCTGCCCGGGCGCTGGAAAAGAAGCGCCCAGCGTACTGTCCCTTGACTCCGTTCTCGCTCCGGGTGGACTTACTGTTATTTGCAATTCTCAAGTAGTGCAGGCTTAAGTATGATGTCATTAGGTTGTACGATCTGAACGACGAGGTTTTTTAGAAGTCCATCATCATAATAAAATGAAAGCATCGCACATGGTGTTTTGTTGCCGAGTTCAGGTCGAGCATAGGAATTGATATGGTTCATCATTAGGTCGATCTGATCCTGTGAATAGTTGCCGATATCCCTTCCTTTAGGGATCACTCTTCTTATGAACTCATGGTTGTTCTCACAGGCGCCTTTTTCGTTCGGAGCGGAAGGGTTACAGTAGAACACCTTGGAACGCTGCTTGCCGTCCGGGCCGAATTCCAAAGCTTTCGGATTTGAGAACTCTGTGCCGTTATCACATAAAAGTATAGGGAACAGCTGCATATAGAGTTCCTTGCCAAGCAGATTATATAGATCGTTAAATATATCTATTACTGACTGGGAGTCATTTGCTTTGCGCTTATATGCAAGCTGAAACTTCTGACGCACAAAGTGTATTGTCAGAAGAACGGCTCCGCCTTTAACGCCTTCAACTGAATCAAGCTCAACTACAGGAAGATCCGGATGTT
>JAGAGL010000066.1:0-35288 GCA_017627595.1 Oribacterium sp. | reverse complement strand
GCTTCTGAGCGCAGGTTATGATAAGGAAAAGATAAAGAAGTTTGCTTTTGCGTTTGAAGGCAAGGAGCTTCTGATAAAAGAGGGCTGATACATTTATACTTTATGATAAGGTAATGTTTGTGTCTGATTAAATGCGTATAAAGATGTTACGGAGAATATATGAAGTACAGCATTGTAATTGCAGCAGATAAGAGCGGATCAGGTAAGACCACAGTAACATGTGGTCTTATTTCTGTGCTGAAGAAAAGAGGACTTAAGGTTCAGAGCTTTAAGTGCGGGCCTGACTACATTGATCCTATGTTTCATAGAGAAGTTCTGGGGGTGCCTTCCGGAAACCTGGACAGTTTTTTTGTATCAGGGGAAATGCTCAGGAGGCTTTATGCGGAAAGAGCCGGAAATGCAGATGTTTCTGTTATTGAAGGAGTTATGGGATACTATGATGGGCTCGGAGGTGTGTCGGCTGAAGGCTCCACATGGGAGATTACGGATATAATCGGAAGCCCTGCGATACTTGTCATGGATTGCAAGGGGGCAAGTGTTTCTGTTGCTGCACTTATCAGGGGAATGCTGGATTTTGCTGACCATATCGGGTTAGGCGGAACTGATGAAAAAGTAATCAGAGAAGAGAGGTTTTCCGGTAGAGAGACACTGAGAGATGATGAAAAATATAGTAAGGATGATTCAGAAAAAACTTCTGAGGATTCAGTGACAGAGCAAAACCGCAGAAATACTTCCGTAATCAGAGGAGTGATATTAAACAGAGTTTCTCCTGTTTTTTATGAAAGATTAAAAGGTGTAATCGAGGAAGCGTGTCCTGAGCTAAAGGTACTGGGTTACCTTCCGGATATGCCGGAGATGCAGGTTCCGTCACGGCATCTGGGACTTATAGAGCCTGAAGATATGGAGAGTTTCAGCAGGTGGGCAGAGACTGTTTCAGAGCAGCTTGAGAAGACAGTAGATATTGATGGAATTCTGGAACTTGCAGAGACATGTATATCAGGAGAAGCTGTTGTAGCATCGAACTTGAATCATAAGGAGGATTTCTCTAAATCAGCACAGGGTAAATGTGAAAAAGATATAAGGGATATTTCCGAAGAGGCAAACAGAAGTGAATATAAATCTGCGCCGGTTTATACCTCGGGTGATTCAAGGACTATGAAAGTTTCAGAAGAGGGTATCAATGAACCAGAAAGCTGTATTCCGGATATCTCCGTTTACAAACTGAAAAACAGAGTCAGAATAGGAATCGCCGAGGACGAGGCCTTCAACTTTTATTATCAGGAAAACAGAGAACTTCTGGAAAAGATGGGGGCAGAGCTTGTGACATTCAGCCCACTGCACGATGAAAAGCTTCCGGAAGATATCGACGGCATCATCATCGGAGGCGGGTATCCTGAGCTATACGGAAGTGCACTGGAGGCTAATGTTTCTGTCCGTACAGAAATTTCAGGACTCATAAAATCCGGAATCCCTATAATCGCAGAGTGCGGCGGATATATGTATCTCAATGCCTCGGTAAGTGTTCCCCAAGACAACGTGATTGCCGGCGAATCTGAAGGAAATGATGCTGTTTCTAAAGTTAGTGTGGAAAAATTTACGAAAAATAAATCTGATGAAAGTAAGATAAATGATGTAAAAAAGATAAATGATAATGCTGCGAGAGAAGAACTGATTTGCGAACGTACACTCGATAGAAAAAACAGCTTTCAAATGTGCGGAGTCTTTTCCGGGAACGCAGTCAAAAGGGAAAGACTTGTGAGATTTGGATATGTTTCTGCGGAGACCAAAAGTGCCGGCTTGTTTGGCCCGGCAGGAACGGTTCTGAAAGGGCATGAGTTCCATAGATTTGACTGTGAGTTTAACGGTGACGGATTTATACTGACAAAGCCAAAAGCGGCAGGATATAAAACAGCTTCAGAAAAGGTTGTAAGATATGAAACAGGCTCAAATCACAAAATGAAATTCAATAATGATAGCGTGAGAAATACCGGAACGTACGAGGGTGTATTTTACGGAAAGAGTATGTGCTGTGGATGGCCGCATTTCTACTACTACAGTAATCCGCAGGCGATATTTAACTACCTGAAGTGCTGTGAGAGGTATCGCATCGAAAGGCTTGCACAGTTAAAGTGGGACAATATCGGTAAGCCTATAGACAGTCTCGGGGTGTTGGAAAAACATGTTGTGAAGCTTTGCGGGATACAGAAAACACTTGAGCCTTCCATCGATAAAAGGGCTCTGGTTGTGTTATGCGGAGATCATGGCTGTGTGAAAGAAGGGGTGACACAGACTGATAGTTCTGTAACGAGAAAGGTGGCAGACAGCTTTGTAAAGGGGAAAACAACCACGGCAATCTTTGCTGAGAAAAACGGAGTTGATGTATATACTATCGATGTGGGGATGGTAGGACCGAGATATAGCGAGGGAGGCGCCGGAGATACCGAAGGTAAGAATAAATATGAATCGGTAAAAAATACTGAAGATAAGTCTGATTCGGAATTCAATCATTATTCAGAAAGACTTTGCCGGGGTAAAATAAACGACAGACGTCTTCAGGACGGCAGCGGAAACATAGCAGTTGAACCTGCCATGAGCCACGAAACCGGTGAAAAGGCATTGCAGCTCGGTATGGACATCGTTCGTGAGCTTAAGGAATCCGGTTATCAGATCATTTGTACAGGAGAAATGGGAATCGGGAATACCACACCAACGGCAGCATTACTTGCTTATTTCATGGGAAGCAGTGCGGAAGAGGCTGTGGGTTACGGAGCCGGACTCAGTGAAGAAGGGCTTAAAAGAAAACAGGATGTGGTAAGAAGAGCACTGGAGAGACTTAGGAAAGAAAGTGAAGGTCAGGAGGTTCTATTCCGGATTGGTGGATTGGAAATAGCTGTCATGGCGGGAATGTTCCTTGGCGGGGTTAAATATGAGGTACCCATAGTGATTGACGGCATCATCTCAACAGCAGCGGCCCTCACCGCCTATATGATGGATGAGAGAGTAGCGGACTATGCATTGGCATCTCATGTATCTAAGGAAAAGCTGTCACGAAAAGCCCTTGAGAAAATGGGCCTGCGTGCCATAATCGATGCTGAAATGTCTCTGGGAGAAGGTTCCGGAGCAGTACTCTTTATGCCCATACTATCTTCTGCGGTAGAAGCCTTTAATCGAATGGGGACCTTTTCTGATATAAAGGTAGAAGCGTACCGGAGATTCCAATGATTCAGGAATGCTGAAGCAGGCATGGTAATATGATTTTATATCCGCAACATAGAAAATGTTATAGTGCAGAAATAATGTTATTTAGTGGTTATGACAGAGAGGATGAAATAATGTACTATTTGGTGACCGGTGGTGCCGGCTCGGGAAAATCTGAATATGCGGAAGAACTGGCGCTTTCACTGGTGGATAAAGACGACCA
The DNA here is from genome assembly GCA_017627595.1 of Oribacterium sp. Taxonomy (GTDB): domain Bacteria; phylum Bacillota; class Clostridia; order Lachnospirales; family Lachnospiraceae; genus Oribacterium. Next base: position 31,867 of record JAGAGL010000066.1, on the reverse strand, counting down.
CCTTTATTACATAGCCACCATGTATCCCTACGATGATGAAGAAACGAATAGGAGGATAGAGAGACACCGGAACCTGAGAGCGGGAAGGGGATTCGTTACCATTGAGCGTCCTGTTGAGATATCGAAGGTTTTAGATGAGATAAAAATATCCGGAGGTGTTACTACAAAGGATAATTCAGTTCAGGATACAATCAGCTTATCCTATATCTGCCCGTATTTGAAATCTTCAGTAGTTCTTCTCGAGGATCTCACCAACCTTTATGCCAATGAGAGCTATCAAACCAATGGTCATCCGCATGAAATCATTGAGCCGCTGAGGGAGCTTTCCGCTAATGTCAAAGCCCTTATCGTTGTCACCAATGAGCTATACTGTGACGGCAATCAGTATCCGGAAGAGACTATGGGATTCCTGAGAGAGCTGGCATTAATAAACCGGAGCATAGCAAAAGATGCGGATAAAGTTTTTGAAGTTGTGGCAGGTATTCCTGTTGGTGTAAAATAAATGCCTTAAAACAATATGTCAGCATCTGATATATTGGAGAGATTGGGCTTTAAAATGATTTTTTAAGTTAATTTCCGGGTCAACTATAGTTTTGTATCAAACCTATGCTTGCCTGACTCATGGAGGTAAAAATGAATGAGATTGTTCCTGAGAGAATATCACTATACAACATCATCGCAGAACTATGCTCTTATCTGGAGTCTGTCGGTAAAAATCATTTCATCTTCTACAAAAGTCTCTCTGATAAAGAATTAAGGCGTATTGATGATCGTATCGTGAATGATACATTACTCAGTTTGAGTGAGAAAGGAAAGTATCTTCCGATTTTTGAGCCGGATCTCAGTCCTGAGTACATTGATAAACTCCATAGCTTTAAAGAAAAAATATTCGCAGAAAATGACAAAAATGCTGTCATCAGGTTTTTACAGGCACTGGATGAAACGGTTTCGGTGCTTCTTTATGATGAACGTGAAATCCTTGAAGGAAATAAGGTTTCCTCGGAAATCAATACCAACAGAGAATCCACGGGAATAGCCCTGTTTCCAAAGATGAATTGTGTCTGGTCAAGAAAAAACAGGCAGACATTTTCCTATAAACGGATAGACAGTTATCTCAGGTATCTGCTGGTAGTTCAGGATATTCCCGGAATAGAGGCAGAGCATGTATTTATAAAAAAAGGATCATTTCCCATATTCGATAAAACCAAAAAGCTTAATGTTGCAGCTTCACCTCTCAGCGCAAAAACCAATTTTGATCTGAATTATCATAGTTTAGGTGATTATCTGGTTTTTGACGTTAAATATAACGAATCCCGTATAAAGAGTGATAATGCTTTGGTTTGGAAAAAGATCAAAGAAGCGGGGGAACATGGTAGTGAGCTGATAGTTTTCCCGGAGATGCTTGGAAATCCCGTGATGGAGACGTTTATCCGGGATAAACTGAGCACATTGAATGACGAGCAGCTTAAACAGATTCCTGCACTTATTGTTTTGCCCTCCTGCAGCGTGGAAGGACTGAATTATTCTCCGGTTTTGGACAGATATGGTCACGAGCTTACAAGACAATGTAAACATAACCCGTTTTTTCATAAGTTAAAACAGGGAGAGTACAGGGAATATCTGAGACCCAATAATAAGATAACCATATTTCATTATGAAGGCTTAGGTCGTTTTGCAGTAATGATATGCAAGGATTTCCTGACCAATGAGTATATGGAACGTATAATGCGTGCATTTATGCTTACCATGATCATATCTCCGGCATATTCAACGGGATCCCATGATTTTAAACTGTCTCTGGATTTATGTGCACATGATGATTGTAATGTTATCTGGGTCAATACCTGTGCGGCGCTGATACCCGGCAAAGAAGATAATTTCGAAAATATCGGATATATCAGAAAGAGAATAAACAGATACCGGAGTGAAGAGGAGTCTACTTATCGGATGAAATCCTGCAGGAAACTGCGGATGGGTGGATGTGATCATAACTGTATTTATTATGACAGCTTTGGGGCAATATAAAAAAGGAGCTTCAAAAATTTTGAGGTTTTCCCGGGCAGATAAAAAAACGCCGGTCAGAGGAGTTGAGGCTCCTCTGACCGGCGTTTTAATTAATTTGATAACGGCATTGTGTCCATTTTAAATTACGTGTACCCTGTGAGATCGGATTTTTATAAAGCTTATTGCAGGCGGCCTGTTCCCGGTCCGAAGTCATCCTGATACTCATAGAATTTGTTTAGAGAAAGATCTCCGTAAACCCAAAGGAAACAAAAGAGCTGTACTCTTGCAGACATTTTTGAGGTCTTAAGGAGCTCTTTTACATCCTCTTTGCTAAACCATGCTGCATGGATTTTCTCGATGTCCGACTCACTTTCCTGTATTTCGCCGTCAACGATGGCTATAATGCAGGAAGTGGATTCGTTGGAAATACCAATGGCATTAAAGCTGCTTGCCAGACGCACTATACGTTTTACGAAATGAAGACCGGTTTCCTCCAGCAGCTCACGCTTTGCTGCTTCTGTAGGAGTTTCGCCCTCATCCATGAGGCCTGACGGGAAATTATATACCCAGTCACCTACTGCCGGACGGAACTCCCTGTTGAGCAGAATACGATTATGGTCACGGGAAATACCGATTATGCTGACAGTTTTGGTTCCCCAGTTGGAAAGCTCCTCCAATGATGTGATATTCGGATTGCGGCTGGCCATTTCATAAGTTATTTCTTTATGATCGTCGGTCTCATACAGGACATCATACCTGTGAAGAAATTGTCCGCCTTCAATGTGCTTAATACCTTTGAACTCCATATAAACCTCCCCATTGCTTAAAAATGTCACATTGTTTAGTAGTTGGCTGCTTCAGACTTAAAACGTTCCTTGAAGGGTTGAAACAGCCGGGATAATAATATCTTTTGATCACGAATCCTAAGTGCATCACTTGGACTTATATTTCATAATATATATAATAAACTCATATGGCCTAAAAATATACCTAAAAATAAACGGTTTGTTAATTTTTTATCACCGACATATTTATTATGTGTTGAGTTTATAGAGGAGAACCGGTTAAATGACAGATTCTTTTATTATAGCTTTTTCAACCTATTCAAGGATTCCCATGCCGAAGGCAGACTGGAATGAAAAGAGCATGAAGTATGCCATGTGCTTTTTTCCTTTGGTCGGGGTGGTAATTGCATTTCTGGAGCTTTTCATATGGAGGCTGGCAGGATTTCTCCAAACTTATAACATGATTACGGCATTTTTTTTGCTTTTGGTTCCTGTGGCAGTGACAGGAGGCATACATCTTGACGGACTTTTTGATACAGAGGATGCACTTCACAGCTACGGTGACAGAGAGAAGAAGCTCTCCATACTGAAGGATCCGCATGTCGGAGCCTTTGCAGTGATCTTTGGGGTAATGTATATGCTTGGAGCCTTTGCACTGGCAACGGAGACAGATATAGAGGCGCTCATTTCTGTGTGTTTCGGTTTTGTGATTTCAAGAGAGCTAAGCGGACTCAGTGTTGTCAGCTTCCCGAAGGCAAAAAAGGACGGAATGGTCAGTGAGTTTTCAGATAGTGCGGATAAGAATGTGAAGACTGTGCTTCTGGCAGAGCTTTTAGTGACGGTTCTTTGTATGTTTTTGTTTTGCATATTTGGGAATATTGAGCTTGCGTATCCGGCAGTGACATTGGCAGCAGCAGCTGGTTCATTTCTGAGATATCGATACAGAATAGTGCCTCAGTTTGGAGGAACCACAGGGGACTTGTGCGGATATTTTCTGTGTAATTGCGAGTTTTTGATTTTACTGGCAAACATTCTCGCTTCTAAGATCATTGAGATATTTTAAGAGCTTAACTTAGTCAGTATTTGAATTAGATATTTTGAATACTTTTTAATGTATTGGAGAATAGCATCAGGTAATTCTGAAGGATCGGATGCATGGAGGGAAAATGGTTCTTATAATTGGGGGAATGTGTCAGGGAAAGCATGACTTTTGCAGAAGTGAATTCCCGGATGCTGAAGTGATAGAGCATTATGAAGAAAGGATTCGTGAGGAACTTAGGGAAGGAAAGGATCCGGTTTCTGAGGCGGAGAAGTGGCTTGATGAAATATCAGGAGATCTTGTTATCATCATGAATGAAGTAGGATCGGGTGTTGTGCCTATGGATAGAGACGAACGTGCCTGGCGTGAGTCAGTTGGACGGGTAAGCTGTTTGTTCGCAAAGAAAGCAGATAAGGTTTATAGGTTGCTTGCCGGGATTCCGCAGAGGTTGAAATAATGTACGAACGAATAATAATATTGATCATTGCACTGATACTTGATCTGGTTTTCGGTGATCCTCATAACTGGTTTCATCCGGTCATGGCCATGGGACGGGCTATAGAGTGGCTTGAGAAGATACTGAGAAAGGTGCTTGGGATTTCCGAAGAGTCTGAGAAGGACATAGTGAAAAAGCGCATTGCAGGTGGGAAACTTGTGGTTATAATGCTAGTGGTATTTACGTTGATACCACTTATCATAATCCACATAAGCCGCATGTTCGGAGAAAACATTTCCTGTGCCATAAGTGCGTTTCTTGCATACCAGATGCTGGCTATGAAGCAGCTAAAGATAGAATCAATGAAGGTGTTCAAGGCGCTTCAAAGAAAAGATCTAAAGGGTGCCAGGGAAGCAGTTTCCATGATCGTCGGAAGAGATACAAAACAGCTTAACGAATCCGGAATCACAAAAGCGGCGGTAGAGACCGTGGCTGAAAATGCCTCCGACGGAGTTGTAGCGCCGCTCCTTTTCATGATGGTTTTCGGTGTTGCCGGCGGCTGGTTCTATAAGACAGTGAATACCATGGACTCCATGATCGGCTACAAAAACGAAAAATATCGATATTTCGGAACCGCCGCTGCAAAACTTGATGATGTGATGAATTTCATTCCTGCGAGAGTGACAGCACTTTTCATGGTCATAGCCTCAGCTTTTCTTAACCTCAACTGGAAAAATGCTTTTAAAATCTGGTTGCGCGATGCGAAAAAATCCACAAGTCCAAACTCAGGACAAACAGAAGCAGTTATGGCAGGAGCCCTGGGTGTAACTCTCCTTGGTGATGCCCGGTACTTCGGAAAGCTCGTAAAAAAGCCGGAAATCGGAGATAAGCTTCGGGAGATAAAGCCGGAGGATATCGAAACTGCTAACAGAATGATGTATCTCTCGGTATTCATGATTTATGTTGTAGGGATACTTATTATGAGAGCGGTTATGGTGAGATTTGGTTTGGTATGTTTTTCTTTTGGGTAAAAAAATCGATTATTAGGTGATATTTTTATTACTTGTATACACTATATCAATGGTATACATTAAATAGAAAATAGTCCATGATTTTGGCTTTAACCGATTGGAATTCCAATCGGTTAGATACAAACGCGGAAGACTTATATTTAATCCAAAGAAGTGGATTGAAAAATGCAAGACAATGAAATATGGCAGATATGGAGGTACCAATGCTGATTAAGGAGTTGAGAAAAATCACCGGACTGTCGCAGGCTGCTTTCGCAAAAAAGTTTCATATTCCTGTTGGAACGCTATCTCATTGGGAGCAGGGAGTAAGAACTCCGCCAGACTATGTGGTATATATGCTTTCACGAATTATATATTTGGAGCGAGAGCGGTATCAAAAATAACATAAATAGATAATATGAAAAACAAGACTGATTCTTGCTATAGCAAGAATCAGTCTTGTTTTTGAGATGGTTTAACTTTATAATGTGATATATAACAAAACGACATACAAGATGTGGATACAAGAAAGATAATAATATGAGCATTAGTTATAAAAAGCTTTGGAAATTATTAATAGATAAAGATATGTTAAAAAAAGATCTCCAAAGGGAGGCCGGAATTAGTTGGGCATCTGTGACCAAGATGTCAAAGGGTGAAGTGGTTGGTACAGAAATACTGATGAAAGTATGTAAAACGCTTCATTGTGACATTGGCGATATAGTTGAATTTATAGAAGATAAGAATATAGATAATTGAAAGAGTTGAAATATATGAGTTTACTTGAGTACACAAAGAATCAAACAAAAGTTTTTTTGGATAGTATGCCAAAGAGCTTAAGGAAGAAGAAGGGTCAGTTTTTCACATCCATCGAAACTGCCGAATTTATGGCCGGAATGTTTGACATTTCGAAGTGCGGAGATGCAGTCTCTGTTTTGGACCCCGGAGCAGGAACAGGAATTCTATCTATAGCATTTGCGGACAGATTATTGAAAGAGCGACACGATGTTTTTTTGAAGATAACGTGTTATGAAACAGACGTAGATGTTTTGCCGATATTAAAGAATAATCTTGATTATCTTCAAACTAGTAATAGTGATAGGGTAAGTTACCGTATTGTTGAAGATGATTATATTCTTTCACAGTGTAATGATTTTCAAGGAAATCTATTGGCGTCAGATAATCCTAAAAAATATGATTTTATAATAGGCAATCCTCCATATCTAAGAGTAATGAGAGATAATCCGGCTGCATTAGCTATGCCGCAAGTGGTTCACGGGGCACCTAATCTATATTTTTTATTTGCCTCCATGTCCCTTTTTAACTTAAAGGATGGTGCGGAAATGGTATATATCATTCCCCGCAGCTGGACATCAGGAGCATATTTTAAGGCATTTAGAGAGTATCTTTTAAATAACGGAAAGATAGAAAATATCCACTTGTTTGTGAGTAGAGATAAGGTATTTAATGCAGAACAGGTTCTACAGGAAACAATGATTGTAAAGATAAAAAAGACTGCTGTAAAGCCGGAAAACGTGTTGATTACATCAACTAATAGTAGCTCTGATTTTGATAATATTTCTGAATTGACTGTTCCATATGATGCAGTAGTTTCTGGTGATGAATTGTATGTATATCTTCCTACTAATGAGTATGATATAAATGTGATAAAGAAAATAAATATGTACCATTCAACTATGCCGGATGAAGGATTAAAAATGAAGACCGGTATTGTTGTAGATTTTCGTCAATGGGAAGAATTGAGAAAAGAACCAGGCGAAAACATTTTGCCACTTTTTTACAGTCAACATATTCGTGACGGTAGGGTAAATCACCAACCGTCAGGAAAAGAATATGATTGGATTATTGATGAAAAGCCGGGGTTAATCCAAAAGAATAAGAACTATGTTTTTATTAAGAGATTTACAGCTAAAGAGGAACGTCGTAGGTTGCAGTGTGGCATTTACTCGCCGTCCGATTTTAAAGAATACGAGTATATAGGGACTCAAAACAAGATTAATTTTGTAGATAAAACAGATGGAACTGAAATGGATTCACAAACAACTTATGGAATATATGCATTGTTGAATTCTACTCTGTTTGATATGTACTACAGAATATTAAATGGCAGTACGCAAGTTAATAGCACAGAAATTAACAATATCCCAATACCTCCTGTTAAATTAATAAGGGAAATAGGAGAGCAGGTGTTACAGTCAAGAGATCTGTCGACAGATAATTGTGATCGCATTATTTCGGAGGTTGCATATGCCTAAAATAGAAGAAGCAAAAAAGTTTCTAAATGACATTGGAATGCCTAAATCCCAACAGTCAGATCTGTGCGCTTTAACTATACTGGCAATGGCTGACATTAAACCAAACGATGAATGGAAGAATGCAACAAATACGTGGATTCGTATTCATGATATTATTGCATTTGTGAATCTGCATTATGGGACAACTTATGCAGAAAACAGCAGGGAAACTTTTAGAAAGAGTGCATTGCATAATTTCAGGACAGCTGCATTGATCGAAGATAATGGGGAGTCGACTAACAGTCCAAATTATAGGTATAGGATAACGGCGGAAACATTAAAGGTTATAAGTGGTATTGGGGCAAATCAAGAAACGGAAAGTATAAAACGTTTTTTAGCATATCATAAAAGACTTGTGGATTTATATTCTTCGAAAAAGAAAATGACCATGATGCCTGTTAGAATAAATGGGGCGGAGTTACTTTTTTCATCAGGTAAGCATAATGAATTACAGAAAGCAATAATTGAAGAATTTGCACCACGATTTGCACCCAATTCAGAGTGTCTTTATGTTGGAGATACAATTCAAAAAGATTTAGTTAAGAATGTTGAAAAACTGAAAGAGTTGGGATTTGAGATTACACTGCATGATAAAATGCCGGATGTTGTCCTATATAGAGAAGAATGTGATTGGATTTATTTTATAGAGTCGGTAACTTCTGTTGGACCTATGGATCCGAAAAGGATAATTGAAATTTCTGATATGACATCAAAGGTGTCATCTGGGAAGATTTTCGTTACGGCCTTTTTGGATTTTGCAACATTTAAAAAGTTTGCAGATTCTTTGGCTTGGGATACTGAGGTTTGGATTGCAGATGTGCCTGATCATATGATTCATTTTAATGGTGATAAATTTATGGGACCAAGATAAGACTATGAGTATTGCCGAAAATGAGATAAATCAATTAAAGAAAAAGATATCGGAATTGGAAAATGAAAACCGGCTTTTGAAGGATCGACTTTCAGAAGCCGGAATTTCGTATGCAGATATAATCAATGTTGAAGACTTTTATAAATCAGAGAAGTATGATCCAGAATGAAGATGTAGACAGGCTTATCGATATTCTTTGATGGAGTATTGTCAGGCACATCTTATTAATGAAAATGGTGTTAGTCGTCAAATGGTGTGTGCTTGTAACACCATGAAAATATACAGAAAGACGGGTTTATCCATCGGAAGATCCGATTTCAAGTTTGTATAATAAACTACATTTGGGAGATTATAGTTGAATTACAATCATGGCGGAGACATATACGGAAATAAGGTGATACTGGATTTCTCTGTGAATATCAATCCTCTGGGGATGCCTGATAGTGCGAAGGAAGCTGCCATAAAGGGAGTGGAGCTAAGCACCGGGTATCCCGATTGGAACCAGAGAGAACTTGGGGAAGCATTATCGAAATATCTCGATGTACCTGGAGAAGATATACTTTTTGGCAACGGGGCTTCGGATCTGATCTATCGACTTATGATGGTGCTTAAGCCGAAGGAGGCTTTGATCCCGGCACCATCATTTTCTGAATACAGATCAGCGGCGGAAAAGGCCGGTGCAAAGGTTCTGGACTATATTCTAAGAGAAGAGGATTCCTTTAGCTTTACAGATGATACAGTGGCTACCTTTGTTGATAGAATAGAGCACCTGGCAGCAGGGTCTGCCGTTTTTTTGTGTAACCCGAATAACCCTGACGGAAGTATCATTCCGAAGGACAAGTTGATACAGATAAGTGAAGCGTGCGAGAAGCGTTCTGTTTGGCTTATAGTGGATGAGTGCTTTCTGTCGTTTTGCGGGAAAGAAAATGAACTCACCATGCTTCGAAGAATCGCTGATTCCGGCCCGGGTTTGAGGAACGTAATATCAAATATAAAACCCACCGGTTTCAGTGGGATTAAAGATGTAGAAACTGATACAACAGAAAATATAGAAACACATTGGGTGGTTCTCCGTGCCTTCACTAAAATATTCGGAATGCCGGGGCTTAGGCTTGGTTATATAGTGACGGAAAACCACGGTCTTATCCGGGCAGTCAGGGAAACCATGACCCCTTGGGAGATCAATGTTCCCGCACAAATGGCAGGAGCTGCAGCCTTGAAGGACGAGAGTTTTATTGAGAAGACCAGACGTACTATAGTTCAGGAAAGAAAATATCTGATATCTGAGATACAGAAGAACGGACTTGCGGAAAAGATTTACAACCCGGATTCCGAAGCAAATTTCATATTGTTCAGAGTTTCGAAGAAAGATATAAACCTGAAAGAGAGGCTTCTTGAAAAAGGAATCCTGATACGTTCCTGCGAGGACTTTGTGGGGATTGATGAGAGATACTTCAGAATATGTGTGAGGACTCACGAGGAAAATATTGAACTAATAAGTGAGTGGAAGGCTGTAAGCTCAAAGCAGGTACTGATTTAAAATGGGTCAAACCGGATAAAGTGTTGAAAGGTAGAGCGGATTTGGAACAGAAAATAAGAAAAGCCAAAGCGATCATGATACAGGGAACCATGTCCAATGCCGGAAAAAGTCTCATTGCGGCAGGACTTTGTCGTATCTTCAGGCAGGATGGGTACAGAGTTGCGCCCTTTAAATCTCAGAATATGGCTCTTAACAGCTTCATAACCGATGAAGGCCTCGAGATGGGAAGAGCTCAGGTGGTTCAGGCGGAGGCAGCAGGTGTTAAGCCATCGGTTTTAATGAATCCGATTCTTTTGAAGCCTACAACAGATGTCGGTTCTCAGGTCATTATTAATGGAAAAGTCAGCAGCAACATGACCGCAAGGGAATATTACAGGCATAAAAAAGTTCTCATACCTGTTGTGAAAGAAGCCTATGAAAAGCTGGCTTCGGAGTATGACATAATCGTAATAGAGGGAGCCGGAAGTCCCGCGGAGATAAACCTTCGGAACGATGATATCGTAAATATGGGCATGGCGGAGCTTGCGGATGCGCCGGTTTTGCTGGTAGGTGATATCGACAGGGGCGGAGTATTTGCGCAGCTCTACGGAACCATAGCGCTGCTTGAAGAGCAGGAGCAGGCGCGTATAAAGGGGCTTATCATCAACAAATTCCGCGGAGATAAGACTATACTTGATCCGGGTCTCGATATCCTGAAGGAAAAAACCGGTAAGGAAGTTCTGGGAGTGGTGCCTTACATGGATGTGATGATAGATGATGAGGACTCGCTGTCGGAAAGGCTGAATGTAAAAAGGCGTCCAATTACAGCTTCAAAAACCGGTGGAAACAGAGAATCGTGTAATAAACGTGATAAGGCGCTGAGAGCCGTTGGTAATTGTTATGATGATATAGAATCATATATCAGTGATACCTTTATCGATATCGCTGTTATCCGCCTGCCCCGCATCAGTAATTTCACGGACTTCACGGCGCTTTCTATGGAACCGGGAGTTTCTCTCAGATATGTTTCAAATGTGAGAGAACTCGGAGAGCCTGATGTGATCATTATCCCCGGAACGAAAAGTACCATCAGAGATATGGAGTGGCTGAGAGCCACGGGGCTTGAGGCAAAGCTGATGCAGAAGCACCATGCAGGCAAACTTATCATAGGAATCTGCGGTGGCTATCAGATGCTTGGGGAGCGGATCATTGATGAAAAGGGTGCGGAGACCGGCTTCGGAACTGAGACGAAAGGTCTCGGATTACTGCCGGTAGTCACAGAGTTTGCCGATGAAAAGACCAGAACCAGAGTGACATTTGAACTTCAGGGCTTAGGTGGATCGTTCGAGACATTAAACGGAAAAACAGTCAGCGGCTATGAAATCCATATGGGAAAAACCGGAGATATTGCGGCATCAAATGATTTAAGCGTTGATGCATTAAAGAATGAGCAGACAGAGACCACTGAGAAAGAACAGGATTTCGGGAATTGCCTTTTTACATGTCGCGACAATGTTTTAGGCACATATGTTCATGGCTTCTTTGATTCTGATGAACTCCGAAAGGCATTTCTGGATATACTTTACAGAAAGAAGGGAATCAATCCCGACAAAATCGAAATATCAGAGCGAAGCTATAGGGAGTTCAAGGAGGAACAGTACGACAAACTTGCTGCAATTTTGAGAGATTCATTGGATATGGAGAAGATATATAGTATGATTCTAGAAAGTTAAAGTTTTAAAACAAATATGATTTGAGACTTGAAGAGTCATTTTAGTATATGAAGATAACTGAATGGCATCATAGCGGTGATCAATAGAAATTGACTGAAGGTTTACAGATGGTTCACATTTATCATGGTAATGGAAAGGGAAAAACCAGTGCGGCGGTAGGAGCAGCCGTCAGGGCGGCAGGACACAACATTCCTGTGGTATTCTGTCAGTTCCTTAAGGACGGTATGTCCGGAGAGATCAGTATACTTGAGAAGATACCGGGTATACTGGTTCTTTTTCCTGAGCATTTTTACGGTTGGACCTCAAATATGACATCGGAAGAACTCGCTGCCACAAGAAAAGACTGTGACGAGATGTTCGGTAAGGCTATCAGAACCATGACCATGATCCTGCAAAATCAGCCAAAGGCACTGAAAGCCTTTGAGGAAAGAAGAAAAAAATCCGGAATCATAACCAGGGAAGAGCACAGACCGGATATAGTGGCTCTTTTTGTGTTTGATGAGATTCTTGATGCCGTAAACAAAGAACTTCTGGATCAGGACATGCTGACAAGGTTTCTTCTTCAGCTTCCCGAGTATGTGGAAGTGATCCTGACGGGGCGTAACCCGGATATCACCATTCTGTCCATGGCGGATTATGTGACGAATATGGTAAAGGACAGGCATCCTTATGATGACGGGATTAAGGCAAGAGTCGGGGTAGAGAAATAAAAGGCGGAGAGATTTTGGAGTACAAATATCCTTATAATAAAGATTTGGATAATAGTAATTCCGAAAAAAATGACTTTAAGATGATTAAGTTTGAACACGTTGAACCAAGGGACATAGAACGACGGAGCATGGAAATCATCCGGGAGGAGCTTTCACGCAGAGGAGTAAAGCTCCCTGAGACGGAGGCATCGGTGATAGAGAGGTGCATCCATACCTCCGCGGATTTTGATTATTATGAAAATCTTGTTTTCTCCGCTAATGCAGTAGAGCGGATGAGAGCTGCTCTTTCGGCGGGAGCAACTATAGTGACTGACACTGAGATGGCAAAGGCCGGCATCAGTAAGGTGGTCACGGCAAAACATGGTTGTGAGCTTCGATGTTTCATGTCGGATCCGGAGGTGGCTTCTGAAGCTAAGAAGAGAGGTGTCACAAGAGCCACTGTCAGTATGGAAAAAGCGTCGATACTTTCAAAGCAGTTCCCAAACATAATTTTCGCCATTGGCAATGCTCCAACAGCTTTAATAGAATTAGAGCGGCTCATACGTGAGGAAAATCTGAGACCTGCGGGTATCATCGCCGTTCCAGTTGGCTTCGTAAATGTGGTGGAAGCAAAGGAACTGATCTGGGAGCTCAGAAATTCCGAAGAATATAAATATATTCCTTTGATAGTTGCAAGAGGTCGAAAAGGCGGCTCAAACATTGCAGCAGCAATAGTAAATTCTCTACTGTACGGAATCGCTGATTGATATAAACATCAGTTATGCAAGAATTGTTAAAAAGGAAGGACAAAACGACATCGCATAAATGGTACAATTATTTGAAGATTTTTAAGTAGTATCAAGAGGTATTCCATGGCAGACAGAATATTTGATTTCAACAAAATAGATGACAATAAAGATCAAAGTACAGGATCAGACATAGACAGCTCTTTGATTACATGGCAGATCATCGAGAGAGATGATAAGGAACTTAGTGCCGACTGCCCCATAATGATTCTTTCCGAAGAGATGGAAAAACTTCCAAAGCATGCAGCAGGAGTTTTCGTGAACCCTGTAAGGGGGACATCATTTGCCTATACGGAAGGAAGAGTTGAAGCAGACGTAAGCGGCAAGGATAAGGATGGCAGGGATCTTAACCACCATATCCTGAAGATAGATAAAAGGTTCATAGACCTGGAGAAGTGGCTTGGGGAAAATCATGTTTCTGTAAGGCTGACCGGGGAGAGCAGGGCGGAAGGTTACTGTGTTTATAAGATTCGGGCGGTGACTCCCGACGGAAAAAACATACAGTCAGACAGAGACAGCTTCCTTCAGCTTATCATCGAGCGTCTCAAAGAAAGCAAGGCGCCTGAAGATGATGAACAGGATGACGAAATGACAGAGGTTTCGCATCAGGATCTCCGGGATTTAAATTCCATGCTGAATTTCCTTGCCTGCGCAAGACATACACTTCCTAAGAATATGCAGACCTGGGCGGACAGAAACATTGATCTCATAAGGTCGAAAACCATCACTCCCGAGGAACGCCGCCACGCGGAAAGAGCTCTCCAGATGGTGCTCAATATCCAGTGGAAGGGAGAATACTTCGCTTCCATCGATCCCGTCAGGGCACGCCAGATTCTGGATGAAGAGCTTTATGGACTGGAGCGAGTGAAGCAGCGTATTATGGAAACCATCATTCAGATTAACCGTACCCACACTTTGCCGTCTTACGGATTGCTTCTTGCGGGACCGGCAGGTATCGGAAAGTCACAGCTTGCCTATGCGGTAGCCAGAATTCTGAGACTTCCATGGACCAGCCTCGATATGAGTGCCATCCACGATTCGGAGGCGCTGACCGGCAGTCCCCGTGTTTATGCCAATGCCAAGGCCGGACGCATAATGGAGGCATTCTCACAAAGTGGCTCCAATAATATCGTTTTTATCATTAACGAGCTTGATAAGGCGGATCAGAACAGCATTAACGGAAATCCCGCAGATGCCCTTCTGACACTTCTCGATAATATTGGTTATACGGATAATTACATCGAGTGCCGCATACCCACAAACGGAGTTTATCCGGTGGCTACGGCCAATGATAAATCCCGGATATCGGATCCGCTCATGAGCAGATTCGCGGTTATTGACATCCCGGATTACACCCCGGATGAGAAAAAAATCATATTTCAAAAGTTCTCGCTGCCTAAGGTGCTTAAACGCATGGGTATGAGACCGGAGGAGTGTGTGGTGGATGACAGAGCCATAAGCGTGATTCTTGAAAAATACAGAGATACCACCGGATGCCGCGACCTGGAGCAGGCGGCTGAGCATCTTGCGGCTAATGCTCTATACCAGATTGAAACCACAGGAGTGGATACGGTGACATTTGACGCACATACCACCAGGAGGCTGTTGTTCTGATGGTTAGCCTGAGTTATATGTGACTTCCATTCGGCAGAAAACAGCTTGATGATATCACAACCATTTTTGTATAATGATTTTATCCGGGGGAGAAACTGACCATATCAGTTCTTCCATAGCATCGGTTTTTTTGAGAGCATGAGGTTCGAAATGAAATTCACGATTAAAAATGAGTTGGAGAACAGAATACGTATACGCCTGAAGGATGGAAAGCTGGATTACGTCAAGGATCAGAGACTTTCCTATGCCATAAGGAAGATCGAGGGCGTAAAAGAGGTTCGCGTATACAGAAGGACCGGTGGTGTTGCCATTAGTTTTGATTCCAAAGTTCTGTCAAAAGACAAACTGATATCAGCATTGGAGAAGATCAAGCTTAAGAAAATATGGGTTCCCGAAAATGAATTTGTCGATGAGTCAAAGATAAGTCTGGAAGAGATAAAAGAAAGGCGTCTTACTCCGGAAGCCAAGAGAAGGATAAGGGAAAAAATCGCGCTTGAGACTATGGCGGATATACTTTTGCCTATGCCGCTTCAGGTGGGATACCACTTCTTCCAGCTGGTAACACTGAAATCTCTGTGATTACAGGCAATGAGATGGTAAATGCCTGTAATGTTTCCCTTTGAGGACCAGGCGTGGTATTTACAAAAAAAGAATATAGAATGAAGGGAAAGGGCCCGACGGTGGATGCCGGCGGGCTTTGATTGTTAAAATGAAGAATTCGAAACTAAGAACAGCGTTGTTTTTGCATATCATCATAGTGCTGATGGAAATCATCATAACTAACTACGTATATGCGACCCGGAACGGATTGGAAATGTTTTATCACTATACGGAAGTATCAAATTTCCTTTGCTTACTAAGCAGTGGGGCATTTGTGCTTTTTATGCTGCCGGCGCTTTCCAAGGGAAGGACCAGCGGCTTCGTTTCCACCTATATGATGCAGCACTATAAGGGCTCCGACGAGCTTCCAGCCTGGCTCATTACCGTAAGATATGTGGTTGTATGCAGTCTGATGCTGACATTTTTTATCGTACTTGCGGTACTTGGACCAAAAAAGGGATTTGATGAGGAGCTGTTCAGTGGTGTTCATCCATTAGACCACTTCCTCGTACCATTAATATCTCTGTTTTCATTTTTATTTTTGGAAAACAAAGCAGAGCTTCCCAAGGCTGCACCCTTTTGGGCTTTGATACCGACAGTGATATATGCGGTGATAATGCTTATATTAAATGCTGCCCGCATCACCGTGGGACCTTACTTTTTCCTCCGAGTATATGAACAGCCCGTCATCAAGACCATTATCTGGGTAGTGGTTGTTATGGGAATAAATTATCTGCTGTCATGGCTGGTTATGAAGGCTTATAATGGCAGGGTAAAGGCAGATAAAAGGAACGGATGAGAGAGTCATTGGCACGTTAACGGTCTCAAGAAGAATAGATACATTCATAAGAGATGATTGGCGGAAATCAGTCTTTATAGAAGATGAAAACGAAAAACAGCAGGAGAAATAAATGATTTTATATATGACTTCAACCCCCGGTGGTTTTGACCGCCGTACAGGGTTACCGGAAAAGCTTGATAACAGAAATCAGTTTGTGGACAGGCTTAAGAATGACTGGAAGGATCACAGCAAAGGTCTTCTCATTTCCTCGGATCCTAAAAATTCCGAGATGAATACAGCCATGGCACAGACCTATCTTGATGCCTTCAATAAATCAGGGCTCAGTATGGATTCCATAGACGTGCTGGACGCAAGAGATGAAAAAATCGTTGAGATACTCGCAATCTATGATGTGGTGATCCTTGCGGGAGGTCATGTCCCCACGGAGAATGCCTGGTTCCATAAGATAAAGCTTAAGGAGTGGATCAAAGGCTTCAGGGGAATAGTTATAGGAGTAAGCGCCGGTACCATGAACTGCGCAGACATCGTATATGCACAGCCGGAGCTGGAAGGTGAATCAAAGGATGCCGGTTATGAACGTTTTCTTGAGGGACTGGGGCTTACGGATACCAATGTTATCCCCCATTACGATCAGACCATAGATGCCATGCTGGATGGGAAAAAGCTGTTTGAGGAAATAACCTATCCGGATAGTACCAACAGAGCTTTTTATTGCCTGACTGACGGAGCCTACATTAGAAAAGACACAGTTACAAATAAAGAAATGCTATATGGAGAGTCATACCTCATAGCAGACGGGGAAATCGGACTTATATGTAAAAACGGAGGGGAGTTTGAGATACCAACCCGTGTAGATGTGAAAAAGCCTGTGCTTCTTGCGGCAGTGACATTAACCCTTGGAGGACTCATAGGAGCGGCGATCACCAGGTACTTCATGAAGCATGATGATTGATCGGATCAAACCATGATGCCTGGTGTCCGGAGTTACCCGGGATCAGAGCATCACGGCATGAATCAGGGACAAGACAATTTGGGTTATGAACATAAAACCGCAGCAGTAAAAGAGTGAACATCAGGGAGGAATTATGGACGTTGAGACAGTAATGTCAGCCCTTCGTCAAAAGGCGCTGAAGGATGGAGAATTTCGAAAAGAACTTTTGAACACACAAAATGAGAAGAATCCGTTGGCGGCTTTCTGTGAGATAGCAAGAAGAGAAGGCCATGAGATATATGAAATGGATATACTTACATATGGAGAAGAGTTTTATGCGGCCATAAAGAGATCCACAAACGGCGGCGGTGAAAATTCTCCTAAGCTGGAAGGCCAGGACGATTACTATGATATGTTCATGGCAGAGCTTGAGAATCTTAAGTAAGAAGAATGGAGATATTATGAGCGTTAAGATGGAATTTCCCGATGAATATGTAGAGATACTTAAATCCTATGCTGAGCAGAACGAAGTGACAGTTGAGACAGCCATAGCAGACACACTGGAGTTTCTGGAGCTTAAGAATGAGGCCTTCGATCATTACCGCATAGCGGTGGAGGATCCGGAGTCATATCTTAACGATGCGGATGAGCTCAATGCAAAAGCCATAAGACAGGTGTATATGGATCTTTTCGGTGAGGATACCGTGGGAGATATGATCCATTGCTACTATAATCCGGATAAACTGAATGTCCTGGTTATGGACATAGTTTATGATGATTCTGTCACTCTTTGGAATATCATCGAGATGTTCCATAACAAGATTCCGGGGCTGGAGTTCAGTGAGAACATCCTTTCTCTTTTCTATGTTCATGACCGCTTTGACGGTAAGCACGATCAGATCGTAGAGCTCGTGGAGTGGATGCTGTCTGATCATGAAGATGACGGCTTCGAGACTGCCGGCTACTATGAGTCGATTTATGACGAACCGGATGATGAAGAGTTTTTTGCTGACGAAGAATTTGATGATGAAGAATATGCTGACGAAGATGAAGATTTCGAAGAAGAGGAAGGCATAAACGTAAACGAAGAGTAAGCATTTATTACGTGACAATTAGAGATGATCAGGATAAAAGATATCGCTGAGATGTGTGGTGTAAGCACAGCTACAGTATCATACGTGATACACGGAAAACAGGGAAAGGTATCGAAAGAATTCAGAAAAATGATAAATACATACTGATGCTACTTGATCTGACGGCAGATCGTAAAGAAGCGGAGGAAATATGGACAAAAAGTGGTGGAAAGAAAGTGTTGTATATCAGATTTACCCGAGATCGTTCTGTGATTCCAACGGAGATGGAATAGGTGATCTCAAGGGAATCATAAGTAAGCTTGATTATCTTCATGAGCTTGGGATCAATGTTATCTGGCTAAGCCCTGTTTATAAGTCACCTAATGATGACAATGGCTACGATATCTCGGATTATCAGGATATCATGGATGAGTTCGGAACACTTGAAGATTTTGACATTCTCCTGAAAAATGCCCATGACCGTGGGATAAAGATAGTTATGGATCTGGTGGTGAACCATACTTCTGATGAGCATAAGTGGTTCGTGGAAAGCAGATCCTCGAAGGACAATGATAAAAGAGACTTTTATATCTGGCGTGAGGGCAGGGATGGTCAGGCTCCGAACAACTGGGGAAGCAGTTTCTCCGGTTCGGCGTGGGAGTACGATGAAAAAACAGATATGTACTATCTTCACTGTTTCTCAAAAAAGCAGCCGGATCTCAACTGGGATAACCCGAGAGTGAGAGATGAAGTTTTCAGGATGATGACCTGGTGGTGTGACAGGGGTATAGATGGCTTCAGGATGGATGTTATCTCTATGATCTCAAAGGTTGAGGGTCTTCCTGATGGACAGGTAGATGCCAACACCGGTTACGGCGGACTTGAAAACACCACAAACGGACCTCATGTACATGAGTATCTGAAGGAGATGAATAAAAGGGTCCTTTCAAAGTATGACATCATGACAGTTGGTGAGTGCGCGGGAGTTACCATAGAAGAGGCTGAGAAGTATGCTTCTCTCGATGGCTCGGAGCTCAATATGGTGTTCCAGTTTGAACACGTTGGTCTCGACTATGATGAGCATGGAAAGTGGACTGCCAGAAGATACGATCTTCGTGAGTTAAAAAAGAACCTCAGTAAGTGGCAGACAGAGCTTGAAGGTAAAGCATGGAACTCACTCTTCCTTGACAATCATGACCAGCCGAGAATCGTCTCGAGACTTGGGGATGATTCACCGCTTTCAGCTAAGGCTATCGCTACTATGCTTCATTTCATGAAGGGAACACCTTACATATATCAGGGCGAGGAACTCGGCATGACAAACTGTAAGTTCGGCTGCCTTGAAAATCTGAGAGATATCGAGGAGATCAATGCATATCATGAGCTTGTAGACGGCGGAAAGATGACTCGTGAAGCCATGATCGCCGGCATTGAAGCAAAGGGAAGAGACAATGCCAGAACTCCGATGCAGTGGGATGCAAGTGAAAACGCAGGCTTCACCACCGGAACTCCGTGGATCATGGTGAATCCAAACTATAAAGAGATCAATGCTGAAGCTGAGCTTAAGGATGCTGATTCAGTTTTTAACTACTATAAAAAGCTTGTTTCCCTGAGAAGAAAAAGCGAGTGGTCGGATCTTATCGTATACGGCACTTACAGGCTTCTGGATGATGAAAGCAGCGAGATCTTTGCCTACGAAAGAGAACTTGATGGCAAAAAGCTGTTTGTACTCTGTAATCTCAGTGACAGGGAGATACATTATCACAACGATGCTTTCAGGAAAGCGAATGCTCTTTTGATCTCAAATTGTGGAGAGGCAGAACTAAGTGAGGAGATGAAACTTTCACCTTGGTTTGCTGCGGTATGGGAGGTTTTAAGTTTCGTTTAAGGAAAATGTTGTAACATGTGCATCACGGAAACGAAAACTGCTGCGTGATCAGCAGAATACAATATAAGATATGAGGAAAAATGAAATGTTCAAAAAACCTTTAGCACTGTTACTTGCTTCATCCATGATCTGCACTTTGGCAGCTTGTGGAAACCAGACCACTGTTGACAAAGCGCCTTCCACCCGGGCAGCAGAAGAAAAGAATACAGAGGATCAGGAAACAGATAAGAAAGAAGAAACATCAGTTGCAGCGAAGGAGTCACAGGCTGATGCTGAAAAGAGTGATATCACAGCAGCAGGACTTGGCGCAGTAGCGAACACCCTCGCTGAAGATGAGGAGAGTCTGGTATCGACTTACGCAGGTAAGTTTGAGCAGAAGACATTTACAGATGAGGAAACCGGGCTTTCCATAACATACAATCTGTATCTTCCTGAAGGATATGATGAAGCTGCTTCATATCCCATGGTGGTTTTCATAGGTGACTCAACCTGCGCAGGTGACGATCCCACTTATTCATTAACACAGGGACGAGGAGCTCTTGTCTGGGCAACAGAAGAATGGCAGAGTGTAAATCCTACCATCGTAGCGGTTCCTACATATCCTGAGACTATCCTTGATGATCACAATGGGTATACCACAACAGAGTACGTAGAACTTACAAAACGTTACATTGACTATATGTGCGAGGAGTATGCAGTTGATGCTGAGAGGATCTACGGTACCGGTCAGTCAATGGGATGCATGACTACATTGATCCTGGCATCAGAGTATCCCGATCTTTATGCTGCATGTATGTTTGTAGATGGTCAGTGGGATATAAGTGCTCTTTCAGGACTTAAGGATCAGACCTTTGTATACTTTGCAGCAGAGGACGATACAAGTGCCTGGAGCGGAGCGCAGGAAGTGATGGAAATGTTTGATTCAGGCAATGTTTCCTATGAGTATGTACAGTGGGATGGCACATGGTCTGTGGATGAACTTAGTTCAGCGGCAAAGGAACTCTTCAGTGCAGACGAAAACCAGTATTTCATTTCATGGAAGACAGGTACAATCGATGCCGGTAGTTTTATGATGGGAGGAGCGGAAGGCTCTGGTAACGGGCAGAAACCGGAAGGCAGCCAGCCACCAATGGACCGTCAGGCAGCCGAGGGCAACCAGCCTCCGATGGACGGTCAGAAACCTGAGGGCAACCAGGCACCAAAGGATGGCCAGGCACCGGACAGCAATCAAACTTCAGTGAGTGAACAGGCAGCAGATGATGGTCAGGAGACATCCGAAACAGCCGGGCAGCAGAGCGGAAACAGCCCTATGGGTGGCGCCGGATATCATATGGCATCCTTCGACTACGCTTACAATTGTGTAGCTGTTATGGAGTGGTTGTTTACACAGAAGTGAGGAATATACTTACCTTACTGTGACAGAAGGTGAAACAGTGTAAAGATGTAATATAAAAAAGCATGCCGGAGAATATCCGTTATATGGGTAAACTCCGGCATGCTTTTTAGTGTATTTGATATAGAATCGTCTGCAGATTTGTTATTTCACAACCGATTGCTTTTTCTGTATTCGGTAGGTGTCATTCCGGTTTCTTTACGGAACAGTTTCACAAAGTAATTGCTGTCCGGAATCCCCACAGTTTCGCTTATTTCTTGAATGCTTTTGCCTGTGCCTGAAAGAAGGGTGCAGGCTTTTTTGATCCTTATAGATCTGAGATAACTCATGGGACTTGTCCCGGTTTCTTTTTTGAATACAGACATAAAGTGACTTTTGGATATTGCGAGTTCACTTGTGATATCCTCGATGGTTATGTCATTTTTGAAATTGCTGGTCAGGAAGAAAATGGCATTTGTAACCACAGCACTGTGAGTCTCAGAATGGTGCTCCTTTATGGCATTGCAGAAATTCGTGACCATTTTTTCTTTACTTGCAAGTATTTTCTCCAAGTGCCGTTCCCGGAAAACTTCTCTGGTATTTTGCCCTGATATTTTATCAATGATATAAGCCGGAAGGCCTGTCTTCATGGCGGTTATTCTGAGGGTGGTTCTGGTGATGGCACAGCCTATGCGTTCATTTTCGATGGTAGAACCGAGTTCCTTCATGTATCTTACGTCGCTCTGCATCCTATCGAGATATCTGAGAGCAGAGCTGCTGTCACCATTTTCAACACTTCTGATAAACTCTTTTTCATTGGCATAACGCAGCTGCAGAAGATCAATTCCGGTCTTTTGTTCTTTTGCATGATCTTCATATACATTTTCCATGGCAAATGTCTCCGGATCTCGCAGAGAGTAGTTTTCTTCGTGTCCGTATACGGTGTCCAGAAAACATCTCACTATGTGTTCGGCCCGTTCCTTACTTATATTAGGAAAATGCTCACGATATCTGAGATAATCCTCTACCTTCAGTTCTTTAATATCGTTGGAGCTGATGATATGTGCTGCATGCTTTCTTGTATGAATAAGGGAAGTAAAAGGTCCGAAAAGCATGAAGTTGTCCTCCAGCATAAAGACTATGATGGAAATCTGAAAAAGATCCGTGAGAAGATAAAGGGTATGAGATTCCGCACCGGAACGCATCGTCATGAGAGCATCAGGTGATAGAATAAGCTGTAAGTCATTAAGCATATTGTTGTGGCTGAATGCTTCTGCCTCAGAGAAATCATTAATAGTATAGAATCTGACCTGAAAAAGTTTTTGTATGAGTTTTATACAGGTTTCCATAGAAGCAGTTTGGGGTGAAGTTATCTCAGTTGAAGATGCCTCAGATGAAGCTATTGCTGATGAAGTTGTTTTAATTGCATGTGAATTATTTATCATATTTGTAGTAAAAAGTAATATCGTTCTAAAGCAAGGACTATAGTTCTATATTCATTATACGACTGATGGTATGATGATGCCAACATTAAAAAATGTTAACATCATCATTCAGTAAATTCAGGAGGGGCTATGGAAGCGGCAATGCGGAAAGAATCGGAGATTGGTATGAAGGAAGGGGCTGGAGAGACTATGTCACAGGACAAGTACCAAAAATATATAAAGGAAAATGGCATTCACAATGTACCGGTATGGAGGATAGTTGGTTTTTCCGGAGCCAACATGGCGGTCAATCTGTACATGGGTCTTACTATGATCATGTCATTTTATCTCAATGGATATGTGGGTATGGCAGTTATACTTGCATCAAGTTTTTCGACCATAACAAGACTTTGGGACGGAGTTACCGACCCTATCGTAGGATTTTTTGTAGACAGATTTAAAGAAAAGGAAAACTTCGGTAAAACCAGACTGTGTCTTGTTATGGGCGGTCTGCTTCTTTTCATAAACAGTTTTCTCATGTTCAATGTGACTGACAGACTTCCGGAAGGAGCATTGAGGCCGGCTTTCTTTATATTCTTTACAGCCATTTACTACATAGGATATACATTCTTAAATATCTCAAACCATGTGGGTAATGTCTGTCTCACCAATGATCCGACCCAGAGACCTATACTTTCCATCGTTGGTACAGTACTGGTTCGTGTTATGAGAGCTGTGATGCAGATGGTAGTTGCGGGACTTGCCGTTAAATACGGCTCCATGAAGAGCGCGGAGCTTTTCCATGAGTACTGGCTGATCGTAGCAGTCATCGCTACCATCGGAATAGTTGTTGCTTACATTTCCATCGCACCAAAGGATGTACCTGCATTTTCAGAGACCAATTCCTCAGGAAAGAAAAATATCAGGTTTTCAGATTATCTTGATGTGTTAAAAAACAACAAGCCACTTCAGATGCTCATCGTTGCAAGAGCCACAGACCAGTTCTCAAATACCTGCAAGACAAGTGCAATCCTGCTTGTACTTTACGGCATTGTAGTTGGTAACTATGAGCTGTCAGGAGGCTGGACCCTCTACACAACCATCGTAGGGCTTTTGATGATGGCACTTGGTATCGGTGCGATCGGCTCAAAGCTTGGCCTCAAGAAAGCCATGCAGATAGGCTCCTGGGGAGTAATCTTTTTCGATACCATCGCCATAATTATCTGGATGGTCATGGATCCGAAAACCCTCAGTCTTCCGGGATTTGTCAATGGCTATGGCGAAGCATTCAGCGGCTTCACAGCATTTACAGTAGCACTTTTCCTTGTGACTGTAATAGGTGGTGGGTTCCAGATGATCACAAGCTCCATCATTCCTCCGATGATAGCGGATGTTAATGATTATGAAGCCTCAAGAACAGGAAAGTATATACCGGGTATGGTGGGAACTGTTTTCTCATTTATGGATAAGCTGATCTCATCCTTCGGTCCGACATTTGTAGGTATAGGATTTGCGATCATCGGCTTCAGAGAGGCATTTCCTGATCTTAATACACCTTATAGCCGCAGCCTTCTGCTGATCGCTATCGTTTTCTACTATGGACTCGAGCTTTTAGGTGCTGTGTTTAATGTCATTGCCATGAGGTATTACGACCTGACACCGGAAAAGATGAGAATGGTAGAAGCCAGAATTGATGAAATGAGGAAAGAGAATGCATAAGATACAGATAAACGAAGGCTGGCAGTTCAAGAAGATCCCTGATGGAAACATCAGGGATTTAGATGGTTTGACAGGGGATATAAAAGTAGGTGATAGCTATGTCATTTCGTCAGTTAGTGATGTCATGAACGCTCCGGGTGTAAGGGACTCAGGTGAAAATGCTGCTGTCGGAGAAAGAGAAAACGAAGCATTATCAGACATTAATGGAGCAGAGAGTTTTGTAACTGTCACACTTCCTCACACATGGTACAGGGATGATGACCCTTACAGGGGACTTGTGCTGTATCAAAAGACCATACAGATCGATCCTGACTGGAAACATGTTTTTGTGGACATTCCGGGAGCAGATCAGCATGCGGTTGTTCTGGCAGATGACCGTAAGATAGGAGAGCACAGAGGTGCTTATGGAGCATTTCGCTGTGAGATACCTGAGGAGCTGCTAGGCCATAAAGAAGTAAAGTTAAGGATATTTCTGACAAATGTTCATGACGAGGGTATCTCACCTCTTACAGGAGACTTCACTGTGTTCGGAGGACTATACAGGGGTGTTAATCTTTTGGTGACAGAACATGAAAGCTTTTTTGATCCGACCTATTACGGCACAAGTGGTGTGATATTAAGGACCGGCACAGATGGAAATACCGGCATTTTGAATGCGGAAATTCATGCCCGCACGGATAAAGAAGCTGAGATAGTTGCGGAAATCACAGATCCTTTCGGTACACTGCTCACTGATGTGAGATCAGAAGAAGTTGATTCAGAAAGTACCAACACTCACGCATCAGGCTCCATAAATTGCAGTATGGTCTTGACCTTCCGCATCCCTGATGTAATCCTGTGGAATGGAAAAACCGCTCCCAATCTATATAAGGTAAAGATGAAGTTTGTACGTGCGGGAGAAACTTTAGATGAGGTGGAGCTTGAGACCGGATTCAGAGATATTACCATAACTGCGGACAAGGGACTGTTCCTTAATGGTGAACATATAAAGATAAACGGTGTTGCAAAGCATCAGGATTTCAAGGGCTGTTTCAATGCAGTGAGCCGGGAGAATATCGACAGGGATTTTGAACTCATCGACGAAATAGGTGCCAATTCCGTAAGGCTGTCACATTATCAGCATCCTCAGTATACCTATGAGACCGCAGACAAAAAGGGTTATCTCGTCTGGGCTGAGATCCCTATGCTCAAAATGACGGACAGTGAAGAGCTGAAAGCTGATGCAGAGGAGCAGCTCAGGGAACTGATACTTCAGAATATCCATCATCCGTCCATCTACTGTTGGGGCATACAAAATGAGATCGGCATGTTCCGGGATGCAGAGTTTATGCATGAAGAGCTGAAAAAAATGCAGCAGCTTTCCCATGAACTGGATCCGTCAAGACTTGTTACGGCTGCCAATCTTTATACAGTTAAGTTTAAGAGTAAGTTTAATTCTGTTACGGATATGATCGGCTACAATATTTACTTCGGATGGTACTATGGGGAAATGCAGGATTACCGTGACTACCTCAACAGATTCCATAGTGAGCGGCCGGAGATGCCTCTCGGTGTAAGTGAGTATGGTGTTGATGCAAACATCAGGCTGCACAGCGAGGTGCCGATGGTCAGAGATTACTCAGAGGAGTATCAGGCGCTCTATCATGAGACCGTTTATCCTATTTTCGAGAGCAGGGGTTACCTGTACGGTAGTTACGTCTGGAATATGTTTGACTTCCATAGCGGACTCAGAAAAGAAGGCGGGCAGGAAAATATCAATGCCAAGGGCCTCGTGACCTATGACAGAAATACCAGAAAGGATGCATTCTACTACTACAAAGCAAAGTGGTCTGAGGAAAAGTTTTTGCATATCTGTTCAAAGAGATTCGTGAACAGGACAAAAGAGAGTATCGAGATCAAGGTTTATACCAATCTCAGCGATGCGGTGCTTTATGTTGATGAAAAGGAATTCGGCAGTGGTACAAATGATGGTAACGGCAGGATCGTATTTTCTGATGTACCTCTTCACGAAGGAGAAAACCAAATAAAGGTTGTGGCTCAGGGACTTCAGGATGAATGTGTTTTTGTCCGTGTGGATTCAGAAGACAAAAGCTATCGTTTACCGGGTAACAATGCAGGACAGGCGGTAAAAAACTGGTTTCTTTCAGATGATGATGTCGTAAGGGAAGGGTATTTTTCTTTAAAGGATACCGCCAATGATCTTCTCGAAAATCCTGATGCAAGGGCAGTGCTTGAGAAATATCTGCCGGAACTTGTGAAGTTTATGACTGAAAAGGATGTGATCCCGCTTGGGCTTTCCATGCAGAGCATACTTAGCAGAGATATCCCTGAGGGGCTTGATCTAAAGGAACTTAACAGAGAGCTGAATCAGATAAAAAATGAGTTTTAATTGAGCCGGTTAGATGTGCATCTGTGTGTCAGATATTAAGAATCCTGCCGGCTCAATTATGTTGATGCCGGTAGGGGTGCTGTGTTCAACTTAAACAAGTATTTTTGCCAATGCTTCAATCTGTTCTTTTGTTGTAGCCCAGGAGGTGCAGAATCGGACTACCATGTTATCCTTATCATAGGGCTCCCAGGTACTGTATATTACTCCGGCAGCGTCCAAAACAGAAAGGGTCTTTTTCGGCATGATGATAAACTGCTGATTGGTAGGAGAGTCTATGAAGAATCTGTAACCTCTGTCGGTAAATACCTTCTTAAGTTCTTCAGCTCTTTCGATAGCGTTTCCCGCTATCTCAGTGTAAAGTCCGTCTGTGAATAATGCATCAAACTGTACGCCGTTTAATCTTCCCTTTGCGAGAAGCGCACCATGCTGCTTTATCATGGTGACCATCTGCCTGGGGGCATTTCCTCCGGGATATACAATTGCCTCTCCGCAGAGTGCACCAACCTTGGTGCCGCCGATATAAAAGACATCTGTAAGCCCGGCAATATCCTTTACAGTTACATCAGTGGTTTTGCTTGTTAAACCATAGCCAAGTCTTGCGCCGTCAAGGAAAAGGGGCAGATTCCACTTTTTACATACCTCCGAAATGGTTTTAAGCTCTGATTTTGTGTAAAGAGTGCCGTACTCTGTCGGGTGGCTGATGTAGACCATGCCCGGGAAAACCATGTGATCATGGTCGGAATCTGCGTAAAATCCCTGAACCATGCTGTCTAACTCCACGGCATCCATTTTTCCTTCATGACTTGGAAGAGTCATAACCTTGTGACCTGTATATTCTATAGCTCCGGCTTCGTGACAGTTTACGTGACCGGACTGTGCGGATACAACACCCTCATACATACGAAGAGTGGTATCGATAACTGTCTGATTGGTCTGTGTGCCGCCTGTCAGAAAAAATATCTCTGCTTCGGGACAACCGATGAAATCACGGATTTTTTCTTTTGCACTCTCTGTATAGGCATCTGTACCGTAGCCTGTCAGCTGTTCCATATTGGACCTGACAAGAGCCTCCAGAACCTTGGGATGACAGCCTTCTGTATAGTCACTTGCGAAATTCAACATAGCGTACCTCGTAATAATGATTGTTATATGTTCGTCAAAATACACACTTATAAATATATCATGAAATTTTATTTTGCGGATTTCAAAATATCTTCAAAAAGCAGGGTATCATCCAAATCCCTTATACCCGGCGACTTTTGCTTTCGTACAATAGGATATAGTTACAGTATCATAGGTTAGTTAATCCCTGCATTTATATCATAGATAACGTACAACATAAGCTATTACTGAGGCAGCTGGTGCTTCGGAAGTTTCTTGGGAAAGGGACCTTCTTCCTTAAAAGTGATATTCAGTTCTGCAAGAAAATCTCTATAGGCATTGATATACTTATCGGTATTGAGAATCTGCATGAAGCAGACAAATATCCTGTCACCTACAGAGGTTACTTCAAGCATCAGATGTCCTTCTACGATCAGAACATAAGATTCAATGTAGTCTGCAACTTCTCCCCAATCCATCTGACCGGTATAGTTTACATAGTAAGTTCCGTGCTTTGCATTCTTTCCCAATGACTGATCATGATCTTTCATGTATTTTCTTTTTGCTTTTATTCCCTGAATCATGTCGATTTTTTCACAGACTTCCAGTTTTTCCCTTAGCTCCCGGCAGCTTACTGAGGTGTCTGTCTGCAAGATGATCTGACCTTTTGTCATGGTTCCGAGTTTTTCCATATCCATCTTTAGCTGCTCTCTGGTATAATCAATATGAATATGACTCAGTATGTCACAATGTGCATTTTCGAGGCCAATGTTTCCGGACATGTTATGAGCTATTTCTCCACCTATAACAGGGACTTTCTCCGGAAGAAGTTTATCAAGTGCTTTGGCAACGGTTATGAGAAAGAATGCGGCAACACTCGAATCATTCTTTTTGATATATGAAACGATATCTTCCTGTTTAAAGGTCAGTATACGGTAATTATTATTTCGGACAAAGGGATTGTATAGTCCGTTCATGTAATCACCGATCATAACTTTTGGATTTTTACTTTTGTACTCATATATAGGCGGCTCATCAGGAATCATATCAAGGGCAGGTTCATCAAGTTCGCCCGTCAGCAGAGGTTCATATGGTTTACGTATAGAAGGAGCATCAGGCTTTATACCATATTTATCGGATATATACTGCCATACAGTTGTCATGATCCAGGGCTGTAATCCACGGCCGCCGCACATAGTATGAGAAATGTTGAAGTATATATCTTTACCTTCACACTCCAAAAACAGCAAATGCTCATTGACCTCTTTGCTGCCAAGAAAAGGTGTCTTTTCTCCTACGGGAAGTACGGAAATATCTTTATCATTTGGCACACGTTTATAAGATCCGGTTTCATCAATCATTACTTTTACGGCAAAATAAGGATATCTTTTGATGGCTTTGTTGGCAGATGACCTCAAAATGTCAATGTCAACAGGCTCTTTCATCCTTAATTTTGCGCGAACCGCAAATGCAAAACGCGTTTCATCTTTATATAATGAATAAGTGTCAATGCTGTATTTCATATATTGGTAGCTCCTTTTGGATTATGTGTGGTGGTTACGGATTTTAGCTTACTGAATCATTTTAATAGGAAAAACATCGGCTTGTAAATCAAGAATGATCTGGATTTGGAAAAAGGATTTTCTGCCTATGATTTTCATTATAATCTCCATTCATCGGGAAACAACCGTCACCAATAATACGTTACAGCATTCCTTTTTCACACAGTTCATCCGCATATCGTACTGTTGCCATGGCATCACTGCCGTAGCAGTCGGCGCCGATCTTGTCGGCGTAATCCTGAGTCATGACGGCACCGCCCACTGCGATCCTGCAGTCGGGCTTTTTTTCGTGAAGCTGTTTAATGGTCTCTTCCATATTTACTACTGTAGTGGTCATGAGAGCGGAGAGTCCCACAAGCTTTACGTCCTGTTCAAGTGCGGTTTCAACTATGGTTTCAGGCGGCACATCCTTTCCGAGATCGATGACATCGTAACCATAGTTCTCCAAAAGAACTTTCACTATGTTCTTTCCGATATCATGGATGTCACCCTTTACGGTGGCAAGGATAACCTTCCCTTTTGATTCCTGCTGGCTGTCGGACATGGACTCCTTGACGACAGTGAAAGCAGCCTTTGCGGCATCAGCCGCCATCAGAAGCTGGGGCAGGAAGAGAGTTCCCTTTTCAAAGCCCTTTCCCACGATATCCAGAGCCGGTACCAGATCCTGGTTAATGATATCCAGAGCAGATCTGGTTAAAAGAGCTTCTTTTGTAGCGGCGGCAGCAGGTTTTGCCATGCCTCGCTCGATGGCTTCCATTAGTTTAGATCGATAAACCTGCCCATTTCCTGAACCACCTTGGGATGAAGCGCCGGACTCAGCTCCGGTTGTTGTACCAAAGCTTCCGGGTGTTCCGTTTTGGCCTACACCTGAACCATCGGGATTTGCCGATAAACCTACCTTTGATGCCACGAAGGAAGCATTACCGCCTAGGGGACTGCCGGAAGGCTTAAGGTCTCCGGCTGAAATACCAAGTGCATTGAGAACCCTGGAGCGGCAGGCATCCACTGCTTCTGAAACCCTTTTGTCGGGTGTTTTGTAATTCTGGTAAGCCCCGATGAAATCCTGAAAGTTTTCATCCTGAGCGGTAAGGGCGCAGAAGCTTCTGTAGGCCTGCATCATGGCCTGGTTGTTCGGATTAATGATGGCGCAGGACAGTCCGTTCTGAAGCGCCATGGCGAAGAAGTAGGAGTTTACAAGTTCCCTCGCCGGAAGTCCGAAGCTGATGTTGGAAACTCCCAGAATGGAGCTTCCCCCAAGCTCATCCCGGATCCTGCGAATGGTCTCAAGGGTCACAAGTGCGCTACGTGGGTCACTTGAAATAGTCATGCAGAGACCGTCGATAACCACATCTTCTTTAGGGATTCCATAGGATGTCGCGGTATCATAAATCTTTTTCGCAATGGCGATACGACCGTCCGCAGTATCGGGAATTCCGCCTTCATCGAGAGCAAGTCCCACGATAACTCCGCCGTATTTCTTCACAAGAGGAAATACGCTGTGCATTACCTCCTCTTTACCGTTTACGGAGTTGATAAGAGCCTTTCCGTTATAATGTCTAAGTGCCCGCTCCATGGCGACCGGGTCAGAGGTGTCTATCTGAAGGGGCAGTGCCAGCACGCTCTGAAGTCTTATAAGGACTTCGTCCAAAAGCTCTGCTTCGTCGATTTCCGGGGTACCAACATTAACATCCAGAACATGGGCTCCGGCGTCCTCCTGCTGTAAGCCCTGATCCACAATGTAATCGATGTCATGCTCCACGAGAGCCTGCTTGAAGCGTTTCTTTCCTGTTGGATTGATGCGCTCTCCGATGATTACAGGCTTTGCGCCGCCGCCGATCTCCACAATCTGAGAGAAGGAGGAGATAACGGTATGAGCCTCCGGCTTCGGTGCCCGGAAGGGAAGAGAAGTCACGGCTTCAATTTCCTTTTTGATGTGTTGAGGGGTGGTGCCGCAGCAGCCCCCGAGACCCACAGCTCCGAGTTCGGCGATAGTCTTCATAAATCCTGCAAATGCTTCCGGATCCACATCATAAACAGTCCGGCCTTCCACGGATTTCGGGAGGCCTGCATTGGGATTCACAAGCACCGGAACGTGAGCTGCCTTCACAAGACGTTCCACTATGGGAATCATCTGTTCAGGACCGAGGGAGCAGTTTGTACCGAGAGCGTCCACTCCCAGGCCCTC
>JAGAGL010000065.1:0-16328 GCA_017627595.1 Oribacterium sp. | reverse complement strand
GGGGACGGTTCTCGCCGGCGAGAACCGTCCCCGGTGGAATCCTTGTCCAAATAATTTGATCACGGAGGAACGCCAATGAAGCTTTGGGGCGGCAGATTTACAGAAGCAGAAGATGCATTAACAGAAGCATTTAACGAATCACTCAGTTTTGATAAACGCATGTACAGACAGGACATCAAAGGATCAATAGCACATGCAAAAATGCTTGGAAAGCAAAGCATCATCTCAGAAGAAGACAGCGAAGCCATCGTAAAAGGCCTCGAAGGAATCCTTTCCGACATAGAAGAAGGAAAACTGGCAATAGGTGGCGATGCCGAAGATATTCACAGCTTTATAGAGGCAGAACTCACAGAACGCATTGGAGAAGCAGGAAAAAGACTTCATACAGGACGCAGCCGTAATGATCAGGTAGCCCTTGATATGAAGATGTATACCCGCGACCATATGGACAGCATGGCGGAAGAGATCAAGGAACTCATCAGCACCTTTGAAAAGCTGATAAATGAGAACCGTGACACATATATGCCGGGCTTTACACACCTTCAGAAGGCACAGCCAACAACCCTTGCACATCACATGGGGGCTTATAAAGAAATGCTTCAGAGAGACCTTAGCCGTCTCAGCGACACAAGAGAGCGCCTTAACGAGTGTCCCCTTGGAGCAGGAGCCTTTGCAGGCACCACTTATCCTCTGGACAGAGACTATACAGCAAAACTTCTGGAATTCAGAAAACCAACAAACAACTCCATGGATTCCGTATCTGACAGAGATTATCTTCTTGAATATTTATTCGATCTTTCAACCATACAGATGCATCTTAGCCGTTTAAGCGAAGAAATCATAATCTGGAACTCCAATGAGTACCGGTTTGTCCGCATATCCGACGCCTATTCCACCGGCTCAAGCATTATGCCGCAGAAAAAGAACCCGGATATAGCCGAGCTTATTCGCGGAAAGACAGGACGTGTATATGGTGCACTTCAGAGCCTTCTGGTAGTAATGAAAGGACTTCCTCTTGCCTATAACAAGGATATGCAGGAGGATAAAGAATTTGCATTTGACGCCATGGATACCGTTCTTGATTCCGTAAAACTGATGAACGGAATGCTCAGCACCATAACCTTCAACAAGAACCGCATGGAAGATTCCGCAAAGCGTGGCTTCACCAATGCTACAGACGTTGCAGATTACCTCGTCCGTAAAGGCGTGCCTTTCAGAACAGCTCACGGCATCGTAGGCGAGCTTGTACTCTTATGCGAAGAGAAGAAGTGTGCCCTCGATGACCTTACGCTCTCAGATTACAAGAACATTTGCGACAAAATAGACGAAGACATCTATGACGCCATCTCCCTTGAGACCTGCGTTAAAAACCGTAAAACCACCGGCGCTCCGGGAGAATTACTGTGATTTTTGATTTTATAATTATTTATTTTTAAAGATACTGATTTATAAGCTGAGGATAAGTAGATCAGAGCCGGAGGACGTCCATTTAGAAGCGGCCAGCTTATAAATGGACGTCCTTCGGCTCTGATTGTTACAATTTATGTATAAATATGCCACAAATATGCATTTGATGAAGATTTATACGAGATAAAATGACTTAATATGCATTTTTATACAAATAACACTTGCATTTTCATGCAAGAAAGCGTATTATCCAAACATCAGTAAAGTAAATGCTTTTTGAAGAAGTACTTACCACACTTCACAGGACAACCTGTAAAGTCAAAAAGTTTTGAAAAGGAGAAAAAAATATGGGCAATCTTACACCAAAGAACAACACACAGGGCGAGAAAGTAGTACTCGCGTATTCCGGCGGACTTGACACAACAGCAATCGTACCATGGCTTAAAGAAACCTTTGGATATGAAGTAATCTGCTGCTGTGTAGACGTAGGACAGGGCAATGAGCTCGACGGACTTGCCGAGAGAGCAAAGCTTTCCGGAGCTGCAAAGCTTTACATCGAAGACATTACCGACGATTTCTGTGACAACTACGTTGTACCATGCCTTCAGGCAGATGCAACATATGAGAATAAATATTTACTTGGAACGTCCATGGCGAGACCGGCCATCGCAAAGAAGCTGGTAGACATTGCACGTAAGGAAGGCGCTAAGGCAATCTGCCACGGTGCTACAGGAAAGGGCAACGACCAGATCCGTTTCGAGCTTTCCATCAAGGCTCTTGCACCTGACCTTGACATCATCGCTCCATGGAGAATGACAGACATCTGGACCTTCCAGTCACGTGAAGATGAGTACGACTACATTAAGTCAAAGGGAATTCCTCTTACATTCTCTGCGGACAATTCATACAGCCGCGACAGAAACATTGTTCATATTTCACATGAGGGACTTGAGCTTGAGGATCCTTCACAGGAGCCGAATTACGACCACATGCTGGTTCTTTCAAACTCTCCCGAAAAGGCACCGGATAAGGTGACAGATGTGGAGATCAAATGGGAGGCAGGAATCCCTGTTGAGCTTAACGGAAAGAAGATGTCTGTTAAGGATATAATAATCGAGCTTAACAAGCTTGGCGGAGAGAACGGCATCGGAATCATCGATATCGTTGAGAACCGTGTAGTAGGTATGAAGAGCCGTGGCGTTTATGAGACTCCGGGACTTACCATCCTTATGGAGGCACATAAGCAGATCGAGGAGCTGATCCTTGACCGTCAGACCATGGAATTCAAGCAGATGGTAGATGTTAAGTACTCACAGGTAGTTTATGAGGGTAAGTGGTTCGATCCTCTTCGTGAGGCTCTTCAGGCATTTGTGGAGTCAACACAGAAGTATGTTACAGGTGTTACCAAGCTTAAGCTTTACAAGGGCAACATCACAAAGGCAGGAACAACTTCACCATATTCACTTTACAATGAGTCTCTTGCATCCTTCACAACAGGAGATCTTTACGATCACCACGACGCTTCAGGATTCATCACCTTATTTGGTCTTCCCGAGAAGGTACGTGCAATGAAGATGCTTGAGGTTAAGAACCTTCAAAATAACAAATAAATCCGGTAAGAACTTTGTATGATGCCTTCATCGGAAAACCCCGATAAGGCATTATAGAGAGTTTGCTCATAGAATGAAGCTCTTCGGCTCGGTAAACCGAAGAGCTGAGTTCACATTCAGACCTAAATAGGTCAATGTAAACCTGGGTTAAAAGTGAAAATTTAATCTTTATCAGTAGGTATGATACAAGCACGTATAAATCATGATTGGACATAAGCTATGAAGATAATGATGATAACTGTTTAGAGTCAGAAGATAATGAGAGTTATCAATTGACTCCGGAGGTTCTATTAATGAGTATGATTTCAATAAACGGCGGTGTATGTGCCGCCAAAGGTTTTATGGCAGCTTCCTATGCTGCTGAAATAAGGAAAAAAGGCCGTGATGATATGGCCATGATCTTTTCAAAAGAGCCCTGCACAGTGGCAGGAACCTTTACCTCCAATGTTGTAAAGGCTGCTCCTGTAATGTGGGATAAAAATATTGTGAGCTCCGGAAAACCGGTGCATGCGGTAGTTGTTAATTCCGGCATCGCCAATGCATGCACCGGAAAAGAGGGTATGGATGCCTGCAAGGCCGAAGCTCAGTGTGTGGCAGAGCACTTCGGGGATGCATTTTCCGCAGAGTCAGTACTGGTAGCTTCCACAGGTGTCATCGGCATGCAGCTTCCGGTGGAAAAGATGCTTAATGCCATCTCAGAGATGATCCCGCTTCTCGACAGCGATGAGGCTCACGGAACCTCGGCAAGCAAAGCCATTATGACCACCGATACTGTGAACAAAGAATTTGCAGTGGAGTTTGAACTTGACGGCAGGAAGGTTCATATCGGCGGAATGACAAAGGGCTCCGGCATGATCCACCCGAGAATGTGTACCATGCTTTGCTTCCTCACAACAGATGTTGCCATCTCAAAGGAGCTTCTTCAGAAAGCTCTCAGCGAAGATGTTGTTGACACCTTCAACATGATTTCCGTTGACGGTGATACCTCAACAAACGATACCTGCGTAATCCTTGCAAACGGCACCGCAGGCAATAAAGAAATCATTGACGATGATGAGGATTTCGAAATATTCAAATCAGCTCTTCATCAGGTTAATGCTACCCTCGCCACAAGAATGGCTGCAGACGGAGAGGGAGCTTCACACCTTTTCACAGCAAAGGTTGTCGGGGCGAGAAATAAGGATGAGGCGAGAACATTGGCAAGATCCGTCGTTTCCTCAACCCTCACAAAGGCAGCAATTTACGGAAGAGACGCAAACTGGGGACGAATCCTCTGTGCCATGGGTTACAGCGGAGCTGAGTTCGATCCCGAAAAGGTGGATCTCTATTTCGTTAATGATATCGGAAAGATAGCTGTTTACAAACAGGGAGTACCCCTTGATTTCGATGAAGATTTTGCGGCTGAGATCCTGGGATATCAGGAAGTTACAGCCCTTATAGAAATGAACGAGGGCGTAGAGACAGCCACTGCCTGGGGCTGCGACCTCACACATGAATATGTAGACATTAACGCAGATTATCGTACGTAAGGAGAAAGAGATGGACATTTCACAGGAGATAATGAATAAGGCCGCAACTCTGGTTGAGGCACTTCCATATATTCAGAAATTTCAGGATAAAGTAGTTATAGTAAAGTACGGCGGATCAGCCATGACAGATGAGAATCTCAAGATGCAGGTTATGCAGGATGTGTCTCTTCTTAAGCTGGTTGGACTTAAGCCTATCCTTGTTCACGGTGGCGGAAAGGACATTTCTAAATGGATAAGCAAGGTCGGAAAAGAACCAAAGTTTGTAAACGGACTCAGAGTTACCGATGATGAAACCATGGAAATCGCTGAGATGGTACTGAACAAGGTCAATAAATCCCTCGTTCAGCTTATCAATAACCTTGGGGGAAAATCAGTCGGAATCTCCGGCAAGGACGGAAATCTCCTGAAGTGCGTAAAGAAGTACAGCAACGGAGAGGATATCGGTTTCGTAGGTGAGGTTGTGGATGTAGATACAACCATCATCAAGGATCTTCTTGAAGACGATTTCATCCCGGTTATCTGCCCTGTAGGCTATGACGATCACGGCCAGACCTACAACATCAATGCTGATGACGCAGCCTGCGCGATTGCAGCCGCAATGCATGCCGAGAAGCTTGCATATCTCACTGATGTAGAGGGAGTATACAAAGACTTCGAAGACAAGAATTCTCTTATCAATACCTTAAGCCTTGATGAGGCTCAGGACATGATCAATTCAGGAATTCTCGGCGGAGGAATGCTTCCTAAGCTTCAGAACTGTATAGATGCCATGAAGAAGGGTGTTAACAGAGTTCATATACTTGACGGAAGAGTACCTCACTGTCTCATGCTTGAGATATTCACCAATCAGGGAATCGGAACCATGATTGAGAAATCAATTGATAAAGCATTTGACTGAGCGGAGGGATAACAATGAAGTTTATGGATGATTCCATAGTAAAAGGCAATGTTGTAAATGACCGTGTCATAAATGATGGAGAGAATGTTTTTTACAAGACTTATAATCGTTTTCCTGTGGTATTTGATCATGCGGAAGGCGTTTATCTCTATGATGTGGGAGATAAGAAGTATCTGGATTTCGGAGCCGGAATTTCGGTTTGCGGTCTGGGATACGGAAACGATCTTCTGAACCATACGATGAAGTCTCAGATCGACAAGGGACTTCTTCACACATCAAATCTGTTTTATAACGAGCCTGCTGTGGAAGCTGCTGAGAAGCTTACAGAAATGACCGGCATGGACAAGGTATTCTTTACCAACTCGGGAACGGAAGCAGTAGAGGGCGCACTTAAGATTGCCCGTCGTTATCATTTCAACAAAGGAAAAAAGGGCTGCGAGATCATTGCCATGCAGGGTTCCTTCCACGGAAGAAGCATGGGCGCTCTCAGCGTAACAGGAAAGGATCATTACCGTGAGCCTTTCGAGCCGCTTATAGGAGGAGTTAAGTTCGCAACCTACAACGATCTTGATTCGGTTAAGGCTCTTATTAATGAAAACACCGGTGCCATCATCATGGAAACCTTCCAGGGTGAGGGCGGAATATATCCTGCCACTGAGGAGTTCCTTAAGGGCGTAAGAAAGCTCTGTGATGATAATAATCTCCTTCTGATCCTTGATGAGATCCAGTGCGGAATGGGACGCACAGGATATCTTTTTGCATGGCAGGAGTATGATGTGAAGCCGGATGTCATGACAGTTGCAAAGGCCCTCGGTAACGGAGTTCCCATCGGAGCATTCCTTGCCTGCGGTGAAGCAGCGGAAGCAATGAAACCCGGTGATCACGGTTCAACCTACGGCGGAAATCCGTTTGTATGTGCTGTGGCTTCGGCAGTTCTTGATGTATTTAAAGAAGCTGATATTCCGGCACATGCAAAGAAGATGGGAGAGTATCTCTGGAAGGCTCTCGAAGAGATTAAGGAAAAATATCCCGATCTGGTGGTTGACCACAGAGGAAAGGGTCTTATCCAGGGACTTGAGTTTGCGGAAGGTGTCAAGGTTGGAGAAATTGTAAAGAAAGCCCTTCTTGAGCAGAAGCTTATCCTCATTTCAGCAGAACACAACACCATCCGTTTCGTACCGCCTCTTGTTATCGAGAGAGAACACGTGAACGAGATGCAGGAAAAGCTGGACGCAGTGCTGGCAAGCTTTAAATGAATGTATTAAAGTACTGAACAATTGATACATAATTAAAGTACTGAACAATCGATACATGATTGACTGCGATTTATAACGATGTTATCATATTAATTGAAAAGAAGTGCTACCGGTAGACGGTTAGCCCTTCGTTTAACAGTTTATAGAAAATAAACCGCTTAGTTTTAGAGGCTGAGGCGGTTTATTTTTTTGCGATTTTATATACAAGACCTATGATAGCAACAATTAATATCCCAAACTGGAATAAATCGGTATATGTCACCATAAGCGCCCCTCCTTTCCGGAGGGCATCACAATCCCTCCTTTTGGAAGGGCCAACCGCCTACCGTTTTTACTGGTAGCACTCCGTAAATATTAGCAAACATACATTCGGAAGTCAACTGTTCCATGGTCAGATATCAACTTTGATTTTATTCACTTGGTCGTATAAAATGAAGGTATTTCTAACTGACATCAAATACTATAAAAAATTTTTGGTTTTAAATCAAAAAAGAGGGAAGCTGACAAATATGTTAGCTTCCCTCTAATATTTTATTTTACTCCAAGAGCTTTGAAAAATTCATCACAATAGCCATCATCGGATAGCTTGACACCGGCTACTTCACAGTAATGCTCTGTGCATACGAAATCATCCAGTTTATCCGAATAATAAGTAAATACTACATAAGCTGATTGTTTAAAATCTGATGACTTTAGTGTCAATTGGTCGGTTGAAACCATGATAGCATCTTTGTCATCAAATCTTACAACAGTAAATCCTTCTGTTCCCCAAGGATACTTTGGCTTGTCTACGTACTTATCGATTATATTTTTCGCCATAACTATGCAATGTACTTTTTCATCATCTGTAAGAGGATTATTCTTGATTTCTTCTTTGGTTTCTGGCTCCTGTCCATCTAAACAATCTATTTCAAAGTATTTACCATATTCGCTATCTACAATATCATCTGTTGTCTTAGTAACTGTACCAACATCACCAAAATCAACTACAACCTTATCCCACATGCTTGTGTCAAGTTCTAGTAAGCTATCCGTTATTGAACTTGCTCTACTAAGTGCTATCTGTTCAAGCGGGAACTTGATCTGAGCATTGTCGTTAGATTTGGAAACATCTACATTGATGGTAAGAACTCTGTCTGCCAATGCAACGCCTGTAATTTTCTCATTTTGTCCAACATCTCCATCGATAGCTTCTTCAACCTTAGCTACATATTCCTCTTCAGTAAGTTCTGTTGCGGTTTCTGCTTCAGAAACTGTTGTTTCTTCAGCCACTTCGGTTGTTTCCTCAGTCGGTGCTACGGTTGTGGTCTCAGCCGCTTTCGTTGTTTCAATAGGTGCGGAAGTCTCTACTTTTGTTGTTTCTGCAACCGTTTCAGTGGTTGTATCTTTTTTTCCATTAATACCGCTAATAATGAAAACAAAAAGCCAAAGCAACACAGTAGCTGTTATCTTTACACTTTTTCTCCATAGATTTTGCTTTCTCCATATAAAATATGTTGCCGTAATAGGAAAAAGAAAAAGCCATCCTAATATTCATATAACAAGGTTACCTTTCTTCTTAGGCATTTGATTGTTTTCCATATTCGCTCCTCCATACCATTAATTACTATACTCTACGTACCATAAAAATGTCGGCAAAATTTGATGATCAACGTAAAGGTCGTCCTGTTGAGATTACCGATGATGCAGTTGCATGGATCATCGATGTTGCCTGCCAAAGACCTGCGGATCTTGGTTATTCTCAGGAACCTTGGACACTGAAAAAGTTACATCAACATATACAGAACAACGCTGAAGCTGCAGGATATCCAAGATTGAAAACAATCACAAAACCAATGGTTCAGAAAATCCTGAAGCGATCAGATATCAAACCATTCAAAATCAAGTATTATTGTGAAAAACGTGATCCTGATTTTGAAGCAAAAAAGCATGATGTGTTGCTTGTATATAAACAAGTCAGCATGCAGTTTGACGAAGATGGAAACATCATAATACCAGAGAACGGCATCATGGTTCACACCGTATCATGCGATGAAAAGCCGGGAATACAGGCCATTGCAACAACAGGTGATGATCTTCGTCCTACAGCACAAAATGGCTGCGTGATGCGAGATGCTGAATATAAACGTCTTAGAACACTTTCGCTTCTTGCCGGAATTGATCTTCTTACAGGAGAAGCAATACCCTATGTCAGCGAAATCCACAAGAGTTCTGATTTCATTGAACTCTTGAAGAAACTGGACGCTCGATATCCTGAAGGAGATGTCATCCGTATTGTTTGCGACAATCACTCTGCACACAAATCAAAAGAGACAAGAAATTATCTTGCAACAAGACCGGAAGGTCGTTTTGTTTTTGTGTTTACACCTAAGCATGGATCATGGCTTAACATGATAGAAAGTTTCTTCAGTAAGATGACCAAGCAGATGCTTAGAGGTATTCGTGTAAAATCCAAGGAAGAACTTGAGCAGCGTATCTACCTCTATTTTGAAGAAGTAAATCGTGAACCTGTAGTTTATCATTGGACATACAAAATGGATGAAATCAGTGTTGTTGAGGCAGAGTCAGCTAGAATTAAATCCAATGATTCATTAAGTGTCAGTTAATTATTATTCAATGTACTAGTGACATCACCGGCATCTGTGCAACGGTCATAACCAATGCCATGCCGAGACACATAAGTTGTTTTGTTAGTTTCATTTTTACTCCTTTGTAAAACCCTCCTTTTGCCATCTAAAATCCTTTTTAGTCGGTAAAGACTTGTGCATTATGTACATAATATAAACATTGTTGCGACAATATTTATACGCTTTTACATATACGCTTTCAAGTTTCATGCCGAGTTTTCTTAACTGAAATTTTATCCTTTTTTCCTTATTGTTTTACAAAAAACACATTATAGAATATTGCAAGAAATGCTTTGCAATGACATAATGACCTTGAGCGATACTTTGCAGAGAAGCCCTGCGATAGGCGTTGGGAAAGTACTCGTAAGACAAAGACCGCATCAGGAGGAAAAAATGAATAATAATGTATCAACTACTTCAACCACCAGGGCTGCAGGGTTCAATGTTTCCGGCCAGGTACGTGACCTTTCTGTTATGGCTATGTTTACAGCCATAGTTCTTATCATGGCATTTACCCCCTTCGGTATCATCAATCTGCCCCTTATCAAAGCAACCATCTTACATGTACCTGTTGTTATAGGTTCAGTTCTTCTCGGACCGAAGAAGGGTGCATTCCTTGGTTTCCTTTTCGGAGCAACAAGCCTTTTCAAGAACATCACAGCACCAAGCATTCTTTCATTTGCATTTACACCGACAGTACCGGTTCCCGGACTTACACACGGTTCACCATGGGCTTTATTTATCTGTTTTGTACCACGTATCCTTGTTGGCGTTACACCATGGCTTCTTTACAAGGCAGCAACAAAGCTTCAGCCTAAGATGAATGACGCTGTACGTTTCGCAGTACTCGCTCTTTGCGGTGCACTTGGCGCTATCACAAACACAGCACTTGTTATGGGCTCAATATTTGTTGTTTTCAGAAATGCCTATGCCGCAGCAAACAACATTCCTGTTGAGGATGTTCTCGGCGTGATACTTGGCATCGTGTTTACAAATGGAGTTCCTGAGATGATTGTGGCAGCTGTTATCGTACCTGTTGTTGTAACAGCACTTCTCAAGGCACATGTAGTTAATAAATAAATCTAACAGACAATTCGCCAGTCAAATTGAATATCAGTTTGGCTGGCTTTATTTCTGCTCACGAATTAAATCGTAGGCAGAAATAAAGCCACGTTAGTTCGCTTCGATGAAAAAACATAAACTTAAATATTTTATGTTCAAAAGGAAATCAAAATGAAAACTCTTTTAATTGATGTCGGAAATTCCAATATTGTAATAGGCCTTTTCAAGGATGGCATAAAGCTTTTTCAGGATAGAGCTGAAACAGGCAAAAAATGGGATCAGCTCAGTTTCACGAATGAGTTAAAAGATATTTTTAAATTGAATAACACATCACCGGATGATGTTGACGGCTCTATCATTTCATCAGTAGTCCCCGACATAAATCCCATACTTGTTTCAGCAATCAAAAGACTCACCGGTAAAAATGTCATCATTGCGAACAAGGATAATGTAGACATCCCTGTTAAAAACTATGACATGTCTCTTCTCGGAATGGACAGAATGGTGGATATGCTTGCAGCAAAAGAAAAATACGGTGCACCGGTTATGATATATGATCTCGGAACCTGCACTACCATGTCAGTGGTTGATGCTGATGGCTATTTCATTGGCGGAATGATTTCACCGGGAGTACAGCTTGGACTCTATGCAGAAGCGGAAAAAACTGCACAGCTTCCTAAACTACGAGCAGAAGAACCCGAAAAACTCATAGGTGATGATACAGTCTCATGTATGATAAATGGAGTGGTTATCGGGACAGCAGCCATGATAGACGGAATCCATGAAAGAGTATCTGAAGAACTGGGATTGGATACTGATAAACTACCACTTGTGCTTACTGGTGGACTCAGTAAATTGGTGCTTCCATGGATGAAGCAAGAAGCCCATTTCGAACCGGATCTTCTGTTGAAAGGACTTGAGCTGC
The DNA here is from genome assembly GCA_017627595.1 of Oribacterium sp. GTDB lineage: Bacteria > Bacillota > Clostridia > Lachnospirales > Lachnospiraceae > Oribacterium. The sequence goes on along the minus strand of JAGAGL010000065.1, from coordinate 5,014 downwards.
TTTATCAGAAATCCCTGTAGTGGTAACATATATACAACGATGTTTGACATATCAATAAACCATATATTAAGAAAAGGACCACGATATGCTTAAAGGAAAGAATATACTTCTTGGAGTTACAGGAGGAATAGCCGCATACAAAGCAGCAGATATCTGCTCCCGCCTTGTAAAGCTTCATGCCAATGTTGACGTCATCATGACTGAGCATGCCCTCAACTTCATCACACCGAACACCTTTGAGGCGCTTTGCCACAATAAGGTTACAACAGATACCTTCGACAGGAATCATCCCTTTGAGGTTGAACACATCGCTCTTGCCGATAAAGCCGATTGTGTAGTCATTGCCCCGGCAACAGCCAATATCATAGGAAAACTTGCAAACGGCATAGCAGACGACATGCTTTCCACAACACTTCTTGCCTGTCGTTGCCCCAGGCTCATCGCTCCTGCCATGAATACCCACATGTGGCAAAATCCCATCGTTCAGGATAATGTCTCAAAGCTTAAACATTATGGCTTTTCCATCATAGAGCCAGAAAGCGGACACCTGGCCTGCGGCTACGATGGTTCCGGAAAGCTTGCTTCACCTGAGATGATAGTTGATTATGTTGTTAATGCTTGCGCCCATGAAAAGGACATGGCAGGACTTAAGGTTATGGTAAGCGCAGGGCCTACCTGTGAGGATCTGGATCCGGTGCGCTATATAACAAATCGTTCATCGGGAAAGATGGGCTACAACATAGCAAAAGCCGCTGCTGCCCGCGGTGCTGAAGTTACTTTGGTAAGCGGACCTGTTGAACTTACGGCTCCTGCATGTGTTAATGTCGTAAACATTCGCAGTGCTGAGGATATGTACCTGGAAATAACATCCCGTCAGGAAGAAACAGATATAATCATAAAAGCCGCCGCCGTTGCCGATTACAGACCGGCAACAGTTTCGGATAACAAGATTAAGAAAAAAGATGACGGCACAGACCTGAGTCTCCCTTTGGAAAGAACGAAGGATATCCTTAAATACCTAGGGGAACATAAAAAAGAAGGTCAGTTCCTCTGCGGATTTTCTATGGAAACAGAAAAAATGCTGGAAAATTCAAGAAAGAAGCTGAAAAAGAAAAATCTTGACCTCATTGCAGCCAACAACGTAAAAGTTTCCGGCGCAGGATTCCAGGGCGATACCAATGTACTCACCCTCATCTCAAAGGACTCCGAAAACGAGCTTCCTTTGATGTCTAAGTGGGATGCTGCAAACAGACTTCTGGATGAGATACTGAAACTCAGAACAAAAAAGACTGAAAGATCATAGTTGTGTGGTACTTTTTTAAAACCTCGATCAGATATGTTGATTACTTTTGCAATAAACGATTTATAGTAACCTGCCACACAATAGCATAGATGTAATGAAGAATATACATCAAGTTAGGTATATAAATAAACTGAATGGAGAAACTGATGACAGCAAGAGAAATGAAACTCAATGATTATCTGGAAAAACTCGGAGCAAAGGAATCTGTTCCGGGAGGTGGAGGCGCCAGTGCGCTTTCAGGAGCATATGGCGTAAGCCTCGGACTTATGGTATGTGCATTTACAAGCGGAAAGAAGAAGTACGCCGACTTTGAACCGCGGCTTGTCAATATACAGGATAAGCTTGCTAAGCTGAGAGAAGATTTCCTCAAGCTTTCCGATGAAGACGAAGAAGTATTCTATCCCCTCAGCAAAGCCTATGGACTGCCTGAGAACACCGTTGAAGAAAAGGATTTTAAAGAAACAACTCTTGAAACCTGCCTGTCCAATGCATCCATGACCCCCATAAAAGTCATGGAAAAAGCCTGCGAAGCCCTTATCTATATGCAACAGCTTGCTGACAACGGCTCGAAGCTCATGCTGAGCGACGTCGGTGTGGGAGTTTCATTTCTGAATACAGCTCTTGAAGGAGCCGTGATGAATGTTTACATCAATACAAAAATGATGAAAAACACAAACCGCATGATCGAGCTCAATGAATATGCAAGAAAGCTGCTTCTGGACGGAACCTCCAAAGCGAGACTCATCTATGAACAGGTTGAAAGCACCATCAAACCAAAGTATGATTATGAAGATAAAATAGAAAGAAATAAAGTGGATTTTAGTTAAGGAGTACTATGAAGGAATTAAGAGGAAAGCTTATTGCAGACAGAATAAAGGGCGAATGCCTCGACTTTGTCGGGAAATACAACGGAATCCTTCCGGCTCTCGCAGTGCTGAGAGTAGGTGAAAAGGAAGATGACATCGCCTATGAAAGAAGCATCAAAAAGCGATTTGTGGATTACGGACTGGAGGTAAAGGATTATGAGCTTCCGGCAAACTGCACCAACGAAGAATTCCAGGAAGTCTTTGATTTCATAAATGATGACCCTGAAATACAGGGAATACTGGTCATGAGACCTCTTCCCGCCCAGATAGACGAAGAGGCAGTGCTGAAAAAAATGAATCCTTTAAAGGATCTTGACGGGATCACCGATGCCAATGTTGCCGGCGTGATGCGTGGTGACAAGCATGCATTTGCCCCCTGTACCGCACAGGCAGTTGTGGAAATCCTCAAGGACTACAATATCGAAATGGCCGGAAAGCGCGTATGCGTAATAGGAAGATCCATGGTGGTAGGAAAACCCCTCTCCATGCTTCTTTTAAAAGAAAACGCTACTGTAACAGTCTGTCATTCAAAAACTGAAAACATCAAAGCTGTTGCAAGTGAAGCAGACATCGTAGTTGCCGCCATCGGAAAAGCAAAAAAAATAAGCGGAGGCTATGTCAGAGAAGATGCCACCGTCATCGACGTCGGAATCAATGTTGACGAACAAGGCAACCTCTGCGGAGACTGCGATTGGGACCAGATCGTCCTTAAAGCATCAGCCGCAACCCCCGTCCCCGGCGGTGTAGGAACCGTAACCACCGCCGTTCTTGCCCGGCACCTCGTCGAAGCCACAAAACTCCAGAAAAATCTGTAAATATAAAAAAGCTGAGTCGCTTTTCCATAGCGCTCAGCTTTTTGTTTTTTCATAAACAGAGTCGGTCTTCAGACCGCTCGTCATTAATTCAGCATTCATATATAGTCTAAAAACAGACATTGTGCAAATATTCTTTTAGTACTACAATACAGCAATACATCTCTTACGGCTGAGAAAACCAGGAAAATGGAAGGGATGGGTGGCTAGGCTTGCTTTATCAGCGTTTCGTAAGAAATGCTGATGCCCCCAGGCGGCGAGGCTGTTTCGGCGTAAGTCGAAATCAAACGAAAATGCCCGCGCGTAGCGCATTCAAATGGCATTTTCTCCTTGACTCGGGTTGAAAGAACAGCCGGTGCATTCGTGTACGAACCAGATGCACGTCAGTGCGTATGGGGCGTACATGAATGTGCCGGATGTACTTTCAATCCCGTGGGCCGTCACACGTCCCTTCCATTTTCCGTCCGCCTATCACCGAACTGACGTAGCCACACTCGCCTTCACTCTGTCGAAAGCATGGATCATAGAGGTGGCCTTCAACAGCGCCACAGTGATGAGCGCCTCAGCCCCGATGTAGATCAAATTGTAAACCGCAGAGTAAGCGGCAGGATTCCAACCACTCCAGGCGTATTCGCCAAAGAAAACCCAGCCTGATAAAAAAGCAAAGAACCATCTCAAACCACAGGCTGTCAGATATCCGATGATCATCCCGTTCTTATTGCTGCAGAAGAAGCCAGACACTCCGAAAGCACCAAAAGCAAGAATGTAATCAAGAAATACCTGCACAGGTGAAAGAACATAAGGCTCTAAAATAAACTGGAGAAGCCCATAAGTGACTCCGGAAACAAGACCTGCTACAGGTCCGAAAAGAAAACCCGGAAGAGTTGCGAAAAGCATGGAACAAAGAGTGATGGCTCCGCCCGTAGGAAATTCAAAGACCTTGATCATTGAAGTTACGGTAGCCAGTGCGATACAAAGCGCACAGTAAGCGAGTGTCCTGACATTTTTTGACATAAAAAATCCTCCTTAAAATGGAGGGGCAGAGTACTATCCGGACATGGATAGTCAGATATTTGCTTCCCTACGCAGGTACTAACCTGATCAGGTAAAAAGGGTTGATCCGTAGATCATCTCAGCAAAAGCGCCCCTAGCGTTTATAAAGAAATTATAAACTCCGAGGAAAAACTGTCAAGTTAAATTCCTATGCAAAAAAACTGTTTTTAAAAAATGTCCCTTTACATACTTACTAAACTGCTTACCGTACATTTTTCCAACCAATAACTAATAATAAGAAAGTGAATGATTAAATCTATGACAGAAAAGAAAAAATACAGACTTCATAAAAAACTTGAAAAAATAAAACAGCTGATAATCATAGCACTGATGGTGATCAGCGGTTTATGGTATGTAACCAAAGGCAGGGAAAAGGATAATGCAGCCTACGCTTTTACGGAGCAGCAATCCTCAAAGATCATCATAGAAAAGGATGATTCCGGAAAGCATGAAAGAGAAGATACATCACAGCATAGTTTACAAGAAACAAGTGACTCTGTAAGCGAAAGCATAGAGACAAGCGGCTTTTCAAGTGGAAGGGCTTCTGAAAAGAAAAAAGACAGCGTTGATAAGACGAACAAAGAAATAACTGTTGATGACACTGAAAACAATAGATCATCAGAAACGGATTCAGTGGACCTGAATTCGAAAGATTCTGAAGATTCCGGTGATGAGGGTGACAGGGATTCGTCGGATTCAGATTCCGCAGATCTCATCAATCTGAACCATGCCACTCAGAAGGAACTTGAAAACCTCCCCGGAGTCGGTCCTGCAACAGCCAAAAACATTATCGAGTACAGGGAAAAGTATGGAGGCTTTGCGGATATAGAGGAAATAAAAAACGTAAAGCGTATAGGAGACAAGACCTATGAAAAATTGAAAGAATTTATAAGGGTCTAAGCTTCTGCCTGTTACTTTCACCGGTTTTTCCGGGGGATGAACCAGGGGGACGGGGTTAGTGGTCCATTTTCCTGAAATGG
>JAGAGL010000001.1:0-2952 GCA_017627595.1 Oribacterium sp. | reverse complement strand
CTCCTGCACCTTATTCAGCATCGGAATAGTTCTTATCCCTGCCTCCGTCTTAGGCTCGGATACTTCAAACTCACACTTGAAGGAGTTATCAGACCTCGGATAGTATGAAACGCTGTGGTTTACGCTGATCTCGTTCTTATCAAAATCAACATCCTTCCACCTGAGACCGATGATTTCTCCCACTCTGCACCCTGTTCCAAACATTACCACGAACAGAGGCTTCCACCTAATGTAATCCGGCTCGTCAATAAAATCAAGAAACGCCTGCTCTTCCTCAATCGTCAATGCGTGACGCATATCCGACTTTCCGAGCTTTTTCTTAAGCTCTGCCATCACTCCGTCCGTTGGATTGTTTCTTATAATATCGTCACGGACTGCGAGCTGGAATGTGGGATGAAGCACCGAGTGAACTGAATCCACTGTGTTGACGCTTAATCCTCTTCCAATCAAGGCATTGTAAAAGAGCAATACATCGGAGAACTTAACATCCCCCACTTTCTTCTTGCCGAAACCGTTCCTTACATAGCGGTCATAGGTATATACATAATTCGACATCGTAGTTCCACGAAGGTTGCCGGACTTGGTTGAGATGTAACGATCAAAAACATAGTTCACATCTGCGTGTCCTTGGGCATATATATCAAGCCCATCCAGCTTGTCTTTCTCTATCCGCTTCTCACGCTGCCTCAATTCGTGCAAATCCTTGGAGTAAATACTCTTCCGGTTCCCGAACTGATCTGTGAATGTATAGCGGTAAAGGTTCCTGTCCTTCTCGTAACTCTCGCCCTTATGCAATACCCTCCCTTTGGAGTCTTTTCTTGCTTTTGCCATTCTTCTTTCCTTTCCTGTGAAGATAGGAAAGAGCATTTTGCAAAATTACGCCTTAGCGCCGATAGCTATCTTGACACCCTGACGTATGATCTCTGTTATGGTCTGTCCGCTTTGGTCTGCACGCTTCTTTAGCTCTTCATACTCTTCGTCCGTGAATCGAATCGAAATCTTGTTAGCTTTCGGCTTTTCGATCTTCGGCCTTCCCATCTTTGCCAAATCAGCGCACCTCCTTTCAGCTATGTACCATTATAGTTTCTGTCCGTCACAATGTCAAGGACTTTTTGCCACGCAAAATCTCTTCCACGATCTATAGTTTTCTGCTTATGAATTCATCCAGTATGGTACTGTCCACATAAGCTGAACCATCCTGCCTCCTGATGGCATGAGCCTTTTTCGCAAGTATCCTCACTTTACTCTCACTCACACCATATAAAAGAGCAGCCTCTTCATATCTGTACAAATGCCGCCCTTTTAACTGCATTCTAAGAAGCACCTCCGATAAAACCTTATTGGTAATATAGAAGGTGTTTCCATGGAATTCACACTTTACCATATCCGCAACTTCTATATTTACCGAGTCCATCTTAATGACAGTCCTCCATAAACTGATCCATCACACGGATATTGACCAGTGCAACTCCATCCGGCTTTCTGACAGCTTCTGCCTCTTTGGAAAGTATCTTCATCTTGCTTTCACTAATGCCATATAAATCGGCAGCCTCATTATATCTGTAATAAATCCTGCCCTTAAACGGCATCCGCAGAAGAACTTCCGCAAGAACCTCATTCGAGATATAGAATACCGTGTCATGAAACTCGCACTTTACAAGTTCCTCGACTTCTTTTCGTTTTGCCATAGGCTTATGCTCCTCTCGCTATAATATTTCATGGCTAATCAGCCAATAAAGGCGCACTTATCCCCTTAAACTCGAATTTTCTTTCGCAAATGCGCTTTTATTGACCGACAAACCTTTTCTTTTAAAAAAATACTTTGCAGTGATCCTGGGTACAGATCACATTGGAATTCCACCAGCTTCATCAGCCCCCACTCTTCGGGGAAGTAACTTTAACTAAGGAACGCATCATCGCCATAGGATCCCCAATCCCATTCTCAGCAACATATACGACGCTCCACAGCTCATAGAGAAATTCGCTTTTCTTCCTAAATATAAGAGCCGCATCATGGCGTACTTGCTGTTTGGCTTAACGCTCCGGTTGTTCTGCAAAGTACAACAATATTCAGTTTTCAAAGTTCAGTGCCACCGTTACGGTGGTAATTCCTAACGCCGGACTTGTCAGCCCGAAAGGTACATAAGCGACACCTGCAGCTGCTACACCGCTTTTAGGCTTATACACCTTATGAGAATGACAAATAATAAATAATGAAGGCGATAGGAATCAGGAGTTATCGTTATAGTTGATTATTCCTTAAAGTTCATTACTGCGTTATCGAGGATAACGCCAACATCCCCGAGGAGATTGTCAAAGTCAAACATATCGGGGCTGAAGCCTATAGCCTCTGACAAGGTCATTATCTCTTTGTTCAACTTATAACGCATAAGCCTGTCATAGTGCGCTCTTACATCAAACAGCGCAACAATATTGCCGGTAATAGCTGGCCTGATTAGATCAGCCTCCGGCGGAGTATATTTACGCCTCTTCACTTTCACTTGCCGCTCCTTTCCTCAATTCTTTAATCGCCTTCGATTTTGTAGATTTTACTGTCTCGTACTCAATGCCCAGCTCGTTAGCGATTTCCTCAAGCGTCATATCCAGCAGGTAATACATAAGTAAAATCTCACGCTTTCGTTTCTGTAATTTGGGGAGCATTCTAGCAAGGCGCTCATCTCCAATGAAGACATCCTTGCCCCGTACCGTCATCTTTACTGCGTACAGGTTGTAATGCTCATCTTCATGCATCATCATCGACGGATCTATCTCACCGCCGCCAAAATGAAGGATCAGGTACTGTGCCTGTTTGAATACCAGGTTGTGTGCTGCTCGACCAATCACCTCCTTGCAGTAACAGTCAAACCTGTCCCTTAAACTCCCATCTTTATCTTTTGGATCGAATTCATAGCCGCTCATAGTTATCCTTTCTACGATTGGCTCCTGATTCCG
>JAGAGL010000064.1:0-13695 GCA_017627595.1 Oribacterium sp. | reverse complement strand
GGGTATGTTGGCGGCAATTACTGTCAATTTGTAGGTGAAGAGCTTCCGGACTATATACATAAGGTCTTCGGATACTTTGCGGATCGGGAGGATACACTTATTGGGGGATTATCCATGGGCGGCTATGGAGCGATCCATACCGCATTTGCCTATCCTGAAAGATTTTCACAGTGCATAGCCTTATCTTCGGCGATACATTTGGAGGACATTGCAAGGAAAGATGCTGCGGCAACAAGCCTTATGTCTGTTGAAATGCTTACAGATGTATTTGGAGATCTGTCCAGGCTTATGGAATCGGAAAAGAATCCAAAGGTTCAGTATGCGAAACTAAAGAAAGAGGGCAGAAAAATCCCGAGATTGTATATGGCCATCGGCACAGAGGATGCTCCTGAATTATATAATGCAAATATAGATTTCAGAGATTTTCTCAGGAAAGAAAATGCCGATTTCCTGTTCGAGGACGGACCCGGAAAGCATAACTGGACATTTTGGAATGCTTATTTAGACCGTGGTTTATCATGGATACTTGACAATTAAGCGCTTTGCCCTTCACTCGAATGGTCTTATGTGTCCTTCGGAAAGAAGTGTTTATATGTGAACTTCCAACCCCTTTGTACAACTAGCGATGGATTGTGAACAACCAAACGGGCAAAAACCTTGAAAATACAGGAAAAATAAATGATGCACTGAAGGGGGCATAAGATGGCACGTACGGTCAACAAGGATGCAATGAATGATAAGATTGTCAAACTCGAAAAGGCGATGAAGGCATACGAGGAGCTGCCGTTTGAGTGAATTATGCAGGTGTGTAGCCGTGAAATTTCTGGAAGTTAACAATCATGGTTAATGATATATCATTCACAAAAAGTTGTACTATTGTAACCGCTTTCAAATTGATATTCACTGTCTAATATGTTTAAATATATTAGTATTTTAGTATATATTCTATACTCTAGGAGGAGAAGAATGAAAAGAATTTTTAAGGGCGCAATGGCCATAGGGCTTGTTGCATCAATGACAGCTTGTACTGCTCAGCAACCGCCTGCAGCAACCACAGCGGCTGCAACAGAAGCAGCAACAACAGCCGTAGCGGAAACAACAGAAGCGGCAGCAGCAGGAAGCTTTGTTGCCGGAACATATTCCGGTTCAGAGCAGGGCTTTGGCGGAAAGGTGACAGTAACTATCACAACAACAGATAGTGAGATCACAGATGTACAGATTGAAGGAAAGGATGAGACACCTACAGTAGGCGGAGCAGCCCTTGAGGAACTTGCTTCCCAGGTTAAGACTGCACAGTCATCAGAGATCGATGGTGTTTCAGGAGCAACCGTAACATCAACTGCTGTTAAGGCAGCAGCTGCAAAGGCTATTGAGGCTGCACAGAAGGGTGAGGCAACAGTAGCAAATGATGCACCTCTCGCGTTCACAGCCGGAACTTACACAGGTAAGGGAACAGGTTACAATGGCGAAGTTACAGTTGATGTAACTTTCGATGACAAGAGCGTAACAGCAATCGAAGTTAAGGATTCAAAGGAAACAGACCAGGTTGGTACTCCTGCATTCGATATCGTTATCAATGATATCATTGCAGCAAACGGAACAGGTGTTGACAGCGTTTCCGGTGCTACATTCTCATCAAGAGCTATCAAGGAAGCTGTTAATGATGCAGCTGACCAGGCAGGTGTAACAAACAAGGATGCATTTACAAACAATGCAATTGAAGTAAAGGCACAGGATACTATCGAAGAGACCTATGATGTTGTAGTAGTTGGTGCAGGTGGAGCAGGTATCTCCGCAGCAGCTCAGGCAGCTCAGGACGGCAACACAGTTCTCGTTATCGAGAAGAATGCTCAGGTCGGTGGTAACACACTTGTATCCGGTGGTCAGTATCAGTCAGTTATGCCTTATCTCGTATGGGATGAGAAGAACCCTGATGCAACTACAGGCAAGGGCTTCGACGGAAAGGAGTATAATAAGGTTAAGTCAGTTAAGGGATGTATCGATGAGTTAAAGGTTATCCTTAACTGGTCTGAGGACGAGTTTGACGCTGACTACTACAATGATCACGAGTATGTAGCCGGCGATATCGAAGAGCTTTCAAAGCATGGTGTAGTTAAGGATTATCTTCCTACTCTCCAGGCTCTTAAGAAAGAGATCCAGGCTTATCTTGACTGGGCACAGCCTAAGCTTGATGCAGGAACACCTGAGTCTGATCTTACACTTTTCTCAACTCTGAACCTTCATATCTTCCAGACTTACTATGGCGGACTTCGTCAGAGTGCTGACAAGTCATCATGGATCTATGGTGATGTTGATCTCGTAACTCAGTTCATCACAGACGGTCAGGATATCAAGCCTTGGCTCGAGTCAATGGGTTCAACCTTCGTAGAGGATACACAGCCTACACTTATCGGTGCTCTTTGGTACAGAGAGAACCAGTTCATCGGTGCTAATGTCGATGCTGACGGCGATGGAAAGACAGAAGAGTACGGCGGAAGATGGGGAACATACTTCATGGCTCCTATGACCGCATTCAAGAATGCTAATGAAGCAAACAAGATCATGACACGTACAAACGCTGAAGAGCTCATCGTTGAAGACGGTCGTGTAACAGGCGTTAAGGCTACAATGTATGATGGAACTCCTGTAGTTGCTCATGCAACAAAGGGTGTTATCCTTTCAACCGGTGGTTTCGCTGCAAATATCGCTAAGGTTGTTGAGACCAATGAGTACTGGTCAAGCGAATATCTCAACGATAAGCTTGAGACAACAAACCGTTCATCACTTCAGGGTGATGGTATCAAGATGGCTGAGGCAGCAGGTGCCGCAACAACAGGTGAAGGTTTCACACAGCTTATGCCTATTTCATGGGTAGATGATGGTGACCTTGCATTTGGTGGCGGAGATTACGCTATCTACATTAACCCTACAACAGGTAACCGTTTCGTAGATGAGACTTCTGAGCGTGACGTTCTTTCTCTTGGTGAGTTCAAGAATGGTATCGAGTGGAAGGGCCACAAGGGCGTATTCATCGAGATCGCTAATGCAGCAGTTCCTATCCCCGGACCATATCCATACAAGGATGAGGATGTTGAAGGCAGACAGTATGTAAGAACTATCGGCGAGCTTGCTGATCTCTTCAAGGAGATCGGTTTCGATACCGATGCTGATGCTGTGATCGAGACAATCAAGGATTACGATCAGGCTATCATGAGCGGAACACAGCCTAAGGATGTTACAAAGAAGCAGTTCTCAGCACTTATCGGTGATGCAGAAAAGAACGATGACGGATCATACAAGGCTGATACATACAACCTTGATGATGCTAAGCTTCGCGTACGTCTCCTGGCTCCTTCAACTCACCATACAATGGGTGGTATCAAGGTAGACGTTGACCGTCATGTTCTTGACAAGGACGGCAAGGTTATCCCTGGTCTCTATGCAGCAGGTGAGGTTACCGGAGGTATCCATGGTGGAAACCGTCTCGGCGGCAACGCTATCACAGAAATCTTCGTATCAGGACGTACAGCTGCTAAGGCTGCAACAGCTGATAACAAGTAATTAAAATATTCGACTATAAATAGTCCGGAGCCGGAAGGCATCCAATAAAACGGATGCCCTCCGGCTCTGTTTTTGGTTTCCGGTAAAGCTGAAAAATGTATATGTAAAATTACGGCTCCTATAGTACAATAGGTAAATTGTAAAGCAGTAATATAAGCTAAAAAATTACAAATGAGGTTTGAAATGAATTGTCCTAAATGCGGAGCTGATATAGATGCACATACAAGTAACTGCCCTAAGTGCGGTAATCCCATAATACGTATAAAGCCCATGAGGGTATGCACCAATTGCGGCAGTGACGTGCCGGATGAGGCGGATAAGTGTCCGGGATGCGGAAGAACTGTTAAGAGAAGAAAACATCAGACAGCCGGAGGCTTTGGCTCGCCAAATACGTCAGGCGCCGGTGGGTTCAGTGCTTCGGATGCGTCAGGCACAGGAGCATTTGACGGAGGAATGTCCAATGCTAAAGGTACAGCCGGAGGCTTCATAGCAGAACTAAAGAAGGAAAAGTATGCCTGGCTTCAGGCGATTGTTCCCGGAGTGTTGGCATTGACATACCACTGGCTTGTACTGAGAGATAATATGGAATTCAATCTGGCTAACACATTTCTGATTTTTGAAGCCTTGGTTTTCATTTTTGGTTATATGGATATAAAGGATCTTGAGAAAAGACCGGAGATGATGGGCGGACTTGTGTACAGCAGCAGATTTGTGTACATGTCCTATTTTCTGCCGATCCTCAGCCTTTGGGAGAGAAAACAGCTTCCGGGGATGAACAGAAGGGCGATGTATCCGCTGGTTCATACGGTGTTGTTTACGATTCTTGTTTTCAGCGTGATGATCAGCATGAATTCTGTTGGAATTGATACGCGTAGTGTTATTTGATCTTAGTTTAATCTGAATCCATCGGGGACGGTTCTCGCCGGTGAGAACCGTCCTCGATGGATATGACTGACGAGAACCATCCCCGGAGGGAACTTTATAAAAAAAAGGTTATTGTTCCGACCTGAAATCCAAAGAATAGAGGTTGGAACAATCACCTTTTTTTATTTGCAATGATTAATATGAACTTTGATATGTCGTTACAACTGAGACCAGTGTGCCATAGGGGGTGGACTTAACAGTTGTGGTAGTGACGGAGCCGTCGGCGTTGGTTACTGTCTTGGTGCCTTCGCCCTGGGAAGCGGCGGACATGGCGGTTTCAACAGACTGACTTGTGCTGGCTGCACCTTCCTCTGTGTCCATGTCGACATTTGTATAGCCGGTATAGGAGGTTCCGTTGGAAGAAACGCCTGAAACCTTAGTGACATTTCCGGTGGTCGGGGCAGCCTGGGTTCCTGAAAGCGGCGGGGCAGAGAGAGTTTCCCGGGCTGAAGTATTGGCAGAAGAACCATTACTTATATACAGACCTGAAACCGTGGCTCCACCGGTGATTTCGTCGATGGTGGCCGGAATTGTGACTGTCAGTGCAATGTTTTCTGCGGATGCCGGATAAAGCTGGGTGAACTCTTTGACCAGTTTATCGATGTAATTGTAGGTGTAAGGCGCATAGGCCATCAGAGTGTCAGGATCGGTGCAGTAGAGACCGAAGGCGCCGGCGAAATATTCGTTGGCATCGGTCTTCTCGTAAGAGGATACGGGAGAGCTTTTGGCTTCATATCTGAAGATCTGTTTGAATTCATCCGTATCGGAAATGAATCTGTCACCTTCCTGAGCCACCAGGAACTTAATGCCTCTGTATACAACTACTTTCATTTTGGTATTCTGATCCGCCATGCAGATGTCATCGAAGTAGTGACCCATTTCATGGGTGATGGCTTCTGCTCCGCCATAGTCCTGATTTGTAAGTATGATCTTGGCTTCCCGGCCTTCCTGACCGGAATATGCGCCCAGAACACTGTCCACAAGCGGATTGGTATCAAAGAAATAGATGACATTTCCGCTTGATTCATAAGCCTGTCGTATGGAGGCAGGGATCATATTGTACTGATTGGTGACTGCCTGTATCTGGGTTGGATTAACCGAAGAGCCAAAATCCGAAAGGGGAATGGCCGCAAAGGAAGTCAGGGCCCCGCTAAGAGTGATGCCGACCGCAGCCAGGGCTGTAGGTATTATTTTTTTTATCAATAGTTATCCTCCGTTAGTGTCTTAAGTGAAAATAATTATAAAACGAATACCATTATTTAAGGGTATTAAGTATATGTTAATTGACTATCGGCAATTAACAATAAAATATATAAATCAAAAATGTGACGTTTTTATGTCGTTTGAAAAATGGAGCCTTAATATCTGAATCTGTATATCAGATATTAAGGCTCCAAAAAATAGCGTTAATAGAGGGAATCAGATACTCTCTATGTGTCTGTCTATGTATTTGTTTATGGTCTCTTTTATCATTTTGAATTTCTCTCTGGTGTCTTCGACATCACTCTTGAAATCCAGCATCTCATCAAGATAGCCCTGCTGACGGACCTCTATGAAGCTCTGCCTGTAAACCAGTCCGTATATAAAACCGATATGACCGATGATATAGTCCGCAGGTGTCTTTGAGTGGTTTCTGTCAACATTATGTTCTGCCACTCTGTAAGTGTGATCTATCTTAAGTTTGACCTTCACATCCGTAACATCATAGGCGGATGTATAACGATCAAAAGCTGAAAGTACGTGTTCTCTGTTTATATGCATTATATATACCTCTGAAATTCATTTAAAACGATATGATGAATCACAGTTTAGGTGAAAATAAAAATTAGTCAATAGTTAAAAGAGACAAGACTGTGTATAATAGGTTTAAAATGCAGCACGAGGAGGTAATTCATGAAAGGATGTACTGAATAAATATCTTCAGTATTCGGAGATGCCTCTCGTTACTTTAGTCGTAAGTATAGTATTAAATGGGTCTTGGAAGCACACAAAATGAGAAACAGATCAAACGCTACAAAAAATCTAACAAAAATCCCTCTTTGGAGCGGCATCTTGATGTTCAGCCTTCCGCTTATAGCATCTAATCTGCTGCAGATCCTTTTCAATATCTCTGATATTGCAGTTGTCGGAAGATTTGCGGGACCGATTGCACTGGGTGCTGTGGGATCCACAACCACGCTGGTGACACTATATACAACCTTTATTATCGGCATTGCAAACGGTGTAAATGTTACCGTGGCTTATACGATAGGCAAAGGCAAAAATGAAGCAGTAAAAATAGCAGTGTTCACAGCATTCGCCCTATGTCTGATTATAGGTCTTTTTACGATGCTGTTCAGTGAAGTTACAAAGATATGGGTCTTATCGTTGCTCAAAACCAAATCATCTTTACTACCCGGCGCGATGAAGTATCTAAGCATATATTTTCTTGGGATTCCGGCACTTTCGATATTCAACTTCGGTAATGCTACATACAGTGCCGCAGGAAATACCCGTAAGCCTTTGATGTTACTTACTATATCAGGTTTCATTAATATTCTGCTTAATCTTTACTTTGTAATAGTCATGAACCTGGATGTGGTGGGTGTTGCACTTGCAAGTGTGATCTCACAGTATTTTTCTGCCTTCTGCATTTTGTTTTCCATCATTCGTGAGAAAGCAATGATCGGCTTAGACTTAAGTTTTGCGAATTTTGACAGGAAGATTGCAATGCGTATTCTTCCCATAAGTTTGACCTCAGGTTTAGCTAATGCTATTTTCCAAATTGCTAATCTTTTTGTTCAGTACGGAGTAAATACCTTCGATGCAATTACAGTTGCCGGAGCAGCCGCAGCGCAAAATGCAGACGGGCTTGATTATGATGTAATGGCTGCATTTTACACAGCCGGAGCAAGCTTCATCGGACAGAATTATGGTGCAGGTCTAATGGATCGTGTCAAAAAAACTTATCACATAAGTCTTTTCTATAGTTTTGTAATAGGAAGTATCATTGGTTTAAGCCTGTATATATTTGGAGTTCCGTTCCTAAGGATATTTACCACTGATCAGGCCGTTGTCGAAGCCGGTATGTACCGTCTTTCTATAATGGCTTTATCCTACGGTTTTTCTGCATTTATGGATGATTCCATTGCGGCATCGCGAGGTCTTGGAAAGAGTTTTATTCCAACTGTTATTGTTATCCTTGGTTCCTGTGTATTCCGTATCATATGGATTTTTACCGTATTTGCATATTTTAAGACAGTTACGTCGCTTTACCTTCTGTATATTTTTTCATGGACTATCACAGGAATAGCAGAAATGATATATTTCAACAGGATTTACAGGGAAGCCTGCAAATCCTAAAAACAGCTATTAATCACAGAAACGGTTTTCTAAGGGTAAACCACAGGTTTACCTTTTTTAATTTCGATCGAAGGCTACACTGTATATGATACAGTAGTATACTAAGGCTTAGAACTTAAATCCTTTAGGATCTTCACGTGAGGAAAGCCACACAATCATAACCACTAAAAAACACCAAATACTATTCTTAAAGACAAGAATAGTATTTGGTGTTTTTTTTGTTCAGGCGAGCCTGTAATTTCTCGGAGACATGCCGTAGGTTTCTTTGAACAGTCGGTGGAAATATGAAGTATTTTCATAGCCAACGTTAAAAGATATATCTACAGTGGAAAGATCAGTATTCTTTAAAAGGTAGCCGGCGGTCTTCATACGCTTTTCCATCAGAAGATCTTTAAAGGTTTTACCTGTGTTCTTCTTTATAATTCGCCCCATAGTATAAATATCTACGCTGTTCTTTTCGATGAAGTCGGAAAGGGCAGCGTTTTTATATTCGGTTTCGATGTAGCTTAAAAGTTTTATCATTAGTTCCTGTTCATATGAGTTTTCCGGGAGGCTGATGTTTATGTCATTGCTGACAAGATGTTCGAATAGCAGTGCCATGGACTGCTGTGCAAGGATTCTTTTCCGTTCAGGATCTTTGAGCATTAACCATATGAGATTTTCCATGAGATTCTGAACCGGTAACAAGTCATGAACACTGAAATAAAGGTAGTTTCCACCCATGTCCCTGTCGGTGAGGCAGCTTATCAGGAAGTCTCTCAGGGGGTTACGATCTCCGGTTAGTTTCGGGAGCACTTCATCGAAAAATTCCGGGCGGATCATGAAGTTTACTGCAATATCGTCTTTTGATGCGGGAAATATTTCCTGAGCAGCATGCTGGTTCATAAAGAGGAGATCCCCTTCCATGAGGGTGATGGGCTGTTCATCAATGAGGTGCTTTGTACTGCCCGCACACATATAGACGAACTCGATATAGTTGTGGGTGTGTTTTGGAAAATGCACAAATCGTGTGTGGGGACGAATGTCTATGAGTTTTCCGTCGGTGAGGATCCTTTTATGGTCGATGACGGAATTGTTATCTCCCTTTTCAGGCGCATAGTATATGGAACGGTCAATAGTCTGATGACCGTTTAACAGTTCTTTTTCTTCGGAAGTCAGCATTGAAAGCTGAGTCAGCAGTTCCTTCTTCATATGAGCTCCTCACTTAGGGCAATAATGCAAATAAGGACGTAAAATACTTCAAAACATGACCTTATAAAACAAATATAGACTAAATATAATAAAAACACAATGAATTGAATATTTGAAAAGGAGAAATAAAATGACAACACAGGAGAGATTTGCGGCAGCAAAAGAGAGATACGAGTCAGTAGGAGTTGATGTTTTAAAGGCCATTGAGGATACAGGGAAGATAACATTATCCATTCACTGCTGGCAGGGAGATGATGTAAGAGGTTTTGACCAGAAGGGTGCCCTCACTGGAGGTATTCAGACAACCGGTAATTATCCCTACAGTGCACGTACACCGGAGGAGCTTTTCAATGATATCGAGAAGGTTCTCAGCTACGTACCGGGTAAGCATCACAAACTGAATCTTCATGCAAATTATGCAATTTTCGATGATGGTGAGTGGGTAGATAGAAACAATATTGAACCGAAGCATTTTAAAAAGTGGGCTGAGCTTGCAAAGAAAAACGGCCTTGGACTTGATTTCAATCCGACATTCTTCAGCCATCCGATGGCAGAGAGCGCTACACTTTCTTCTGAAAATGAAGAGGTTCGCAAGTTCTGGATACAGCATGGCATCCAGTCACTTAAGATTTCAGAATACCTTGCAACAGAGACCGGAGTTCCCTGCCTTATGAATATTTGGATTCCTGATGGCTTTAAGGATATCCCCGCTGACAGAAAGGGACCTCGCGCAAGACTTAAGGATTCTCTGGATCAGATCCTTAGTACACCATACGACAAAGAGAAGGTCAAGGTTTCGGTTGAGTCCAAGGTGTTCGGCATCGGAATGGAGTCTATGACTGTGGGTTCACATGAGTTCTATATGAACTATGCGGCCCAAAATGGCATCTACTGTCTCCTGGATACAGGACATTTCCACCCTACAGAGAATGTGGCAGACAAGCTTTCTTCAATGCTTTTATTCAATGATAAGGTTGCTCTTCACGTTTCCCGTCCGGTTCGCTGGGATTCTGATCATGTGGTTCTGTTTAATGATGATCTCCGTGAACTTGCACTTGAGATTGTACGTAATGATGCCGAAAGGTTCTTCATCGGTATGGACTACTTTGATGCCTCCATCAACAGAGTTTCAGCATGGACAAATGGTATGAGAAACATGGAGAAGGCTCTTCTCTATGCGTGTCTCACACCGAATGAGAAGCTTAAGGAGCTTCAGGTCAAGCGTAACTTTACAGAGCTTATGAGCCTTAGGGAACGAGTTAAGACTCTGCCTTTCGGAGATATCTGGGATTATTACTGTGAGAAGCAGGGCGTTCTCAAGGAGGATGATTGGTTCGAGGATTGCAGAAAGTATGAGACAGAGGTGCTCTCAAAGAGAAGCTGATTCCTGTTTTAAAAAAATAGATTTTATGGAGATATAAAATGAAAGTTACAGATTCAAAAATATTAAAGGGTTTTACCAGAATGTGTCAGGATGGCTTCGACCAGGGATGGCATGAGAGAAATGGAGGAAACCTGAGCTACAGAATGAAGGATGAGGAAGTAAAGGACCTCGAGGGAGAATTCAGATTCGACGGTGATTGGAAGGAACTTGGAACAGAAGTTCCGGATCTCAAGAATGAATATTTTATGGTATCAGGTTCAGGAAAGTATATGAGAAACATGCAGACAACTCCTGAGGAGAATATTTGCATCATACGTCTTGATGAAACCGGAACAAAATATCAGATAGTGTGGGGACTTATTGACGGTGGCAAGCCTACGTCTGAACTTCCGACACATCTTATGAATCTTGAGGTTTGCAAGAAGAGAGATGAGAACATAAGAGTGGTTTATCATTGTCACCCTGCTAATGTTATCGCCCTTACCTATGTACTTCCTTTAAATGACAGAGTGTTCACCAGAGAGATCTTTGAGATGGCTACAGAATGTCCGGTTGTGTTCCCTAAGGGAATCGGCGTCATTCCATGGCTCCTCTGCGGCGGAAAACTTATCGGTGAAGCCACCGCGAAGGTTATGGAGATAAAGGATGTTGCTGTTTGGGCACACCATGGAGCATTTGCCTGTGGAACCGACTTTGACATTACCTTCGGACTCATGCATACGGTTGAAAAGGCTGCAGAGGTACTTGTAAAGGTAATGTCTATGACAGACAAAAAATTGAATACAATTACTCCTGCCCAGTTCAGGGAGCTTAACGAGCCCTTTGGAATCGAAATTGACGAACAGTTCCTGTATGAGAAAAAGACAGGTTTTATAGGAGAAATGCCACAGGACTGAGCATAACCATCGGTTTATCCACCGGGGAAGGTTCTCGTCGGCGAGGATCTTCCCCGGTGGAATTCGGATATATTTACAGAAATTTGGTGAAAGAAAATGAGCGAAAAAAATATATATTATCTTGCCGTTGACATCGGTGCGTCCAGCGGCCGACACATCCTTGCACATCTTGAAAACGGAAAGATAATCCTGGAAGAGGTGTACCGTTTTGCTAACGGTATGGATGATGAAGACGGACATAAAGTATGGGATACAGACCGGCTTTTCAGTGAGATAAAGACAGGTATGAAAAGGTGCTTCGAGGCAGGAAAGATTCCTGTGTCAATGGCTATCGATACATGGGGAGTGGATTATGTCCTTTTGGATGCAAATGACGAGAAGATAGGTCCTTGCTTTGCTTACAGAGACAGCCGTACCGAAGGAAAGGATTCCGAAGTTTATAAGCTGATACCGGAAAAAGAGCTTTATGGCAGGACAGGTATCCAAAAGGCGATCTTCAATACCATCTACCAGCTTAAAGCGGTAAAGGACACACATCCTGAGTGGCTTGAAAAAGCAGAGAGCCTGCTTATGGTACCGGATTATCTTAACTTCCTACTAACTGGAGTTAAGAAACAGGAGTACACCAATGCTTCAACTTCTCAGCTTGTGGATGCGAAGAGCTGCGACTGGGACAGGGAGCTTATTGAGAAGTTGGGTTTCCCGGAGATACTTTTCGGAGAATTATCTATGCCGGGAAGCTTTGTTGGAAACCTTCGCACTGAGGTTTCAGCATATGTTGGTTTTGATTGTAAGGTTATACTTCCTGCGACTCATGATACAGGATCAGCGGTTATGAGTGTGCCTTCGACCTCAGAGGATGTGCTTTATATATCTTCCGGAACATGGTCACTTCTTGGAACAGAACTTCTGTCACCTGAACTATCGGGAGAGGCTCAGGAGGCCAATTTTACAAACGAAGGTGGCTATGATCACAGATTCCGCTTTTTGAAAAACATCATGGGACTTTGGATGATACAGTCTGTTCAGAGGGAGCTGATGTCTGATTCATATAAGTCTGCATCAGTAGAAGATAATGACTTCAGCTTTGGAAACCTTTGTACAAGGGCCAAAGAGGCGCTATGTGATTCTGTTGTGGATGCCAATGATTCAAGATTTCTTGCGCCGGTTTCCATGATAGAAGAGGTTAAGGCAGCCTGTCGTGAGTCCGGACAGCAGATACCGGAAACGCCATGGGATATTGCGAGAGTTATCTACAGGTCTCTTGCGGTCTGTTATGGAAAAGCCATCAGAGAGATAGAAGATATCTCAAATAAAAGCTATAATACCCTTCATATTGTCGGGGGAGGATCAAAGGCCGGGTGGCTTAATGAGCTCACAGCAAATGAAGCAGGGATAAAAGTGATAGCAGGTCCTTCTGAAGCTACGGCAATAGGAAACATCGGTGCACAGCTTATAGCAGCAGGAGTATATAAAGATCTTTGGGAATTCAGAAAAGCAGTCTCCGAAGCATTTGATGTGGAGATGTATGATCCTCAAAGAGAAAAGTGCATGGAAAGAATGGCATGGCGTGGGCGCATTAAACCTGGATGTAAAGAAGAATATATAAGAAGACATAATGAAATCTGGTCCGATATGCTCCGTGTCCTTAATGAAGCGGGAATCGTGAATTATACGATATTTGCAGACGGTGATGAGCTTTTCGGATACTATGAATGCAAAAAGGGAGTGGCGTTCGCCGAAAAAACCCAGGCAGAAAGTTCTGTTGTTGATAAATGGAATGAATACATGAAAGACATACTTGAACTTGTCATGGATCCGGAGACCGGAGCCCAGCCTAAACTAGAGCCGGTATTCAGGATGGATTGAAAAAATGATGGGATTCTAATTAAATATATCGAGAATATGCGACTTTTTTTAATTATTTCTATATTTTTCTTTATATTCCTGTGGGGTACAGCCTGCATATTTTTTGAAAGTTGTGTAAAAATAAGGAAGGCTATCGTAGCCACAATCAAGAGCAATATCTTTTATCTGTTTATCTGAGAAAATAAGGAGTCTTTGGGCTTCTCCCATACGACAACTTATTATGTACTGATTTATTGTAAAACCGGTTCCTGCCTTGAATTTTTTTGATAGATAAAAAGGGCTTATAAAGAATTCCTTTGCAAGTCCGTCTATTGAGAGATTCAGGGCATAATTTTTTTCTATAAATTCACGGACAGGCCTTATATTTTTGCCTTTGACTTCAGACTTTTCCTTCGATATATCAAGATGATAATCCCTGTAAATGATATTCAAAATTGATCCCATTACACTGTTAAGCTTAGTGGTATCCGCACTCATGGTATCTACAGTCTGGCTGAGTATATATCGGAACATGGAGTCAAAAAGAGG
>JAGAGL010000063.1:0-53093 GCA_017627595.1 Oribacterium sp. | reverse complement strand
TTTTATCAAAATGGTCCACGAACCCCGTCCCCCCGGTCCATCTGCGGATACCTGAAGAAACACCGATCAATGCCTCTATAACCGGAAATCTGAAAAAACGATCAATGTACCCCCATCCGGGAATCTGAAGAAACACCGATTCATCCGGTGTTTTTTTAGTACAGTACCATAAACCTGTAGTTGTCAGGAACAGTGAGTTTCGGATGTTTCCTTATATACTCCACCAGAAGATCCTGAACATTATCGGCATCCTCATACACCGCCTTGGCGTTACCGATCATCTCATATCCTCCGGTTCCGGTGGCTCTGTAGTTCGAAGTCACAAGACGGTATTTTTTTCCTTCTTCAAGCTCTGTTCCGTCAAGCTTCCTTAAACGTACAACCCTGCTGCCCACAGGCTTTCTCAGGTCAAAAGCATAGTCAAGCCCCGCATAAAAATCATAATTGTAATGCTCGATCTTCGGTTTCATAAAAACATCCGAAATGTATGGCTTTCCTTCTTCATCGAGCTCCAGATACTGTGCGCATCTTTCCAGTGCTTCCTTAAGGATATCCACTGTAACTTCCTTCACCACCGAGGTATTGGCAAATGTATATGCCGCGTAAATATCCCTTATACTTACACTCTTCTTAAAGCCTGTTTCATCGTTTCCGAGACTTGTGCAGGAAAAATCACACTCAACCGATTCCATCTGTACCTGATTAAAAAGAGCCGCAACCTTACTTCCGCGAAGAGCGATCTCAAGTTTATTTTCCGGCTTTATCTCTTTGTCAAACTCTCCGACTGTCTGATCCAGCCACTTTTCAGTGCTTTCCTCCAGAGGCATTATCTTTTCCTTAACTGCCTCATCCGTTTCTGAACCTGTCTTAAGAAGTTTTGAAGAAAACTCTGTTTTTCCGTCTTCATCATAGTCAGCCTTAAGATATATAAACTCCTCAGCATTGGCAGAAGGCTGGACACTCCAGGTTCCGTAAAGGTCGAGTCCCGGAACAGACATATGCTGGTGTCCTGTAAGTATCAGGTTGTAATTAAGCTTCCTACACAGCTCACAGGCTATATTCTCTCTGCTGTCAGTAAGACTCGCTCCGGTTACCAGATCTTCCTCATAGCCGCCATGATATATCAGTATGGTAATGTCACAGCCTGCCTCTTTCATCTCCTCATAAACCTTTGAAGCGGCCTCAAATGAATCCGTAACCCTGAGCTCTGTCAGGTGTTCCGGCTGCTCCCATACATTAACATAATCTGTAACAACTCCTGTGATACCAAGTCTCAGACCGTTTGGAAGAGTACATATAACAAATCTTTTATATCTTATCTCCCCGCGGAGATCCTCTAAATTGGCTATAAGAAGTGTTCCCTTCATGACATTAACATAATCACGTATAACATTGTAGCCGAAATTAAAATCGTGATTTCCCAGGGTGTAAAAATCAAGCCCCATGGCGTTAAAAGCCTCAGCCACAGGATGGCAGGAAAACTTCTGTGGATTCTCCATATAGTTTGTTATAAGCGGAGTTCCCTGAAGACTGTCTCCTCCGTCCATTACCAGTATCTCTTTTTCAACAGTTACTTCCGTTTCTTTAAAAAACCTTTTGTTTTCCTCAATGCTTACGGTTCTGTATGTTTCCGGCGCATTAGTCAACAAACTGCCATTTTCGATGGATACTTCAGCATTTCTTTTCTGTATATCCCGGGCGACATTTAAAAGTCCACAGTCTTTTTTACTGCCTGTTGCATAGTCCACCGGCATGACCTTTCCATGAGTATCGGAAGTAAAATAAATCTCAAAGCTTTTCATTTACAATTCTCCAAAAACATTATCTATACATGTGCCAAATGGATAGTTTCCCATACGGCATAGCCTGAAGGCATAGGAACTGGTCCGGATATCACATAAGATATTTATCTTCGTATCATAAGTCAGTAAAAGGCGGAGAAAACTCTCCGCCCATCTTTATTAACCTCTTGTTAACTTAACACGGATCTTCGTACTGATCCACTCTACGATAAGAACCAGCACCACAAGACCGATCAATATGGAACCCGCTTCATTCCAGCGATATGCATTCATGGCAAAAATAAGCGGTGCACCGATACCACCGGCACCAACAAGACCAAGAACGGTTGCATCTCTCAGGTTAATGTCAAAACGATAGATAGCCGTTGAAGCAAAGTTCGGCATGAGCTGCGGAAGGATACCGTAAAGTATCTTCTGCCAGGTTGAACAGCCCATGGCATCCAGTGACTCCAGGATTTTTGTGTCCAGATCCTCGATGGCTTCGATATACATCTTGGAAACCATACCTATGGAGGTCACAGACATTGTCATAAGACCCGCAAAGGGACCGGGACCTGTAACTCTGATGAACATAAGTCCATATACGAAGGCAGGCACTGTACGTATGATCATGATGAGGATACGTCCGATAAATGCAACCGGCTTTGGTGTCAGATTGCTGGCTGATATAAATGCCAGGGGGATCGAAAAGATCGCACCCACAACTGTTCCCATAAAGGCGATACAGATAGTCTCCAAAAGAAGGTACAGAACGCCTTCCTTTGTGAGATTGAACAAAAGCTTCTGATCCGGGTGAACTATACCGTTCAGTATGTTAATGGCCATTTTTCCGCCATTTGCACTGGCGCCT
The DNA here is from genome assembly GCA_017627595.1 of Oribacterium sp. Taxonomy (GTDB): domain Bacteria; phylum Bacillota; class Clostridia; order Lachnospirales; family Lachnospiraceae; genus Oribacterium. The sequence continues at coordinate 50,441 of JAGAGL010000063.1, read as the reverse complement.
GAGGTTTCCATGGCACCAAGACTCCATATAAGAAGTCCTATAACGATAACCGCGATAGCAAGGTGCCAGATCCAGTCCTTGGGACGGCTCTCATATGCTTTTAAAATTCTTTCATTCATACGAGCACCTCCTTAAACAAGCTTCTTTCGCGCATAGCGGCTTACAGACTCGATGATAAACACAGTCACAAAAAGCACCAGGAGGATCATTCCGACATTTGGATACTCTCTCCATCCAAGCTGCTCATTGAGAATGAGACCGATACCACCGGCTCCGACATAACCGAGTACGGCAGCGTAACGAACATTTCCTTCAAAATTGTAAAGGCTGTTTGAAAGGAATGCCGGCATTACCTGTGGAACTATGGCATGTATAAAAGCCTCTGTCCTGTTAAATCCCATGGCCTCCATAGCCTCAAAAGCTCCCATATCCACAGTCTCAATCTCCTCATACATGATCTTTCCGATATAGGAAAATGAAAATATCGCAATAGCTGTGGTTCCGGCTATGGTTCCGAGACCGAATATAAATGTTGCTATAAGAGCACTTACAAGTGTAGGCAGTGTACGAATGATACTGAAAATAAGTCGCATAACCGCAACAACTGCACGGTTTTTGCAAATGTTGGTGGATGCCAGCATTGCAAAGGGCAGACATAATATGGAACCCAGTGCTGATCCGAGAAGAGACATCTTAACTGTATCCAGGATCGGATTAACTATGTTGCTGAAGTATCCGTATTCAGGTGGAAACATACGGCTTAAGATAACAAAAAACTGATTGCCTCTTTTGGCAAGAACAGCCGGATCAAAGCCTGTTATCTTTATGGAAATATAACTCATAAGAAGTACGAGGATAACATAAATGGGAGCTCTGGAGCTCTTCTGCTCAACAGATTTTCCATTATCCAGAGTGTACTTCTTAGGCGGGAAGATCTTATCGTATATACTCATTCGTGTTCCTCCCGTCCTCCCTTGTAGATCTTATTGAGGACTTCTTTATCAACCTCTGCTGCGGGTCCGTCATAAACGATTTCTCCGGCATTGATACCTATAACTCTTGAACAGTACTTAAGAGCCAGGTCCACATGGTGGATATTGATAAGGATACTTATATTCATTTCCTTATTGATACGTGTAAAATCATTCATGACCTGCTTTGCGGTTACCGGATCAAGGGCGGCAACCGGCTCATCCGCAAGGATTATCTCGGGATTCTGGGCAAGGGTTCTGGCTAGGGCAACTCTCTGCTGCTGTCCTCCGGAAAGCTGATCCGCACGGACAAATGCCTTATCAAGGATTCCAACCTTATCAAGAGCCTCCAGGGCTTTCATCTTTTCTTCCTGATTATATATTCCGAAAACAGAACGATACCAGGGCATATCAGGAACGAATGCAGTAAGTACATTATTGATAACCGTGGTACGTGTAATAAGATTGAAGGACTGGAAGATCATTCCTACCTTTCTTCTGAAACGACGAAGACTCTTTCCCGAAAGGCTCATAACATCGGTTCCATCCACAGTGAGCTTTCCGCTGGTTACATCATGCATACGGTTTATGGTTCGGATCAATGTTGACTTACCGGCTCCCGACAAACCGATGATGGCTACGAATTCTCCCTGTTCTATTTCGAGATCGATATGCTTCAGACCTTCATAGCCATTTGGATATCTTTTTCCTACATCCTCAAACTTAATCATGGTTATTTCCTTTTCCTGTTATATAAATGATTAATTTAACCCAATGTTCCATGTGAATGTTTAACTCGTTAAGCACTCACATCTAATATCGGATAAAAAATATTAAATAATTAGTAGGTCATTGATTTTTTCACTATTTCCTGCTAATGGTAAATATCCCCCGGTACTTTATTCAACATAGAAAGAAAGTCCGCATGAATGCAAGCATTCTGCGGACTTTCCGAATTATTAACGTGTACCGCTTCTATCAGTTCTGACCAAGACGAAGTTCCTTGATAAGATTCTGAGCATCACGAGCAGAATCGTAGTCAGAGTCATTAGCCTCTACATAACCCTTATGGGTATAGATTGCGATAACCTCCTTACCTTCATCTGTGTTTCCGATGTTGATCATAGCCTTCTTGAAAGCAGCCTTGAAATCTTCATCCATCATAACGTCTGATACTCTTGAACCTGAGATTGTATCATTGTAGATTCCCTCTGTGACACCGATAACATTGGTATCATCCCAGATTGAATTCTCCATTGCATACTCATCATTCCACTTCTCAACATAGTCACGACGAGCATCTGCATATGTGCAAAGAACATCGATCTGACCCTGAGCAAGACGTGCGAAAGCTGTACCATATGAATCACACTCTACAGCATGTGAGAGATCTGTGATATTCTTTCCAAATTTCTTCTGTATCCAAAGTGCCGGATAAATGTAACCTGCTGAAGATGTAGGTCCCATTACACCCCAGTTAAGACCGTCAATGTCTTCCCATGTAAGCTCTTCTCCGTTGTTAACCTTCTCCGCAACAGCCTTACCGTTATCTGAAGGACCTGTGATCATAAGTGCACGGTAGAAGGTTACCTGCTTATCAACACCCTCTGTAGGCTTCTGATCGTTCCAGTCCTTTGGATTATCACTGTCGATAGAAAGTCCGTCTCTTGTGGCTGTAAGAAGAACCTCTGCATCCTGATCATAAAGGATATAAGTTCCGCCGGGGATGAATCCGATATCGATAGTTCCGGCAGCAAGTCCTTCACCAACCGCTTCATAGCTTGTTCCTACTGTGATATTAACATCTTTAATGTTGTAACCAAGAGGAGCCATCTCATTCTTGATCATCTCCTTAAGAGGCTCTGTAGCTGTAACGATCTCGTCCGGCTCACGTGATGGAACAAATGCTACATTAAGTACCTCAATGTCCTTTGCATCTGCAGGTGCTTCTACAGCTTCTTCCTTCTTCTCTCCCTCTGCTGCAGCGTTTGTCTCCTGTGCTGCCTCTGTTGCTGCCTTTGTTGCTTCAGGTGCGGTTGTTGTTGATCCGCAACCTACAAGTGCTGATGCCGCAATTAAAGCAGCCATAACTAAAGAAATAGATTTTCTCATTCTTCTCCTCCTGGCTTGAAGCGTTTAGCTTCGCATGAATTTTCACAGCGTTTCCGCTTTCTTTCCAAAACTTTAAAGAGTATATCTAAGGTTTTGAAATGTGGCAATACATTACACAACAATTATATATAAATTTTGAAAGTTTGCCATAGTTTTTGGTTATGTATTGGGGGAAATGCGGGAAATTGTGAAATGGTACAGAAAATGCAAGGGACAGGTGACGGGCCACGAAGTTGAAAGAACATCCGGCTCATCATGTTCGCAGCCCTAGCCACCCATCCCTTGCATTTTCTTCCATTTTCTATATATTTACAAATTTTATCCACATGTTTTATGCAATATTTTATTTGTCCACATTGTTGTCCACAATTATGGGATTTTTTCCACATTTTGTGTGAAAAAATTCAAATCCTGCTGTATTTCATCTTTATTTAGCCTGTTTTTTTGATTTATCCACATTGCACTTGCTTTCCGTAATAGCACTATGACTCATACCGGTTAATTCCGATTTGCAGTCATCAAGAATAAGCTCAAGGGATGACTCATATCATGTATCACTGAATCTGCAGTCAATGTGCTAAACAATTAATTCGACAGCTTTACAGTATATCCTTGTAGCGGCCGAGGAAGGTCTGCATGCGTTCGTTTTCAGAGTTGAAGACTTCTTCGGCGGAGCCTTGTTCAACGATTACTCCGTCGGCCATGAAGATGACTTTATCGGAAATGTCTCTCGCGAAGGACATTTCATGGGTTACTATGACCATGGCGATTTTTAAGTCCTTCAGGGATTTGATGACTTTCAGGACTTCTCCCGTAAGCTCCGGATCAAGGGCACTGGTTGGCTCATCGAAGAAGAGGACCTTTGGATTAAGGGCAAGAGCTCTTGCTATGGCTACTCTCTGCTGCTGACCTCCGGAAAGCTGAAAAGGGTAGTAATTTGCTTTATCACTTAAGCCCATCTTTTCCAGAAGTTCCATTCCGGTCTTCTCAGCTTCGGCTTTTGATTTTTTCTGGACATTTATTACCGCGTCAGTAACATTCTGCATAACGTTCCAGTGCGGAAACAGATTGAACTGCTGGAAAACCAATCCGAATACAGAACTTACTTTTCTTATGGTTTTTTTGTCAGCATATACCGACTTACCGTTAGGATCATTCTCGGCAACTATGATATCTTCATACTTTAGTGTACCGGAGTCCATTGTTTCCAAAAGAGTTGCACATCTTAAAAGTGTGGACTTTCCTGAACCGGATGGTCCGATGATGGATACTATTTCACCATCTTTTACTTCAAGGCTTATATCTCTTAACACCTGCAGATTACCGAAGCTTTTTTTCACATGCTTCATTTCCAAAAGATTCATTTTATTTTCTCCGTTATTGAAGTTCATCGCCCCATATAGAATTTATTTACTTTAGAGGCGATGCTGCAAATCAGATTTTCACAGAAAATCCGGCTTTTTATTTATAGTAGTCAAGTTTCTTTTCTGCCTTATCCATTAGGAATGCCACCACGAAATTGAACACATAGTAAAACAATCCCGCAACTATAAGCGGTGTCATGGAGGTCTGGCTTGAGGACAATGCTTTTGCCTTTGTGAACATTTCCATTACAGAGATGGAGAAGGCCAGGGAGGTATCCTTAACAAGGGTTATAACTTCGTTGGTAACAGACGGAAGTATTCGTTTGATAACCTGCGGAAGTATGATCCTCACAAAGGTCTGGAATTTGCTGTATCCGAGAAGTGCGGCAGCCTCGTACTGCCCGACAGGCATTGACTGTATTCCGGATCTGTAGATCTCCGCGAAGTAGGCAGCGTAATTGATTATAAAACCAATATAAACAGCAGAATTTCTGTATGTGGGACTAAGCTTTATATTAAAGAGATAGTAAGGTCCGTAATACACAACAAAAAGCTGAAGCATAAGAGGTGTGCCCCTCATTATGGATATATATATCTTTGTTATGCTGCTGATAATGTTATTCTTCGACATCCTTCCAAAGGCTATGACAAGTCCCAGCGGAAGACTGAAAAGAAGTGTTATCAAAAAAATCCTTACCGATACGGCAAGACCTTTCAGTAATTCTATTATTATCTGTGAAAGAACCATTTTTTTCCTCCAGAGTATTTCCTATAATCCGTTTCTGTCTGATTATACATAACGCTTTAGCTCAATGCAATGATAAATCGTTAAATCAACAGCATATCTGTATACCCTCCGGTTTCCTATGGTTTTGATCATAAATCAAAAAGCAGATGCTGTTGAGTTATCCCACAGCATCTGCGTTATCGTCATCAGCCTGGCCATCCGTATCATTCTCAATGAATTCAAGATTGCCCTGCATCCATATTTTTCCTTTAAATCTTCTTCCGACAGCCGGTATACCCACCAGATCCGACTCATTGATGGCAACATGGAAGATACAGTCATTGCAGCTGATCTTCATATCCACCACATTTTCATGGGTATAAACATTCTCCTTTACTCTGAGAGAAACTATCTCTCCAAGGATCGAATATATATCACACTCCACACCTGTAGGCATAAAGGTTGTTTCTACTATACTGTACAAATCCTCTGTAACTATACGCTGATGAAGCTCGTTAAACATATTGATATCCGTCTCCGTAAGGGTATCAATTGCTTCCTGGTCTCCCTGTCTTGCAGCCTCAAACAGACTTCTGCGCTCAATGCTTTTTCTTTTTACAGCTTCCGGATCTTCCTTCTTCTCTATGGGCAAAAGGATCTTTCCTTCACAGGCAAGACCGGTAAGAAAGGCTTGTCTTGCTTTGACGCGCATTTCCATTTTCTGAAGTTCTCTGAGCTGTACTGAATTTGTAATATAAAAAATAAGTGTTATTCCCGATTTAAAGTCTTCAAGTACCCCTGCATAGGTTTCTTTTTCCAGATGTCTCTCCACGGATCCCGCTTCTGTCAATGTTCCGTCATAGGATCTCATATACGGAAAATAATAATTCCTGTGGAAAACACCGTCGGGAGTTCTCTCACCAACAACCGCAATACCCATGGAAGGTGCCACCGGAAGCTGATACTGCTCTATGACAGAACCCTCATTACCATTGATGATAAGAGTCCGATACTTGTCATTAACAGCACGCTCCAAAAGCGGCTCAAGCTGCATATCGGTCTGTATCTTTGAAAATCCTATTGTTTTCAGAAAATTATGCATCTATAACCCCTTTAGACTGCAATCTGAATAATTTTATATTTACCCGTAAAATAAATGCTTTTAAACAGAATGAACGTATACCAAACTAAAACCCAATCGTTTTCATTTAGAAACGTAAGATAATTACATTTACGGGAATAACCAACGAAAGCCAGGTGTTAAATCCACCTGACTTTCGTATATTACTATATCAGTTTCTTAATTGCAAGCTATCTCAATTTCATGGAAAAAGCTCTGCATTATACCAGTCCCTGAGCGAGCATTGCGTCAGCAACCTTCTCAAAACCTGCGATGTTGGCACCAACTACGAAGTTGCCCTCATTGTCATATTTCTTAGCTGCAGCTGCAACGTTCTTGTAGATATTTGTCATGATATCCTTAAGCTTTCCGTCAACCTCTTCGAAGGTCCAGCTGAGTCTCTCAGAGTTCTGAGACATCTCAAGAGCTGAAACTGCAACGCCGCCGGCATTAGCTGCCTTAGCAGGCATGAAGAGGATCTTTGCAGCAAGGTAAGCATCGATGGCATCTGAATCAGATGGCATGTTAGCACCCTCTGCAACTGCCCAGCATCCGTTGGCAAGAAGCTTCTTGGCATCCTCACCGTTGATCTCATTCTGTGTTGCGCAAGGAAGAGCGATATCGCACTTAACGCCCCATGGTCTCTCACCCTCATGGTACTCTGAACCGGGAACTCTCTTTGCATACTCGCTGATTCTTGCTCTCTCAACCTGTTTGATCTGGCAGAGAACATCGAAGTTGATTCCGTTAGGATCATAAACGTATCCGTTAGAATCAGAACATGTAACAACCTTTGCTCCAAGTGCGGTTGCCTTCTGGATAGCATACTGTGCAACATTTCCCGAACCGGAAACAACTACTGTTGCTCCGTTAAGAGACTTGCCTGCTGCCCTTACCATCTCATCTGTGATATAAACAAGTCCGTATCCTGTAGCCTCAGGTCTTGCAAGTGATCCACCGAAGCTGAGTCCCTTACCTGTGAGAACACCCTCGTAGAGGTTTGTGAGTCTCTTGTACTGTCCGAAAAGGAATCCGACCTCACGTCCGCCTACACCGATATCTCCTGCAGGTACGTCTGTATCCTTACCGATATACTTGAAAAGCTCTGTCATGAAGCTCTGGCAGAAACGCATAACCTCTGACTCTGACTTTCCGTGAGGATCGAAATCAGAACCACCCTTGCCGCCGCCGATAGGAAGACCTGTAAGAGAATTCTTTAATATCTGCTCGAAGCCAAGGAATTTGAGAATTGACTGTGTAACTGAAGGATGGAAACGAAGACCTCCCTTGTATGGTCCGATAGCAGAGTTAAACTGCACTCTATAGCCAAGATTTACATGGTTTACACCCTTATCATCTGTCCAGGGTACTCTGAATGTAATGATTCTCTCAGGCTCTACAAATCTCTCAAGGAGAGCATTCTTTCTGTAAACCTCTTCGTTCTTCTGAACGATAGGATCCAGAGAATCAAGAATTCTCTTTGCAGCCTCAAGAAATTCAGGCTCGTAAGGATGTTTAGCTTTTAAGTTTTCGTATACTTCTGCAACATAAGACATAAGATTTTCCTCCTTCAGGAAATACTTCTTAAATTTAAAAAATCCGGTGCCAGGACAGACCACGCCCTCTCTTCCTGAAAGGCGCCTCCATTGGCTCCGAACCGTTTGCTTTACATGTGATACTATATCACGTCATAACTTTAGAGTAAACAAAAAATATCAGACATAACTAAATGGTATAAAATGTTTTATATTAAAAGAAGGCTGTGTGAGATATAGATCTCACACAGCTTCACTTTATGATCTTGTTGCCACAAGATTCAACATGTATTGAATATCAAAGTAAGGTGGCGTGACGCTGAACTTTACTCTGTATACTCCTTAACGCAACCCAAAATTTCTACAGGGGTTTTGTCGTTCTTCTTGTACTTCTTTCCGTAGAAGGCGAGCATGTAGATTTCCTTGAGATCTGAAATCAGCGGGTAACGGGGGTTTGCTCCGGTACACTGGTCGTCGAAGGCCTTGACACTCATCTCATCGAGGGTCTTTAAGAAATCCTCTTCTGTTACGTTATAGTCCTGTATTCTCTCCTTAACGCCTACTGTCTTCTTGAGTTCTGTTATCTTCTCACAGAGCTTCTCAACAGCCTTGGCATCATCCTTCTCGTTAATGCCTACGAAACGTGCACACTCAGCATATCTCTTAAGTGTGTGAGGATACTCGTACTGAGGGAAGGTTCCCATCTTTGGAGGCTGCTCTGATGCGTTATATCTGATTACGGCATTGAGGAGCAGTGCGTTTGCAAGTCCGTGAGGGATATGGTGGAATGCGCCAAGCTTGTGAGCCATGGAGTGGCAGATTCCAAGGAAAGCATTGGCGAAGGCCATACCTGCCATGCAGGAAGCATTAGCCATCTCATCACGTGCCTTGATGTTTGTAGGCTCGTTGTAGGCTGTAGGAAGGTAATCAAATACTCTCTTCATAGCCTGAAGTGCGAGACCGTCTGTATATGGTGAAGCCATCATGCTTGCGTATGCCTCAAGAGCATGTACAAGTACGTCGATTCCTGATGCAGCTGTAAGTCCTCTTGGCTGTGTCATCATGTTGTCAGTATCAACGATGGCAATGTTGGGAAGAAGCTCGTAGTCAGTGATAGGATACTTTGTTCCTGTCTCCTCATCTGTGATAACCGCGAACGGTGTAACCTCTGAACCTGTTCCTGAAGATGTAGGGATAGCTACAAACAGAGCCTTTGTACCCATCTTAGGGAACTGGTAAACCTTCTTGCGGATATCGATGTAACGCATAGCCATGTCAGCGAACTTTACTTCAGGGTGCTCATAAAGAACCCACATGATCTTTGCTGCGTCCATTGCTGAACCGCCACCGAATGCGATGATGGTATCAGGATTGTAGCGTGCCATCTGTTCAGCACCTTCAGTTGCATTTGCAAGTGTAGGATCCGGCTGAACATGAGAGAATACTCTGTAGTCGATTCCCATCTCATGAAGCTTATCTGTGATAGGCTTGATGTATCCTGCCTGATCAAGGAAGGAGTCTGTTACCAGGAACACCTTCTTCTTGTCGTAAACGTCCTTAAGCTCACTGAGGGCTACAGGCATACAGCCCTTCTTGAAATAAACCTTCTCAGGTGTTCTGAACCAGAGCATATTCTCTCTCCTCTCTGCAACTGTCTTGTAGTTTAAAAGATGCTTGATACCAACGTTCTCCGATACGGAGTTTCCGCCGTAAGAACCGCATCCCAGTGTAAGAGAAGGAGCAACCTTAAAGTTATAGAGATCACCGATTCCACCATGTGAAGACGGCATGTTAAGAAGTATTCTGCAGGCATGCATTGCTACTGCGTGCTTATGTACCTTTTCGGTCTCTCTCGGATCAATGAAGATTGATGCTGTGTGTCCGGGACCGCCATCCATGAGAAGGAGCTCTGCATTCTTAATAGCAGCATCGAAATCCTTTGCCTTGTACATTCCGAGAACCGGTGAAAGCTTCTCGTGTGCAAATGGCTCTGCCTTTGTATTGTCGGAAACCTCTCCGATGATTACCTTCTTGTCGTGAGGGATCTTTACTCCGGCAAGCTCAGCGATCTTCCATGCAGGCTGTCCAACGATCTTTGCATTGAGGGAGCCGTTGATAATGATGGTCTTTCCAACCTTCTCACGCTCCTCCTTGTTAAGGAAGTATGCACCTCTGTACTCGAGCTCTTTCTTTACCTTGTCATAAACGTCTGCAACAACGGTTATTGACTGCTCTGATGCACAGATCATACCGTTATCAAAGGTCTTTGAATGAAGGATAGAGGAAACTGCCATCTCGATATCAGCTGAAGAATCGATGATACATGGGTTGTTTCCTGCACCAACTCCGAGAGCCGGTGTTCCGGATGAATAAGCTGCGTTAACCATTCCGGGTCCGCCTGTTGCGAGGATGCAGTCAGCATCATGCATGATCTCTGATGTCATCTCAAGTGACGGCTCATCAATCCATCCGATGATGTTCTCAGGTGCACCTGCTGCAACTGCTGCGTCAAGTACGATCTTTGCTGCAAGGCTTGTACACTTCTTAGCTCTTGGGTGGGGGCTGATGATGATACCGTTTCTTGTCTTAAGGCAAAGCAATGTCTTGAAAATAGCTGTTGATGTAGGGTTTGTTGTAGGGATAACGGCAGCGATAAGTCCCAAAGGCTCGGCAACTGTCTTTGTTCCGAACGCAGGATCCTCGTCGATAACTCCGCAGGTCTGTACATTCTTGTACTTATTGTAGATATACTCAGCTGCGTAGTTGTTCTTTATAACCTTATCCTCAACCACGCCCATTCCTGTTTCTTCAACAGCCATCTGCGCAAGCTCGATACGCATCTGGTTTGCTGCTGTAGCTGCTGCATTGAAGATCTTGTCAACCTGTTCCTGACTGTAGGTCGCGAACTTCTCCTGAGCCTCACGAACTACCTGGATCTTCTGAAGCAATGAATCCATGTCATTTACAACTTCCGGATTTTTTACTTTACTCATGTGATTTCCTCTTTTCTGTGGCAACAAAAGTTTCTGAAAAATAATTCCACGAATCTGTTTTGATGCGTTTGTTATTTTTTTATCAATCTATGGACATAGTATATTTCCTAAATCTCTCCTTGTCAATACAAATTGATATTTTTTTAACATTCTTTTAATTATTTACAGAGCTTCCATATATCCACAATACATCAAAATCATCTGAAATGGCGAAATATTGACCGGCTGTTTCAATGCCAGAAAACCCATATAAAAAGGTAGCCTGCTGTAGCTGCAACCAATGTGAAAGGAAGCCCTATCTTCATAAAATCTCCAAAGGACACTTCATGACCACCTTTCTTCAGCATACCTACTGCCGTGATATTGGCACTTGCCCCTATCGGTGTAATGTTTCCACCCAGGGTAGCACCTGAAAGAAGTCCGAAGTAAAGCACATAAGGCTCGATACCCAGAAGAGAGGTAATACCCGTCAGTATAGGAAGCATGGTAGCAACATACGGAATATTATCGATAAAGGCAGAAAACAATACAGAACCCCATACTATGATGGTGTACAGTAAAAACAGATTATCTCCGCCTGCATCTACTATGAGTTTTGCCGCATCATCTATAAGTCCTACATCGGTTATTCCGCGAATAACCACGAAAAGACCACAAAGAACAAATAATGTTTCAAAATCAACCGATGCCATGGCACGTCTGAGATTTGTAATGCTTCTCTTGGTAACGTAATCGTAAATCAGACATACAGCCGCGATGACCATACATATGGCACCGTTTGTTATTGACGGAGTATCCGGAATGAAAGATGCGATAATGAGACATACAACTATTCCGCAAAGTGCGATAGTGGGAAACTTATCCTCCACAACGGTTTTTTCATTTGCTTCAACCGGCTGGGTGAGCTTATGAAAAAGAAACATCATTACAGGTACTGTCATGATCGCTCCAAGCTCAACAGCCCAGAAAATTCCGGGACGTCCCTTCATCCAAAAGAATTCCATGAAGTTCATGTTTGCGTAATCACCAAGCATGATGGACGTTGTATCACCTACCAGTGTTGCAGCTCCCTGAAGATTGGAGGAAACAGCCACCGAAAGAATCATGGATACCGGTGAGATGTCCAGCTTCCTACATATTGCAAGGCCCACCGGCGCTATCATGAGAACTGTGGCAACATTATCTATAAATGCCGAAACAGCTCCCGAGAAGAGCGACATGAGTATGATTACCCACATCACATTAGGACATTTATCCAGAATGATGTCAGCCATCAGGTTAGGCATCTTCGATTCGATAAAGAAGAAAACCACCAGCATGGTTCCGCCTATCATCATGAGAACGTTCCAGTTAACAACGGAAAGAATGTACATAAAATCTCTCCGCATTATTCCAAGAACCACAAAGGCTGCTGCAACCGCCCAGATCGTAAATAACTTCCATTCGGATTTCACGATCATAACCACATACATCAGGATAAATAATGCTAACGCAACATATTTTATTTCCAAAATTAACCCCCTTCAAAAAAATACAAAGAAGGAGACTGTTGATCCTCTCACCAGTCTCCTTCTGCATTATAATATTTTATTCATGGCATTCATGTCTTCAGGAATCTATGAGACCACTATCTTCCCTGTATCATCCGATCTTCAGCCTGAACTTCTGCGCGGCTCTGTCTGAATTCACAAGAGATATCTCTGCACCCAAGGTCTGAAGCTTCTTCTCGAAATGCTCATATCCTCTCTGGATATAACCAATCTCGTTAACTGTTGTTATACCTTCAGCGCAAAGTCCCGCAATAACAAGAGCCGCTCCGGCTCTTAAATCCAGGGCATTGACACTGGCACCGGTGAATTTCTTCACACCGTCAATAACAGAAACATTACCCTCTACCTTTATGTTTGAACCCATACGGGCAAGCTCGTCAACATACTTAAATCTGTTTTCAAAGATAGATTCCGTCACCACAGATGTGCCCTCCGCAAGTGCAAGGGTAACTGACATCTGGGGCTGCATGTCTGTAGGGAATCCGGGATATGGCAGCGTCTTTACATCAGTAGGATGCTGTACCTCTGCACCGATGACACGTACTGCCTCATCGTACTCATAAACAGTATTTCCCATTTCAATAAGCTTTGCTGAAATTGATTCCAGATGCTTGGGAATAACATTCTTGATAAGTACATCGCCTCTGGTTGCTGCTGCCGCACACATAAAGGTACCGGCTTCTATCTGGTCAGGAATAACCGCATAGGTGGTTCCGTGAAGTCTCTTTACACCCTTGATACGGATAGTATCCGTACCTGCGCCCCTGATATTGGCTCCCATGGAATTCAGGAAGTTTGCAACATCAACTATATGGGGCTCCTTGGCAACATTCTCAATGATAGTTCTGCCTTCGGCAAGAGCCGCTGCAAGCATGATATTGATGGTAGCTCCTACAGACACAACATCCAGATAAATATGTGATGCCTTTAGTCCGTTCGGTGCATCCGCCTGAACACATCCGTTCTTGATCTCAACATTGGTTCCCAGAGCCCTGAAGCCCTTGATATGCTGATCGATAGGTCTCGAACCTATGGCACAGCCTCCCGGAAGAGGAACTATGGCCTTGTGATATTTTCCAAGCAATGAACCTATAAAATAGTAAGACGCTCTGATCTTACGTATATATTCATCATCTATGGAAACATCCTGTACCTCTGAAGCATTGATAAGAGCCGTATGCCGGTCTATTCGTTTAACTGTGGCGCCTACTTCCTTCAGTGCCTCCAGCATAACGTTAATATCTCTTACGTCCGGCAGGTTCTCTATCGTAACATCTTCATCTGTTAAAAGCGCTCCGGCAATGATACCTAATGCGGCATTCTTTGCCCCGCCTATCACGACTTCTCCGTGAAGGGGTTTTCCGCCTTTCATGATAAACTGTTCCATATATCTCCTTAAGTCAGTAGTATAATCAACAAAAGAGTATACTAAACCTTTATATCCATAATCCCTAGAATTATAAATGAAAGCTTCCTTTTTTGCAACCTACATTAAAATTAAGAAAAAATACTAAGAATCATTCCCGACACTTTTTCAGTGATTGCCTGAACATTGTTTAAAAAGATTATATCATTTATTCCATGGCCGGTGATAAAGTCGGAAAGATTGCCTTTATAATATCTGTAATCCACCACGTAGACATTTTCATAATGATCCACAAGGAATGGGACAAAGGCATTGCCATAGGACTCCTTCACCAGCACGCAGCTTGAACCATCTGTTATATGTGGATTTGTAATCTGTGTAAAGGGGTTATCCCCATTGATGAAGCAGTTATACTTTCTTCCGGCGTTGGCTTCTGTCACATCATTTACGACCTTGCTGCTCTTCACCTCACCGGTCTCAACTGTAATTATAGCATCATTTGTGCCTAAAGGTATCCAGGCTTCCACATGGTCCGGATTGGCCTTCAATTGTTCTGATCTGTTTGTTGCAAAATAGAAGGTTCCGTAGAAGCCCTGATAATCCACATAAGGAAACTCACTCAGTTCATGAGGCTCAATGCCTTTTTCCTTACAAAAATCTCTGTAAGCATAGTACGCACCCAGGGCAGTCCAGTGATGATCAGTGTTGAAATAGATATACTCATCCTTGTGAGCCACCATGGTATCAAACACCGAAATCCTGTGTATGGCAGGATCCATAAGGCTATAGATGTAGTTAAAGGCATCCGGCATGTTTCCGGATCCAAGCTCCTCCTGAAGCGAGGGGTCAAGCTCCACTCCAAAGCTGTTGGGAACCAGCATGTCATAGACATTGGCCTCAGGGAACAGGGCTTTAACAGTATTTATAACGGATGCATACTTAACGGATCCGCCCTGATTATAATAGAATATCTCGTAACCCTTATTGTCGTTTACATAGATATTTCCGGCCTGTTCGCCTGCTATCTCCACGTTTTCCTTTGGAGTAGTGTCAACCTTCAGCGTTCCGTCTGCATTGGTTTCTATGAGTTCCTCAAACTCATTGACTGTTTCCGTTGGAGCTTCCCCGGTCTCCTCAGGACTCTCCATAAGTATCACCGGAGCAAGGGATTCCGCGGTTTCCGGTATGGTATCCTCCACCACCGATGCCTTGTTGCCATAATAGGCTTCCCCACCCACTCCGTAATAGTCCTCTATACCGGCTTCCAAAGAGAGCAGCTCCTCTCTGTAGGGAAATGTATCAGAAAACCACTTATTGAGATCAGTGAAAAATTTTCCGTTCATCACAGTGAGCATCTGCGGAGCAGGTCTTTTTGCAAGAGGTCGTTTTTCCGATTCGGAGTACTCCGGTCTTGAAACCACGATTCCCACAAAAAAGAGTCCCGCAAAGGCAGCCATGGCAGTGCCTGACATAAACCTTGCTCCGTAACTTTTATAGACCTTCTTCTTTATTTCGCTGCTGATCTTATTCTTTTTTGATTTTTGTTTAATGTTATCACTCATCTATAAATACTGATTTATGGCCGTAATATCTGACGGTTGATTCAGATATGACCGGCTCCACGGACTAACATCCAATATTTAAAACTGATTATACAAAAACGGCGAATAACTTGCTCCCACCATAGCTAAGATCGATACAAACAAGAATATAAGCATCATAATGGTTCGCATCCCGTAAAACAGGGCTTCCCTCATTACGCGCTCGTTTTTTCTTTTTTTGATACGGTTTTCGAGCCTTGTAACCATACGTTCATGGCTCTCGATATCCTGTTTCTTTACTTCATTAATCTCGCTGTGGCTTTCAGAACTGAATTTTTCAACCAGCTCGTGATCCTTCTCTTCCTGCTCATGAAGCTGTCTTTCATCCTCAAGATTCTGCATTTCCAGTGCCTCTTTATGCTGACTGCTGTGCAGCCTTTTTCTTACTGTCAATGCTATTTTCTTCCATAACGGAGTGCAAAAGCTTACGGCGAGAATCACGAAGTAAGCATTACCCCTGAGAGTAAGAACCTCTGATGCTGTGTAGAGGGTTCTTCCGCTTCTTCCGAGCAAAACATTCATAACTTCCCACAGCTTGTGAAAGTCCGTTATCCTGAAAAGCACCCATCCGAAAAAGACTACCGCCAGGGTATAGAGATGTCCCAATGCTCCCGTTATCACACTGAGACCACCGGTTTTTTCCTTTTTGCCCATTTTTTTGAGACAAAGGTTTTCAATCACTATGAAGACAAAGTAATATAATCCCCACAGGATGAAATTCCAGCTGGCTCCATGCCATAACCCCGTAAGAGCCCACACGGCAAGAAGGTTAAGCATCAGTCTTACGAAACCCACCCGGCTTCCGCCAAGGGGGATGTAAACATAATCCCTAAAAAAGCTGCTTAACGAGATATGCCAGCGTCTCCAGAAATCCCTTACAGAGGAAGCTATATAGGGATAGTTAAAATTTTCCTGATAGTCAAGACCCAGGATTTCTCCGAGACCGATAGCCATATCGGAATATGCGGAAAAATCCAGGTACAGCTGCATCATGTAGAACAAAGAACCCATATAGGCTCCGAAAACAGAATAGGATACATTTTCGGTCAAAGGCAGAAATGCATCGCACAGTTTTCCGCAGTGATCGGCGATCAGTGTCTTTTTTGCCATTCCGATGGTAAATCTCCATATACCGTTTGAGATTCCTTCATAGGAAACTTTTCTCTTATCAAACTGTGTACAAAGCTCTCCGTATCTGGAGATAGGTCCCTGGGTAACCTGGTGAAATATCACCGTATACAGAAGCACATGGAAGAAATCTCCCGCTCTGGTCTTCTGATTATAAACATCGGAAACATAACTTATAAGCTTAAAGGTGTAGAAAGACACTCCGAGAGGCATACCGATCCTTAGGATCTCTTCGTCAAGCTTTCCATCAAGTTTATAAGCAAGTACATCCTGTAATATGAATCTTGTGTATTTAAACACCGCAAGGATTATAACCAGAACAACTATACCTGCGATCAGCCAGGTCTTTGCGATCCTTTTATTCTTTTCGATAGATTTCTGGGCCAGAGGACTCATAAATTCCTCATCTCCCTTTTCGTAGTCGGGATTTGAAGCCTTTGCTCTGTCCAGAGCCCCCTGGATCATCCTGCCTGTAAGACACGCGTATGCTGCCAATGCTATGATCAGAACAAGATAATTAAGGCCTCCAAAGGCGTAAAACACAAGGGATGCCAGAAGAAGCCATATATTTTTTTGTTTTATTCCCGGCATAAGGAAATAAATCAATGTAAACGCCGGAAAGAATATCGTTACGAAAAACAAGCTTGTAAAGCTCATAACTATATTCCTCTCCTTTTAAAACAACAATACTTCCGTGTGTCAGGTGCTGGAAGATTTTTTCCTGTCATGTACCTGAGTCACCGGTTAAGTTCAAAAGATTACTTTCAGACTTCTATGTTCAAAAGATTACTTTCAGACTTCTATTGCCAATTACAATGTTTTCATGTATACTTCAACTTGCTTCGGGGTTGTTTGGGCCCCACGCAATGGGTCCCTCGAACCGTGTCAGGACGGGAACGTAGCAGCACTAAGAGGATCCTCCCATGTGACGTGGATCCACCTACTCAACTCCGGAGCTTTTTATTTGATATAATGCAGCTTTTGCCATATCTCCGATATCGGTATAAGCTGCCTCTTTTTTATTCTGTCCACGCAGCTCTCAGGAATCCAAAAGAATCCGTGAGGATTTTTTCATCCTATCCTGTAAACCCTTTTTGCATTTTCCGTGGTGATCCGTATAACCTCATCAGCGGTCATATTCTTAAGTTCCGCGATCTTATCCGCCACATATATAAGATTTCTCGGATCATTTCTGGTACCCCTTAAAGGCACCGGTGCCATGTAAGGACAATCCGTCTCCAAAACGATATTCTCAATCGGAATATTTTCCACAACTTCCTTTATCTTTCTGGAGTTTTTAAAGGTCACAACGCCGCCTATTCCCACACACATCCCAAGCTTCACATAAAGCTTTGCCATTTCAAGGGAATAACCGAAACAGTGAATTATACCACCGTTTTCATATCCTCCTTCGGAAACGATCATATCGTAGGTATCCTTCGCAGCATCTCTGGAATGTACATTTATCGGCATTTTAAGCTCTCTTGCAAGCCTGAGCATCTTCCCAAAGGTTTCCCTCTGTATCTCAGGATCCGGATCTGCGCTCTCAAGCTCCTCCGGTGTGACCTCTTTTCCGGCCTTCAAAGCTCTCTCGGCGATGCCTTCCCTGGTGTAATGATAGTCTAGACCAATTTCACCGATGGCAACTATCTTTCCATGTCCGGAATCTCCCTGAACATCCGAGACTCCTACTCTGTCTTCTTCGACCATTTTCTTTAATTGTATAATGTCTTCCTCACGGCATCTGTCACTGTGATCCGGGTGAAAGCCAACCGCCGCATAAACATTGGCATATCTTCCTGCCAGTTCCACCGCCTTAATACTTGATGGCATGTCAAAGCCTATCTCTGTGAAATACCCTATTCCGGAACTCACGAGATTCTCAATAACCGGGCTTCTGTCTTCCTCAAAGCTCTCATCATTCATATGAGCATGGGAATCAAAAATCATAACATCTTTTATCATATATTAACCATTGCTCCGATATAGATCATTGCATAAAAAGCTGTCAGCATAAGTGGATAGTAAATATAGTAGAACCACTTAAAACTAAGCCTTCCTCTTTCTCCGTTATAGAGCATTATGGGAATAAAGCTCAATACCGGAAGGAACCGGGACGATATGCTTCCAACAGCAATAGCTGCGGCACCGCCGAGCATCTGGAATACCTTTTCTCTGTTAAAGTTGTACATAAGAGCGATACTCAGGACTCCGTACCATCCAAACTGAAAGCGCGCAATATATGCGATTCCGCATCCTACGGTCACAGCCAGCCATTTCTGAAGGGGCTGCTTCCACCATTTTTTCATAAAATACATTACCAGCAGGCCTGCCGCCAGTGTAAACACCGGATTCTGATGATTTAAATTTATGGTTTCGTTAAAAAATGCCAGGTCGTAGGGAACCTCTGATATGAGCGCAACGATAAAAACTCTGATGAAATAATTCCGGAAACCGGAAGTGTGTATAAAACCTTCGACTAAGAGAAATGCGAAAACAGGAAAACTGAAATGACGGAATATTACCAAAAAATCATACAATCTGAGCCACATGGCTCCTTCTTCGGTGGCGATGGCCATCTGATAGTACTCATCAACAAAGCCGTAAAGTTTTCCGTTATGGATAATGATGACCGCAAAATAATATGCGGTCATCATTAAAGCAGCAAAAAACTTCAGTGTCCCACCCGAAATACCAATATTCTTTTTTGTACTCTTGAGTACACTATGATGTGTTGCCATAATCCTTATATTTTTCTATCAGCAAATGATAGAGCCCGATGGCATCTTGCTCATCGGTGTCATAAGAGCGATATTCTCGTCATCATCCTCTGCCGCAATGATCATGCCCTGTGATTCCTCACCTGCGATCATACGTGGAGCAAGGTTTGCAACGATCATAACACGCTTTCCAACCAGATCCTCCGGCTTATAAGCCTTCTTGATACCGCTTAAGATGGTGCGTGTCTCGGATCCCACCTGAACCCTGAACTTGAGAAGCTTCTTTGACTTCTTTACTTCCTCTGCATGAAGGATCTTTCCTACCCGGAACTCGATCTTTGCAAAGTCATCGTAGGTTATCTCTGCCTTCTTTTCAGGATCTGATACCTTTGTATCAGGAGCACAGTCACCATTCTCATCGATGGTTTCAGGCATTCCGTCTCCCTCCTCTGCTTCTTCTGAAGAAGTTTCCTCTGCCTTTTCTTCCTGAACACCTGCTGCAGCCATCTGCTCAGCTTCGATCTTCTCAACCTCCTGCATAACATCCTCTTCCTTCTTACGCTCAAAAAGTGTTGCAGGCTCTGCTGTCACCTTTGTTCCCGACTTGAAGAGTCCCCACTTATCCATATCGGAAAGAGCACGCTTTTCAGCATTGATCTCCTTAAGGATGGACTCGGCTGTCTCAGGCATAAAGCTTTCGAGAACAGAAGCTCCGATGTTGATAGCCTCTGTAAGGTTATACATAACTGTCTTAAGTCTGTCAGCCTTCTCAGGATCCTTTGAAAGTACCCATGGCTCAGTCTCATCGATATACTTGTTTGATCTTCTGAAGATATCGAAAACAGCTGTAAGTGCATCTGCAACTCTAAGCTGATCCATCTTCTCTGTTGCAGTCTTAACCGCATTAAGAATAGTAGTCTTCAGATCCTCATCAACAGGCTCTTTAGCACCCTTATCCTCTACCACACCATCAAAGTACTTATTGCTCATAGAGATGGTTCTCTTAACGAGGTTTCCGAGGATATTGGCAAGCATTGAATTATAACGCTCTACCATAAGCTCCCAGGAGATGACACCATCGTTCTCGAAAGGCATCTCATGGATAACGAAGAATCTTACGGCATCAACACCGAAAAGCTTTGCCAGATCATCAGCGTAGATAACATTACCACGGGACTTTGACATCTTGATGCCTTCCTGTGACTTTCCTGCCGCTGTAAGAAGCCATGGATGTCCGAATACCTGCTTTGGAAGAGGTATGTCAAGGCTCATAAGGAAGATCGGCCAGTAAAGTGTATGGAAACGGATGATATCCTTTCCGATAAGGTGAAGGTCGCAGGGCCAGAACCTGTTAAAAAGCTCCTCGTGATTTCCGTCAACATCGTAGCCAAGACCGGTAATATAGTTTGTAAGGGCGTCAAGCCATACGTAAACAACGTGCTTTGGATCGAAATCCACAGGGATTCCCCACTTGAAGGAGGTTCTGGATACACAAAGATCCTGAAGACCCGGCTTAAGGAAGTTGTTTACCATCTCATTCTTACGGGAAACCGGCTGGATGAACTCGGGATGCTCCTCGATATGCTTCATGAGACGGTCTCTGTACTTGCTCATCTTGAAGAAGTAAGCTTCCTCTCTTGCCTTCTCAACATCTCTTCCGCAATCGGGACATTTTCCGTCCACAAGCTGTGAATCTGTCCAGAAGGACTCACAGGGTGTACAGTACCAGCCTTCATACTCAGACTTATAGATGTCACCCTTGTCATACATCTTCCTGAACATCTTCTGAACCTGTTTCTCATGGTACTCGTCTGTTGTTCTGATGAACTTGTCATAAGAAGTGTTCATAAGATCCCAAATGGTCTTAATTTCTCCGGCAGTCTTATCCACATACTGCTTTGGTGTTACACCTGCTGCCTCTGCCTTTAACTCTATTTTCTGGCCATGCTCATCGGTTCCGGTCTGGAATCTTACGTCATAACCCTGAAATCTCTTGAAACGTGCGATAGCATCCGCAAGCACGATCTCATAAGTATTTCCGATGTGCGGCTTTCCGGAAGCATAAGCTATCGCTGTAGTGATATAGTACGGTTTCTTTTCCATGTTTCACTCTTTCCGGTTACCCGAATGAAAGGTAACCTGATTTATTTTATATTTGCTTATTTACCCGAAAAACATTGAAAAATCAACATTTTTCGGTAATTTAACTTAACTACTATAAGATATGAACTCTTAAAAAGCAAGTTTACCGCCGTTTTTAGGCTCCAAGGAATATTTTCCTCAGGTTTTCCACCTCTTTTATAACCTTGCTGTCAACAAGATTCTGATAAGCATAAATTCCGAAGCCGGATACTTTTCCTGTTCCCAGGGCTGCAAGAACTTCTCTTGCCAGGATGTCATTGTATCTCAGCCACTCAGGGATATCATTTCCGTCCCAGCTGTCGGTATTGCACTTATAGAGGGCAAGTCCCACGTAAAGCTTCACCTTGCTGTTATTCTTTTCCATGAGGTTTATCCAGTCATTGAGACATACCTCATAAGCTGCATCGGATATTGCCCCGCTTCCGGTCTTCTGCTCAAAGCCGAAGTATATCTGGGGTAATATATAGTCCACGTACTTATCGGATGAAAGCCACTCATCTATATCCACGAAGTAGCTTCTGTTACTCTTAAGGTATTTAAGCTGTGCCACAGGACTCACACCGAATACAGCACCCGGTTTCATTTCATGAACCTTTGCGTAAACGGCTTCGATAAGGGCGGAGACATTATCCCTTCTCCACTCCGCTATAGGCAGGGTGCTTCCTGATTCAACATACTCCTGATAATCGAAATTTGTGTCAGCTCCGGTTCCGAGTCCCGGATAGAAATAATCATCAAACTGAACTCCGTCCACCTCGTATTTTGTCATAACTTCCTGCACTGCGGAAACGATGAGGTCACGTACCTCTTTCTTGGAAGGGTTCAGATAGTAGCTTCCGTCAAACAGGAGAACATTTCTGTTGGTTTCCGGATTGTTATACCACCTTTTGGAAATGGAATCCTCTTTTTCCTCTTCCCATTTTTTCATGGAGCCGGTGACTCTGTAGGGATTAAGCCAGGCATGGAACTGGATCCCGTGTCTGTGGGCGGAATCCACCATGTATCCCAATGCATCAAATTTATCCGGGTTTGCAGGCAGGAACTTTGAAACCGGAAAAATATCCGATTTATAGTAGGCATCCGTATGACTGTGAACATGACAGAAAATTGCATTCATGCCGTTTGCGGCTATGGTTTCCATCACCTTGTCTGCCTCTTTTTTAAAGGCCGCCTCCTCCGATGGCATTTCCGACCAGTTGATATAGGAGAACCATACTCCACGAAGTCCGTTTGTCGCATTTGCCAATGCTTCCACTCCGGCTGCCCTTGAATTTATGACGCCGCACATACATATGCAAATGACAAGTGTCATTAAAAATCCTGCAAACTGCTTATACGCCATGATTCCGGATTTGTTTTCAAATTTCATTTTCTGTCCTCTCCCTTCGTCTTTCCATATATTCGTCTATTCTACCACATCCTCCCTAAAACAATCCACCGGGAACGGTTCTCGCCGGCAGGGACAGTTCTCGCCGATAGGGACGGTTCTCGCCGGTGAGAATCTTCCCCGATGGATACAAGCATAACTCC
The DNA here is from genome assembly GCA_017627595.1 of Oribacterium sp. Taxonomy (GTDB): domain Bacteria; phylum Bacillota; class Clostridia; order Lachnospirales; family Lachnospiraceae; genus Oribacterium. The sequence goes on along the minus strand of JAGAGL010000063.1, from coordinate 27,582 downwards.
CGCATGACGTCCTTATGACGAAAAAAAGAGGTCTCCCCAAAGGAAGACCTCTCGTCATATGATTTTATTTTACTCTATTACAACTTCGCACTCTGAAAGCTCATAGTTCAGTGCAAATGTATCCGCAACAGCCTGCTTTGCTGTTTCCTCATCAAAATTCTCGCCTGCTGCAAAATCGCTGAGTACAAGCTTACCCTTCTTGATTGTCATAGTCTGCTGATCTGCCGTAGCTCCGGGACCTGCAGGCTGTGTCTCTCCTGTTTCCTCTGTTTCGAAGCTTACGAGATTTGTAGACGCTCCTACGGTTCCAAGCTCGATAAGCTTATCAAGAAGAGCCTGCTCTGTGAGCTCGTCAACTGAATCCATAACCTGAGACATACTTCCGTTAACGATGGCATAAACAACAACTGTATCTACAACAGGAGCGTTGGGATCCGGCTGCTTTGAAAGAGGCAGTCCGTTATCAGGGTTTGTCTCCTCTTCCGTAGATTCGGTTATACTACTACCGTCTGGTGCTGTTTCTCCTGTCTTTTCCTTAGCAGTATCATCATTTCTTGATTTTGACTTACTGCTGCCGCAGCCTGCAACTGAAAGTACTGTTATTGCAAGTAAAAGCATCGCAATAAATTTCTTCATGATCTATCTCCTCAAAAACTCTTATACTCTATTTTTATTTATATATAAAATGAAAGACTCTCACGAGCCTCTCGAAAATACAGAGTGTAATATAACAGAGCCAAACTATAATTGCAAGCATAGTGCGTAAATCTTAATCTTTACGCAAAAAAATCCTAGTTAATGTGCTATGATGGGCTTATGAGGCATGACAGAAATACAAAATCTCATGCCATGCTGATAAAAAATACTGAATATATCGGAGAAAACACCATGCCGGGAACCTTATACATATGCGCAACACCCATAGGAAATCTTGATGACATCACTTACAGAGTCATCAACTGTCTTAAGTCGGTTGACATCATTGCGGCCGAGGACACAAGAAATTCCATAAAGCTTTTAAATCATTTCGACATCCATACTCCCATGACCGCTTACCACGAATTCAATAAATTCGATAAAGCAAAAGCTCTGGTCTCGGACATGCTGAACGGCAAAAACATTGCCATCATAACAGATGCGGGTACCCCCTGTATTTCAGACCCCGGAGAAGAGCTTGTGAGACAGGCGGCGGAAGCCGGGATTCAGATCACTTCCCTTCCGGGACCTGCTGCAGCCATCACCGCTCTCACCATCTCTGCCCTTCCCACCAGAAGATTTGCATTTGAAGCATTTCTGCCTACGGAAAAGGCCGATAAGAAGGAGCGTGCCAGGATACTGTCGGAGCTTAAGACTGAGACCCGCACCATGATCCTTTATGAGGCACCCCATAAGCTAAAGGCGACTCTTAAGGATCTTTCCGATACTTTAGGCGGAGACCGCCGCATCTCCCTTTGCCGTGAACTTACGAAGAAGCACGAGGAAGCGATCCGTACAACTCTTTCCGAAGCCATAGCAAAATACGAGGCCGAGGAACCCCGGGGTGAGTATGTCCTTGTTATAGACGGAAGAAATCCTGAGGATATAGTCGCAGAATCCGAGGCCAGATGGAACGAAATTCCTCTGGAGGAGCATATGGATCACTATCTGAAACAAGGGCTTTCCGAGAAGGATGCCATGAAGGCCGTGGCTAAAGACCGCGGCGTTTCAAAGCGCGATATCTATAATGAACTGAAGATTCAGTAACATTTTTCCATTCATCGGAACTGCAATAAATATTTATCCGGGACCTAAAAAAAACCACCCGCTTAACAACGATCCTCATTACGGATCCGGTTAAGCGAACGGTTTTTATTATTGACTATTTTTTGAAGGATTTTAAATACTCCCCGATTCTTACTGTCACTACACCTGCAGCCAGCGAAAGCACGAACACTGTCGGTATACGTATCAGAAGATGCAATATTTCTTTAGGCAAAGTATCGTAACCGTTTGTAAGGTCAATAAGCCCCAGATTCCAGTCCGGTCCCATTCTGAAAAATAACAAATGGTATATACCGTAATGGAAAAGATATATGAAGAAAGTATACTTTCCTGCCCTTGCCACAGTCTCAACCGGTCTGTTTCCTCTGAAATCAAAGCTAATCACAAATATGATAAAGGCTATGCTCTCAACTGTTGCAAAAGCACAGTTCCAGTAAATGTAAAAATCCTGGGTACTGTTAAGCCTGAAGACCTCCTTCTGAACCAGGAAACGTAGTGCCAATGTCACTGCCACTACAACTGCCGCACCCATCCTTACTTCCTTAAGCCTGCCGGATTTCTTTAACCCCGGCATCATCATAGCCAGCTCTGCCCCCGCCATAAGAAGCATGGCCGGTGTTGTATAAAGCATAAAGGGCGAAATCTGTATGGGTAACAGACTGATAAGACCCGTCATATTGAGATCCATTATTATCTGATTGATAAATATAAAGCTCATTATGAACCATCTGTATTTACGGTACCGGTCATCCTTTGTATATAGAGGTTTTAAAAGCGGGTAAGCCAGAACAAGCTGAAGATAGGTAAATATATACCAGAGGTGACTTGCAAGGCTTTCACGTATGCCTCCGCCCCAGGAAAAAACATCCGTTATGAATCCGCAAAGGTCAATCTCCGGGGTTACGACACATTGTAAAACGCTTTTCTCCCCCCTGATGAATGGTGCAAACAGGTAGGTCAGAAACATTACCGCTATTCCGGGAAGCACTATGCTTTTTAATGAGCGTATCAGTGTCTCTTTAAATCCCTTTTTAAAAAAGAAAAAACCGCTGATCACAAAAAACAGCGTTACTCCGTCCGAAAGCAATAGTCTTATGAAAAGCTTTGTGGAGTCTCCTGTTCCCATGACATCCACATGTGTGCCAATGACTATAAGGCAGGCGATCACTCTCAAAAGATCGATCCCCGGATCCCTTACCTTCTTAACGCCATCAGATCCTGTCATCAATTACCTCCATAATTCATGAGCTAATGTCTCTGTCGTGAAGATCATCACAAACTGTCGCCAAGGCTCAAAGCAAACTCCTGATTTAACTTTAAATAAATAATTCCAAAACAAACACTACAGCCGAGCAGGCAATAGCCGTAGGAAACAGTCCTCCTCCCAGCCATGCTGTAACGATACCGACTATAAGAGCACAAAATCCCGCCACAGGCGATTTCGTATCTTCCATTATCGCGGGAAATGTCATGACCGCAAGCGTCACATAGGGCACATAATAAAGAAAAGAGCGTATGGTTATATTCTTTATCTCTTTACGTATAAGTGTCAGCGGAAGCACCCTGATGATAAAAGAAACCGCAAACATGATAAAGATATAAATATAATTAGTGTGCATTTTCTACCTCCACCGCTTCTGCATGTGAAGCATCTGCCCCTGTCTCAAGCTTATCTTCATCCTCTTTTATGGGGAATAAAAATGCTGCTGCACCTGATATCAGTATCGTGAGAATACTTATCCTGGTACCGTTACTTATAGATGATAATCCGGGAAGCTTTGAAAATACAAAACTGGATGCCATTGCAAGGATGATAAGAAAGCGTACAATCCTGTTTTCCTTGGCAGGTGGAATGATTATGGCCAGAAACATACCGTATAAAAGTACCCCCAGGGCACTGACTATATTATCCGGCACAACATTACCAACAATCGCTCCCAGACAGGTTCCCAGTGCCCAAAAACTCAGGGAACTTATGGCGAGGCCGTAATTATAAAAGGGATTAAGCTTACCCGGTACCGTAACCGAGGCTCCAAATATCTCGTCCGTTATCCAGAACCCCACCAGTAGTCTGTGTGGAAGGCTTGTTTCCTCGGGAAGCTTTTGGGAAAGGGATGCCGACATAAGAAGATACCTGATATTAACGACGGCTATCATGGTTGCCATGGTGAGGTATGAAACCTTTGAAGCTATCCCCACAAAGCCTGCATATTCTCCGGCGGAAGCATTGCAGAGAAGACTTGCAAGTGTTGCCTGAAATACAGTAAGTCCTGCGTTGCTTGCAGTAAATCCCAGCGCAAAGGATACGGCAAAATACCCCATCGCTATAGGAATACCGTCCTTTAACCCCTTTAAAAACCAATGCTTGTTGTTATTCATTCTCATCCTCCGGAACCATGCAATATACGGATTATAGCTTTTATTATTAGGAATGTTAACAATTATTCTAATTCCAATTAATTATATCAGAAATATATATTAACTATTCAGTCTGGTGTAGGACGGCCAGAGCGGTCGGGCATCCATTTGAATGCCCGACCGCTCTGACCTGACTGCTTCTCAATCTAATAATTCAGGCAGATTCCGTCATCGCCGAAAATGTAGGTTTTGCCGTTTATATCGCGTGTGCCTGTGACCATTGCGCCGGTGGAAGATCCGACTTTTGATTCAAGGTAGTATCTTGCGCCGTTCAGCTCAAGCCAGCCGGTATGCATGAAGCTATCCGGGTCAAAATAATACCACTGGCCGTTTATCTGCTTCCAGCCCTGATTATAGGCAACACCATCGGCTATGTACTGCCACTTATAACCGGTTCTCTTCCAGGAGGCATTGGCACTTCCGGAACCGATGGTCTTTGGATCTGCGCTGTTATAGGTTCCCCGGCTTCTTATATTTGTTGCAAAGTCTCCTTCAACGGTAGCCTTGTAATCGCTCAGGAACTCCCACTTATCGTCTATATCGTAATCACTTGTGTCTGCAGTATAACTTCCTGCATAACTCCAGTCGGAAAAGGCGATGTTATAGTACTTTGCATCATTTTTCTTAGGTATGGCACGGACAGTCACTTTAAATGTTCCCATCTGGGCGGAATTCATATAACCTGACACGTCATGATAGGTATCTTTGGTACGGAACTTGGTTGTTACCTTCTTTCCGTTTGTACCCGTATAGCTTACCCTAACCTCATATTCATCCGCAAATGCAGTATCAAAGCCTGTCCAGCTGGCCATGCCCTTCTCATTAATCGCTGCATCCTGATATCCCTGCTCATCGGTTGGAATGGCTCTCACTGCCACACCAAAGCTTCCCTGATAAGCATTGGCAAGAGCAGTACTTATGGAATGATAGGTCTTTTCCGTTGTGGCATGACTGGTCTTTTCATTTCCGTTTTTATCAACATAGGTAATGACTACTTCATATTTCCCTGCATACGGAACCGCACTCCAGCTCACCTGCTTATTTGCTGCATCTATGGCGAGATTCTGCGGAGCCACCAGCTCATAAAGCGGATAAACCAGAAGTCTGCCCGTTGCCTCTGTGTTATCCACAGAAACCATATCAACATAGGTGGATCTGATACCGGTTCCGGAAATCTTTAAGTCATCATCCAGAGCCCCGGCATCACTTGTTATGGTGACATTGACTGTTGCGGGAATTGTGGGATTGTTGTTTTTGATGCTTGTGGTATCTGCGGCTATCTGCACATCGATATCATCATCCTCAACTTCGTAATCAGGAAAAAAGCATATACCCGCGTCAACTTCATTGACAGAGTCAAGATCCGCATTTATCTCTACATTTTTTATCATGGCCAGGGATGTCACAGGAGTTAAGAGACACACTGCGGTTAAAACACCCATTATCTTTAACTTGGTTTTTTTCATATCCTTCCCTCTCTTATTAAGGATCTCAAACTCATTCAAAATCTGCCTCGAAAAGGATTTTTAAGCTGTATATCAAATCTGATCGAAATCCGACATCAGATTTAAGAACTTTACCTGTTTACCCCTTCTTTCCGAAAACAGAACGGATGGCATTCCACATCTTTAAAAATACAGCTTTTACTCTCTGCATAAGTGTTGTGGCAGGCGCGCTTACTTCACTGTCCAGAGCCTTTGCCTCATCGTCATCCGCAGATATCTCTTCAGATCTGCATACGATGGAAATGGAGGTTGGCTCCTGATTCTTCGTGCTTGTAAGTGAAACCTTGGCAGCATCGGGATCCATATTCAGGAAATTGTTGTCAGCTTCCTCTTCATCAAGCTTATTGTTGATTGTATCCCTAAGCTTCCTTCCGGTTTTCTTCAGATGCTTGGTGCTGTCCACAATGTCTTCTGTGTTGTCCACAGCCTGTCTTCCTATCTCAAGTCCCTCGTCGGCAGCATTACTGAAATCCGGCTCTGCGGAACGGAGAGTGTTGTTTACATTCTGGAGGGCTGACGCTGCATCTGCTGCCGTCTTTTCCATCTCCATTATGACATTCTCGGAATCCTCAAATGTCTTCTGAATGTCTTCGTAATAAGCATTCATGATGCCTACAAGTCCGTCTATATCTCCGATGGTAGTCCTTAAGGTGTTTACTACCCTCGCCGTCTGGAATGCCACTGCCCCGCCGTCATCCAGGATATCATCAAGATCTGATATCACCTTATTTATGGAATCGATAAGCTCCTCCGCACCCTCGGCGTCAAACAGGTTACCGTTCTCGGTTTCAAGATTTGATATTGCATCTGTAAGATCGTAGAGACTGTCCGCAAGGCTGCTTATTTCGTCATCTGTGGCAACGGTGTCATTAACCAGTTCTTTGGCACTGTTCTTTATTGAAAGGAGAGTGTCCAGGTGCTTTGCATAATCATTGGCTCTGCTATATTGAGCAGCTGCACCGACTTTCATCGCTTGTGCGTAGGCCAAAACCTGATTGAACTCAAGTCCTGCTGCCGCTGCTGCCTTGGCAACTTCCTGATATTCACCGGCTTCAAGCTTACTGCTGTATGCCTTCACAAAAGCGATGTACTTTGCCTTAACTTCATCGGAGTCAGAACTTAATGTATCCGTATTTGCAACTGCCAATATTCCGGCAAGATCCTTCGCAGATATACTCTTCAGCTTGTCCCCAAGCTCTTCGGAGACCGCATTTATAAGGCTCTTTTCGTAGGGCTCTATCGTCTTATCATAATTGTTATAATCATAAGCATTATCAATAGCTGCATCTGTAACTATCTCCGATGCACTTGCCTTGATTCTGTCTCTGTTTGATTTTTTAGTGGCATTTTTCGACGCCTTATTGATATCGCTGACCACATCCTCAAGGCTGTCTATGGCATCTTTTGCGCTGGGTTTAAGCTCCTCAATATCAAGATTTGAAAGATTTGTTCCGCTCATGGAATTTCCAAGCTGCTTCAATCTTGTGTTAAGGGTCTTAAGCTTTGAGCTTGCATCCATCAGATCGCTGTCCAGATAATTCAGATTTGAGTTAATGTCATAGACCATCCACTGTGTGGTCTTGAGATCCTCATTTAATGGCTCCATCAATACCTGCAGATCTCTGAGATCCTGTATAGCCACATCATTACCGTTAAAGATAACCTGGGCGTTGTTATGAATCTTGTCCTTACCCGACTGGAGGTTTGCAAGCATCTGGTTTGTGAGATCAAGCTGTGACTGAACATTGGTAACACCGTCCAGAACATCATCAAAATCATCCAGCATTGCGTTAGTGTCATCCCTGAAATCATCCTTTATCTTCTTCAGATCCTTGATCTTTGAAAGATCTCCGACGGTTCCGGGACTCATCATAAAAACGGCTCCCACGGTTTCAAATTTCTCGGTGCCCAGGCGAAGAACAAAATGTCCCTCCTGGCCGGGAAGAGCAGCAAACACTATTCCCGAGTATTGCCCAAGAGTAGTGGTCTGGGCCTCGGGAGCATCCACTGAATAGCATTTCTGCACATCCACCGGCACCGCAACCAGAAGCATCATGTTGTTCTTCATATAGTCCGATACCTTGTCATTGGGATATGCATCTATATCCATTTCCACAAGTCCCGACTGTCCGCCTATCTTATCGGCATCCATAACAACACCGTTTAGCTTATAGGTTATATCAAAGGTCCATGGCACCTCCACGGATGTCGGATCCAATGTTCCCTCAAAGTAAAACTTTCCTGCATTGAATTTGTTCCAGGTAACGGAACCGTTTTTTAAATCCGGCTTCTGACCATCAGACATATTGGTGATATTTATATATTTTCCGAAGTCTGTATAGCTTTCCGTGCCGTTAAAGTTTATTCCCTTTACAACATTAACCTTATTTACCGAACCATAGTGATCCAGATTCACATACATGGTTTCTTCCACATCTGCATGTGCACCTGCTGCATAGGAGGTCATATTTGCCGATAATATATTCGTGGACAAACAGCTCAGAATAACAGTACGGGCCATCATCCTCTTAATCATTTTTCTTGTGGAATATTTTACCATTTATCTTCACCCCCTTCACACCGTCTATGAATCTTCTCTGTGACATCTTTTCACGAAGATTCTTTCTGAACTGTCTGATCTTCTCTTTTCTTCTTTCATGTCTTGATTTAAAAGTACCAGTTATAAGCCTGTCTGAAAGCCTGAAAAGGAAAGGCATGAGACTGGTAACAAATATAACGGAAAAAATAGCTCCTCTTCCAACCAGATGCCCTACCTGTCCGATGGCAGGAATGGCAGAGATAATGCTTATGGCATAACCACATACAACAAGAATTAACCCCGAAGTCAGAATTGACGGAAAACTGAGCTCTGTCATCCTGACTGAAGCTTCCTTCTTCTCAAGTCCTTTTTGCCTGCACTGGATGTAATTCTCCGTCGATGAAATTGCATAATCTATGGTTGATCCAAGCTGTACACAGGACACAACCGCATAGGCGATAAATATCAACTCATCCCCGGCAAAATACGGGAATGACATATTGAGATAAATCGCCATCATGATAGGTACCATTGCCACAAAAGGCAGCACCACCGACTTAAAGGATATGGCTACTACCAGGAATATACTGATCATGGCCAGAGCATTGACCAGGTTGTAATCCGGAACAAGAACATTTTCCATATCCTTTGTGGTAGGAGTATTTCCTGTTATATAAGCCTCTTCCGGATAATACTTTTTGATGATCCCGGATATTTCATCGCTGCATTTAAATGCAGTGGGAGATTCAGGCTTGGTCTTTATGTAGATAAGAAGTCTCGCGTAGCCTTCCTTATGAAAAAGCTCGGTCACAGACTTCGGAAGGAAGCTCTCCGGCGTTCCCTCCGGAAGATACGCCCCCATTCCCATTACTTTTTTTACATAATCGAGCTCATCAAGCTCGTCACACAGCGCCTTCTCTTTTATCCTGTCTGTATCGGGAAAAATAGCCACTATAAGATTGGAACGGCCGAACTCCTTGTCTATCTCCTGTGAATGTTCATACATTGAAGTTCCGGGACCTGCTCCCGTTGCATCAGGACCATACATGAAATTATTCATGCTCTGGGCAAAATATATGGGACCTGCGACTGTCAGTGAAGCCAAAAGTATAAACGGGCTTACCCTGTTTACAAGGACACTGAATTTATGAAAGTCAGGGAAGAATGATTTATGTTTCATTTTTTCTATCTTATCTGACCAGCTCAGAATCAATGACGGCATAAGGAAGATAACCATCAAAAGCGAACAGATGATTCCCTTTGACATTACTATACCCATGTCCCATCCGATGCTGAACCTCATAAATACAAGCACTATGAATCCAAAGAAAGTGGTAAGAGATGAAGCAAGGATAGTGGTAATGGTGCTCATCAGTCCAAGCTTAAGTGCCGATTCCTTATCCAGCCCCTTCTCTCTTTCACGCTCGTAGGCATGAAGTAGAAATACGGAATAGTCCATGGAAGTGGCAAGCTGTAATATGTCACAGATGTTATTGGTTATATAGGATATTTCTCCCAAAAAGATATTGGTTCCTTTATTTATGGCTATGGCACACCCTATAACCGTAAGGAAGAGCACCGGTTCAAACCAGGAAGTGGTTGTGAAAAGCAAAATCAGGAAGAGGAGTACCACCACAATGACCATTATTTCTGCCAATGCAGACTTAACGCTCTCTTCTGTGAACTTGTTGGTGGGAGACATTCCAACAAGATAACCCCTGTCACCTATGATACTCTCTATTTCATCTATTGCCTTATGCGTACGCTTTGACGTATCTCCTTCCTTAAAGGTTATATCCATAACGGCATTTCCGTTTTTATAGTAATCATCGATCTTATCATAATCGATAAATTCAGATGATCCGTATATCTGGGTAGTCATATCACACCATACAACCTGATCAACCCCGTCCACCTTTTCAATCTGATTTTTATACTGCTTGGCCTCATAGATGCTTACATCTTTAAGCATAAGTCTGCCGGTGCCGGGATAACCGAAGATATCCCTCATTTTATTAATGGCACTCTTTGATTCAACTGAATCCGGCAAATACTTTGTCAGATCATAATTAACAGCCACAAAAGGATAACAGCATGCAAAAACAACCACCAGTACCATAATGATATTTCTGATCTTTTTATTATGGTCAACTATGAAATCCGCTAATCCTGCACTCTTGGATATAGTCTGCGGCTTTGTCTGATTTTTGTTATCGGAACTGTTTTTATCTTTTCCCAAAAAACTCATACTAACTGCCCTGTTTATTCAAACTTAAGTATTTATGTTCACACTGTTGTCCGTCTAATGTTTATGACCCCTCTTTCTCGAGACGCCCTAATTTATATCATACCACAATATTGAATATCTGACACATTTCTATTTATTGACACGTGTCGATTTATATGGTAAGTTTATTTTAGAAATAAGTCGACTAATTGGCAATAGTCAATTTATTGATAAGAGTCTGTTTTTGAACAAAATAATATATTTTGTTGATTAACAATTGTTTCAGAGGTTATACAATGTCAAATCCGGAAGCTAATCCCGTATCTGTGGACAGAAGGATACGAAAAACCCAGACTGCATTAAAATCAGCTCTTTCACAATTGATGCACGATAAACGTATAAAAGATATATCTGTAAAAGAACTCACCGAACTTGCAGATGTAAACCGCGGCACCTTTTATCTTCACTATAAGGATGTCTTTGATCTCCTTGAACAATCGGAGAAAGACTTATTGACTGAACTCCATGAAACCATAGGCCGTCTGGATCCAGATGAAGTATCAAAGGACCCAACCTGTATTTTCGAAGGTGTTTATGGTCTTTGCCAAAAGAATGCAGGACTTGTTCACATACTCATCGGAGAAAACGGTGATATCAAGTTTTTAAACCGTCTGAAAGAGCTTGTCCGTGAAAAATGTCTTACCGACTGGTCCTTTATCGTGAAGGACCGTGGCATCAATCATTTCGACAGTTACTATTCATTTGTTGCGGGAGGATGCATAAGTCTGCTTCAGTACTGGTTTTCAAGCGGTATGAATGAAACTCCTCACGAACTTGCGTCAATAACCGGAGAATTACTGAGCGGCGGTTTATCCATGAAATCCAAATGAAAATCACTAAAGACTCAGAGAAATCTCCCCTCTGTCAAAACTGTTTTTCGGCCATAATATCTGATACATAGATTCAGGCCTAACCGGCTATAAAATCATCATTTACGACGATTTCTTATCTTATAGATATTAATCCTACATACAGAGAAAACCCCGGGCCTTCGGCCCGGGGTTTTTCTCTGAACACTAAGTTTTGTTGAGTCTATTTATTTCAGGAGATTTCCACAGTTACACGCTTATGGTCAGGAGGACGTGTCTGTGGAGTACGTCATCGGTTAGTCTCATCTAACCGATGAACTTAATATATCATCTCAATTCCTACCCGTCAAGTATAAATTAAAAAAAAAAGGAAAATTTTTTCACCGACTGAACTGTTACCTCCGGAGTTTTCCCGGACACATCACCTGTGTGGTCGCTATATCGTAAAAAAGACCGGGAATCAATCCCGGTCCTGACTTCTAAAAATTATTTTATTTCTGTGCTTCCTCATATTCACGAAGAATGTCATTAAGATCCGCTGTGAGCATATCACTGTCAAGTCCATGAACCATACAGGCCTCCTCAAGTGATTCACCTGCTGATGACGGGCAATAAATGCAGCCCATTCCATTCTGCATAAGGAATGGTGCAACCATTTCATTTAACTGAAGAAGCTCTCCGATTTTCATATCCTTTGTTACTGTTACCATAATTACTTATCTCCTTATCGTTTTTATCAAATGTTTCTCAATTTCTGAATGGCATTGGATTCGATTATCACATCATAATGCTCTCTGAAATATGCTTCATAAAGATCATTATCCTTAAGCTTACTGCCAAACTCATTAAGCAAATTGGAAGCCCTGTTTATAGCTCCGATTTCTTTTTCTTCTGCACGTAAAACAAGATAGAACTTGCCTTCCTTGTTATCTTTATACAGTGTATTCTCACCTGTATAAAGATCAGCTACAGCTTCAGCTGCCCTTATAACTCTGTCAAGTGAACTGAAAACATAAATTCTTACAGCATCCAAAGACTGTTCATCAGATTTAACTGAATCACTGCCGGCATCTTTTCCTGTTGCAAGATCCTCTGAACCGAGGAGTTCCGGTCCCTTGCTGCCTGCCTGACCATGAAGTCCGTTTTCCTTGATCTCCTTTATAAGATCCTGAGCACCCTCGAGAATCTCACTTGCGAGCTGAGATATCCATCCGCTTTGGGATGAGCTTGCCTGTGAGAATTTTGAAAAACGTGTATCCAGCTCTTCCGGATCATCAACCTTAGATATAACAAGCTGTATGGAACCGCCCTGTAAAGGCACCGCTTCTATCATCAAAGGTCCGTTATCAGCCGAAAACCCAACCTCATTCTGAGCTTTCTGCATCATTTCCGTGAACAGACGCTTTGCAGCATCCGAACCGTAAGTCATGTCACGCAGATTTATGTTTCGTGAACTAAGATCCAAACTAGTTAATGTACACCTGATGGAGTTGTCATCTATTCTTTCTATCTTCATAATGGCTCCTCCTTTTTAACATCTTCTGATAATATATTACAGCAAAACAAAAATCAAACCTATGGATACGAATTTATAAAAGTTTAATTTATGCGTGCTTTATGAGAACATATCCATCTACTCATACTATCGGCATTTTATCATCCTTGATAACCGTTATCTCTGCCCGAATGATCCTGATTGACAAATCTTGTATACTGTGGCTGCCATAACAGGGTTACCGTGCCTATAGGACCGTTTCTCTGCTTTGCTATGATAACTTCCGCCTCATTGGGATGCTCTGTGTCCTTATTGTAGTAATCATCTCTGTAAAGGAACATTACTATATCTGCATCCTGCTCTATGGCTCCTGACTCTCTGAGATCGGAAAGCATAGGTCTGTGATCCGGTCTTTGCTCGCAGGCACGTGACAACTGTGATAATGCCAAAACCGGACACTGCATCTCTCTGGCTATGGCTTTAAGGGATCTCGATATTTCCGAAATCTCCTGCTGACGGCTGTCACTTCCTTTTCCGGATCCCGACATAAGCTGAAGGTAATCGATAACTATCAGCTCCAGCCCCTTCTCTAGCTTTACCTTTCGACACTTGGAACGTAATTCGGTAACGGTAATACCCGGTGTGTCATCAATTATGATATTGGCATCGGAAACCTTATCAACAGCATTGATAAGTTCTCCCCAGTCCTCATCAGTCAGTGAGCCCTTTCTAAGCTTGTCCGCATCTACCAGAGACTCCATGGAAAGCATACGGTTTACCAACTGCTCTCTGGACATCTCGAGTGAAAAAATCATACAAGGCTTATGCTGACGAACACCAACCGTATCAAGAATATTTAATACGAAAGCGGTCTTTCCCATTGAAGGTCTGGCTGCCACAAGTATGAGATCAGATTTCTGAAGACCGGCAGTTTTATAGTCAAGATCATAAAATCCTGTGGATATACCTGTAACCTGTCCTCCGTTTTTAGCTGCAGCCTGAATGTTTTCAAGCACCTTCAGGGCAACCGATGCGATGGACTCTGAGTCTCCGGTATTTCTGGTCTCGAGAAGCTTAAATATCCTCTGCTCTGTCTGACTCAGAATATCGTCAACTTCATCCTCCCCTGCATAACACATATTGGCAATCTCTTCATTAACCTTTATGAGTCTTCGAAGGATGGACTTCTCCTTAACGATGTTGCAGTAGGATCTGACATTGGCACTGGTGGGCACAGTCATAACGATATCTCTGATAACGGAGATATCATAGACCTCAGCAGGGACATTATTGGTTTTTAGTTTTTCGGATAATGTTACGATGTCTACCGGCTGATCATGATTGTACAGATCCTGCATTGCATCAAACATCAAACTATACTGCTTCTGATAAAAATCATCCGGTATAAGGATTTCGGCTGCAGTAGAAACTGCCTCCTTATCTCTGAGCATTGCACCTATTACGCTCTGCTCCGCCTCCTGACTGTGGGGAACGACCCTCATCAGAACATTATCTTTTATCTCTGCCATTTTCTTTTCCTTATAAGACTTAGATTATGCGCCTACCACTGAAACATGAAGTAAAGCAGTCACATCCTTGTGAAGTCTGACATTTACATCATAGCCTCCAAGGTTTTTCATAGGAACATCAACTGAGAATTTCTTCTTGTCCACATCTATGCCTGCCTGAGCCTTAAGTGCCTCCTGGACTTCCTTTGTGGAAACAGATCCGAAGGTTCTTCCGTCACTTCCGGTCTTAACCTTTAAAGTAAGCTTCACCTGTTCGATCTTCTCCTTCAGGGCCTGAGCCTCCTCAAGCTTCTCCTGAGCGATCTTTTCCTCATTCTGTTTCTGTAACTTTAATGTATTCAGATTTTTATTATCCGCTATAACACCTGTTTTTGACGGGATAATGAAGTTTCTTCCGTAACCCTCGGATACCTCAACAATATCTCCCTTTTTACCAAGCGCTTTTACATCTTTTAATAAAATAACCTTCATTATGAAACTTCTCCTTCCTTTATCATCTGATCAATAGCATCTTTAATTGACGCTACTGCTTCAGATACTGTACCTTCTTTGAACTGCACTCCGGCGATGGTGCGATGACCGCCTCCTCCAAGCTTTTCCATGAGAACCTGAACATTCATTTCGTCTATGGAACGTGCAGAGACATATATTATATCATTATAAAGCGTAAGCACAATGCTCGCCTTTATGCCTCTTATGTTCAAAAGCTCATTGGCAGTTTGAGCACATACTACAGTGGGGCTTTCCAGCCCTTTGGAATCTATGGTGCTGAAAGCATAGGAATTTCTATAGATCTCAGCATTGGAAATAGCTGCAGCTTTGGCCTGGTAGTCCGTAAAGTTCTCTCTGAAAACTTTTCGTATCCTTGTGATATCCGCTCCGCATCTTCTAAGATAAGCTGCTGCCTCAAAAGTACGTACACCGGTCTGGTTCGTGAATTCCTGAGTATCGATAACTATACCACCGTACATGGCATCGGCTTCGGGACCTTTTACCTTTATACCTCCTCCTATGTACTGCATCATCTCAGCTATCATCTCACAGGCACTTGAAGCATAGGGCTCACAATAACTCAGTACTGCACCCTGAACAGATTCACTGCCCTGACGATGGTGATCAAATACTACGATGGTCTTACATACTTTCAAAAGCTCCGGTTCATCAATAATTGATGGTCTGTTACAGTCAACCACCACAAGAACCGTATTGTTATCCACCATCTGGACAGCCTGGGGACCTGTGATAAACATATCCTCAGGATAATCATCACTTTGCAGGAATCTTTCCTTCAGGGGAAGGATTGTAGAAGTAATAGTGTTTTCAACAATATAAGCTCTCTTCCCCAAAGTAGTGGCCATGCGGAATACACCCACAGACGCACCGAGACAGTCAACATCGCTGTTTGCATGCCCCATGATGATAACCTTATCCCTGGCCTCCAAAAGCTCCTGGAATGCCTGAGCCTTCACACGGGCCTTTACTCTGGTGGTCTTCTCCTGTGTCTGGGCCTTACCACCGAAGTAGGTAATGTTTTCATTGGACTTGACCACAGCCTGATCGCCTCCGCGGCCGAGGGCCATATCCATGGAGGTTCTTGCAAACTCATAGTTCTGAACATAGGATTCGGCACCGTACCCAAGTCCTATACTTAAGGTGATGGCAAGTTCATTTCCGATATTTACCTGCTTAACCTCTTCCAGAATAGAGAATCTGTCATCCAGCATTTTGGATAAGAACTGCTCTTTCATAATGAAGAAGTACTTATCCTTTTCTATCTTTCTTATGAGTCCGCTGACTGTGGAAATATAACGGTTTATCTTTCTGTCGATAAGTGCGGTAAGAAGAGACCTTTTAACATCCTCTGTCTGCTCCAGAACTTCCTCATAGTTATCTATATATATAAGTCCTATAACGATATGTTCCCTGTCCAGAGCAAACCTAAGCTGTGTTTCCTCAGTCTCATCTCTGAGATAGACAGCAATAGTCTTCATCTCAGGATTGTATAATGAAGGCATACTTCCATCTTCTGTCGTAACCTTCGTTCTGATAAGATCCACAAGATACTTTCTGCCCTGATAGTCCGAGTGCAGCTCCAGTGTGACATCATCTTCGAGAAACATATCCTCATGAATATTGGGAAACATCTGCATGATATTCCCCGCTGCTGCTTTGTCATCTCCGACTATTTCCTCAAAGCGCCTGTTGCCCCAAAGGACATATCCCTTTTCGTCAACCATACAGTAAGGTGTGGGCATCTCGTTAAACAATTCCGAATGAATCGCACTTGCACCCATGGCATAAGCCTGTAATGCAGCGTGAAGCCTTGTCTTGCTGGTAATGTATACATACAGGGCAAGAGCTATATATATCAGGATAAAAGGTGCCAGTATCAAAGCCGCATGCGGTTCAAGAAAGGCCAGTATAATGTTGGCAGCCACAAGAATCATCGCCAGGATAAAAGGCCATGAAAAATATTGTTCTATTATAAATTGTGGATTTTTCATCTTCATTTTTTATCTCCCAAAAAGCTAACGCTTTGGGAAGTATTATATCATAATCATTTTAATATGAAAATAAGACCGTCATGCAGGCATATGCCTGCACAACGGTCTTATGTAATCGCTCTTTAAAATCAGAGATACCCGATTCAAACCGGTATAACTGCTGATTAGTCTACCTGATATGGAAGAAGTGCTACGTGTCTTGCTCTCTTAACTGCAAGTGTGATAGCTCTCTGGTGAGTTGCACATGTTCCTGTAATTCTTCTTGGAAGAATCTTACCTCTCTCAGAGATATACTTTCTTAATGTAGCTACATCCTTATAATCAATAGGCTTTGCTTTCTCGCTGCAGAATACGCAAACTTTTCTTCTGCTGCGGAAACCGCCGGCTCTTCTTGGTCTTGAGCCGCTTCTATCTGACTTCTGAAATGCCATGGTTAATCCTCCTTGTATAAT
This sequence comes from Oribacterium sp., assembly GCA_017627595.1. GTDB lineage: Bacteria > Bacillota > Clostridia > Lachnospirales > Lachnospiraceae > Oribacterium. The sequence continues at coordinate 10,283 of JAGAGL010000063.1, read as the reverse complement.
ACCACAAGGGTTTCCCTACGATCAATTAAATGGGAGTCCCTCGTCCTCTACCCCATCAGGTATATTCATAAAACCATCACCGATTGAGCTCATGTCCTGCTGTGAAGACATCTGGTTTCCGGAACCAAAGCTCCTTCCACCTGAAAAGCTTCCACCATTGCCGGCTGAAGCATTCTTGCTCTCTGCAAATTCCTGATTCTCTACAACGATATCTGTTGTATAAACCTTCTGGCCATCCTTATTAGTATAGCTTCCGGTCTGGATTCTTCCCTCAACAGCAATCTTGGTTCCCTGATGTAAATACTTCTCTGCAAATTCTGCAGATTTACCGAACGCAACGCAGCCGATAAAATCAGCTGTCTGCTGGTCCTGGGCACCACCTTCATTTCTTCTTACGCGACGATCTACTGCTAAAGTATATCTCGCAATCGCCATAGAGTTTTCACCCTGTGAATATCTCACATCAGGATCTCTGGTTAATCTACCCATTAGGATAACTTTGTTCATTTTTGTTCTCGCTTTCCGCTTGCTTACTCAGCTTTCTCTTCTGCAGCAGCTTCTGGAGCTACAGCCTCTGTCTCAGCTTCAGGCTTAACAACAAGATATCTGATAACTGGTTCCATAATGCGAAGACGACTCTCAAGCTCATTTGGAGTTGTAGAATCACCTGTAAATGGAATGAAATAGTAGAAGCCTTCCTTCATATGCTGAATTTCATATGCAAGTCTCTTCTTGCCCCACTCCTGGATGTTCTCTCCAACAGTGCCACCGAAACGGGTGATATATCCCTTAATCTTTTCGAGAGCAGCTGTTCTCTCCTCATCTTCGAGCTTCGCACTCAGAACAACACATAACTCATATTTGTTCATCTGCTTTTACCTCCTTTTGGTCTCTGGCTTCCGTACCACACGGAAACAAGGATTTTTATAGATACGGTTATGTATCGTAACAAAAAAGTTCTTAGTTTGCAAGCTTTTTTATTTAAATTTTTGTTTTTACTGTTACTTATTGATTTCTGCTTTTTTTAATTTTTTGACCATGGAGTTAACTTTGGATCTTGGCAGCATCAAAATATGTCCGCATCCGGTGCATTTTATACGGATGTCAGCCCCAACTCTCATAATCTCCCATTCACAGGATCCGCAGGGATGCTGTTTTTTCACTGTTATGATATCACCTGTCTCAAGATTATCCATCGTTCTCCCCTTTTTATCTGATTCTCAACTATAATAACCGAATCAGGTATGAAAATCCATATGGCTCCTGATTAATCCATGCCATCTTCTTTTATTTCGCTGGCTGTACTTATAAATACCCCGGATAATCTGTCCAGTGTACTCTCAGTTGCCATATAAGCGGATTCAGGTATCTCTTCATTATTATCTGTATCATTATCTTTAACCATGGCATTTTCTTCCTTAATATCTGAATACAGTTTTAAATTCCCGATACCGATGTTTACCTCTTCAGGCTCCGAAACAAACCCGGAACTTCCGTCAGGACTTGTGGATACCGTATATATAATGCTTCCGTTTATACTTATTGATCCTTCCGGAGTTTCCTGAAGCCCGGGAAAACTTATCCTGTAAAAGATTTCCCTTGTTTCCATACTTCCTAAAACAGCATCCGAACTTATTGTTTCCAATTCCTGTTCATCCTCTGCTTTTTCGATCATTATATCTTCAGAATCAAATCGGTCATTTATCTCATAAGTTATATTCTCTGACAGATATACGGGTACAGATCCGGTATTCTCAACCTTAACCGAAAAATCTATTTCACTGTCATTACTGATTTCTTCAGGTAAGTTGTAAAAAACAGGTTCCGATACTTTTAATCCAATGCTGGCAGAACTTACTCTTATATCCTTCTGCTTTTTATCTACATATACCGCACCTGTACCGCCTGTCATCATGAGAAATATTATAAGGATCAATAGAGTATTACCAATACTCCGTTTCATAATTACAATAATTCACTATCCTCGTTTGCCCAGGCTACATCCTTGATGAACTCCCAGCTGAGATCGTCTTCAATATTCTTAGTCTGTATTCCGTATACTTCGGCAATGACTTCACAGGTACTGTCCATAAATCTTGATCCTGCATTTAATCCAAGCATCAGCTTCAGATCCACTGTACTTGTATTGTCTGAGTTTGCCTCCAGCACACCGTTATTTACCACAAATTTTGCAACCTTATTGTTATTTGTTAAGGATATAAACTTAATGTCATTTTCCTTGATCTCTTCAATGGAAATATCATCAACAAAGTCTTTTCCGTAAAACTTCGGATCCACCTGTCTGTCTTCATCCGTCATGCTTCCTTCCAGATCCTGTATAAACCATTCAACCGTATCGGACATCGGCACTGAGGAAATAAGTGTGATTTCCGTGAATACCATTACATCTGCTTCTCCGGTATTGGAAACCGTATAGCTCAGTTCTTTACAGTCCCCCGGCAGCATATCGCATACCCTCTCATCAGTGAATTTTGATGCATCCACCGATATACCGAGATTAGCCGCTGTTGCGACAACATCGATACATTTTGTGTCTGTAAAATATGCATATGCACCGGTTAATGCTGACATAATTGCAATTATCCCGGCTGCTGCTGCAATTCTCTTCTTTTTCATATTAGTTATTAACTCCTTTTTACCGATAATAATATTTTTGAAACTGATATCCGCTGTTCTTATTATGCAATCAAGATAACTCCGCTTTAGGCAGGTAGCCTGAATTCTTTTTTTGATCAGCTTTTATCAGAATCAGAACAGTATAAATTTCACTGTCCCAATGATATCTTTTTCCTGAAGTCTTCCCGGATCTTCACAATTGTTTGCATCGCCCTTTGTTATATATCCGCCTTCGTCTTTATCAACGATCCGGTGTGTAACGTATTCATTAAGTCCGAATTTTTTTTGACTGAACATGACGATATCATTCACCTCCGGTGATCCTTCCTTCTCTTTGATCAGTATTATCTTTCCTGAAGTAAATGTGGGCTCCATAGAATTTGATAAGACGACCACCGGTTTCCATCCGAACAGAAAAAACGGTTCTCCCTGACCGGCTTCACGATAGGAACAAACAATAACATAAAGAGCCGCTAATATCAGGAGCACCGAAAAGCCCGATGATAATAAAGACACTATTTTACAAAACTTAACTCTTAATACTCCCAAATTCATTTGATTAAACTCCTTTTCGATCCGGAAATCACAAGATCAATTACTTTATTTTTCTTATTTGGGATACCTGTAAAACCTTACTTTAGGCGATCTCCTTTCTTCATTATCGCTTTTACCCCTGCAGGATAATCCGGCATTATTCCTGATGCTTCCCGGGATTATCCTCTTCTGACACCACTATATGAAAGGCTTAGAGTGTTATGAACTTATTCCATCTGCAAACCTGCGCTTATGATCTGCATATGAACATTTTCACAGTCATCATATTTCTGATGAAACTATGACATTGACCTGTTGCCTTTATTTAATTCGGGTTTAGGGATTTTTATCTCTGCTCGATCGGCAGGAATCAGATTTCCTGTTTCAGAGACATTAAGACTATACGGAAAAGCTGTCTTTTCCGTACAGATATGAGCTCTTACAAATACCTCATAAGAAAAAAGCACGAGAAACTCTATAAACCAAAAGGTTCATTGATATTTCTCATGCTTGAAGATTATCACATTATATATTTTTTTTAAATTGTCTAAAAAACGACTATAGTTCTTTTTTAGACTACTTTTTTGTCATGAAACCGCATAAATACGTAATATTTCATCTGTATAAATTTTTTTATCTTTATATACGATAAGCGGTTTTTCCACAGTCAATTGGGTTTTTCCACCCTTAACAGCTTCCAGCAATACCATATTGGCTTCGCTGTTTTCATAGGGATATACCAGTCTCATTCTCTTTGGTTCAAGCTGGAATTTCCTTAGCTCATTAAAGATATCCACCAAACGGTTAGGTCTGTGCACCATGTAGAACCTGCCGTTTGACTTCAGGGTCAATGCTGCTGCCGAACAAACATCAGCCAGCGTGCACATAACTTCATGCCTTGAAATAAGCTTTCTGTCTGTGGTATTACGAAGTCCTGCGTTCATATAAGGCGGATTGCAGGTTACAACATTCATACTGGAATTCATCCCAAGGTTACGTATCTCCCTGAGATCTCCCTGTATTATCTTCATGCGCCCTTCCTGCTTATTTAGCTTTACGGATCTTTCAGCCATATCCGCAACATCCTTTTGCAGTTCCAGACCTGTTATATCTTTACAACCGGTTTTAGCGGCAAGTAAAAGCGGTACTATACCGGTACCGCTGCATAGATCGAGAAGCTTTGTATCCTCTGTAACCGACTGAAGTGCATAATTTGCCAGAAGGACAGCGTCCATTCCAAAGCAAAAACCATCGGTATCCTGGATTATTTTATAACCGTTACATTGAAGATCATCTATTCGTTCAGCCATTATTAATCATCCAGTCCTGATTTGGGATCACTTTTCTCAAGCTTTTCCAATGCCTCTATATCTTCATCTTCCTTTGATTTCTGGGCATATCTGTTCCCTTTTCCGGATCCGTTTTTAGTATCCGGTTTTTTATCATTACCGTTACCGCCTTTTCTGCGTGGCTTAAACTTAAGCTCTGAAACCTTGTATTCCCTTAATTCCTTTTCGTCTTCTTTTTCAAGATTGACTATCACCTTAACCTTCTGGTTAAGAACGGATACGGATGTAACCTCACCCTTGAGACCATCGGGGGTAGTAACCGTATCACCCATTAAAGGAAGTCTGGAATTTAAAAACTCATATACTTCTTCTTCATTTTTTAAGCAGCACATGAGTCTTCCGCAGACACCGGAAATGTTGGTTGGATTCAGGCTGAGTCCCTGTTCCTTTGCCATACGTATGGAAACAGGGGCGAAATCAGAAAGGAATGTATGGCAGCATAAGGGTCTTCCACATGAACCATATCCGCCAAGAATTTTCGTTTCATCTCTGACGCCTACCTGTCTAAGCTCGATCCGTGTTCTGAATATAGAAGCAAGATCCTTTACCAGGGCTCTGAAATCCACCCTGCCATCTGATGTAAAGTAGAAAAGTACTTTTCCTCTGTCAAAAGTATATTCCACATCGATAAGCTTCATATCAAGGTTATGCTTTCTGATCTTTTCCAGACAAACCTTGAAAGCTTCTCTTTCCTTTTCACGGTTTTCTTCGTGATGCAGATCATCATCTTTATCAGCTTTTCTGATAACAGGCTTTAGCGGCTGAATGATCTTTTCATCTTCAGTATCACTGTTTCCCATTACCACAAAACCATACTCAACACCTCTCGCGGTTTCTACGATTGCGTGATCTCCTCTGTTGAACTTTATTGTGCCGGGGGCAAAATAATATACCTTCCCCGCTGTTCTGAATCGTACTCCTATAACCTCTGTCATATATTCCCCCGGAATAAAGCATTATTCCTTACTTTCTTAATCTTTCTTATTTACAGCTGTTCTGTAAATGTATATCTGTACTACCAATTTTTTACATAATCACATCATCATTCCATAAGCTTTAAACTCATCGATTAATGCTGAGTCTGACCTCTTACGCTCAAGTTCATGTCTGACAGGCTTTAATTGTTTTTCTGTCTGAGACTGAGCAGGAAATCTTCCAGTAACAGTTCTCTGTTAACATTAATCGATAAATCTCTTATGGCTTTTTCCACCATATCGGTAGCCATTCCTATTTTTTCATAGCTCATATTAAGAGACATCCTTATAATATCCTGCGATATCTCCTGTCCATACAAAAGCTCGGTTTTTGACGTGCTTTTATAGCATAACACATCCCTAAAAAAAATTTCAATAAAGTGCAGGAATGTGTTCATGGGTACTTTCCACTCCTTGCAAACCTTATCCACAAAATCCAATATTTCCTTTCCGTTTTTAAAAGTGATCTCAGAAAGAAAATGAGCCGTTTCCCCCGACCAGTGTTCTTTGATCATATCTCCGAAGGTCTCTTTTATATCCTTTTCTCCGGCTTTAATCTCTATAACTCTGGAAAGAATGGTTTCGAGAAATGCATCAGAGTTTATGGCCAGAAGCATTATCACCACATATTGAGGCGGTTCCTCCAATGTCTTCAGCAATGCATTTTGAGCCTGTGGATTCATACCTTCAGCATGCTCGATGAGATATATCTTATAGCCTGCTTCATAAGGTCTTATTTCAACAGTGCTGTTAACATTATTCCTTATGTTTCCTACTGATATCATTGTAGGATTATCCTCAGGTCTGTCGGGAACAATACTTATGAGATCAGGATGCTCCCGGTTTTGAACCCTTTTTTTTACGCTGTTTTCCCATTCTTCCCGTGAGGCATAATTTCTTTCTTCAAAAATAGGTACTGAATTATCTCTATCTTCCAACGCAGGATCAAGCAACAATAATTTTTCAGCAAAAGCAATGGCTTCGGCTTTAATCATTGCCATGTCTTCTCCCTCGATCAGATAAGCATTATATATTTGATTTTCCGGTATCCTTAATGATTTCATCTATACAATCTTCCAGCACTATATTCACGTATCTTTTGTTAATGTCTGCCTCTTTTAATTTTTCTTCGGAAAAATCAGCATTATCAGCATTAAAACGTCTCATCATTTCATCAAGCTTTGGTTTATCTTCAAGCAGTTCGCGTCGTTTTGCCCTCTCAAGCCTTATATCATCCGGAACCTCTATATATATAGGCATCACATTTTCTCTGCCGAAATAATCACGGGTACTGATGTAGCTTTGAAGAACACCTATCATTAAGTAATCGTTTCCGGATTCTAAATCAATCTGACCGTCATCGATAGTTCCATAGGTCCAGGGTCCATACACGGTATTATATGTTCTTTTCTCTATGATCTTACCGGCTTTTCCGAATTCTTCTATCTGCGCTTCATTTACAAAATGATACTCCACCCCTTCTGATTCACCCTCACGTATAGGTCTTGTGGTATAGGGTGTAACCTCTTTCCAGGAAGGGTTTAATTCCTTAAGAAGTTTATAAATCGTATCTTTACCACTGGCTGATTTTCCAAATAAATAGTAGATCATTTTACCTCTAAAAAATCATATCTCCCGGCGTATATCAGAAGTCAATCAGGAAACGTTTCGTACTTTGTGCTTCCTTGTCTCTACAATATTCCTCACTCCCGGGCAAAAAAAGCATCTTTACATGCTTCATATCAATTTATGCCGTCGGTCCGTTATTGCTTATCTCTACATTATCTCCGATAACAGCTATTGGACTTTCATTAATATTATTTTCCTTGGCAACCGGACCGTCACCTATAACGCCGTTTCCGGTATTCTCCGGCATAACTCTGGGCTTTTCAGCCTCATCGGTATAATCGGATTCTTCATAATCCCTGTCTTCAATAGTCTCAGCTTTTTCTTCCTTTTTTGAAGACTTTGATGATTCAGACTTTGTCTCTGATTCTGAATCCGGCTTTTTTTCTGATTCCGAATCCGGTTTTTTCTCTGATTCTGATTTATCTTCTTTCTTCTCGTTTAGAGCATCTTCAGGACCGGCTTCCTTCTTCTCGCTTTTTGATTCTTCAGAATTTTCTTCTTTTTTATCAGATTCCAATTCCTCGATTGAAGCTTCCACTGATTCTATTTTTTCTTCAACCTCATCAACAGTAGTTTCTACAGCCTCGGTCTCTTTAACCGTAACTCTTACACTAGTGGTCTCAGCCACAGTTTCTGATTTAGTATCCGCAACAGTTACAGTAATAGGTTCATTGGATTCTGTTTCGGATAAAGTAACTCTTAAATCCGGAAGAGAAAAACCATCAACATTCTTGAATACAAAAAATGCAATTAATATTGCCACAATTAACATTGAGACCGCAAATAATATCTTAAACAGATCTCCAACTAAAGTCGCTTCCTGTTTTTTCTTCCTTTTTGTAACTCTTTTATTGCTACTCATTTCTTTCCTCAACTATTATTCCTCATCTATAAATGCATGTTTTACGCCGTTTATTTCTGACTCACAGATGTTATTCTGATCGGCTCATCTATAAATGCGTGTTTTACGCCGTTTATTTCTGACTTACAGATGTTATTCTGATCGGCTCTATAAAATATAATGACAGAATATCAGTAAACCATAGGATTAATGAAAATACTCACATCCTATAGAACAACAGTATCATCAAGTCTTACCGAAACCTCGCCAAATACTAACGTATTTACACTTCCATCTGCTTCGATTATTTCCAAAGTCCCATCTTTCTTTATTCCTGTTGCTCTGGCCTTTCTTATATTCTGACCATCTATGACCAGAATATCTTTCCCGGGAACGATATTTTTCTCTATATATTCACCGGCCAGTTCCTTATCATTTGCAATACTGTAAAACTCTTTAATGATTTCAGCCGCAAGCCGGTTTCTGTCAATGCTGACTCCTGCTGATTTTTTTCCGAGGAGTGAACCTGCTTTTTCTTTTATATCATCAGGAAAACCATTTTCGGGTTCATAGATATTTACACCTATTCCAACCACAATGTACTCCATACTGCCGGATTCCATGCTGGCCTGTCCTTCCGATAAGATACCGCATATTTTTTTATTCTTATAATATAGGTCGTTAACCCATTTGATCGAAAGCTCTATCCCTGTGACTTTTTTTACAGCTCTGTAAACTGCAACCGCAGACTGTGCAGTCAGGATGAGATTATCAATCACTGTTCCCTTTGGCCTTAACAGTAAACTTAAATAAAGTCCGGTACCTTTAGGTGAAAAAAAGCTTCTTCCCAGTCTTCCCTTACCACCTGTCTGATAATCGGATACTATGGTAGTACCTTGCTCTGCATGATTATTAACAGCATATTTTTTCAAAACATCGTTGGTACTGCTAATTTCCTGAAAAACCTCAACCTGATATTTATCAGTTTTAAGATATCCGTAAATAACCTCTTCGGATAATACATCTGAATCTTCGGACAATTTATATCCTTTATTTTTTAAACAATCTATTTGATATCCATCTTCCTTCAATTGATTTATAGCTTTCCAAACAGCCGTTCTGGAACAATCTAGTTTTTCAGCAAGGTTCTCCCCGGATATATATTGCCCCTTATTTTCTTCCAATAAACTTATCAACGACCTTTTTACAGTCATATCCACCTCCCGGATAGCAGAATCCTTTCTGACGGGTAAATAATACCAAAATTTAAAAATATATACAACAGACACACCTTTCATGGTTTTTTCATATAGTAAAAGATTTTCTTATTATTTCATTCATACACGATAAAACAAGCGGTAAAAGCAAGCCATCCGATTCAGCCTTAGCTTACACAAATCATGTTCAACAATATAACCCAAATAAAAAAGGATCCTTGCTGCGGGATCCTTTACTTATGATATTTACTTGATGATTTATTTTTTGTTTTGTAACCACATAAAGACTATTCCTATGAGTTTCCTGAATTAAATAAAATCCGGTTAATGAAATCCACCATTTTTAAACTGGAAAAGCAGACATAACTGATTCCATTGTTATTTTTTCATCTCCTTTATTTCGAATTTCAATTCACAATATTTAAGGTTATAAACATATCCCTTCTAAAAATTATGAGATATTTGTACTTGTAAATTGATTTGGTGAATTATTAAAGACGTATTGCCAAGAACTCCGGGCGGTAAATATAGATCTTTATGTTTTAAGTTTAAAGCTATTGCTTTAACTCATTAACGCTCATTCGAGAGCAAAATGATTATATTATGAAATTCTCAATTTTCCTATACTCTAATTTCAGACTATATTTTGAGACAAAAAAAATCTCAAGAAAATCTTGAGACTTTAATGTGACGCCAACGAGATTCGAACTCGTGATACCACCGTGAAAGGGTGGTGTCTTAACCACTTGACCATGGCGCCAAAAAAGGCGAAAACCGGATTCGAACCGGTGATCAGGGTGTTGCAGACCCACGCCTTACCACTTGGCTATTTCGCCTTAAAAAGATAGCATATTTATGCAATCGCGCCTCCAGATGGACTCGAACCAACGACACCGCGGTTAACAGCCGCGTGCTCTACCGACTGAGCTATGAAGGCAAAACAAAATATCTGCTCTATATAATATCATCTATTTATTTGATTATCAACATCAAACCTTTCCAGCCATTTTGGACAAGCCCTCGACCTATTAGTAACTATCACCTGAATGCTTTACAGCACTTACAGCTTAGCCCTATCTACCTCGTAGTCTTCAAGGGGTCT
>JAGAGL010000007.1:0-7381 GCA_017627595.1 Oribacterium sp. | reverse complement strand
TGAAGGGTGATGGTAATCGTATAAAATCTACAGTACAATATGGAAAGAAATGTGGATGAAAATTGGGTACAAAAAAAGAACATCTTTCAATGTTCCTTTTTGCACCGCCCCGTAAATTCACTTACTTTGCGTAAGATCCTTTCTAGGCTTGTGGGCGGTTATTTTTTTGCGATCCGACTATATCCCGCGATAATTAAAAATCCAATTGACGATGCGGCATTTTACTGTTAGTATCACAGTGAAAATGCGTGAAACAGAGATGTTTTACAAATGATTTTATTGATTGAGTAGCCTGTGGCATGCAAAGGTTCCCGGGGGGACTGGATACATGAAAGATGGGCCCTGATTAGAAAGGTCAGGAGGACTCAAATTTTATAAGTATTTAGCGGTATCTTATAAGGCATTGCCGATAATCAGGATGCCCGGCACTTAATATGGCGAGAGTGCGGGTGTTGAGATTAACTGCTGAACGGAGTAAATGCTCCATCTTGTGAAACGATCAATAGGGTTGCCTTTGTAAGCACTCTGAGTAGACGAAACGGAAACAAAATACCGAAGAGAAGTGAAAATGCATATTATACATTTTTGCATTTGAAACGATATTAAACCTATAAGAATAGCGGTTTAATGAGACTCTTCTATAAAAAGAACCTGCGGGGTGCAGGTGATCATTTTCGGAATCTATCGTTATACAGGCTGGAGTCTAAAAGGACTCCGGCCTTTTTCGATGTCATGGATTTGCTGCCGGAAAGCAGTAAACAAGCCGCCACCGGCGTTCCGTGAATGAGTGGGAGAACGGAATAGTTCTCCTGCACGATGTCAATGCTTACACGGGTACCGATTTATCTATATGGGGAGGACAAAGCTTTGAGCAGAAATCTTTTGGAATTAAAAAACATTACTAAAGCCTACGACGGAACGATCATCCTGGATGACCTGTCCCTGGACATACATGAGAACAGCTTCGTAACGCTGCTGGGCCCCTCAGGCTGCGGAAAGACCACCACACTCCGCATCATCGGCGGTTTCGAGAAGCCCGACAAGGGCAGCGTCCTTTTCGACGGTCAGGACATCACAAACCTTCCCGCCAACCAGCGCCAGCTCAACACTGTTTTCCAGAAGTATGCCCTCTTCCCGCACATGAGCATCGAAGAAAACATTGCCTTCGGACTCCGTATAAAGAAAAAATCCGATTCCTATATAAAAGACAAGATCAAGTATGCCCTGAAGCTCGTAAACCTTGACGGCTTTGAGAAGCGCCGCATCGACTCCCTTTCCGGCGGACAGCAGCAGCGAATCGCCATCGCCCGCGCCATCGTAAATGAGCCGCGACTCCTCCTTCTGGATGAGCCCCTGGGCGCCCTTGACTTAAAGCTCCGCCAGGAAATGCAGTACGAGCTCATAAGACTCAAGAACGAGCTGGGAATCACCTTCATATATGTAACTCACGACCAGGAAGAAGCCCTCACCATGTCAGACTACGTGGTAGTCATGAACCAGGGCTACATCCAGCAGGCCGGAAGCCCGGAGCAGATCTACAACGAGCCGGAGAATGCCTTCGTCGCAGACTTCATCGGCGATTCCAATATCCTTCCCGGAATCATGATCGAAGATTATTCCGTTCGGATCCTCGGGGCAGTTTTCAAATGTATCGATGCCGGCTTCGGCACTAACAAGCCGGTTGACGTTGTTATCCGACCTGAGGATGTGGAGCTTCTGGACGATGATGATCCTAAGGCGATTCTTCACGGCGAAATGACCCACGTCATCTTCAAGGGCGAAATGTACGAGATGGAGTGCACCACTCCCGACGGCTACGAGTGGCTCATCCACTCCACCGAGCTTCGCGAGCCCGGCACCAAAGTCGGCCTCTACGTTAAGCCCTCCAACATTCAGATCATGAACAAGCCGGAATCTGAGGATGAGGAGGCGATGGACATTGAATAACAAAGCCTCCAGATATCTTGCGGGACCCTACGTAGTGTGGATCGTCGGATTCATCGTGATCCCGCTGCTCACCATCCTGTATTACGGTTTTACAAATGATGTTAATGTTTTCACCCTGAGCAATCTCATGGAGATCTGCCGCTGGGAAAACTACAGGCCACTGTACAGGGCGCTGATGCTTTCTGCAGCCAGCACGATAGTTTGCTTCCTGATAGCATTCCCCCTGGCCATGATCCTTCGTGAAAACAAGTTCAGCCGGGGCTCCTTCATTGTGTTCATATTCATCCTCCCCATGTGGATGAACTCACTTCTCAGAATCCTGGCATGGCAGACACTCCTGGAGAGAAAAGGAGTTATCAACGGAATACTGACAACCCTTCACCTCCCGGAGCAGCACCTCATCAACACAACAGCAGCAGTCATGATCGGAATGGTTTACGACTTCCTTCCTTTCATGATATTGCCGCTTTACAACGCACTCATGAAAATCGATGACAATACCATCAACGCGGCCTATGACCTTGGGGCAAGCTTCTGGCAGACCCTCACGAAGATCATACTTCCGCTGTCTGTCCCGGGCATCGTTTCCGGAGTCACCATGGTATTTGTACCGGCTCTCACAACCTTCGCCATCTCCAACATGCTTGGCGGCGGCAAGATCTACCTTATCGGTAATGTCATCGAGCAGGAGTTCATGCAGGACTCCGACTGGCATCAGGGCTCGGGACTGAGTCTCGTGCTCATGATATTCGTCATCGTGTCAATGCTTATCGTTAACCACTTCGATGACCATAAAGATTCGGAAAGAGGAGGTATCATGTGATGGACAAGTTAAAGAAATTTGCCTCCGACTGCTACCTCGCCATCATCGTGCTTTTTATGTACGCCCCCATCGCGACCCTGATTGTTCTTTCCTTTAACAGCGGCCGTTCCCGCGCCAAGTGGTCCGGCTTCACCACCGACTGGTACATGGAAATGTGGTCGGACGAGACCATTATGGCTGCCCTCAGAAACACTATCATCATTGCGTTCCTGTCGGCACTTATCGCAACAGTGCTTGGTACCATCGCGGCCATAGGCATTAACAACATGAAGTCCTGGTCCAGGAACACCATCATGAGCATTACCAATATCCCTATGCTCAATGCCGACATCGTTACGGGTATCTCTCTGATGCTGTGCTTCATAGCCTTCAGGATATCCCTGGGCTTCCACACCATACTGATCGCCCACATTACCTTCAACCTGCCTTACGTAATTCTCAGTGTAATGCCTAAGGTCAGACAGTCCAGCAAGGATACCTATGAGGCGGCGCTTGACCTCGGTGCAACACCCACACAGGCCTTTTTCAAGGTGGTGCTGCCGGAGCTTATGCCGGGTGTCACCTCCGGATTTATGCTGGCTTTCACCATGAGTCTTGATGACTTTATCATTACCCACTTCACGAGAGGTGCGGGAATCGACACCATCTCGACGCTGGTTTACAGCCAGGTACGAAAGGGCATCAGCCCCACCATGTATGCGCTGTCCACGGTCATCTTTGTGACGGTGTTCATCATCCTCATCATGGGAAATTATGCGCCGGAGTGGCTGGAGAAGAAAAAGAGCAAGGAAAATTGAGGTCCTTGATGGATTTAAGGGGATCCCGGATGAATTTAAGTCACGTGACCGGTTTAAATAAGAAAAAAGCCTTCAGAGTGCTTCATGAAGAGATGCAGTGCCGCATTTTGAAAATCGAAACACAGGAGAGTGACTTCCGGGAATTCAGGGAGAAAAGCTAAATGAAAAAAGCATTAAAACAGTACAGGCGGCGTTTTGCCGCAGGTGCGGCAGTTCTTCTTATGTCTGCGGGGATTTCCGCTGTTACTGCAGGCTGCGGCAGCACCGAAAAAGATATAGAAGAGATACCGACACCGGCATCAAAAACCTTATATGTTTATAATGCCGGAGAGTATATCGATCCCGAGCTCATCGATCAGTTCGAGGCAGAGACCGGTATCAATGTTGTCTACGATGTGTTCGAGACCCTGGAGGAAATGTATCCGGTCATCGAGGCAGGCGGAGTTATCTACGATTGTGTCTGCCCTTCGGATTACATGATCGAGAAGATGATCGAGAACAACCTTCTTCAGGAGTTTGATCCTGAAAAGATACCGAACCTTCAGTACATCGGCGAAGATTATATGAAGATGGCTTCCCAGTTCGACCCGGGAAACAAATATGCAGTGCCCTACACCTGGGGAACAGTCGGAATCCTTTATAACACCAGGATGCTTGACGAGCTTGGAGTTCCTTACCCCACAAAGTGGTCTGATCTCTGGAACCCGGCCCTCAAGAACGAGATCCTCATGCAGGACTCAGTCCGGGATGCCTTCATGGTAGCCCTCAAGAAGAACGGCTACAGCTGCAATACCGAGAATCCCGGGGAGCTTGACAAGGCGATGCAGGATCTCATTGACCAGAAGCCCATCGTGCAGGCCTATGTAATCGATCAGGTCAGAGACAAGATGATCGGCGAAGAAGCGGCCGTCGGAGTTATCTACTCCGGAGAGATTCTCTACATTCAGGACGAGCTTGACGGCTCCGGAATCGATGTTGAGTACTGTATCCCTGAGGAGGGAACCAACCTCTGGATCGACGCCTGGGTTATCCCGAAGAACGCCCGCAACAAAGAGTATGCCGAAAAGTGGATCGACTTCCTCTGCAGACCTGACGTGGCAGCTCAGAACTTTGAGTACATCACCTACTCAACTCCCAATGTCGGCGCCATGGACCTCCTTGACGAAGAGTACCTGGAAAACGAAGCAGTCTTCCCCGACACCTCAGAACTCCTGAAAACCTCCGAGTTCTATCACTACCTGGGCCCCGCAGGCGATTCACTTTATAACAACCGTTGGAAAATCGTAAAATCAAGCTGAGAAGAAGAGCTGCCCATCCGGGCAGCTCTTTTTTAACTATATCACAGTATCTGATACATGAAGACGCAGCTTCTGTCATTGAAGGTTTGCCAAAATTTTGAGCAGGTGTTTTTACTACTTCTATTGCCATAGAGCTAATCCTCCTTGCATGTTCATTATACCATCTATTATTTTTGATATGAAATCTAAACATTTTCCTTTAGCAACTTTTAAGAATTCTCCCCTTTATAACCTTAGAATGTCTACCAGACTTTAGAAGCATACCATAGCCGGACAGAGTTTCATATGGTCTGTTTTCAGACTATATCCATCGGGGACGGTTTTCGCCGGCGAGAACCGTCCCCGATGGTCATATGTATCATGTCAACATTAATTAACGGTTAAGGGTGATATGCGCTCTGACTATCCAAATATTGCTTTTATAACTTTATCTTCGTCATAGTTGGGTGCAAAATCTGATGCGGTGTCAAATAATGTTTTGATTCTTGACTCATCTTCTTCGAGTTCATCTGCAATCTGAGCAAGGTCTTTACCTTTACGAAGTTTACGGCATATTTGCCTTGTTAGCGTTTTTTTCACTCCTTTATCAATACCTTCATTTTCAATAGCATCTGCATAAGTACACAAACCTTTCACCTCACTTTCAACTTCTCTTGTTATTTTAAGACCATAAACTGACTTTAGTTTCATAACCTTTTCGGCTCCATTGATCCGTTTATCAAACAGATCTGTAAGCATCCGAATCATTTCATTCTCGGAATTCTCGTGGTCATGTTTTTTACTGATATAGATGATGATCGCATTGAGAATATCATACTTCGGATCATCTGAATTACTACCAAACAAAAAACTTCTGTCAATTTTATAAACTTCAATTGAATTCGCTCTGGTCTGAGCTGCTCCGGTGCAAAGCCAGATAGAGTATACCTTTTTTATATTCCCATACTTTACGGGATCGTCACTGTCTGTAGTGAACTCAACTCCCTGCTGTGCCGAGATCATGCGGCAGCAATAGAATAAGGCTCTCAGCGGTAAATCATATCCGGGTTTATCTTCATTCTGGGCTTCAAGATTTATGATGAGTTTAATATACTCTGAATCTCCATTGCCGGGCAGCCTAAGATACGTACGTATATCGTATCTGTCCAGACCTTCTTCGTTCAAATACGCTTCTGTATTCAGTCCATCTATACGTTCACCTGCATTGGTGAGCCCGCTGTCAACATAAACCTTACTTACGAGAACATCACCTTCTATACAGGCCTCAATCTCGTCATAATTCATATCCCGGCACTCGGATACGACTTCTTTGAAAATCCTTGCAAGCAAAGGTTTGTACGCAAGGATATTTTTCACCGTCATATCCAGCCGGATCTTGTCGGGGTCTGCAGCCACTATGGCTTTCCCCAATCCTGTAAATTGTTCCATATCCACTCCTAAAGTACAGCGAGAAAGATATGAACCTCTCGCCTTGATTATATATCAGTTCTGCGCAAAGCTGATAATGAAATTTATATTATCGGGAATGATCATTCTGAATGAATTTCAAGATTATAATCGTTGAATGTCTACCAGACTTTAGAAGCATACCATAGCCGTACAGAGTTTCATATGGTCTGTTTTCGAACCATATCCACCTGAGAGGGTTCTCGTCAGCGCATATCACCCTGGTGAAAATACATAGATTCCCGCTTCGGGCAGCGCTTCTTATTATATAAGGGTGAAAGGTACTCTGATTTTGAAAGCAAATAAATATGACGAGAACTTCCGGAAAAGTGCAGGTTATTCCGGAGCAATGGTAACAGTTCAGCCTGTGGACACTAACCCCGTCCCCAGTGGATATGGTGTCAAAAAAACTTCCTGCCAATTTGGCAGGAAGTCGAAAATACCTTATTTATCTCCGTAATGCCCCTTACAATGGGAAATAAATATGCGTCCATCCTCGAGATGATAAACCAGACGATCTTTTTCGTTTATTCGTCTGCTAAACTCACCCTGTAAATCGCCCTTTAACGGTTCCGGATCTCCTATGCCATGCATAGCTCCGTTTCGTTCTATATCTTTAATAAGTTGATTGATACGTTTTAAGGTCTTCTTATCCTGTGTCTGCCAATAAAGGTAGTCATTCCACGCATCATCAGACCATATCTTTTCACTCATTGTCATCCTCAATCAGTTCATGTACAGTACCTTTTCCTTCACGTAACTCTTTTACAGACTTTAAAATGTATGCCTGATTAACCGGGTCATAGAAGGGGTCGCCTTGTTTAATGTCAAAGGGAATACGCTTTTCCCTTAAAACGGCTTTTACATAGATATTAATAGCTGCTGACGAAGTAAGACCAACAGAAGAACAAAAGGAATCAAAATCAGCTTTATCGCGTTCATCGACACGAGCAGTCAGAGTAGATAGTGCCATAAGTATACCTCCTTAAATCATCTTTGATTATACCACTATCGTATTACAATAGCAATCATACGTATGCGGAATATAACCATCGGGGACGGTTCTCGCC
>JAGAGL010000062.1:0-49633 GCA_017627595.1 Oribacterium sp. | reverse complement strand
CCGCCCAGCGGAATGTATACATAATCGCGGAACCAGGTACTGAGAGAAATATGCCAGCGTCTCCAGAAATCTGTTACCGAAACTGCGCTAAGCGGATAATTAAAGTTCTCGAGGTAGTGGAATCCAAGCATTCTTCCCATACCGATGGCCATATCACTGTAGGCACCGAAATCGAAGTAAAGCTGAAGGGTAAAGCACATGGCACCAAGCCAGGCACTTACAACGCTGAGCTCTCCGGATGAGGCAAATGCTGCTGCCTTTATGACTTCCCAGAGAGAACCTATGGTGTTTGCCAGAAGAACCTTTTTGAAAAGTCCCTGGAGGAATCTGAGACCGCCCTGGATAAATCCCTCAAAATCTATCTTACGCTCATGGAGCTCTTCATTAACCGTTGAGAATCTGACGATAGGTCCCGCAATCAGCTGAGGGAACATGGAAACATAGGTCAGATAATAGAAATAGTTCTTTTCCACCGCCACTTCCTTCTTATAAAGGTCAATGGTGTAGCTCATGGTCTGGAAGGTGAAAAAGCTTATTCCTATAGGAAGACCGAGGCCCAGGGGTGTGAAGGATGTTCCGGCAAAAGCATTAACAGACTCTATAAGGAAATCCGCATACTTGAAGAACCCCAGCACCGAAAGATCGATGATGACGGACAGTGCAAGGCAAAGCTTCCTTTGGAAGGACCCGTCTGCCGCCTTATCCATAAACCGTCCCAGTGTGTAGTCCGACAGAGTCTCGAACAGCATGAGGAGAATATAAATCGGCTCGCCCCAGGCATAAAACACCAGTGAAAAAACAAGAAGGATATAATTCTTTACCTTAAACGGCACCAGATAATAAAGGATCAGGCACAGCGGAAGGAAAAAGAACAAAAATGGAATACTACTGAAAACCATACTTTAATGCTCCGATTTATAAAACTTTTATGAAAACATAACGTCCCTATCTTACAATCAAACTCGGAACGTGGCAAACACTTTCGATAAATGTAAATAACAGTTCATAAAATAAGAGAGAATCCTTATGAAATCCACCGGGGACGGTTCTCTCCGGCGTGAACCGTCCCCGGTGGATAAAATCAAAGCCGGAGGACACCACGTTTCTATGGCTGCCCTCCGGCTCTGCAAAATTTTATTCGATTGAATCGTTTTTATCAGCCGATGTTCGAAGCGATGGTCTGCTCGATAGCTGCGGCATTGGAAGACATTACAAGGTAAACATAGTTACCGACAGTCTTAACTGCGCTTGCTGCAACGATCTGATACTGCTCAGGCATGTAATCCTGAAGCTCCTGAGCCTTCTGCTGCTGAACTGCACTGAGCTGACCTGCAAGAGCTGCAACGCTTGAAGCATCCTTAGCCTTAAGGATGGCAACTGTATCTGCCTTTGTTACATCCTCAGCCATAGCGAATACATAACCCTCAAGCTGTGATGCATCGATTCCGTAATAGTTTGCGATATAATTTGCGTCAACTGTGATCATTCCCGGAAGAAGACCTGTAACCTGGCTGTAAATAGCGCTTGGCTCTGCGCCTGCTGCCTGAGCCTTTGTCTCCTCAGCTGTAGTTTCTTCGGCTGTCGTCTCCTCTGCAGTTGTTTCCTCGGCTGTGGTTTCTTCTGCGGTAGTCTCTTCCTTTGTTATCTCTTCTGTAGTTTCTTCCTCAGAAGACTCCTCTGTTGACTCTTCCTCTGACTCCTCTGCTGCGGCTGTTGTTTCCTCAGCGGCTGCTGTAGTCTCCTCTTCACTTGACTCCTCAGCGGCTGTTGTTGTCTCCTCTGCTGTGGTTGTCTCTTCCTTTGTTGTTTCAGCTGCTGTAGTCTCTACTGCTGCTGTTGTAACTGCCTCGGCCTCTGCCTTCTTGCCGCATCCGTTAAGCATAAGTGCTGATGCTGCGATCACTGCAAGTGTTGTTGCTACTATAGTCTTTCTCATATTGTTTCTCCCTTTTGAACTCCATACGTTATAAATGCAAGGATCGTAAAATCCTTGCACCATTATAAAGACTATTTTCAATTTTAACAACTTTAAGATGAAATTTTTGTTTTCCTGCAAAAACCGGAGATAGAAGTTCGTCTCGGGAATATGACTATCCTGAGTGCTCCGGTTTTAAACAGATATCCTCTGACTCAGATGTGCTACTCACCTGAACTGTCGTCAAGATGCGCCTCGGCATATTCCTCCAGAGCCGCCTGCCAGACTTGATAGGCGGCATTGGTCTCATGCACATAGCTGTCGCTGCAATACTGCTTCGCGAGACAGCCGTTACTGTCGCAAAGCCTTGAAGCTATATCAACATAACCCCATCCGTTCTGTGCTGCCAATGCTGACATCTGTGCATTAAGCGCCCGGATGTTGGCATTGTTAAGATTCTTCTTTTCGGAGCCCTTGTACATCGGAGTCGTACTGATGATGGTGATCTCTATATCGGGAATCTCCGCCTGTACCCTTGCTATGAACTCAAGATACTTTGCCACCGTGTTATCTACTCCGGCATATAGATCGTTCAGTCCAAAGAAGGTATAAATGTGCTTTGCACCCATAATCTTCAATGCATCCCAGGCATATTTCTGCTCTCCCTGATAAATGGGATGGCAGGACTTGCTTGAAATCGCCGAAAAAGCATTATGAACCGAATAGCTTCCTCTGGTAAGAAACCTGAGATTCTGGAAAATGGGAAATGCCGCATTCTTCACAGCATAATTTGAAAAGCCCAGAGCCACAGAATCCCCCACGAGAACGGAACCCTTGAAAAACTCCCCTACCTGAAGGGCATGCAGTGCCTCCTCCCGGAGTCTTAACTGCTCCTTCACCAATTCCTGATACTGCTTCTCAAGCAAAAGCTCCTCCTCGGTTTTGGCCGGAGTTGTTTCTCCCGGAACTCCCGGTAAAGTATTATCCTCATAAGCGCCTACGGTGGGGCCGATAACATTGTTTTCCGTAGTTTCCTTTAAAATCCCCTGCGTGTCTGCTAATGTAGAAAACGCCG
This sequence comes from Oribacterium sp., assembly GCA_017627595.1. Lineage (GTDB taxonomy): Bacteria > Bacillota > Clostridia > Lachnospirales > Lachnospiraceae > Oribacterium. Next base: position 46,643 of record JAGAGL010000062.1, on the reverse strand, counting down.
GTGCTATCGCCAGAAGGACACACCTAAATGCCGCAGCAAGCTTTCTGTTTCTCATAGCTTCCTCCTCATCTATTAACGCTGTTTTTGAGCCTTAATATCTGACACATAGATGCACATCTATCCGGCTCTATAAACGTAAGATTTTTTCCGTTTATTTCTGACATACAGATGCAGATCTATACGTCTCCCTAAAAATCTCAGTGATATATTTTGATTTAATAACTCGTCAATTAATAACTTTAATATAAGAATGCCATAAAAGAATTTACCTTATTATAACCGATGTCGGAAACAAGTTTTCTTAAATATACTTGACGATAAAGCATACAAAACTTAGATTATTCCTATGAGTAAGATAACATTTAAAAAACCCGGTAATTTCATATATCCTGTTCCTGCCGTAATGGTAAGCCTTAAAGACAAATCCGGCAGAACAAACATCATCACCATTGCCTGGACCGGCACCATCTGTTCCGATCCGCCCATGGCTTATATTTCCGTGCGAAAAAACAGAGGCAGCCACCCGATGCTCAATGAATCCGGCGAATTTGTCATAAATCTTCCGGATGAAAAGCTTGTAAAGGCCCTCGACTACTGCGGCGTCAGAAGCATTGCCACCGTTGACAAGTGGAAGGAAATGGGCCTCCACGAAGAAGAATCTGCCATAGTTTCCGCCCCTTCCATCAAAGAAGCCCCGGTTTCCATCGAGTGCAAGGTAACACAGGTTCTCCCCCTGGGAAGCCACGACATGTTCCTCGCCGAAGTAGTTGCCGTCCGTGTTGACGAACAGTTCATCGACGAAAAAGGCGCTTTTCACATGGACCGGGTAGGCCTCGTAGCCTATTCCCACGGCGATTATATGTCCCTCGGAGAAAAACTCGGCAGCTTCGGATATTCAGTCAGAAAAAAGCCGTTGCCGGTAAAAAAGACCTTGGGAAAGAAAAGACCTTCTGCAAAGGCAAAAACTACAGAAAAGGGTTCCGAGAAGAAACGGTCAGCCAAACCCTTCCCAAGAACGAAGAACAAAGAAACCAATAAGAAAAGATAACAAAAAAGCCGGAATCGCAGCATATATTGCGGTTCCGGCCTTATTAATTATTGTGATAATAGTGAATGGTAATTCAGAGTCAGAGCACATCCTCGTCTGAAACGCTTCCGGTTAATCAAAAAAGTGAAGAAAATGCAAGGGATGGGTGGCCAGGCTTGCCTAATCAGCGTTTCGTAAGAAATGCTGATGCCCCCAGGCGGCGAGCCTGTTTCGGCGTAAGCCGAAATCAAACGAAAATGCCTGCGCGTAGCGCATTTGGATGGCATTTTCTCCTTGAAGTTGAAAGAACAGACTCGCAAATAATGTCCGCTCGGTATGCACTTACCTGTGCATACCGGGCGGACATTATTTGTGAGGATGTACTTTCAATCCCGTGGGCCGTCACACATCCCTTGCATTTTCTGTACCATTTCAAAAAATATCCGGAATCACCAATCAAGCCAGTACCTGAACAACAGGAATGACTTCCACAGCAGCATCTGCTGCGGCTGTCCCGGCTGCAGCTGTCTCGGCCACGGCAGTGGCTGCTGCATCATTGGCATGCACATAGTTCTGCGCTGCCGCATACTCACGGAGACACTGAACCCAGATAGCATAAGCCTCTGCATTTTGGTGAATGTACTTATCTGTGCAGTAAGCCGGATTCAGATTTCCGTTAGCGTCCGCGAGACGGTTAGCTATATCGATGTAGCCATAGCCATTCTCTGCAGCATAAGCCTGCATGGAATCATTAAGCTTACGTACTGTAGCATTATCAAACGCCCAGCTCTTGATGCCGGCAAGTGAAGTCTGAGCATCCGGATGAATGTAGGTTGTGCTTATGATGGTAATGTCTGCGTCCGGATTTGCAGCCTTGATCTGTCCGATATAGGTCTTGTACTGCTCAAAGACCTCGCTTGGACGAGCCTTGATATCATTGAGACCAAGTGAAAGATAAACATGCTTTGCACCAAGAAGTCCAACCATCTCATAAGCATAATGCTGAGCTCCGCCATACCAGAAGTGGTTAACTCCCTCTGTTCCGATGGGCTGAAGCTCGTCATGGATGCTGTATCTCGGCTGGGTCATGAACTTAATGTTTGCAAGAATCGGGTTAGCCTTTCTCTGAATTGCATATCTCTCGAAACCATTTGCCACGGAATCTCCAAGTACAATGGAATCCTTGTAGAAATCAACTACACGCTGATCCTCCTGAGCATTAACAACCGGATCCTGGGAAAGATCTGTAGCCGCTGTTTCCTGAGCTGCGGCAGTCTCTTCTGCCATTGAAATGATACCGGATGAAACGATCATGGATGAAGCAAGTGCGATGATTGCTGCCTTCTTTAATAACTTTTTCATACTCTCTACTCCTTGTTATCGGGAAATCCATTCCCTTTATAATCATATTTATGAAACCTGTACTACTCCAGGAAGGAACATTAAAATCCCTCAAGTATATTTGGTATAGTACATTATTTCCTATTATGCAAGTCCAAGCTTCCTGAGTCCGTACTCCTTAAGGGAGTTTGTCCAAATGTCATAGGCCAGATCGTTCTGGTGGATATACTCGTCAGAGCTGTAAATCGGATTCAGATCTCCGTTTGCGTCTGCCAGAAGGTCGGCAACATTGATGAAGCCCCAGCCGTTTGCGGCACAGATCTGCTCCATGGCTGTGTTGAATTTCTTAACATTGGCACTGGTCATGGTACCGTAGTACTTGCCGGGATAAATGTAGGTGGCGCTGATCACAGTGATGTCAACATCAGGATTAACTGCCTTGATCTGATTGATAAGCCTCTGATAATCCTCAAGAACAGATGGGTACTGCACCTCGGTTGTTCCGAAGGAAAGGAATACATGCTTCGCGCCCATAAGCTGGATAGCATCCCAAACGTAGCGCTGCTGACCCATATAGAAGGGGTGACGGCTTGTGGAGCTGATATCCTCAAAAGCACCTTCGATGTAAAAACCGTTGGCAGTAAGTGACTGGAAGTTTTTGAGTACCGGATCGTCAGTATGCTTCTTGGTGTAAAGGGCAAAGCCGTTTCCGATGGAGTTGCCAACAATTACCGAGTTCCGGAACAGCTGATCCAGAGCATCATCAGCAGAAAAACCCGGGGTGCTGATGCCTGACGCCGGCATCGTAGCTGATGCAGCAGAAGCATCCGAACTGTAGTTGCTGAAATCTACTGCGGAAATTCCTGTAGCGGCAGCAAGGGAACCAAAGCTGCAAACACCGGATACAAGTAAGGTTCCCAGTGTCAGAGCTGCGATTTTTTTAATCTGTCTCATAAAGACCTCTTCTAATAATTATAATTTGCAAGGAGTATTGTAGCACAAAAGAATAAAATCGGTTTATAAAATCATTTGAACATCATTTACAAATTAATGACAGAAGCGGAGAGAATATAAAAAAAGTAAAAACTTCTTCATGGAGTTCCATCGGTGAAACAAAAGGAACCCTTGAAAAATCAAGGATTCCTTTCAAAAACACTCAAGCAGATAACGGGAATCGAACCCGCCTCCTCGGCTTGGGAAGCCGATGTACTACCGATGTACTATATCTGCACTTATCATCCTCATATAATTTTACTCGTATTTTCCATCAAGTCAACCATCGCAAAGTGGTTGTATATGACTTCATTATTGATTCCATCATTATATATACATAATGAGTCAAAATACCGCTGGTAATACCACTTGGTCGGCTCTAGTTGTCCAAAAATACTTCAGTACGTCAGCACCGGCACGATGCCCTGTTCGTTACCTTCATTGTAGGTTTTTCGTACGAAATTCAGGAATTTACGAACTGTATGGGAAGCATTCTTCCTGTAAAATATGCCGTAGGGAAGAGAATAATTCCAATCGCAGGGAATCACCTTCATGCCGGGCAGTATGTCATTCCAGCACACAGGAACCAGCAGGAGCTGATCCTTGAAGCCACCGCCCCAAAGTATGACCTCACTTGGATAATCATGGATATCCAGATTTATACCCTGAGTCCTCATGCAATCAAACATTTCTACTATGGTTGAGGCTCCTTCATCCCGGAAGCATACAACCGTTTCTCCGGAAAGCTCCGCCGGTGAAACTATATCCTTTTTTGAAATCTTATGCCGCTCCGGTGCCGCAAAGCCAAAAGGCACGTCGCATATTCTTATAAAATCCCATTCTTTCATCCAGGAAACTCCGCTGTTGACGCTTTCAATGAGATCAGTCTGAACCGGTATGTGGTGCTCAGTATCGATGGAAACCATGTTTATCTTCACATTGTCATTTATTGCAGAGTACAGCATCCAAAGCTCATAGAGCAGGCGGCTTTTCTCCAGCAGAGATGTTCCTATGGAAATGTGATTCTCTCTTTCTGCTATGGCACGAACCTCCTCCATTATGGCATCCCCTGCATGTACCCATGCCCCGGCTTCCTTTTTCAGGAATTCTCCTGCAGGCGTCAGCTCAACTCCTCCGCGATTTCTTTTAAGAAGTCTCACATCCAGCCTCTTTTCCAAAGTATTTATCTGCTGAAGCACCGCACTTGGGGTAATGTAAAGCTCCGCCGCTGCTTTATTGAAACTTCCCTTATCACATACCTTAAGAAATGTTTGTATCTGTGTACTGTACATATCATCCTCTATTATTATCCTTAAAGCCGATTTTATACCGATTTACGCGCTTCCGGCATATACATCCGTGTTCTTTTTCGGCACAGAAAGAAGCCAATAGGTATTAAGTAAAACTAAATACACATTAACACAATTGAAATATACAAACAACGGAATCCATAGGAAAATATTGTTAAATAAATGCCAATGTCATGGCTTGATCTATTTACTTTAACTTATCAATGTCCCGGATCCGTGTTCACGATCCGCAAGGAGGAAAAATGGCTAAACTGATTTCCAGAAGAGAATTTTTGAGAGGCACAGCAGCAGGGGCTGTAACATTAACAGCAGGAGCTGTTATAGGAGGTCTTACAGGATGCAGCTCTGACACACCCGAGGCAACAACAGCAGCCGCAACCACAGCTGCCGCAACAGAAGCTGCCAAAACAGCTCTCTATACACCCGGAACCTATACAGCAATTGAAAAAGGACTTGAGAGTGATATCACCGTCACAATGACCTTTGATGAAAACAGCATAACCGATGTCAAGATCGATGCTTCAGGAGAAACCGAAGGTATCGGAACCGCAACTCCGGAGCCGCTTTCAAAGGCAATCCTTGAGACACAGAGTGCCGAAGTGGATGCTGTGTCCGGTGCCACAGTAACCTCCAATGCCGTAAAAAAAGCCGCTGCCAACTGTATAGCACAGGCAAAGGGCGAGGCCGTAACCATGTCTGCCGATGCTATTGCAGCTGCAGGTGCTTCCGGAGATGACTGGCTGGGTGCAGAGCCGGAGATCAATGACGCTGATGTATACGATGAAGTTGAGGCTGATGTTATAGTTGTAGGTCTCGGTGTTGCAGGTGTAGCTGCAGCAAGAGGCGCCGCAGAAAAGGGTGCAACAGTAATAGGTATCGATGGAGCAGCATCACCCTGCTGCCGTTCCGGAGAGTATGCGGTCATCAACAGCCCCAAGCTCAATGCCCGCTGGCCGGAGAGAGCATTATCCAGAGAAGAAGTTGATGAGATCATCGACTCTCATGTTAATGAATCTTCATACCGCGTAAAGAGAAGCATTGCCAAGAAGTGGGCAGACAACATTGGCGAAGCCTTCGACTGGTGGACAGATGCCGATGATCATCTGTTCATAGCCGATGAGACAAGACAGCCTATCGAAGATGAAAATGCTGACGACTTCATGGTTCCTATCTTCCGTCCGCTTCCTTCTTATAAAGATGCAAGCGGCAATGAGCACGTATACAACTGGAAGGAAGAGCGCTTCCCATGCTATCCGACTTCTGTTGAGTTCCTGCCGAGCCAGGCAGCTACCTTCACAGCTAACTGGGACAAGGCGCTGGCAACCGGTAAGGTAGAGGCTTATTTCGGACACTTCGGAAAGAAGCTCATCATGGAGGATGGAAGATGTGTCGGTGTCTATGCATTAAACGATGACCCTCAGTCTCCTGATAAGGGTAAGTACCTGAAGCTCACAGCAAAGAAGGGCGTTATCCTTTCAACCGGTGATTATGGTTCCAATGATGCGGCCATGAAGCATTTTGCTCCTGACGTAATGAAGACTCATCAGAATAACAGACTTTTCACATCCTTCGATGTAAACGGAGTTCCCACAAACCAGGGTGAAGGTCTCAGAATGGGTGCATGGGCAGGCGCAAAGGTTATGGGCTACAATGCTCCTATGATCCACCACATGGGCGGCGGTGCCGATCTTTCAGGTGTTGGTGTTATGGGTAATGCAGGCTTCCTGAACCTGGACATGGACGGAAAGCGTTTCATGTGCGAGGATCTTCCGGGGCAGCAGCTTGAGAACCAGATCGAGCAGACCAGACTTATGCAGAGCTGGCAGTTCTTTGATGCAAACTGGCCTGAGCAGGTAACTCACATGCCGGCAGCTCACGGTGGTGCATGCTATTTTGAGGATTACGCTTCTGCTGATGAAGCTCCTAAGAACAATAAGACTTACCGTAACTGGAAGAGCCCATATCAGCTTGAAGCCGCTGTTCAGGACGGAAGATGTCTGAAGGCAGATACATTGGAGGAGCTTGTTGCAAAGGTATATCCTGATGATACCGCAGCTCAGGAGCAGGCTCTTCAGTCCATCAAGAGATACAATGAATTGGCTGCAGCAGGCTATGATGAGGACTTCCACAAGGTACCGAGCCGTCTCATGCCTGTGGATACAGCTCCTTTCTATGCTGATCAGTTTACAACCGCTATCATGCTTGTATGTATCGGTGGTCTCGAGTCCGATGAGGACTGCCACACCTTCACTGAGGTGACAGACGAGCAGGGACGCCAGGTTTGCGGCGAGATCATTAAGGGGCTCTATGTTGCAGGAAATATGCAGGGCGGTCGATTTGGAATGGAATATCCTATCGGTCTTAAGGGCGTGAGCCACTCCATGGCTATGTACTATGGTAAGGTCGCCGGAGAGAACGCAGCGGCTGAGATCTGACGAAACCGATAGTTATTGAAATGGGTCAGAAAATGCAAGGGACGCGTGGCGGCCCACGAGATTGAAAGGACACCTCCGGAGATATGTCCGCCCAGTATGCACAGGTATGTGCATTCTGATCGGACATATCTCCGGAGGTGTTCTTTCAACTCGCAAGCCTTGCCACACATCCCTTGCATTTTCTTCACATATCAATAACCGGAACTTAAAGCAGATTTTGTTTTAACCGAAACAGCTTCGCCGGCTAGCGGCATCAGCATTGCTTTTCTACAACAATCGAGCAACTATATGAACTCAGAACCTTCGCAATTTTTGTGGGGAAAACAAAATTTATAGGTGCTATTTAGTGAGGAATATATGGTAAAATCAATGGAGACTGAAAATGCTATTTCATGACAGGAGGGTGTTCGGATGAAGATTTTAGGGGCTATGCCTTTTAGTGATGAGGACAGGAAGTATATTGAGAGCAAGGCAAAGGGGCATGAGATTGTTTATAAAGCGAAGGAGATTGTGGAGGAAGCAGATGTGCAGGATGTAGATATCATCCTGGGGAATGTTTCTCCGGCGGTTGTGGCGAAGGCTCCTAAGCTTAAATGGCTTCAGACCAATTCTGCGGGAGTTGATAATTATTGTAAGGAAGGAATTCTTTTGCCTAAGACTCTCCTCACCAGTGCTTCAGGCGCTTATGATACTACAGTTTCTGAGTGGATGGTTTCGGTTTGCTTTATGTTGGCTCGTAAGGAAGACCTTTATATGAGGAATCAGGTCAACAAAGAGTGGAAGCCGGAGGGCAAGGTGGTTTCCATCGAGGATTCGGTAACTCTGGTGTTGGGACTTGGCTCTATAGGTAAGCATTATGCTAAGAAGATGCATGCTCTGGGAAGCTATGTGATCGGCGTCACAAAACATCAGCATAGTGACAAGCCCGAATTTGTTGATGAGCTCACCACTATCGAGCACCTTAATAATCTCCTTCCGAGAGCGGACTACGTTGCCATGGTGCTTCCTGGTATAGCAGAAAATGTTCACATCATCAATGCTGACCGCCTCAAACTTATGAAACCAACCGCATATCTCATCAATGCCGGCCGCGGCAATGCAGTGGATGGAAAGGCCCTGAACGAAGCTCTCAGAAACGGAATAATCGGAGGAGCAGCTCTTGATGTAACAGAGCCTGAACCCCTCACCGCAACAAATCCCCTCTGGGATGCCCCAAGATGTATCATCACCCCTCACATCGCAGGACAATTCTACTTACAGAAGACATTCTATAATATCGTAAAAATCACAGGAGAAAATCTAGAAAAGTACTTTGCCGGAGACATCGCTTCCATGAAAAGTAAAGTAGATCACAAAAAAGGTTACTAAAGAATAAACCGGAATCCTGACGTATGTCGCGATTCCGGTTTTTAATAAGATTTATTTATCATCCACTTCTATAAGATCATGTAGTCGAAATTCAGACCATATGCATATCTGTCAATCTATGATATCATCTTTTACACGTAATCATAAGATACGAAAAGTGTTTAATAAAAATATCAGATTCGGAAGACCCTGAATATGTTAAGATATATTCAGAACTACAGGATTATTTCAACAGATTGAAGGACGCTTGCGAAAAAGGCATCATCTCTGAAGATGACACCCGTAAGCTTGCTGAACTTTCAAAAATTATTCTCATACATATATCAAGAAATCTTAATGCTGATTTGAGCGAAAGGATGGTGGATATCGTGGGCGGACAGATACTTGAACTTCAGGAAGACAGATGGCTTAAACAAGGGCGTGAAGAAGGGCGTTTGGAAGGAAGCAAATCTATGTTATTCTCTTTAGTCATGGATAACATCATAGACGTTTCAGTTGCCGCTGAAAAGGCCGGGGAAAGCGAAAGTGAATTCATCCAAGAGATGGAAGATTACATCAACAAGAAGAAATCAAAAATATAAAAAGTCTGGATTTTAACCATCTGATCTTTTACCGGTTATCAATGTGTGAAGAAAATGCAAGGGATGTGTGGCTAGGCTTGCGAGTTGAAAGAACAGCCTCGCAGATATGTACGAACGGAATGCACATACCTGTGCATACCGGGCGAACATATCTGTGAGGCTGTTCTTTCAATCTCGTGGGCCGTCACGCATCCCTTGCATTTTCTGCACCATTTCATAACCCCCGGAAACGCCTTCCGGGGAGTAAATTTAAATCCTTTATTCCACAATCGCGCCCGTATCAGCGGAGTGTACCAGCTTAGCATACTTCCTGAGATAACCTGTAAGGTTTCTCTGCTCGCGGATCTGCATGGTCTTCTTTCTCTCTTCCATCTCTTCATCGGAAACCATAAGCTGGATAGAATAGTTTGGGATATCAATCTTAATTTTGTCTCCATCCTTAACATAAGCAATAGGACCGCCGGCCTGAGCCTCAGGAGAAACGTGTCCGATGGCTGCACCACGGGATGCGCCGGAGAAGCGTCCGTCAGTTACGAGAGCAACGGTAGTATCAAGCTTCATGCCTGCGATAGCTGATGTAGGGCTGAGCATCTCTCTCATTCCCGGTCCGCCTGCAGGTCCCTCATAACGTATAACCACGCAGTCTCCCGCCTTGATCTTTCCGCCGTAGATAGCGCCGATGGCCTCTTCCTCGGAATTGAATACTCTTGCGGTGCACTCATTAACCATCATCTCAGGTGCAACTGCGGAACGCTTAACGATGGAGCCGTTAGGTGCCAGATTTCCGTAAAGTACCGCAAGTCCGCCTTCCTTAAGGTACGGATCGTCGAAGGGTCTGATGACGTCAGTATTTCTGTTCACAGCATCCTTAGTAACCTCTCCGATGGTCTTTCCGAGAACAGTCATGCAGTCTCTGTTGATAAGTCCGTGCTCATCCAGTGAATGGATAACCGCATAGATACCGCCTGCCTCCATGAGATCCTGCATATGATGGTGTCCCGCAGGAGCAAGGTGACAGAGGTTAGGAGTTTTATCGGAAATCTCATTGATCTTGTGAAGATCAAAGGGGAAACCTGCCTCATGTGCAACCGCCATAAGGTGAAGTGATGTATTTGTGGAGCATCCGAGAGCCATATCAACTGTGAGCGCATTCTCGATGGTCTCTGCCTTTATGATATCTCTTGGGCGAAGGTTCTGCTCCAGAACCTTCATCACCTGCATTCCGGCTGTCTTGGCAAGACGGATTCTCTCGGAATATACCGCAGGAATGGTACCGTTTCCCGGAAGCGCCATACCCAGAACCTCGCAAAGAGAGTTCATGGAGTTGGCTGTAAACATTCCTGAGCAGGAGCCGCAGGTAGGACAGCAGGTATTCTCAACATCCATAACTCCTGCCTCATCCATAAGTCCAGCCTTGAAAGCCCCTACTGCCTCAAAAGCAGTATTCAGGTCTTTCTGATGAAGTGATAACATCGGTCCTCCGGAAACAAATACGCAGGGAAGATTGAGACGAAGAGCCGCGAGAAGCATTCCCGGAACGATCTTGTCACAGTTCGGAATGAACACGAGAGCGTCAAGAGCATGACCTGTTGCCATACACTCGATGGTGTCTGTAATAAGCTCACGTGAAGAAAGTGAGAAATGCATTCCGTCATGTCCCATGGCGATTCCGTCACAAACCGCTATCGTATTGAACTCAAGGGGAGTGCCTCCTGCCATGAGAACTCCGTCCTTAACAGCTCTTGCGATCTGCTGCAAATGCTCATGCCCCGGAACAACCTCGGTAAATGAATTTACAACACCTATAAGTGGTCGTTTCATCTGTTCGTCTGTAAGTCCGTCAGCCTTTAAAAGTGAACGATGCGGGGTGTGCTCGATACCCTGCTTTACTAAATCACTGCGCATAATTATTTCCTCCGAAAAATAGTCTCATCTCTAAACATATGTATTTCGCCGTTTATCTCTGACATATAAATGCAGCTACATCCGGCTCCTTAAATCCGCATCCCCTGTCCGGTTTTAACTCCGATGATATCCTCCGGACCACGAAACACAGATACACACATGCTTCAATTATATACTGTTATCCTCCTGTTGTCGCACCTTTTTATTCCAATGTCCTATATTGATTTTATCAAACAAATATAACCGGCAGTGATATCACATTTTTCGTTCAATCACTCCGGTTATGATTTATCATTTTTCAGTCTTTTTAATCCACTACCCACCGGGGACGGTTCTCACCGGCGGGAACCGTCCCCGATGGAAATCCGGTGGAAATCTTAAAGTCCTGTGTCTTCAGGAAGTCCCAGCATTATGTTCATGTTCTGTACTGCGGCGCCGCTGGCACCCTTTCCGAGGTTATCGAAAAGAGCTGTGACGGAGGTCTGATCCTCATATCCGCAGACTACGATCTCAAGCCTGTTGGTTCCCGCAAGCTTGTTCGCATAAAGCTTGCTGTCATTCTCTCCGAAAGGAACCACTGATACGAAATGCTCATCCTTATAGTACTCAACAAGCTTTTCACAAATGTCCTTTGCTGAAGGATTTCCGGGAAGCAGTCTGTTCTGAAGCATGATGGTGGTTGCCATTCCCTTATAGTAGTCATCTACCACCGGCATAAATACAGGCGCATAGGTAAGTCCCGTAACCTTCTGCATCTCCGGAATATGCTTATGCTTCAATGTAAGTCCGTAGATTCCGGGAGAACTGAGCACTTCAGGTCTGTTCTCTGCTTCATAATCCTTTATCATGCTCTTTCCTCCGCCTGAATATCCCGTAAGGGAGTAACAGGTGAGAGGATAATCCTTCGGCAGGATCCCCATACGAACAAGCGGAGCTGTAACTGAAATGAGACCTGTGGCATGGCAGCCCGGATTTGCTATACGCTTTCCGTTACTGATCTTTTCTCTCTGCTCCTTTGAAAGCTCGGGATATCCATACACCCAGTCGTCGTTGGTTCTGTGGGCAGTGGATGCATCTATGACTCTTACATTATCATTGTCAATGAGAGAAACCGCTTCTCTTGCGCCATCATCAGGAAGACAGAGAAAAACGATGTCCGCGCTGTTAATATACTTCTTACGTTCCTCAAGGTCATGACGCTTATCCTCAGGGATTCTGAGAAGTTCCAGATCTTCTCTCGAGCCGATGCGATCATATATCTGCAGTCCAGTGGTTCCGCTTTGTCCGTCAATATATACCTTTGTCTTCATCATTTCTCTCCTTAAATTGATATTTATACAGAAACACCCGCATTCCAGCATTTTTATGCAAGAATACGGGTATTATAACACAGGTTCTGAATAATTACTTCAAAAGTTCACAAATAATATCTACACATTTATCCATGTCAATCTTGCTCACATCTATGCATAATGAATAATTATCCGCATTTCCCATGGTCTGACCGGTGTAGGTCTTGTAATATCTGCGGCGTTCAGCATCCTGCTTCCTGATAAACTCTTTGGTCACAGGCTTCTTTATTTTTTCTGCATCCATGGCATGTTCCATACGCCATTCCTCTGAAGCTGCAAGAAAAATATCAAAGGATTCAATGCCTGCTTCCTTAAGAACATAATTGGCACATCTTCCTACAATTATACATGGATTTTGTGACAGCTCCAGAACCACTCTGCTTTGAGCCTTAAATATCTCATCATGAGTGGAAGTAAGCGATGCCGGTGAAACCATTTCTATAAATCTGGCAGTGGGAGTATACTGCTCTCCCTCTTCATCTATAACGTCCTTCTCAATCCCGCTTTCTCTGACCGTCTGTCGCACAAAGTCCTTATCGTAGTACGGGAGCCCAAGTTTCTTGCTGAGTTTTTCAGCCAGTACATGCCCGTGTGTTCCATATTCGCGACTGATGGTTATTACTTTGTAATTCATATCTTTTTCCTCACTCATTTTGGATGAATATTCTTTCATACTTATATAATATATCAGATACTCACGATAAGAAACATTTTCTCCAAATTTAGTCATCACAATTATGTCTCTATTTTGAGAGTCAAAGAGATGTTTGGACAGAGTCTAAAGGTATCCAACTACTAATTCAAAGGCCGACCGGAGGTCGTGCTTCCTTTTTGACATTAAGCCAAGTATCAGAGATGCGTAACGTGCATCTGTAAAATTTATAAAAGTCCTGAAACCCGCTCACAGAGCGGATCGCAGGACTTTTTTCTTCAAAAAGCTGTCAAAGACGGGATAGTAACACACTTCAATATCCTTCACAACGAAGTGCCGGTGATCGTCAGACACATTATCAACTATATCGGACGGGATGTCATAATGTTACTTCTTTTTACTTGTATGTGTGAACCTCCCGCTTTGTCGCTCAGTAAAAGTTTACTTTTGGTTATACAAAAATATCACGATCATTGATCGCATACATCAATAATGATCGAAACCACATTCAGATGATATGCATAACTGTAAGAAATATCCCTTGCCATTTTCTGAATCATTGTCACTCCGATCTTCGAGAAGCTTTCCGCCTCAGCATCAAGGACCAGCGGGTTATATGGCTCGTCATAGTTTCTTATGATGATCTCTATCTTGTCAACATCGCTGAAGACTTTTATATCCATGTACGCTTTTTTGCCTTCCCGTCCTTCCAGATCCCTATGTGCGAGATAGTCTGCTACGATCTCCTCGGTAGACAGTGCCGCAACGTATGAAGCTCTTCGAGGTATACCGTTTTTCAAAAAGAAGTTCTGCAACTGCTCTGATACAAAAACAACATTTTTCGCATCTGTAGGAATACTTACATCAAGAGCTGTACTGCGACCCGCATCTTCTTTCAATGCCAGAAGCCTTTCAAGAGGTACAGGAAGCTTTCGGGTCAAAGCAATAAACACAATGTAAAACAGGATAAAAAATGGGATAAAGTTAAAGCTCATAGCCATCCATACACCAACCACACCCAATGAACGACTCAAAACAGGTATCAGCATGGGATATAGCACGCTATCCGGCACCACCGCAACCAAAAGTGACAAAAAAAGATGCCCTGTTGATTCATACACAGCATTGAAGGCAAATGAAAATACCGTGAGAAGTCCGCCGAATGCTAACATCACAACTCCTATATGGGCAACCGGATTTTCATTTACATGATAGAATGCCAGCAATGGATTTTTTAATATAATAAACAAAGCACCCATTCCTAATGCATATATGATCCCGATCCTCAGAGCTGCCTGGAAGGTTTTTTTGATGCCCTCATTGTCACGCCCGCCATAAAGGATACCGATCAGGGGTTCACTTGCATAAAATGCTCCTCTCCCCACAGTCCGGATGATGCTCCAGAGTGTCTTAATGATCGTTACTAATGCAAGCACTCCGGTGCCATCTGCAAAAGACGACAGTATGATACGATTTACCACTGATCCGCTGACAGAATCCAGCATATTGTCAACGGATGAGGGCAAACCTCTCCGAAGCATATCCAATGAATCAAGGACATTATCCTTACTCGGCGGATAGAGGCTAAACCTTACCTTTATCCCTCTTTTCCTCATCATAAGCCATGCAGTCAACATCTGTGAAAATGTTGCGAGGGCTGATCCGATGCCGAGCCCTGCGATACGGTATCTCTCCGGCAGGATGTTGATAAAAATCATTGACGTGATCACATTCACTGCCACACAGATAACGCTGCACAGCATTCGATCTGTCTGATAACCGTAAGTGGCCATAACTATCTGCAGCAAAGAACCAAGGCTGAAAAACAAGATCATGAGACATGCCGTCTGCATATACAGTTTACCCAATCGTACTGCCTCTGCCGTAGCCTTTGCCGCGCCAACGATATCCAGTACTGTTTCCGTTCCGAATATACATATCCCGAGAAAAACAACATCCACAATAAAAGAAAATGCAAGCGTCAGTGAAAACAAACGGTCATAGTCATCCATATTACTCCTACCCATAGCCCCCAGCATTTTAAGGAACCCTCCCTGAAGGATCATTCCCGTAAAAGATAACATGAGACCTATGATAGGCATTCCCAAGGCAACCCCTGCCACTGCATCAGAACCAAGAAAATGTCCCGCAACAATGGTATCCACCATAAAAGTCATTGACTGCACAAGAGCATATACCATGCAGGATGGCATGACTTTTTTAATCGTATCAGCAGACAGGACATTGGATTGTAATTCAGTATTCATATTGATCTCCATTCCGCCACCATACCTTTAGAGGCACAGATAGCATCTTTCCGATTCATATTCATACACTTCATCATACCATACAAGTAACGCACCCGGGAGACGGAATTTGTGGTCTATATATCTCACCTCCGCCTCTGTCCTACCTCTTTCCGTTCAATTTGTTTAGAAGAAACGTATGAAGCTGACCCGATATATAGAAGATTCCCAGAATCGTGTTAATCTGAGGCATCATAAAGAATGCCAGGAAAGACAGAATCACAACCACCGCTTTGGCTCTCGTGATATAAACCTGAATCAGCAGGCTTATGGCGATAACTCCGAAGAACATGAGATAAAGGGTTCCTACTATACCTACCACCTGGGCAAGGCTCTGAACGATTTCATTTTCAAAGGGTTTCACAAATGAAAAATTATAAAGCCCAAAGGCAAATATCCCGAGATATGCAGTCCAGAAAGGTGGTGTATACTCAGCAACAGGCTTCGGCTTCGGGACAGCTATATGAAGTCTTCTCAAAATAAGAAGACTGATTTCATATACGATAAAGCCCTGCATGGCTCCGGTAAGCGCTGTGGATATAAGGAGCATCCTGGCCACAAAATCATCACTCATCATGGACTTCATAAGTGCCATCTGCTGCTCCGTCTGAGGATTGCTTCCCATAACCTTCGTCATCATTTCCATGGACTCATTCATGGCAAGCTGCATCTCAGCCACATACATACTGAGAGTCTGTCCCGATATGGCAGCCAGGATTACAGCATTAAAAAGCTCTGCAATGGTACACAACAGCATCACCAGAAAAAGAGTTTTGGTCATGTCCTTTTTATGGTAGATGCAGGTTCCCAGAACCATACCCACAAAGGACTGGCAGGCAGCATTAACCGCTGCTCCCGGAGTACTCACAAGAATGCTGATAAACAGGGACGCAGCCCAGGCCGCAAGACCTGCCTTCCAGCCGTACCTTGCACCGTAAGCCACCATGGGAATGGGTAAAAGGAACATAAGTATCCCATGAAACATTCCTCCCGTGTGCCGGTTTATGAGCAGCAACACTCCGAAAAGTGCCACGATCATGGCACCATAGGTTATTTTCAATGTTTTCTGATTCATTTTTTCTTCTCTCTTCTATATTTCAAGCTATAACCAAATAATTCTAAGTCATTTTCGCTCCACGGGCAATGTGTTTTTTTTCTTTAAGCCACCGGAGACGGTTGATACGAATTTAAATAATTTTCCAAAATCACAAATGTTTATGAATTTTTTGTCGACACTAAGTATAGAGCATTTGCGTAAGGGCGAAACTCTGCCCTATTTACTATAGATAAACACATTTGGAACCATAAACCGGGATATAAAAAGCAATACTGATGAATAAGTTCAAAAAATCCTTATCTCTTCAAATATCGGTAATATCCATTTTATCCTATATTATTCTTGCCATCGTAACCATCGTAGTGGTACACATGCGTTTCCAGGACAGAATGATAAAGGATTATACCCGCATGGGAGAAGGTGTTACCACTCTCATGTCTAAAGTTTATGATACCGATAAAGCCGAAGAGTACATAGAAAAAAACTTCACCATGCCGGAATATAATGAAATTGTCAGATATTTCTACGACCTGAAGGATAATTATCCGGATATATATTATTTATACATATATCGTTTTGATTCAGTGGATCCGCCGAGCGCAACGGTGATTTTTGATCTCGACGAGGAATACACAGAAACTCCGCCCCAGGAAAGTATAGACTGGATCGGAGATACTTACACTGACGTAGGTAAGCCCTTCGCCGAAGAAATAGATAAGGTAATGAACGGCAAGCATCCGGTGGTTCACAGTTTAGTAACCTCAGATAATGAATACCTCCTTTCATATGTACGACCGATATTAGACAAGGACGGTAATTACGTTGCCAGTGCTTGTGTGGACTTTTCTATGGAGTATATGTTTCAGCAGGACAAGAGATTCATTTTTCAGCTTGCCGGCATACTTGGGTTACTTATGGTCATCATACTCACCATCAATATCCTGATACTCAGAAATAAGGTAACCCATCCTCTGGACCGCATGACTTCCTGCATCGACAGCTTTGTCTATGAAACCGAGGCAAGCCGCTTCCAGAATGTCCAGCGTCTTGAGGCCCTTGACTTCCGCCAGGAGGATGAGATAGGCGTCCTTTATAACAGCTTTGTCAGCAACCTGAAGGAAAGCCTGTACTACATGTCGAATTTCAACAAGGCAAAGGACGAGATTGTAGAAAAGGAAAACGAAATAGAAAAGATAAGCCAGAAAACTTACGTAGACGGCCTCACTCCCGCCAAAAACAAAACTGCCTTTCTTGATGATGAGATCGTATATGACATTAAAATAAAGAACGGACTCAGGGAAATCGGTACTGTAATGATCGATATAAACAACCTTAAATATGTTAATGATACCTTCGGGCACGATGTGGGAGACAGATATATTCTGGGCTGCTATGACATCATTCAAAACACCTATAAGAATTCACCTATATATCGAATGGGTGGAGATGAATTCCTTGTAGTGTTAACCGAAAGTGACTTCGAAGAACGTGATCAGCTGTTTGAAAGCATTAACATACAGTATCTGCAGTGCTATGATAATATGGAGAAGGAACCCTACGAAAGGTACTCTGCATCTATCGGAATGTCCGTATACAATGATGGGGACCAATTCCGGGACATCATAAAGCGCGCCGACAAACATATGTATGAACGCAAACTAATATTTAAAAACGAACATGGAAGCTACAGGTAAATTATGACAATAAGTGGAAAAACCAGACTTTACCTATACATTGTTTCAATCACCACCATACTTCTGGTATCTTTGTTTCTGGTCATACTTAACATAAACGAACCCGTGGAATACACACGGGTTCCTTTTTGCGTGCTGGCAATACTTACGGTTCTGTCCTGTATCGCCATAGCACCCTTTTTTGCCAAAGGACCGGTTTTTGATATTAACGGACAGCTGAAAAGCACCAATATAAATGCTATGCTTCTGACTGTCATAATCATCATCCAGATTTCCTTTTTCTTTGAGATCATCTCTGTGAAAAATCAGCTTCTGAACTATCAGGTATATACTGACATACGAAATGATATCAATGTTGCTTCAACCTACCCGGAAAAAAAACTTGACGATCTGCTCCAGTCACTTTGTAAAGACAGCATTACCGAAATCTCTGTAGCGGATAAATCCGGTACAGTTATTTATTCTTCCGATAAGAATCTTATCGGAAGTGCAGCAAAGAACACCGGATATACTTACAGCTTCAACAAGAACAGCAGCATCCGTTTCCGGGTTGATCCTTTATTTGTGCGAAGCAGAATAAAATCAATTGCCCTGAATCTCCTCACTGTCCTGGTCACTTCTTTTTTCTTTTCCGTTGAAATAGTACTCCTTATGATAATGAATGTATCTAAAGGAATGACTAAGAATATGATCAGCAATTATCAGACAAAAAAAGAAGAATCACAGCTTCAGGAAGTAGAGTATGAGAAGCTCAAAGAATCAATGACTAATGCAGATATCCCGTCTGCCCTTTATTACATAAGGCAGATAGCTTTTCTGTTCTATTTTGCCTCCAGGCTTTCCTCTTCTTTTATTCCCATAGTCGCCAAATCCCTTTATAACCCTATTGGAGGAATGGCAACAACTACCGCAGCCGGACTCCCTCAGGCAGCAGAAACACTTTTAACCTGTTCAGCTATTTTTTTTACCACTGCTCTTCTAAAGAAAAACGGCTGGAAGCTTCCGTTTATTTTGGGGCTTCTCATTGTATCGGCAGGAACATTGTTCTCTGCACTTTCAACCAATCTTGTTTTATTCGCACTATCAAGGGCATTGGTTGGACTTGGCTACGGTTTTTGCTGGATGACCCTCAGAAACCTTTCACTTTTTGGAAAAAATACCAAACAGCAGCTTTTGGGGTTTGCACTTTTAAATGCAGGGATCTACTCGGGAATGAACTGTGGCTCTTCTCTGGGCGCTATCCTGGCAGATATATTTGGCTATAAAACAGTATTTTTTATTTCTGCTGTTTTTACGCTTCTTACCTCGGGTTTTATCATCAGACTTGAAAATGCTTTACTTCCAAAGACAAAGGCTAAAAGCAATACCGCAAAGGACACTCCTGTTCCCGGGATATCCTTCAGTGATAACCTTTCCGTACTTATGTTTGTTATCCTGATGATCGCTCCGGCAAGTATTTCAACTTCCTACTTAACTTACTATATGCCTCTTTATTTTGATGCCAAGGGCGGCACCATATCTGATGTAGGAAGATTGCAAATGCTTTATGGCATATTCCTTGTATATGCCGGTCCTGCCATATCGGTCTTTATTTCCAGGCTTAAGGGTAAAGCCCTCAAAAATATAAATTATGCTTATAACCTGATCATTTCCTTAATACTTATATTCCCGGTTATGGGGTCGAGTCCGGTTCTTCCTTACGTAAGTGCCTGTCTGTTGGGAACAGCTGACAGTTTTGGCTTCGGTGTTCAGAATACCTGCTTTCTTAAGCTTCCTGCTGTACGTAAGCTTGGACCTTCAAAATCCCTTTCCCTCCTTTCTTTCACAAAAAAAATGCTGGAAATTAGCGGACCTTTCATATTTGCTGCAGCATTATCACTGGGGTATAGAACCGGTATAGTTATTTTGGGCACAACGTTTGCTATAATGGCCTTAACATACTATATTTATTCCAACTTACTTCCGAAATCCGGAAAAGCCGAATTCCTGTGAAATCCTATATCCTATAGAATTTCACCATCACACCAAAGGAACAGATCAATGATAGTAAGTGTAGTTTACGGAGGAACTCCCGAAGAGAGATTACCCTCCGAAAAAAATGCTTCAGATATAGCGCACGCCTTGAAAACAAGAGGACACGAAGTACATCTTTTTCAGATTGAAAAAGATATAATCAGCTCCATAATCATTGTCCATACCGATGTGGTTTACTTATGCGTCCAGGGAAAGGGTTACGGTGACGGAACTTTTCAGGCCATGCTTGAAATGCATGGTATTCCATTCACCGGAAGCCGCATGAGGGCTGCATGTCTTATAAATGACAAAATCCTCAGCAAGCTGGTTTTCGAACGGGCCGGTATACGAACTCCTAAATGGGATATCCTGACCAGAAAGCGGTTCGAAAAAGGCGACTATCCCTACGAGGATTTCGGATATCCTTTTGTTGCAAAGGCCCCTACGCAGGGCGGCAGCTTTGGCATCGAGCTTATAAAATCCGGGGAAGACCTTCACCGTATCGAAACTGTCTTTAAGTATGATGATCCCATACTGTTGGAAAAATTCATACCTGGTGGATTCTATACCGTAGGCATTTACAAAAGCAGAAAGAATCTGGTTTCGCTTCCTGTTGTTGAAGGTCTGGATCTTGACCAAAAGAAAAAGACCGGAAGCAAAGAACTCATTATGTTCACGGGAAACTACGGAATATGCGAAAGCAGACTTAATCAGAATGTCACAAAGGAGATAACCGGAATGGCGCTACAGGTTTTCCATACCACCGGTGCAAAGGATCTCTGCCGTGTTGATTTCATGGTGTCTGAGGAAGACGGCAAACCTTATGTTCTTGAGATCAATGCCGTTCCCGGACTTAAACGCTGCAGCCTTATGCCTCTGGCTGCAGAGCTTGCCGGCATAGTTTATGAAGATATGATTGAAGATATTCTTTACGCAGCATTAGACAACAGCACAGAATAAGGAGTAAATCCATGTTCAAAAATATGAAGATCAGCTTAAAAATCCTTTTGGTCATACTGATAATGTCTTTAGGTTCACTTATCGTAGTCTTTAGCGCCTCCTACTACTTTATGAATTCCATGGTTAATGAGTTTCAGCAGACCAACATTACCCTGGGCATCAATTCTTCGGAGGTCATCAAGGACTCACTTATGTCCCAGACAGAATATTATCTTCTGCAGCTCACTCAGAAGCAGGCTCATACAGCAAACAATGAACTTCATGAAGTAAACAGGGTAGTCACTGAGGCCTCCAGATATACTCAGAGTCTGTTCGAGACCCGGGATAATTTCATCGGTCATGATATGCCGCACCCTGATGAAACAGTAATGGGTGTAGCGTCATCAAAATACTTCCTGGCAAAAGGCGTTGAAGCCACCCCTGAAGTAATGAAGGAGGTTTACACCTTATCCTACTGCGAGTACATGTTTGCACCCATACTGAAGGAGAATCCTATCCTTGACAATATCTATATCGGTACTGTAAGCGGTATTTCCTATAGATATTCAAGATCCAATCTTTTTAATCCTGATTACGATCCGAGGAAGAGAGACTGGTATAAGGAAGCCATGTGTCATCCGGACCAGCTTGTATGGTTGCCTACCTATCTTGATACCTATGGCAATGTCTGTATCACTGCAGCCATGACCTACAGAGATGCCGGCGGAAACATCGCAGGCGTTGTTGCATCTGATGTAAGTTTAACAAGCATCATTGATGACGTTATGAATCTGAGGATCGGTGAGACAGGCTCCACTCTGATCCTTGATTCCGACCTGAATTTCATCGCCCATCCCGATATGGACAAGGAAGATTTTAATACAGACATCAGCAGCCATTTTGCAGGAAATGATTTCATCAAAGCCTTGTTCTCCTCCGACAATTCAATCGTCCAGACTGAATATGAGGGAAATTACTGTTATGTTGCCTTTTCAAGGATGGCTGAATCCGGCTGGATTTTCTGCGCAAGCATAGAAACAGATGAAGTCAAAGCCCCTGCTTATGAAGCCAAGGCTCAGAATGACATACTTGCAGAGGCTTCACAGAAAAACTTACAGAATCGGATTTTCAATATCCTCGGCCTTTTCATGGTTTTCTTTTCTATCATAGGAATCGTGGTAGTAATGACCTCCTTTGCGGTTTCCGGAACCATTACAAAGCCTATACAAAGACTTGCTGCCGGCGTTATGAAGATAGGCAAAGGTGAATTTAATGAAAAGATCACGGTAGAATCCGGTGACGAGGTTGGTCAGCTGGCAGAAAGATTCAACACCATGCAGGATGATCTCAAAAACTATATGCAGCATATAAAGGAGGTCACAGCTGAAAAGGAGAGGATCGGAACAGAGCTCTCGGTAGCTACCAGGATTCAGGCTCACATGCTTCCCTCAGTTTTTCCGCCATACCCTGACAGACCGGAAATAGATGTTTATGCATATATGCATCCCGCCAAGGAAGTTGGTGGTGACTTCTATGATTTCTTCTTTGCCGACGAAACACATTTTGCAATGGTAATCGCTGACGTATCAGGAAAGGGCGTTCCCGCTGCTCTATTCATGGTTATAACAAAGACACTTATCAAGGATCATGTTCAGCAGATGAAGGACAAAACATTAAGCGAAGTCCTTACGGAGGTAAACAACCAGCTTTGCGAAAACAACGAAGAAGAAATGTTTGCTACGTGTTGGATCGGAATACTTGATATCACTACAGGAAAAGGCGTCGCTTCCAATGCAGGTCATGAGCATCCTGTTATAAGAAGAGCCGGAGGAGAATTCGAATTAGTTATATACAACCACACCATGGCTTTGGCTGCTTTTCCGGGCGTTAAGTTCCGTGAACACGAATTTGAGATGCATCCGGGCGATACGCTTTTCGTATATACTGACGGTGTTCCTGAAGCCACCAACAGCGAAGATCAGCTATACGGTACCGACAGAATGCTGGAAGCTCTTAATAAAAACAAGGATCTTCCGTTAAACGAAGTCCTTATCAATTTAAAGGCTGACGTTGACACCTTTGTAGGCGAGGCCAAGCAGTTCGATGACCTCACCATGCTGATCATGAAGTATAACGGAGAAGATTAGTAATGGTTCAGAACAAAAGTCACCGGGTACGGTTCTCATTTTAGAGAACCATCCCCGGTGACTTTTATATTTTACGACTTACTTTTCATTCGGCATCTTCCATGCGTGATGATCAGTGTGAAGAAGGTGATGCGACTTTTCGGAAAGCGGCTTTCCGAGATAATCCTCATAGATTCTTGTTATGGATGGATTCTCATGTGAGAATCTGAGATCCATTTTGGCATCCTGTGAATAAAGAATCGGTGCTCTTTCGGGAGCCATCTCTACTCCGTCATGGATGGGCTGTCCGCCACCGCCTACGCATCCGCCGGGGCAAGCCATGACCTCAACAAAATCATAGTGTACACGGCCCTGTTTAAGGTAAGTAAGGAGCTTGTTGGCATTACCGAGACCATTGGTTACGGCAACACGAAGAGTCTTTCCCGCAAGCTCAAACTCAGCCTCCTTCCAGCCATCCATACCACGTACTGCCTTAAAGGCATCAGGATCAGGATTCTTTCCTGTTACAAGGAAGTAGGCACTTCTTAATGCTGCCTCCATAACACCGCCGGTTGCGCCGAAGATATTGCCGGCACCGGAGCCGATGCCAAGCGGCATATCAAGCTCTTCCTCAGGAAGCTCCTTAACGATGATCTGATCGGATCTTATGAGACGGTTAACCTCACGGGTTGTAAGTGAACAGTCAACCTCAGGATTTCCTTGATCATCCACCATATTCGGATAAGCGCACTCTGCCTTCTTTGCAACACAAGGCATGATGGAAACGCAGAAGATATCCTTGGGATCCACCTTGAGAAGCTCTGCATAGTAGCTCTTTGTAACAGCACCAAACATCTGCTGAGGTGACTTTGCGGTTGAAAGATTGTCAACAAACTCAGGATAATGAGCCTTGACATATCTTACCCAGCCCGGACAGCAGGAGGTGAACATCGGGAACTTGTGGTTCTCGGGATTCTTCAGCTTCTCAAGGAACTCTGAGCCCTCCTCCATGATGGTAAGGTCTGCTGAAAAGTTTGTATCAAATACATAATCTGCGCCTGCTCTTCTCAAAGCTGCCGCAAGACGCTTTACCGTAGCAAATTCAGGATCAAGTCCGAAAGGCTCACCCCAGGCAGCTCTTATGGAAGGTGCGATCTGGAATACAGTGATCTTGGAAGGATCCTCAAGAGCATCCAGAACACGATCCACATCATCACGCTCACGGAGGGCGCCAACAGGACAGTGAGTTATACATTGTCCGCAAAGTGCACACTGGGAATCTTCAAGAGCGTAAACCCCTGTAACATCCACCGTTACACGGGAACCGGTATTAACCACATCCCATATATTGCTGTTCTGAATCTTGTCACATACCTGGATACAGCGCATGCACTGGATACACTTATCGTAATCTCTGATAAGAGGGAATCTGACATTACCCTTGTTTTCAGGAATCTGTTTCTTATAAGGAAGGCTGTGGATATTGAGATCATTAGCCACCTTCTGAAGAGTACAGTTGCCGCTTCGAACACAGACTGCACAGTTTGTGTTGTGCTGGGAAAGGATCAGCTTAACATTGGTCTTTCTTGCAGCTCTGGCCTTCTTTGAGTTGGTATAGATCACCATGCCCTCGGCTACTGTATTGTTGCAGGCTGTAAAAAGCCTTTCATAACCCTCAACCTCAACCACACAGACACGGCAGGCACCGATCTCGTTGAGTTCCTTCATATAGCACAGGGTTGGGATGTGTACTCCCGCCTTGGAAGCAGCATCCAATATAGTTGTCTTCTCGGGAACCTGCAGGGAGATTCCGTCTATCGTAACGTTTACCATTTTGCTTCTCTGCCTCCTTTAAAGATTCCATAACCAAAGTGATCGCAATGCAGACATCTTCCTGACTCCTGGCATGCCTCTTCGTCGGACATACCGCACTCCATGATCTTGAAATCGTGCTTTCTTTCTTCCGGAGAACGCTCCATCATATTTACTCTTCCGCATGGCTTATGATCATCAAAGCGGACAGGAGGAAGCTCTATATCTGACTTTATCTCATGGAAATATCCGAGATATTCGTCAATGTTTGCGGCCGCAACCTTTCCTGCTGCGATGGCACGGATTACGGTTGCAGGACCTGTAACGCAGTCACCACCCGCAAAGATTCCGTCCTTGTCACGGATATCGCTGGTGTCAAATGCCTGAATCTGTCCACGCTCTACAGGGATTCCGTACTCACCGAACTTACGTGAATCGATACCCTGACCGATAGCCACAAGGACTCTGTCACACGGGATTCTGAGCTCTTCTGTATCAGCTGCCACCGGCTTCGGTCTTCCGCCGCTGATAGGACCTACGATCTGAGGCTGTACCCAGATAGCTGCAACACTTCCGTCCTCTTTCTTCTCGATACGTAAAGGAGCATGAAGCTCTACGATGTCGCAGCCGTCTGCAATGGCACCCTCCACCTCTTCGGGAAGGGCAGTCATATCAATCTTTCTTCTTCTGTAAAGGATCTTTACAGATTTTGCATTGCATCTTATAGCTGAACGGGCAACGTCCATAGCAACATTACCGCCGCCTACGACAACTATATCCATTCCTGTGAAATCAGGATAATCGTCATCACCGATGGCTCTAAGCATCTCAACCGCGGAGATAACGCCCTTTGCATCCTCGCCTTCGATTCCGATCTTCTTGTCTGTGTGAGCACCGATGGCAACAAACATTGCATCGTACTTCTCACGGAGATCTGCGATGGAGATGTCCTTTCCGATGCTTACATCGGTCTTCAGCTTGAAGCCGCTCTTCATGATGCACTCGATCTCGGCATCCAAGGCTTCTCTCGGAAGACGGTATGCAGGGATGCCGTATCTAAGCATTCCTCCTGCCTTCTTTCTCTGCTCATAAACCTCTACCTCATGTCCCATAAGAGAGAGATAGTAAGCTGCACTGAGACCTGCGGGACCGCCACCGATGACTGCAACCTTCTTGCCTGTTGCCGGCTGCTTCTCGCCGATCCTGAACTCATCCTCATGCTCAACCGCATATTTCTTAAGTCCGCGAATGTTGATCGGATCGTCAACCATGGTTCTTCTGCAGCGTACCTCACAAGGATGCTCGCAGATCATGCCGCAGACAGCCGGAAGCGGATTGTCCTTTCTGATAAGGGCAACTGCGTCATTGTAACGGCCTTCATGTATAAGCGAAATATATCCTGGTATATCCACATGTGCAGGGCACTGGGCAACGCAGGGAACCGGCTGATTCTGGTGTCCCGAACATCTTCCGTGCAGTACATGCTCTTCGTAATCTCCCCGGAACCCTCTGATACCCTTCAGTACCATTCGTGCAGCCTCTGAACCTATGGCACAGTCCGCAGAATAGTAAATGCTCTGAGCGGTTTCCTCGATAACTGTCAATGTCTCCATGGTGGCAGTTCCGTCAAGCACTGAATCGATCAGCAGCTCGAGCTGTCCGAGTCCTACTCTGCAGGGTACGCATTTACCGCAGGACTGAGCGTGACAAAGGTGCAAAAATGAAGCGGCAAGATCAACCGGACAAAGTCCAGGCTGGCTCGCCGTGATTCTTCTTTCCAGATCCTTGTACAGATCCTCCACCGTCTTCTGCGCATTGTTTTGAGTTACAATGCTCAATCTACTCATGGTGTTTACCTCCCGAAATAATATAGTTAGTCATAACTTACTGTTATTCTTAGTATTTCAGATATAATTGAACCACATAAAATGCTTTTTGTAAACTTTGCCGAGTAAAAAAAACAAATATATGCTTTAAATGTACATAATAGACAGTTTTTAAATGATGCATTTCCGTTTATACCCGATGATAACAGAACAAGTCTATCCGGAATTCAGGACATAAAAAAACAGAGGTTATTTCACCTCTGATCTAAAAAAGATATCGAATCGGACGGGGCCTGTTATCTTAATGACCTCAGCCCCATCCTTTAATTCTTTTTTCCGCTGCTCTTCTCCATATAGACCTTCCGTTACCAACACAATAAAACGCATGGTCTTCGTAGGCTTTATGATGCTTTTTCAGTCTGTCTTCTATTGAATAAAAACAACAACACAGCCGCAACACCATAAACAATGGCTCCTATCAGCATCGGGCTCAGAACTCCTTCAGTCTGCATAAGCATAAGCTCTGCAATCATCGGTGCAAATGTCAAAAGAACATACGAAAGCACAACAAAGAAAATAAGTGATGTGGATTCATCAATTGAACTTTGTACTATCCTGAGGCTCATAAACCTATCAGTAACCATGGGGGTTCCGAAGCCGTCAAGGAAACCGAGAGCCATACTCGATATTATGACCATAACCGCCACAGGCGGAAGCTTAAGTATGAATATACAAATCGAAGTCAGGGCAAATGCAAAAGCGATACATGGCTGTAATCCGAATTTTGCCTTTGCTCTTGAAACCAGCGAAGGACCAATATAGATTCCTGCGATTCCGTTTGCAATGTAACAGTAACTCAGTACTATCGATGAGATATTATTAATCTGGCATATAGCAGGAATCAATGTAACGCACAGCATTACACCTATATTCAACGGTATTGCTATCACAAGGATAAAGAATATCATTTCCAGAGATGTAAACATCTTTGCAATTCCCGACATTGAGATAGGTTTTTCCTCTTCATCCGCTCCGGCTTTAGCTTCAAGTGACATCCAGGGAACCAGATACCATGTTCCCAGCAGATAGAAAATAAACATTGCACCGGAAATCAGGAATGTTACCGGATAGCCTGCATTTGCAGACAATATAGCGCCAAGACCGGCTCCGCAGGTGGCACCTGCCAGAAGTCCTGCATTATCCTGTGAAATATTATCGCTTCTTCCTTTTTCTGTTTCGTAGCCTTTTGTTATGAGATAATTTGATACTTGTTTAAACCCTGCATAAGAGTATCCTGCAAGAGCTCTGCATATCACTATGGTAAGTGCCCCACCTACAGCAAATGCTGTTATATTACACAATATCATAGCAATAGAAGATACAATGAGAACTTTCTTCACATCATATTTTTTGACAACCTTCGGAAGCGTCAGCATGCCTATCATCTGCGTAAGCCCTTCGATAGTAAGCGGAAGTGCTGCGGTAAAACCAAGGGAAATACCCGGTAATGCTTCACCGCTGTCTCTTATCATCATAGCCGCATAGGGCACACACATGTATTCAGCTGTAGAACATAAAAACCCTGTCAGTCTTAATGCCAGACTTACCTGTTTTTCCGAAAAAGTATCATTACCTTTGGCGCTGATCTTTTCTGTGGAAAGATCCATTACATTATTCAGCTCAAATACAAATATACTCAGAATGATCATGGATGATAGGAGAACAAGTACTATATTCCTCATTTCCCTGGCGATCAGTTCATCTGATATTTCCGCATCAAGGTATAAAGTAGTCCCTGTTTCATCATCTGCGCCAAAGGTAAAGGAAATGATAGCTGAATCCTCCTGGGTTCTTTTCACCTCTGTGATTCGCTCTGTGATCCTTACAGCATGTATTGTCTCAAGTTCAGAAATCTTTTCATCAATATATTCATACAATCCATCTACTTCCCTGAGATCGACTCCCTGCTCCCTAACATGTTGTATTGAGTTTTCCAGATTTTTAAGAGAAGCTTTTACAGAAACCTCTATCCTGCTTCTGTAATCAGACTGATAAACCAGGATCATAACTCCAGACATTATGATTATGCCCAAAGTTATGGCTCCTACCGCCCCCAGTTTTTTTATGGTTTTAACAGTAAAACCGTCATTTTTCAGAACATTTAACCTCTTTTTGACAAATACTACCAGAAAAGCAATGGCTATCAGTTCAGTAACGGCTACAACGAAGGTAATGATCACCGTTCGTTGTTTCAGTTCATCAAAGCGTTCCTTGAAAATTTTGTTCTTATAAATACAACCGAGGTATCCTATGATTTCACCATCTTCATGGATATTGGAAAAAATGGCATTCCATCCATCATGGGATATAGCCTTTCCCTCTTTTTCCATCAACTCCGGAAGACCTCTTTTAAATGTCTTGGATTCAATGAAAGCTCTGACATTATCCGTGTCCTCGTGTGTCTCGCCCTTGTCCAGATAATACAGAAGATTCCCATCCTTATCTATAACAAAGGGGATAGGTCCCTTATACTGGTTGGCAAATGTTTCCAGGACATCCTCCATGCCGTAATAGTTATCAAATCGTTTACCAAAATTGATAGCTGTCTCCAGTAAATCTACATTATCCTTTTCAAATTTGGCTATAACAGACTCTTCAAGATTTATTGCCGTAGTCCGATAATTCAGATATCCCATTGTTGAAACAAATATCAGGGAAAAAAAAGCCAGCAGGAAAAGACTTATCAGATATATTTTATTTTCTTTTCTTGTATTAAGCATAATTTCTGTCCTATGAATAAATCTCATCACAAATAGTCAGGAATCGGAACTTTAACGGATATCCTATTCTCTTTGCAACTTTGTAATTTACGTAAATCCCCGGTGCACTTATGTATACACAGGGTAGACTTCCTGCCTGAGCTCCGTTCAGAATTTTTGCCGCAGCATCTGCTATGAAACGTCCTACATTTACGGGATCATTTGCAGATATCAGCATCAGCGCTCCATTTCTTACAGCTTCGGAATCATCCATCAGATAAACGGGGATTTTTTTATCATACAAAGGCTTCAGCAAAGGTTCTATTTTTTTCAGGTCATTTATAAGGTCTACCGTAAGAAAGAAAGAATCTATCCCCTCATCCGCCATTTTTTTTATCTTTGTCTCAACCAGCTTATAATAACTGTCCAGTTCTTCATTCGTTTCACGAGGTTGTTCGCTGATATTATATTTTATCAACTCAAAATCCAGTTCTTCAGATGCCTTCTTTATATCAGAAAAACCGGAAATAGTCTCATCCCCATAAATGATCACTCCCATTTTATGAAAATGCTGTAACGAATCATAGTATTTAAGCTGTCTGAAAACCGATGATGGCTCTACATGTGCCCACACATTCGGATTGCCACTGCCATTCTCTGCGGAATCTATGATTCCTGATGCGATGGGATCAGTCGCGAGAAAGTCAAGCATAGGGATACTAAGCTCAAGTTCCTTTACAAAAATACCTGCACTTGTACCAAAAGTCAGAACCATATCTATATCCGTACCGGCGCCCTTTTTTAAGGTTTCTGCAACCTTTGCTTCGTCACTATAGGCAAGAAAATAAAATCCGTTTGGCGAAAACTCAATATAAGGTCCAAGATCCGCATCAAGCAAAGCCATATACATCTCTTCGGATGACATGTTTTTTTCATTAATCTCAGAAATATCAAAAGGAATGCTTCCTTTTTTTATCCATCCCAGCTCCTCAAGTCCTGACAGAATATAGTATAGCTGTCTGCTTGCAGGCATATATTCATCATAATCAATATATGCAAGCCTGAACTTACTTCCGTCAGCCTTTGTATGTGGGGCAGTATCAAAGACTTCCTTTTCTTCTGCTTCCGCAGCCATGACATCAACATGGGCGATACCGGAAAACATCATTGTAAAAAAAAACATAACAGCCAGAAATATGCTGAAATGTTTGTGAGCTATTGTTTTTTTCATATGTATATTTTCTCCAGTCTTCCGGCTGTCATACACAGCCATTCACTATGAACGTACTTTATTCCGTTTCTTTTAAGAATCTCATCAACGGTTACACCGCTTTCTCCCAAAAGAACGGCCTCGTCCCCCACCACTATATCATCATTTCCTGTTACATCAATACACAGATTATCCATACACACATCGTCAGCCAGAGTGAATATTCTGTCACGGATCTTCACCCTTACATCCTTTTGTGTAAGAAGCAATGGATTGTCCCAATATCCTATAAAGATTCTCGCTATCCTGCGAATTCCTGTTGTGTTATTTTCAGGCTCATAAGACAAGGGAACGGACTTATCTATATTTCTTACATCAAAAATTCTGGCACAGATCCTTAAAGCCGGCCGCAATTCCATGTCTGTACCGCATGGCAGACCATACATGGCTGTACCGACTCTTACCATATCGTACGCATACTCCGGGAAAGCAAATACAAGAGCTGAATTCAGGATATGTATCGTAATCTTCTCTCTGTATCGCGGCTTTATTTTCTTTACCATCCGGTCAAACCCTTCCAATTCCTTTTTTATACCGATCCTGTCATTAGAATAGGAAGTATAAAGATGACTGTAAACACCACAAACCTCTACCTTATCCTGAGAAAAAAACTCATCCTGTTTTAATAGAAAGTCTTCATAGGAAATACCCATTCCTGAATTCCAGCCATCAAGTCTTATATGTACTTTTATACACACTCCCAGTCTTTCGGCTATTTCGTAAAGTCTAAAAAACTGAGAAACACTGTACACAGAAAAAAAAGTCATTTCCGGCATGACCTTATGATTTAAAAGACAGTCTTCTATCTCCAGATCATCTGCACCGCCAAGAAGAAGTGTCTTTAGATCATCTTCCCACTTAACAGATGAAATCTGCAATAATTCACTCATTTTTCCAACGGCAATCATATTGACAAGCTTTTTTTCACCGAGAAATTTCCTTATTCCCATAATGCCGTGTCCATAAGCATCCGCTTTTAAAATGCCACAGACTGCTTTGTCTTTTCCCACAACACTCCGAATGGTATTGATATTATATTTGATGTCTGCCGTGCTTATTTCAGCCCAGGCGGCTTTTTGTTGTTTTGGCATTAATGATATTCTCCGTAAAGCAGCCGAACAATTCCTGAGCTGCCGTTTTATACCAGTCCGGCTTTCTCTCATTTTTTACTGTAAGATCCGGATACATCTCATGCAACCCTATCATATGTGCATTCCATAATGTAGTTTTTTCTATACTACTCTTAAGAAAAGACAGATTACATCCTGTCATCAGCATTTCAACCGGACCTGCTGTGGTAGCGTAGCCATCTCCGCCGAAAAGGGCATACATCGGTCCGCTTATATATCCTGTGCAGTCAAAGCCTCCGACTATGTCCGCTTCTTCTTTCATGCCCATCTCATTTAAAAGTTTCATCACAGTTTTTTGCCATGACGGCAGATAAACAGACTGGAACATTCCGCCCATCCATGTAATCCCGCGTTCAAATGCCAACAGTACAGACACGATAAAAATCCCCGGGTAGATTTCCTCTCTTTCCAGAAGACCTTTTATATTGTCAGGATCTGCTATGTATTGAACCTTACTGCCATCTCTGGACTCCCCGATCAGTTCCCCGCTTTCACTTAATCTCAGAAAAACTTTTCTGCCTTTGCTGTCTGCCCCGACAAAAAGCTGTGATGCAATGGGAAGACCATCCTCAGTGGTAATTTCATTAATTATCTTTCTTGCACTTCTGAAAAACATCACTCTGTGAAGAATCGAGTTTTCGTCTCCAAGCTCTTTTATCAGTATTTTTTTTATCACTCTTTCTACTTCCAGGTAGGCAAAAGTAAATCCCGTCTCCTCCGGAAAAAGCTTCCCGGATAGCATCGCTCCTATCGCAGTTACCTGTTCGGAATAATTCCTGCACTTTCTTACCAGATCTGTTTCATAGATCGTCTTAAGAAGCTCCTCCAGAGTCTTTTTTACTGTATCATCAGGATTTTCAGTGATAAAATTGTTCCGGAAACGTTCCAGCATTTCTTCATCTATTGCCTTCGCCTTTATAGCCATCTGGTTATGATCTACAGCTCTGAAAAAGGGAAGAGCTCCCTTACTTTCATCTGATACATACAGATTTATGCCTCTGGCAAAAGTAACATTTCCCAGTTCTACCTGTCCACCGGAAAAAATCGGAATGATTCTTCCCTGTACTCCAAGCTTGCGAAGCAAAAATCCGTACAGAATATCCCCCTGAAAGGACTGTGAACAGAATACTGCACCATGATGATCTGCAGTTAAAATCACATTTGCCTCCAAGGCAGCAGTTATATCTTTTCCAGCCTTGTCTCCAAGCCTTTCCGTTATAAACTCTTCCGCACTTTCATAAAAATCTGAAGGTTCATATATGGTTTTTCTTGTTTTATTGAATGACACCTTTGATGCCTGTTGCGCCAAAAAACCATCCAGGGTCACAGATCCTCTTTCATAGCAGGACATGACACATGCATTTCTTTCGGCACATAACATGGCCATATCCTGTATGGAAGCTCCTGAGGAATCATTGGTATCCAAAGTATTAACTCTGTTTATCATTCCGATTGGTTTGCTCCATTCGTACCTAAGAACTTGAAGCCCATCATAGTAATATCGTCAAATTGAGGTGCCGTTCCCACAAACTCATCTATGTCTTTTCTCAGTTCAGGCAGAATTTCAACAGGAACCGAGTTTTTGTTTTTGTTAATAGATGTGAGAAGCCTTTCCTCACCAAACAGTTCATTGTTACTATTCGTTGCTTCCGTTACACCGTCTGTATAAACAAAGAGACTGTCTCCCGGATTAAGGTCAAATTCATCCTGTCTGTATTTGATACCTTCAAAGGTTGCAACAGCAGGTGAATGTTTTGTTTTAACAAGCTCGAAGCACTCACCGCTTCTTCTGATTGCAGGATACTCGTGTCCTGCATTGGCTTCTATAACATGACCTGTTTCAAGATCGATAAGCGCGAGCCATACAGTAACAAACAGTTCTGCTTCATTGCCTTCGCAGAGCTGATTATTTACATTCATAAGAGCCTGTGCCGGAAGTTCTCCCATCTGCATACGGTTCTTAATAAGAGTTTTGGCAATGACCATAAACAGTGCTGCTGGAACTCCCTTTCCGGAAACATCCGCAATTACCAACGCCAGATGCTTATCATCTGTCAGGAAGAAATCATAAAAATCTCCTCCCACCTCCTTTGCAGGAGCCATAGTTGCGTAAATATCAAAATCTTTCCTGTTTGGAAAAGCCGGAAATACTCTGGGAAGCATATCCGCCTGAATCTGTGTTGCGACATTGAGTTCCGCACCAATACGTTCCTTCTCCTTCGTCACTTTCTGAAGATTCACCATGTATTCTTCAAGTGAGTTGACCATCTCTGCAAAACGCTCTGACAAAGATCCAAGCTCATCATACTGACCCTTTTCTTCAGATATTTTTTTCGCAAGATTTGGATTCTTAGTATTTGCATATTCCTCTACATTGTTCTCAAGTCTCTGAATACGTGCAAAAATATATGTATAAAGGAACCTGAATAAAGCAATCGTTGCAACTGCAAAAATCAGGGCAGCAGCAAATGCCTGTCGGAAAACAGAATTAAAAATCATGGAATTGACATGATCAACACTGGTATCCGCGCAAATCAGGCCAATCTTCTCTCCATCTATAATAAGAGGGAAGCAGTAAGTATACATGTACCCATATTCGTTATTAAGCGAGTCTATAGCTTTTGTCTCACTTCCCGTTTCCCAAGTCTCCCACATATAATGGTGAATCGAGGGATCTTCATATACAACGTCTCCGATTTTAAGTATCTCAGTACCATCAGGTCCTGTCTCAGGCACAAAAGTAGCATCAAGAACATAACGAACCTTATGGTCTTCACCCTCTATTGGGCTGATAAAATATACATAATTCAATTTGAACTCTTCAGCGGAATCCCTGAAGACGCAAAGCCAATATTCATATCTATAGGTTACATAAAGTCTTTTTGCCTCTTCATCCATTTCCCGGTATGTCGGCATATAGTCATAGTTTTTCTGAATATATGAATAAAAGGCATTTCTTACATTTGACAGATCATTACTGAAGTCCATCGGAACATTCAATTTGTAGTCATGCTCATCAAGCCAGTCCTTAATATCCGCAAGTTCACTGCCTTCTTTCTGGATGATTCCGGACATATGCCTTGTAAACTTCTCGAGATTAACGATAACATCTTCATGATAAGATGTTGTCTGATTAACATACGAAATAATACCGCTTATCACGGTAGTTACTATTGCGAACAGAATAAAAAGTACACTAAATTGCCTTGCCAAACTCTTGGTTTTCATTTTTTCCCCTGCTTTAATGAATAAATTTTGTGATACACAATGATTATACATCTTGCTTAAAAGCAAGC
This sequence comes from Oribacterium sp., assembly GCA_017627595.1. Classification (GTDB taxonomy): domain Bacteria; phylum Bacillota; class Clostridia; order Lachnospirales; family Lachnospiraceae; genus Oribacterium. Next base: position 11,451 of record JAGAGL010000062.1, on the reverse strand, counting down.
TTTTTCTCTCTGAAACATCGGCTGTCTTATCCTCTATTATAAGCATATTCGCTTAACAAATTTAATTCTGTTATGAATGATTTTACCAAAGCCTTTCCTCTTCAGTAAAAGTTCAGCCGTCATCATGATATCAACATCAAGCTGAACAGGGATTTTGCCGACACCATGCACAGATGCAGACTTTGGTGACCTCGAGAGCCTCCCGCACGGTCTTTGCAAAAGTTGTATACGAAAATCTCAAAGAACTAAAAGTAACCTGAAGATAATTCCTTATCCATAACTTCAAAGATGACGAGTAATATTTATAAGATTGTGTTTCGTGGTTATACTTTAGATATGGTTTTATATAAGTGAGAGGAGCAGAAGGATGAGAATAAAAGGATGGTTTTACTTATGTGTGGCGGCGTTGACATTGGCACTTACGGGATGTGGCGGTAATAACAAAGAAAATGTTGACTACTATGATCCGGAGACTCTGGGCTTCACTGTGACCGGAGAAGCATCTCTTGATGATTTTACGTGGCTTTTTACCCCGAAAAATTATGACAAGAGCAATGATGTGCGTTTTTCCGATCCTTATGCCATAAACGGAGTCTGGGAATTCGCAAACTGGCATAAACCGAATAAAAAATCAGGCTACGTGAAGGATGTTTACTGGATGAATATCGAGGTTGAAGGAAAGGGCAAATCCGGAATCCAGTCCAATGAGAATACGGATCCTGGTGTGGCTGCGGACGTATATGGATATCAGGCATTCAAAAACAGCGATGAGGCGAAGGCGGCCGGTCTTTCCGGCAGTGATACGGCTTCAAAGCTGTTGGACGCCATGAGCAATCTTTATGGAGATGTACCCTGTAAAGTGACTATCATACTTGCCGGAAGAGAGGATGAAAACGGCAGCTGGAGTGAGATAAAAACCGAGAAGCCAATAGAGTTTGAAGGTAAGTATTATCCTGACCACCAGCTTTTGAAGGTTGAGGATTCCAAGGGCAGTCAGATAATGATAAATGATTTCCTTGATAACGGCACTGAACAGCATGCCACAGCTACCTATGAAGTTTCTAAAAAAGACTTTTCTCTGAATGGTGTAGGCGGATTGTACAGAGCGGATAAGTAAATGGTCCGGAATGCCACCGGGGAAGGTTACTGCGATTGAGAACCGTCCAAGGTGGATTCGTCGGTTTAAAGAGGTATGTATATGAAACAAGCTCAAATCGTTAAAGATGTACAGTCAGAACTGTTTTCAAGACAGGATCTGTCCTATCGCGAGATGCAGATAAAGATCATCCCAAACATAGAGGCTGATTCAATCATAGGTGTGAGGACACCGGAGCTTAGAAAGCTTGCAAAGGAGCTTTTAAAGCGTGAAGACCTTCAGGAGTTTCTTGATGTGCTGCCCCATAAATATTTTGATGAGAACCAGCTTCACGCTTTTATCATTTCCGAGATAAAGGATTATGACCGGTGCATTTCGGAGGTGGAGCGTTTTCTTCCATTTGTGGATAACTGGGCTACCTGCGATCAAATGTCACCTAAGGTGTTTAAGAAACATCGTCCGGAACTGCTCAAAAAGATAAAGCAATGGATAAAGGCAGAGAAAACTGTGAAAAATCAGGATGAGTCCGGTAATGATTCGCCCTCAGATCCGTCAACCTATACCATCAGATTCGGCATAGGCATGCTGATGCAGCATTTTCTTGATGAAGACTTCGACCCGTCTTATCCTGAACTGGTGGCAGTTATTCGATCCGAAGAGTATTACGTCAACATGATGATAGCCTGGTATTTTGCCACAGCTCTTGCCAAGCAGTATGAAACGGTTCTGCCCTTCATCAGGAGCCACAGACTTGATACCTGGACACACAACAAAGCTATCCGGAAATCTGTGGAAAGCTATCGTATCACTCCCGAACAGAAGGAGTATCTGAAGAGTCTGAAAATCAAAAAGTAATCCATCGAGGACGGTTCTCGCCGGCGAGAACCGTCCTCGGTGGATTACCGATGAAAAAAGCCCCGAGCATATTGCCGGGGCTCAAATTATTAAAGATCAACCTTAGGTAATCTCTCAAAACTCTTCTGTAACTCATCATCGGTTGGGATATAATCGCTCATTTCACCGTCATTAAACTTCTGGTAAGCTACCATATCGAAGTATCCTGTACCGGTGAGACCAAAGAGAATTGTCTTCTCCTCACCGGTCTCCTTGCACTTAAGAGCTTCATCAATAGCAACTCTGATTGCATGACTGCTCTCCGGAGCAGGGAGAATTCCCTCAACTCTTGCAAACTGCTGTGCAGCCGCAAATACAGAGGTCTGCTCAACGGAAACGGCTTCCATGAGACCATCATGATAGAGCTGTGACAGAATCGGACTCATTCCATGATAACGGAGTCCTCCGGCATGGCTTGCGGAAGGAATGAAGTTACTGCCCAATGTATACATCTTAGCAAGAGGACATACCATTCCGGTATCGCAGAAATCATATGCAAACTTTCCTCTGGTGAAACTTGGACAGCTTGCGGGCTCAACTGCAACTATTCTGTAATCCTGCTCGCCTCTTATTTTCTCACCCATAAATGGAGAAATAAGACCTCCAAGGTTGGATCCGCCGCCTGCGCAGCCAATGATCACGTCAGGCTTTACTCCGTATTTTTCAAGGGCAGCCTTTGCCTCGAGTCCTATAACAGTCTGGTGAAGAAGAACCTGATTCAAAACACTTCCCAGAACATATCTGTAGCCCTCTGTCTTTGTTGCAACCTCAACAGCTTCAGAGATTGCGCAGCCAAGGCTTCCGGTTGTTCCGGGATGCTCTGCATTGATCTTTCTTCCTATCTCGGTTTCCATGGATGGAGACGGAGTAACACTTGCGCCATAGGTACGCATCACTTCACGTCTGAAAGGCTTCTGCTCATAGGAAACCTTTACCATGTAAACCTTACAGTCAATGCCGAAATATGCGGATGCCATGGATAATGCCGTTCCCCACTGACCTGCACCGGTCTCTGTGGTTACGCCCTTAAGACCCTGCTTCTTTGCATAATAAGCCTGGACGATGGCAGAATTCAGCTTGTGGCTTCCGCTTGTATTATTACCCTCGAATTTATAGTAGATCTTTGCAGGGGTGTCGAGAGCCTTCTCCAGACAATAAGCTCTTACAAGAGGAGACGGTCTGTACATCTTGTAGAAATCAAGTATTTCACCCGGAATATCAATGTAAGCTGTTGTATCATCAAGCTCCTGCTTTATGAGTTCATCGCAGAATACCGGGCGAAGTTCTTCATAGCCCATAGGCTTAAGTGTGGCCGGGTTAAGAAGCGGAGCCGGCTTGTTCTTCATGTCAGCTCTTACGTTGTACCACTGCTTTGGGATCTCATCCTCGCTCAGATAGATTTTATAAGGAATTTTATCATCGTAACTCATGTACTGGTTCCTCCTGTATTTTCTGTTTCAATAATTATACACTTTTTCAGAAGAAAAACCTTATTTGCCTTAAAAAAATGGAATACAAGGATATGTCTGTTATAACATTTGTAAAGGGGCAGACCCCCTTACAGATCTCACAGTTACTTTTCGTAGACCACCGCTTCCAACGGGGCAAGTGTACCTTTAGTACTTTCACCATTTGTTCCGATAAGCTGTTCTGCACCTTCCACGCATGAAGCATCATAGGAAGCTTCTTTGAGAGAAAGATTTATGAGAACGGTTGCCTTACCGGCTTCGCTTTCTCTGGTAAAGGCAAAGATCTGCTCATGCTCATGAAATAACTCTGTGTAGTCTCCCGTCTCCAGCTCCGGATGTTCCTTTCGAAGCTCTGAAAGAGCAATGTACCAGTTAAGAACCGAATCCTTATCCTCCATCTCAGAGGCTACATTAAATTTTTCGTAATCATCATATACAGGAAGCCAGGGTGTACCCGTGGTGAAACCGGCATTTGATGAGCTGTCCCACTGCATGGGAGTTCGGGAGCTGTCCCTTGCAAAGTTGTGAACACCCTCCATGGCTTCAGCCTCGGAATATCCCTCATCGATTGCAAACTTATAATGGTTTCTGGTTGAAATATCATTATAGTCATCTATTGAAGGCCAGGCTACATTAACAAACCCAAGCTCCTCACCCTCCATGATAAAAGGTGTGCCTCTCATGGTGAGAACAAGAGTGGCAAGCGCTTTTGCTCCGGCAATCCTGTCAGCACCCTTCGGCAGGAAATGATTTATGGAACGGGGCTGATCATGATTTTCCAGAAACATGGGATACCATCCCCCGGTTTTCAAAGTATTTTCCTGACTGGAAGTGATCAGAGCCTTGAATTCCGGAAGCGTCCATTCCCGGGTAACGCACCAGTTCATCTCATCCTTCAGACTGATATTCATAAGGCCGAACTCAAATACCATATCAAAGACACCGGCAGGTCCAACCCAGTCAGGGAGATCACGGGCAGAAACACCATTGGCTTCTCCAACCGTAAAAATATCAGTACCGTTCTGAACCGCGTCTTTAAATTCATGGAGATAGTCCAGTATGCCATTTGTATTTGCTGTCATGGCATGAATACCCACTGTACCATCATTGGCATCCGGAGTACCATCCAAAAATTTTTCAGGTTTCTTGATGTAGGTTATAGCGTCCAATCTGAAGCCTCCGACTCCCTTTTTTACCCAAAAGTCAGCGACATCTATCAGTGCCTTACGAACCTCCGGATTGGCCCAGTTAAGGTCAGGCTGTTCAGGCAGGAATGTGTGAAGGTAGTACTGTCCTCTGTTCTCATCATAGGTCCAGGCCGAACCTCCAAAGATGCTTCGCCAGTTGGTAGGTGCCATCCATCCTTTTTGGGATCCGCCCATATGTACCAGTCGCTCTTATCGCTGTCCTTTCCCGAACGGGACTCGGTAAACCAGGCATTCTCGTTGGAGGTATGATTAAACACCAGATCCATCACGATACGGATATCGCGTTTTCCCGCTTCTTCGATCAGTCTGTCCATATCCTCCATGGTACCGTAGGCCGGATCGATAGCATAGTAGTCTGCTATATCATAGCCATTGTCTGCCTGAGGTGACAAATAACAGGGCGTAAGCCATATTGCTCCGACACCAAGCTTTTTAAGGTGGTCAAGCTCGGAAGTGATCCCATTCAGATCACCGATCCCGTCACCGTCAGAATCCTTAAAGCTCTTTACATAGATTTCATATGCGATTGTCTTCTGCCACCATTTAAAATCATTCTGTTCGATTTCAGAATCATTCTCAATCTTCTTAACTTCTTCCGACATAGGGTTTGTCTCGTCCTCTGATCTCTTCTCCGATGACTCTGTCATTGTAACCTCGGTGCTGTCTCCGTTATTAAAATCCGAAGAGCCGCATCCTCCCAGAAACAGCGCTCCGCTCATCAGCATTGCAGCACATAAAAACATCTTCTTCATATTCTGTTCTAGTTCCACTTAAGCTCCTGTTTTCTCTGATACATCAGCTTGTCAGCACGGCGGAAAACATCATCATATGTTCTGTCCACCTTCGGCTGATATGAAGCACAGCCAACGGACACTACCGCTTTTCCCTCAAGCTTATTGCGATGTACATCATCATTAAAGTCCTTCAATATCATTTCACGATTGTCATAATCAACGCCTTTCAAAAGAACCACAAATTCATCTCCGCCGATACGATATACCGGACTGTGCTGGAACCATTTGCAAATCTGTGAGCAGGCCTCCTTGATATACTTATCACCCATTTCATGACCCATGTTATCATTAACATACTTTAGATAATTCAGGTCAAATATCGCAACTCCATACGCGGACATAATCCCATCACGAACACGGCGCTCAAGTTCTGCCACTGCCTCTGTATATGCCATCTTATTCTTTACACCGGTCAGTGCATCGATGTAGGCGATTCTTCGCATATTTCCGATTTCCCTTGAACGTTCCTCGATCTTATCCCGGTAGATAAAGGTATGGATCGTGCAGGTCGCCAGCAGACATCCCATAGCATAAAAAGGCAAAAAAGCATCAAGAGTCTGAAGCAGAACGAAAAAGGTCATAATTATTCCCGAAAGAGCAACAGTTCGATGTCGTTTACTCTCCGGTCTGTCTGAATGAATGGACACAGACAAGGCATATATCGTCGAAAGAGTAAAAAGAATGATCTGCATCACCAAAGTCAGATATCGGAATGGCAATGGGTGATATAAATGATTCTCATCAAAATAAAAAGAGATGGGTTTAAAAATGTTAATGACGAGGATCAGCACCTGTGTCCCCAGAATCAGCCAGCCACTAAATATCAGTACCCTTTTAAACAGATTATCTTTATTCAGATAGGTCACAACAAAATGCGTCCAATAGAATACGGTGAATGCCATCGACAGAAAATAGAAGGTTGTGTCGATAAATGCAAGTGCAGAAAGTCCTGCCTCGTATAGTACGCCCCAGAAAATATCCGAAAAATAATAGAACATTACAGCAAACAAAAACTGCCGATAGCGGCACTCTGCCTCGGTAAGAGTTCCTCTGGCATGCTGTTTCATATAATCAAAATTTATTATGAGATGCACAAAAATAGCAAGCATCCCTATCGTTGAATAACTCATATCTCCTCCCCACTAACAGTATGATTATACACTTGTCGCATCTGATTTTCAAAAAAAACCTTATCTTTTCAGCACTATATAATATTCAACGGGTTTTATGCCGAAAAAAATATTATTATTGAACAATAACCGCATATTTGATGTTACAGGTTCCCCGGATACGGTTCAGAGTTAATAAGGAGCCGATCAAATCTGCATCTGTATGTCAGATATTATGGCTCCCAAAAGCAATGTAACAGAGCCAATCAGATTGACATCTGTATGTAGGGGCAAACAGATTTTTAAATTTAAAAAATTTGAGATATAATCAGATACAGTTGAAGCAAAAATACGTTTTTCAGGTTTGAGACATACTATGAGCATGGAACAATATAACAATAAAATAGGCTACGATCATCTCACAGGTTTTCCTGATATGAAACGGTTCTTTGAGCTTGCAGAGGATTTCTTTGAGGATAATGCAGGCTGCGGTATAGGCTCTGCCATGCTCTTCATGAATCTCTGCGGAATGAAGGCATTTAACCAGAGATATGGTTACACAGAAGGTGACAAGCTCATCAGAGAAGTTGCAAATCTTCTTGTGAAACACTTTGGTAAAGAAAGCTGTTGCCGTACTACTGCCGATCACTTTACTGTCTATACTTATTCAAAAGAGCTGGGGAACAGGCTCTGGGCGCTTGTTAAGGAATTCAGGAATATAAACAGTGGCAGGACATTACCAGTCAGAATAGGTGTATATGATCTCAAACTGGGGCGGGTTAAAGCGTCCACAGCTACAGACAGATCAAAAATAGCGAGTGATAGCTGCGGAAACATATTTGAATCTACCGTGCGCTTTTTTGACGCAAAAATGCTGAACAAGTTTGAGGATAGAAGCTATGTCTTTCAGAACCTGGAAACAGCTATGACGGATGGATGGATAAAGGTGTATTATCAGCCTATTATCAGAACCTCCAACGGCAGGGTATGCAACGAAGAGGCACTGGTAAGGTGGATAGATCCTGAAAAAGGTCATTTTGAGCCCAGGAAGATCATTTCCATATTGGATGAAGCTAAAATTGCGTATAAACTTGACCTGTTTGTTCTGGAGCAGGTACTGAAGAAATTAAAGAGACAGTCTGAGGAAGGCTTATATGTTGTTCCGAACTCCATAAATCTCTCGGGAACCGACTTTTATTCCTGCGATATCGTTGAGGAAATAAGTAAAAGGGTTGATAACTCGGGAGTTGACCATGGCAACATAATAATCGAAATAACAGAGCGTGTCATCCTTGATGATAAGGATTATATGATGGCACAGATAGAGCGATTCAGAAAGCATGGATTCTCGGTATGGCTGGATGATTTCGGCAAATCGAATTCTTCAACAAATATATTGCAGCAAATTCATTTTGACGTTATCAAGCTTGACGAGAGCTTTATCAGTAAGATTGAAGAGAATGAGCGAAGTAAGATAATCATCACTGAACTTGTAAGACTTGCAAGCGGACTTGGCAGTGAGACTGTTGCCGAAGGTGTTGAGACATCGGAACAGGCTGAATTTCTTGACGAAATCGGATGTACAAGACTGCAGGGGTATTATTTCTGCGATGTAGTGACTATTGAGCAGATTTTTAAAAGATATAAAGAAGGAAAACAGATTGGTTTTGAAAACCCAAAGGAGTCGGAGTACTATTCCGCACTGGGCAAGGTCAATCTTTACGACATGTCTTTTTCCTCATACGGAGAGCATGAAAAGCTTGGCAGTTACTTTAATACCATGCCAATGTTTATAATTGAGGTTTCTGATGATGGAGCTAAGCTTGCCAGAGGCAATAAATCCTTCAGGGATTTTACAAATATCCATCACCCGGAAATGCTAAGTAAAAGGCTTATAACGAAGGCAGAGATCAAAGATAATATCGGATCTGATTTTCTAAATGCTATGGAGCAGTGCATCAGAGATGGAAAGCCGACCATAGTAGACGTAAGAGAAAGTGATAAAGGCGTAGCACATCTCTTCATAAGAAGGATAGCCATAAATCCTGAAACCGGTGTGGTTGCTCTGGCTATAGTGATCCTCAGTTATATTGATAATGACTTAGAGCTAAAGCACAAGGAAGCTCTTGAACGTATAGAGCAGGAGAGAAAGACCTACAGCAGGATAACTGCACTTTCAGGAAACTATATATGTATTTATTCTGCGGATCCGGAAACCGATCACTTTGTCCAGGTCGTATTGGACAAAAGATTCAATGATGTGGGACTTTCAGAAGAAGGTGATGATTTCTACAACCAGGTAAGAGAAAAATGGAAAAAAGTTGTTCATGTCGAAGATAAGGGCGTATTCATATCGAGTTTTACCAAAGAAAACATACTGTATGAAATTGAAAGCAAGGGTGTCTTTTCTCTGAGAATCCGCCTAATGTTTAATGGAGAGCTCAGGTTCATATGTATAAGAGCCGCAAAGATTGAGGAAGATGATGGTCCGCAGATAATTGTGGGAATAATAGACGAGCATGAGCAGGTAAAAAAAGAAATGGAATATGCCCGAAAGCTGACTGCCGCAAAGAATATTGCAAATATTGATGCTCTTACCGGGGTTAAAAACAAGCATGCATATATCGAAGCTGAAGAGCAGCTGGATGAACGATTAAGAAATAATGAGGATCCGGAGTTTGCTTTGGCCGTATTTGACCTCAATGGACTTAAGAAGATCAATGATACATTCGGACATCAGGCCGGAGACAGATATATACGGGAAGGGTGCAGTCAGATATGTAAGGTTTTCCATCACAGCCCGGTGTTCAGGATAGGTGGCGATGAATTTGTCGTGATTGCCACGAATCATGATTATCGCAATCTGGATGCACTTAGTGCAAAGTTTTCTGCATTGAATGAAAAGAATATGGAATACGGAGGTGTTGTGATCGCTATGGGAGTTGCAAGGTTTCATGGCGAAAGCAAAGTGTCGGAAGTATTTAAAAAAGCAGATGATTGCATGTACGAAAATAAGAAGTATCTTAAGGAATGTGAGTAATATATAAGGTACAGAAAAATTGAATCAAAAAGGATTTCCGAAGTTTAGTGGGTTTTTCCAAAGTTATTTAGGGTCAGACCCAAAAGGCGAACCAACCCGCTTGCTCGGATAAATCTATATTGAAAAAGCAACAATTTCAGCCGACCTTGGTTTTATAAAAATCTTGGTCGGCACTTTTTTGCCCACCACATCTACGATGTAGCCTCTCTAAATCTTTAACTATTAATTAACATCAATAATCGCCAGATTTCTCAGTTCCCTGCAATCATCACGAAGTTTCTCAAGTTCTTCATCAGCATATGTTTCTCTTATTGTGATTGTAGTCTTTAGTGATTCATCCAAAGTATCCTTCAGCTTAATCATCTGGCTATTATCCAGATACTTCGACATCCTCTGCATAATATAATTTGCCGTTTCCTGATTCATTGTAATGCACCTCCGTTTTTGAGGTCATTATAATGATTCTGCTGAATCAAGTTATGAAATCATCTTCTTTATCGTTTTTTCATTCTCCCTCGTAAAATCGCTTAGTTTGTAAGATCTGATACGCTGATTTACCATCAACGGTTCCACATAACCATTTTTTACCAACACAGATAATCTGTTTATTACCGTTTTGTTTGTCACACCGATTTCACGACTGACTTCGATCGGAGTAAACTCTCCTTTATATTTCTTTATCAAAAATCTTTGAATTCTTACGCAATTTGCTTGCCACAGATCTCGGCAATTTCACAGAGGAAACCTTGTATCTGTTTTTATCAATCTCGGTTATGTATTTTAAAATCTCGTTTGTCAAAGCTACTTTGATCATCTTCCAATCACCTCGGTGATATTATAGTAGAACGTCTCTGGAACTTCCATTAAAATTTCACTATTTTTTCACTATTTTTCATTATCCTTAGTCGATAAAACTGAAATTTAAATGATATAGCACAATATACATACATAGTCAATTAATCAGATTCCTCACCGTGAGTATTCTCATAATGAGCAAGGTAGTTATATATGGTCTTTCTTGAGCATCCTACTACCCTTGAAAAAGCCGTGGCTGTAAGCTGCTTGGACCTATATAACGGATAATACTTATAGAACTTATCCGGAAGATTTGAAGCATCCATCTTAGGCCTGCCTATCTTCTTTCCTTTTGCCCTGGCGTTCTGCATCTTGCATATCCATATGTCTTAGCCATACCCAAACACCTCCCAATGTGTAATATAAGGTTGATTTATTATTTTACACAAATCAAACCATATATGCCCTCTTATTGCTATAAGGAGATATTAAAAAATAATGTGTAATTAATAAATTCTTTTTTTATACACAAATCAGGTATTTTCTAACCTATGTGAAACAACAACTCCTATGATATAAGTCTAGGGTAAGCAAAAAAATAGAAGGCTCTGACATTATGACAAAAGCCTTCTATTTTTTTATTTCTTAATTATGCTAAACGTAATCCAAATAAACCCGTTTGTTATTGCCAACCTACTATCTGACCATTCTTAACAACTACCATTGCACCACAACCTGCGCACTTTGCTCTTCCATTACTGGTGTGTATAGTAATAGCTCTACCACATTTCGGACATGACCCTGAAACAGCACTATGTACATTGAAATATAATATTTTCATGACAACCTCCAAAATACAAAAAATATAGGAAAACCTAAAATTAACGATCAAGCTTTCCTTAGCTTCTTATTCCATGATCCCCCCCGAAAAAAACAAATATTTTTTATTTATTGATTTTGAAGATTATATCCAATTTATCTATACTTCAGTCTTACCCATCAAGACTGCAAACACCGCATGTAGTGGTGGCTTTCCTTCCATAATT
>JAGAGL010000061.1:0-8412 GCA_017627595.1 Oribacterium sp. | reverse complement strand
CTTCACGATTATATCTTTCCAATGACTCATGCGTACTGCCCGGACATCTTTATCCATAGAAAAAATCCCCCTTGTTATGATTTGATTTCATCATAGCAAAGAAGATTTAATTTGGGCACGCACCCTCTATTTGACGCTTACAATAGTTCAGAGAAAGGGAGAATTATGTTTTTACAATTTTTAGCTTTAGCATGTCTAGTTGGCGCAATTGTTTTAGGATTTGTTCGTAAAACAAATGTTGGTCTTGTATGTCTTGGGCTTTCACTGGTGCTTGGTACTATCGGTGGAATGTCAGCAAAGGAAATTTATTCTGGTTTTCCTGGAAAATTATTTGCCACTTTACTTGGTACAATGTTGTTTTTTAGTCTTTTGCAGGAGAATGGAACACTTGAGAAAGTGTCAAAAATTATGACTTCACGATGTGGAAAAAATACTTTTTTAGTGCCAATAATAATCTATCTTGTTAGTTTTATCCTTTCGGCTGCAGGCCCGGGAGCAATCAGTGTTCAAACTGTAATGGTTCTGTTTGCCGTTCCGCTTGGGATACATATGGGTATCAACCCTGTGTTGATGGGAGCAATGGCTATTTTAGGTGCAGTGGGTGGTACGGCATCACCGATCGCATTGACTGGAATTATAGTCGGTGACCTTCTTAATGAGATGGAAATAACAGGGCAGGGAATGCCCATCTTCATAGGTGTCAGTGTTGCAAATTTTATATGTGCGATTGTTACCTACATTTTATTTAAGGGGTGGAAAAGCAGTGCGATTGTCAACTCCGAGATTGCAGCAATCGAAAAAATGAATTGGAATCAGAGTTTAAGCCTTGTACTTATGCTTGTGATGTTCATTACGGTGATAGGATTCGGCCAGGACGTTGGGCTTATATGTTTTGGACTATCATTGATTCTTATAATTACCAAGTCTGCTGATGAAAAGAAGGCAATTAAATCATTGCCATGGAATACTTTGATTCTTATATCAGGTGTTAATGTACTTATGAATATAACAAAGACAATGGGTGGAATAGATCTTCTTTCAGATATTCTTGCGTCGTTTATGAATAAATTCACAGCCGCACCACTCATGGGACTCACAGGAGGAGTAATGTCATGGTTCTCAAGTGCAAACGGTGTTGTATTCCCAACACTCATTCCGACGGTGCCTGATGTTGCAGGTCAGGTCGGAGGTGCGTCTGTACTTCAGATGGTTGTTGCCATAGTTTGTTCCGCAACTGTTGCAGGTATTAGTCCAATGTCTACAGGAGGTTCACTTGTAATGGCAAGTTATGCACAGGAAACCGGTGCGGATGAAAAGGAACAGTCAAAAGTATTCGGACAACTTTTCGGACTTTCTTTCGGATGCGTAGTTGTTGTATTTATCCTTGTTTTGGTTGGGTTACTTGGATTCTTAGGTTGAGAGGAGAAGAAGATGATCGCATATATCGGCTGTCGTACAACAAAGGAAAGAAACGCCAGAGGAAAAGGAATCAGTGTTTACAGAGTAGATGGAGATAAATGGACATTACTTGAAATTTACAAGGAGATAGTTAACCCTTCATATCTGTGTCTGAACAAAAGGAGAGACAGATTATACAGCATTCATGGTGACTTTAGTGAGGTGAGTTCATTTGGTATCAAAGTAGATGGAACACTTGAGTATATAAACACAGTTAAGACCCATGGTACAAATCCTGTGCATCTTACACTTGAACAAACAGGGAAATACTTGTATGTAGCAAATCTACAGACAGGAGCCGTATCAGTTATTCCTGTTTTAGAGGATGGAAGTCTTGGGTTGATTAAAGACATGTATTTTATTTCGGGTAATGGAGGTCCGGGATATATTTCTCATCCACACCAGGTAAATATCGATCATTCAGGAAGATGGTTGCTCGTACCTTCACAAGGAAGGCTACAGGGGATTGGAAAAGTAACTGTATTTAAGATAAATCCTGAGAATGGAGCACTTGAAGAAATTTCAAAAGTGGTTGCAAGAACTGGTGCCGAGCCAAGACATATAATTCTGCATCCTAACAATAAGTATGCTTATCTTGTAAACGAAAAAGATAGCACAGTTACTTTTTATAATTTTGATGATGTGAAAGGTGAGCTTGTTCCCAAACAGATACTCACGAGTCTGCCTAGCGATTACTTTGGAGATGGATGGGCAAGTGCCATTGCCATGAGCGGGGCCGGAGATTCGCTTTATTTGTCGAACAGAAAGCATGACAGTGTATCTGTATATAGGATTGAACAGGAAACAGGATATATGACTTATATTCAAAATATCACTACAAAAGGACAACAGCCAAGATTTATATGCATGACCCCGGATGACAGTTACCTACTTGCTGCGAATGAGCTGACTGATACTATTACTGTTTTTAATGTTGATAAAAATACAGGAATGCTCAGTGACTCAGGAAGTCAGATCGAGACAGAAAGTCCTGTATGTGTGGCTTTTAATACAAATATATAATTCCGTAGTGGAATTAATAACAATAAAAATCAATAATTATACAGAATAGATTCATGACTCTATAATACAGTTAGAAGAACAAAAAAACATTTGAGTCGAATTTGTTTGACCGGGAGGTATATACATGATCAAGTTGCATGAAGGAAAAAAACTAATCCTGAATGATGAAGTGATTGCTTCTGTTGAGGAGCATCCGGAGATAAATCCTGAGGATGCAAAAAAGGAAACTCTTACATATAGGGTACTGAAGGCACATAACCAGTCGGAAGATATGGAAAACCTTCTGATTAAGTTTGATGAAATGGGCGTATATGACAATACCTATGTTGGTATACTTCAGACTGCAGTAGCATCAGGACTTAAGAAGTTTCCGATGCCTACAGTATTCACAAACTGTCACAACTGTCTTGCTGCTGTTGGAGGAACCATAAATACAGACGTACACAAATATGCTGAGACAGCCTGTCATAAATATGGCGGTATATTTGTACCTCCTCATGAGGCGGTAATCCATCAGTACATGCGTGAAATGCTGATCAAATCAGGGGATATGGCTATAGTTTCTGATTCCCATACACGCTATGGTACACAGGGTTCCGTTTCGATAGGTGAAGGAGGTCCCGAGCTTGCAAAGGCCATGATCGGTAAGTTCTATGAGATAAAGTATCCGAAAGTTATTGCCGTTTTCCTTCACGGAGCTCCAAAGCCCTGGGTGGGTCCCATGGATGTGGCTCTAACCCTCATAGGCGCAACATTTAAGAACAAATTCGTGAAGAATGCAGTGCTTGAATTTATCGGTCCCGGTGTACATTCCATGTCAATGGATTTCCGTAACGGAATCGATACCATGACAACAGAATCTGCATGTCTTTCTTCTATCTGGGAGACTGATGATGAAGTAAGAAAATACTTCGAAATACACAAGAGACCGCAGGACTATAAACAGCTTAAACCCGGTAAAGCAGCACTTTATGATGCAGTTGTTGAGATTGATCTTGACACAGTTGAACCGATGATCGCACTTCCGTATCATCCGTCCAATGCATTTCCGCTTAAGGATGTAATTGAAAACCCCGAAAAATATGCAGCCTGGATAGAAGAACAGGCAGTAAGCACATTTGAAAATACGCCTGATATACATCCCGATATAAAAGGAAAGATAACTCCTGTTTCAGATGCAGATTCGCTCACAAACGGATTTTCGGTAGACCGCCGTATCCGGGTTGATCAGGCAAACATAGCAGGCTGTGCCGCGGGATCTTTTGAAAATATCTATGCCGTTGATGCAGTTGCAAAAGCCGCAGCCCACGGTCTCGGGCAGTTCCCTTTCAATATCTATCCTGCTTCCCAGCCTATAATGGTGGAACTTAACAGAGTGGGTGTGATGAATGATCTGATGATACATGGTGTACGTGTAAAAACAGCATTTTGTGGACCTTGTTTCGGAGCATCTGACTGTCCTGAAAACAATGCATTTACCATAAGACATTCAACAAGAAATTTCCCGAACCGTGAAGGCAGCAAGCCTGGACAGGGACAAGTAGCAAGTGCGGCACTTATGGATTCCAAGTCAATTGCGGCTACTGCATTTAACGGAGGTCTGCTTACATCGGCTGAGGAGATTCAAGATGTATTTAACGCAATGCAGGTTCCTAAATATGAGTTCAATGAAAACCTATATGCGAATGTAGTTTATAACGGTTTTGGAAAAGAAGAACCTGAGACAGAAATTCAGTATGGTCCTGCCATAAAGGATTGGCCGGAGATGTCAACATTAACAGATAATCTTCTCCTTCGTGTGGCATCTGTGATCAGGGATGAAGTAACTACAACAGATGAGCTCATCCCATCAGGGGAAACTGCCTCCTACAGGTCAAATCCCTATAAGATCTCAGAATTCACACTTCAGAGAAAGGATCCTGCCTATGTGCCTAATGCAAAAGATACACAGACTTACGAGAAGGCAAGGCTTAAAGGTGATAAGAAAAAGGCATCTGAATTTTATGCTGTACTTAAAGCTGTAGGTATCGATGTTGCTGATGAGAGTATTCTTGATAACCTGATGAAAACTACAGGTATTGGGTCAGTTCTCTACGCTAAGAGACCGGGTGATGGATCTGCAAGAGAATATGCTGCATCATGCCAAAAGGTTCTTGGCGGTCTTGCAAACATCTGTATAGATTATGCGACAAAGCGTTATCGCAGTAATTGTGTGAACTGGGGAATGCTTCCGTTCACATATCCGGATGACAACATCAAACTGGCTGTCGGAGAATATGTATGGTTACCGGATATCAGAAAGTCTGTTATGAATAACGAAACCGAGGTTAAGGCGACTATCATTGGTATTGATGGAAACACACGTGAGATGATATTGGAACTTAAGGATGTTACTGAATCCGAGAAGAAGATCCTTCTGGCAGGTTCAATGATAAATTCCTACAGGGAAGATCTGGGATTGAATTAAAGGTATAAGAGAGGAGAATGGGTATGGAGTTTAAGAATCTGAAATTTGAATTTGGACATGTGGGTATTAATGCCCAAAGCGAAGAAGAAGGAGAAAAAATGAGATCATTCTTCTCGGATGTTTTCGGATATAAAAACTATCGTGAAATATCTGCCTCATATTTCACTGAAGACAACAAAATGGAGCTTATGAAAAAGATGGGAAAGGGCACTAAGGGGCATCTTGGATTCTTTGTCAACGATATCCCTCTTGCCATTAAATATCTTGAGTCTAAGGGCTATACCATGGATTATGATACAGCACGATATGATGAGGACGGAAAGACAATAAAACTAATTTTCCTTGTAGAAGAAATCAATGGGTTCCGTATTCATATAACGGTTAAAAAGGCCCCATTTTATAAAGAAAGTAATCTGGAGGAAATCCCGGTTGTGGGATAGGGACAATATCATAAAGCATTAGTTTATAGATTAAGATTATTTGGAGGGACAGATTAATGTCAGCATCAGATCAGAAACAGCGTAAATTTCCATGTGTATTTATGCGCGGAGGTACAAGCAAGGCGGTTTTCTTCCATCAGGAAGATCTTCCGGAGAATGAAGAAGAGTGGCCTGAGATATTCATGAAGGTAATGGGTACACCGGATGTGAAACAAATTGATGGAATGGGCGGTACAGTCTCATCTACGTCCAAGATTGCAGTGATCAAAAAATCAGACCGCCCCGGGGTTGATGTGGATTATACGTTCAGACAGGTAGATATAAAAATCCCACGAGTTGATGGTTCCGCAAACTGTGGCAACATCTCTTCTGCTGTAGGTCCATATGCCATCGATGAAGGACTGGTTGAAGCAGTGGAACCTATTACTGTAGTCCGCGTTTATAACACAAATACCGATAAGGTGATAGAAGAACATGTAAGAGTCAAGGATGGTCATGCCTGCATGTATGGCGATGAGGAAGTTCAGGGTGTACCCGGAACAGGATCCCGTATCGATATGTATTTTGAGGATCCTTCAGGATCCCGAAGCGGAAAACTGTTCCCGACAGGAGAAAAGCAGGAGGTGTTTGATGTGCCCGGATATGGTCCTGCAACAGTGACTGTAATTGACTGTTCAAATCCTGTAGTGTTTATCAAGGCATCAGACCTGGGTATTAAAGGAACTGAACTAACGGAGCTCAATAATAACAAAGACATCATGGAACACATAGAACGTATACGCGGTATGGCCGCTGTAAAATTTGGATTTGTTGAAGACTATATGGAGGCACGAACAAAAGCAACATCAGCACCGAAGGTCTCTATAGTGAGTCCTGCGCAGGATTATGTAAACATGGACGGGACGAATGTTTCCGGCGAAAAAATGGATATCTGCGTACGTGCAGTTTCTGTTGGACAGCTTCACAAGGCATATCCCATGACTGTCGCTGTTGCAACAGGCGCTGCCGCAAGGATAAAAGGGACTATAGTAAATGAAATAGTGAAGGAAATCTCAGGAGATATTATCCGTCTAGGACACTCTTCAGGAGTTACTGAAGTTGATATGAAGATGGATGGTGAGAAAGTATTAAAAGGTGGTGTTACACGTACCGCCAGAAGGATAATGGACGGATATGTTTACATAAGATAATATTTCCTGAAACTGATAGTTAATGTAACCAGCTAATCTAAGAAAAAGATTAGCTGGCTTTTTTATGCAGGGAAATGCTTTTTTTATGTGGAAGATAATTACTTATGGAGGAATTCGGAACTGTTAGGATCATCGAATTAGATGTAAAATTGTAATTATCAGGTGAATGGTGCGGGGAAAGATTTTGTGATTATACGATTCACATGAGCAGTTTTCATGAGTCAATAAAAAGGGAAGGAAATTATGGATAAATGTAAAGTAGCTGTGATCACAAGCGGTGCTCACGGAATTGGAAAAGCGATAGCAGACTTATTCCGCGCTGATGGTGTCACCGTGCACATTATCGATAAAACACCCGGTGAATGGTTTGTTGGGGACATTGGAGATAAGGAAACATTGGAAAGATTTGCAAAACAAGTCATAGAACAGTCCGGACATGTAGATTATCTCATCAACAATGCCCTTCCAATCATGAAAGGAATTGATGAATGCAGTTACGAGGACTTTCAATACGCCCTTTCCGTAGGTGTGACCGCTCCGTTTTATCTCACAAAGCTTCTGATACCTGTATTGTCAGACGGAGCATCTATAATCAATATTTCTTCATCCCGTGACAGGATGAGCCAGCCTAAAACAGAAAGCTATACTGCGGCAAAGGGCGGGATAGCTGCATTAACACATGCCCTAGCAATCAGCCTTGCAGGAAAAGCCAGAGTGAACAGTATTTCACCGGGATGGATAGATACGACTGATACTGAAATCATAGGAGCAGATGCCTTACAGCAGCCTGTAGGACGAGTAGGAAAGCCCGAAGATATCGCTGAAATGGTGAAGTTCCTATGTTCTGATAAAGCCGGTTTTATCACGGGTGAGAATATCTGTATAGACGGTGGAATGACAAGACAGATGATATACCATGGCGAGCATGGATGGAAGTTTGAATAGATACGGAGAAAAAGAATGAGAATTGATTCAAGAAAGCTTGAAAAAATGTCTGAATGGATGGAGAAGCGTGAAGATATCCCGAAAGGATGGATCTACCTTGGTGATGATACTGAATGTTATTTTATCGGGCAACCGGGAAAAAGAAACATCCTGGTATTTTTGGCAAATCCAGGCACATCAATTCCTGGAGACAATAACATAGATTCTACGATTAAAAAGGTTAAGAAGCTTGCCACCGAAGATATGTATGATGGCTGGATCATGGCTTATCTGTATCCGCTAAGAACCAAAGATTCAAAGGAACTTCCTGAAAAGGAAGATAAGAAGCTTCTTGAGAAAAATTTAAAGGTTCTTATGGCACTGGTTAAGTCATATAAAATTGACGCTGTCTGGGCTTCCTGGGGAAATAACATAGACACGAGGTTTTACCTTGGAGATACTCTTTTCGATATCCAGGAAAAGCTGGAATGTGATTGTGAGTGGTATTATCGTGGAAAAATGACAAGTGATGGAAATCCGCGTCATCCGAAGTACATAAAAAGCGGAGAAGAGTACAGGTGGTTTCCTGTATGTGATTATGCGGCTAATTGGAGATATGCGGATGTCTATTTCTGATAATGTTAGGATACGTAAAGCAACGCAATCGGACCTTAATGCAGTAGTAAATATCTATGATGAGATCCATCAGGCAGAGGAAGCAGGGATAATTTCTGTTGGGTGGATCAGGGGGATATATCCTGTAAAAGATACGGCAGAAGAGGCTTTGAAAAGAGATGACCTTTTTGTTATTGAAAAGGACGGTATTGTCCTTGGTTCAGGAATCATAAATAAGGTTCAGATGGATATATATAATAATGTCAAATGGGAGCATGAGGTGGAAGATGATAAG
>JAGAGL010000060.1:0-5818 GCA_017627595.1 Oribacterium sp. | reverse complement strand
CTTCTTAGAGAGTACGCACGACTTGATAAAGAGAGCACTATTGCGTAATTAGAAATGCCATGAACTCTTTTTCTGCCTCTATTCTTATTATGGGTAAAAGAGGCAGTGAATTCATGCAATGCAGATAGAGGATTTTGTTGTCATGTGGGATAAGTGATTGAGTTTTAGCCTGTTTATCCTACAATTCAGACCTTCAAATCCTTTAAACTAGGCGTGTTGTAGGATAAATATGCAGTTATTGACGATTTTATCCTACTTTTCAAGCTTCCATGAGCTTCAGATTAAGAAAAAAGTGGGATAAATGCTTCATTTTGATAGTATTTATCCCACTCGTATTATATAGTCATACCCATTCTTTACCTTCTCTATAGGTATAGGGTATGCTGTTGAAGATGCTGTGGATTGGTTTTGTCCCACTACCGCATAGACGGTTTCGAAAAGGCTCCAACCACAGCCTCTTTGTCACAATGTTAATCAGTTAGATACCGCATGACGGTTTATGTAGAACGAGGTTACATCGGCAGAGAGCCCTGTGGATCCAATACAGCGTCAAATACTTTTAAGGAGGATCACATGTATGATCTACGTTGGTATCGATGTTGCAAAGGATAAGCATGATTGCTGCATCCTGGGATCAGAAGCCGATAATCTCTATCCGGTATTTACTATCCCGAATAACAAGACAGGCTTTGATGAGTTGTATAAGAAGATTTTCTCAGTGACTGATGATAGGACCGAAATAAAAGTAGGTCTTGAAGCTACCGGTCACTACTCACTCAATCTTCTCGGATCGCTCATTGATAAAGGTCTACCCACCTGTGTTATCAACCCGCTACATACAAATCTTTACAGAAAAGGTCTAAGCCTTAGAAAGACGAAAACGGATAAAGTCGATGCCGGTTCGATTGCTATGATGTTGATGACTGATAAGACTCTCAAGCCCTACTCAGACACATCATATCACAGCGAAGAACTCAAGTCATTAACCCGTTACCGTTTTGTCAAGGTTCAAGAACGAGCCAAGCTTAAATCGTCTGTGGCTCGGCTTATTAACATCCTGTTTCCGGAACTGGAAAAGCTCGTTCCTAATCTTCATATGGCTTCTGTGTACGCCTTACTTTCTGAGTTTCCCGGTGCTTCTTACATCGCTGAAAGTCACCTTACACATCTCAGAAATGTCCTTGAAACAGCTTCTAAGGGACGCTACGGACGAGATATGGCTGTCACCATAAGAGATGCTGCAAAGGATTCAATCGGTTCTGTTATGCCAGCAAAATCAATAGAGTTGAAGCACACCATCCATCTGATCGAGGTGATGACGGATGAGATTGATGAAATCGAAGCTTCAATCAAATCCATTATGGATACTTGCGACTCTCCGATTATGACAATCCCTGGTATTAGCTACCGTATGGGAGCCATGATTCTTGCTGAGATTGGCGATTTCACCCGTTTCAGCAATGCCGATCAGATACTTGCATTTGCAGGCTTATCGCCATCTACATATCAGTCAGGGCAGCTTGATTCAAGCTATTCCCATATGGAAAAACGAGGATCCCGTTATCTGAGGTATGCTTTGTTTAATGCCACTAAGTTCGTCTGCCAATGGGATGAAAGCTTCGGAGCCTACCTTTCAAAGAAGATAAGCGAAGGCAAGCACTACAATGTTGCTGTCGGTCATGCGGCGAAAAAGCTGATACGCACCATCTATCGGATGGAACTTACAGGCGAAGCCTACCGAAAATAAAGAGTCTTTAACTTACATCCTTTTCTTAGAGCACCTGTTCAGATGCTCTGTTTGTCATGCAGTTTTCAAGGTACTAATTGAGGCTTAAGCCTGCCTCCAGGCTATCTAAAACACCTAACGATGTTTTATTCAAAAATCTTCATTTTCTTGTTGACTTTTAATAGTTAGTCTTTTTGTCTATAGTTTTCTTTTGATACTCTTTCGTACTTTATGATAAAAGCATATTACAGGTGACCTCTTGAATAAACAGCGGTATCAGCGAAATAAGCACATCTATTTTGCTAAATGAACCAAAAACTGCAGACAATCAAAAAAGCCCTGATCTGATATCAATCTATCAGACCGGGCTTTATACCGGGTGTGCTGTAAGCATACTATTTATTATCGCTTTTACAGGCTTTTCATCCGCTATCCTCTTTGCAAGCCCTATAGCCCTGCCTACAGCCTCCTGCTTTGCCTTCCTTCCCTTTGAGTATCAGCGATGTACTTTAAGTATGTCAGCTTTATAAGCTTTGACTGAGCTGTAAGACCTGGGATATTGGTAATCCTGTATTAGCTGAAACCTTTTCTACTGAATCGCCAGACTTTAAAAAGTTTTTTGCTATACGTGTGGTTATACTCTCTGTGGTATCCGCCACAGCTTTACTCACGGCTGTATCTACCGCCTGTCTCTTTTCTTCCGCATATAATCTGTCAAGCTTCGTCATTGTAAGTACCTCCTTGATCTTCTCAGTATCTTCATTCGTTATAAATTTATCCGAAAACACCAACATCATCTTCAGGACAAAATACATCCTGTTTTCATTCTCTATCTTCTTTGCAAGACCTATAGCCCTCGCTACTGCCTCCTGCTTGGCTCTCCTTCCCCTGAACGTAAGCGGATAGATGATCATCCGCATCATATCCTCATCTGAAAGGCTCTCTCCGCTTTCTATCTTTCGCTTTAATCCCTTCCAGATATCGCCCGCATCAAGCTCCGTCAGGAATGCCTCCTCTATCTCCATACGCACGCCGCCCGTGTCCAGTACCGGATCGGTGGTTCCTCGCTTAACGTCTGCCGTATAGATTATCACAAGCTTCAGCGGAACAAATCTTCCGAATTCATTATACAGTCTTTCCGTTATGCGGGCAAAATACTTAAGATAATCACATTTGTTCTTTTCGCGGTATTCGCTCTCATAATCCACGAAGACATACGAGCCGTCCGCAAGCAAAAACAGATTATCAAGTCGAAGCTCATCAGCCTCCACAGCAGGCAGGTTCGTAGGTCTGATGTCCTCGATCTCCGGCAGGTCAATCCCATAGACGGAAAAAGACTTCCCCCTAAACTGCTCACTCAGGATCTTAGACGCAATGTCCTTATTCTGATACGCTATCTTCTTTTCCTTCTCCATGCAGTATCCTCCTTAATGATCTGATTTGCGGAAGATCTGTCACATGAAAGAATGACCTTAAGAACACACTGAAACGGGTTTCTCTTTATACAACGTTCATCATTGCTTTTTCATAATCAATATCGTTTGGAATACCTGGCTGAAACGCCTGAATCCATGTGACACATCTTCTTGAATTGAAAAGACTATATCACTCGTAAACGAGATTGTAAAGGTGTGAAAAGCCTTGGAGTCAGTCAAGTAAACGTTGGCAATTCATTCAGCAATTCAAATTTCTGCCTTTGAAAAGGAAACCTTCCCTCCGCTTTGCTACGGGAAGCTCTTTCATGTAAATCGATAGCCTATGGATATCGGTGATAATCCTTGCTCTGCTTGATTAAGCTGTATCTGGTGGAGTCAGTCAG
The DNA here is from genome assembly GCA_017627595.1 of Oribacterium sp. Classification (GTDB taxonomy): domain Bacteria; phylum Bacillota; class Clostridia; order Lachnospirales; family Lachnospiraceae; genus Oribacterium. The sequence goes on along the minus strand of JAGAGL010000060.1, from coordinate 2,273 downwards.
TCAACCCTGCGCTTCGCGCACCGCATAGCGGCTGCGGGGTTGACAGGCTGACTCCGCCAGATAGCTTATCAACTAAGCAGAGCAAGGATCATACGGTGCTTATAGCACCGTTTATTCAAGGGCAGAGGCGCAAGCCTCCGGCTTCCTTTTATCTGTAGATCAGCTCTGTTGCTGTCCGGTTGTCAAATATCTTCAGGAATGCCCTTCTGCTTGCCGTCATTCCTGATCCTTTCAGCACGATATGTCCTTCTGCTATGTTTCCTGTCTTATTTCCTGCCCCATCATATGTGGGTGCCTGCGCCGCACTGAGTATCTCCCATACTATGGGAGCCTTATCACTCTCTACGATTGCATCCCTGTAATGCCTTATGTCTTCCCATATGGTCCTGTTTGCGATACGGGCCAGTATCTTTCCCATATGGTTCCCACCGGATATACTCCAGCTGCATTTCCTGTGCTTCATTCGCAGTGTTATGTTGCTGCAGTTCTGATTTTCCTGTGTGCCAAGATTTTTATATCTTATCCCCTCCGGACTGTCCGGTACCTTTATTCCTCGCTCTTTGTATGGTCTCAGCCATTCTTTATTATCATTGAGGTATTTCAGGAGCTCTAATGCTTTCTTTTCTCCTTTGTCCTTTGGATCGTCAGTCGCTATGCTGTCTGCATATATCTGTACCGCCTCCAGCAGTTCCTCTATTTTGCATCCATCATACAGCTCCCTTATCCGGCTCTGCATTTTTCTGTCTTTTATTGTCTCTGTTATCTTTTTATATACGTGGAACCGGTCAAGCTGAAACTCTGTGCCCGGATCCTCGCAGTTCTTTATCCACTCTGCCCCGTCTCCGTTCAGCACCCGGAGCTTTACCGCATCGGTGTCATACACTTTCTTTATCATCGCTTCCCGTAGCTTTTGGAATGTTTTCCCATCCTCAAAGCCCACGCTCATGACTTTTCCTGCCAGTGCTCCCTTCTCGTCCCACCCCTCATAGGCTGTACTGACTTTTATTTCCCGACCTTTCTTTCCTTTCGGTCTGTCTTTTCCCTGCAGGTGTATATATATCCCATCTGCCTCTTCGAACAGGACCGGCACCTCCTTTTTGCCCTCGATCGCATCCCTATCATAATCTCGCACCAGTGCTGCTTCTTCCGCCTCCAGCTTTTCTCCGAACTTCTGAGTGACATTCCATGCTGTCTGATGTGAGATGCCAAGATTTGTTGTCTTGCCGAGTTCTTTTGCCGTGTTCCTGAAACTCAGTTTGGTTGTCGCATCTACTATTGCCTCAACCGCGCTCATGGACATGCTGCCTATCATATCCATCTTCAACGCCTCATTTAGCAGATATACATAGTGCTTATGACCTTCTTCGTCTTTAGTCTCATACACTACTCTTTTGTATGGGACGTCTCCATATATGCAGGTTATGTGATCTTCCTTCAAGCCCTTATGTCGGTACACGCTCCTGTCTCTTCTTGCCATGAGAAGGTCATCTATGGCCTTTAGGATCTCCTGGGTTTCTTTTACTGCTAACTTACAGTGATACCTATAGATTGCTTCCTCTATGTCCTTGAATGTTAATTCATCTTTGCTTACAATGGTATCCATACAGTTATTCTCCTATGTGTTTTTGTCGCGATTAACATCATATTTGAATTACTGTATGTTGTGAAGAGGGGGCTCCCCCTCTTCCTTTATTTATTTATCTTGCCTACTATAATTTTACTCTAACTATTTCGACTTTCCCTTATTTTATGCGCACCCCCGCGCTTTCCCTTGTCTTTGTGACATCTGTTTTCCCTTGTTTTTGCCCTTATGAGAAAATAACAAGGGAAATCAGCTCTTTTTCCTGTCAAGAAGTCTTACGGAAGACTTCTTCGATTCTCTTGTGGCGTGTGCGTAGATATTCATCGTGGTACTTACTGCCGAATGTCCGAGCAGTTCCTGTACATCTTTGGGCATTGCTCCGTTTGCCAACAGATTCGTGGTGAAGGTGTGGCGCAGCACATGGAAGTGGAAGTTCTCAAATCCCGGAAGCTTCTTTGCTACATATCTGCATATTGTGCTCATAGTGCTGGGACGCATCAATGTCCCGTCCTCCCGTCTGCATACAAAGTCAATCTCATGATACTCTTCCGGCACATACTCCGTTTCGTCCAGATGATAGTACTCGTAGTATGTGCGGTTTTTCTCCCTGACCTCCTTGTAGTAGCAGTGATGATAAAGTTCGCCATACCTCTTCACACTCGCTTTCTGCGCCTTCTTCGCATCCTTAAGG
>JAGAGL010000059.1:0-6494 GCA_017627595.1 Oribacterium sp. | reverse complement strand
GAACTTTCTGGCATTCTTACACCTTTTATTTGTCATTCTCATAAAGTCCATAAGAGTTAAGTGTTTTAGCAGGCATGGTGTCTCTTATAGGCTTTTCGGGCTGACAAGTCCGATGTAAGAATTGCCACCACTACGGTGGGATTGAACTTTGAAAACTGAATATTGTTGTACTTTGCAGAACAACCGGAGCGTTAAGCCAAACAGCAAGTACGCCATGATGCAGCTTTTATATTTAGGAAGAAAAGCGGTTTTCTATATGAGCTGCGGAGCGTCGTCTATGTTGCTGAGAATGGGATTGGGGATCCTATGGCGATGATGCGTTCCTTAGTTAAAGTTACTTCCCCGAAGAGTGGGGGCTGTCGAAGCTGGTGGAATTCCAATGTGATCATACCCAGGATCACTGCAAAGTATTTTTTTAAGAAAAAGGTTTGTCAGTCAATAAAAGCGTACTTGCGCATAAGATAAAAGATTTAGGGAATAAGTGCGCCTTTATTGGCTGATCAGCCATGTTAAAACATAGCGAGAGGAGCAATAAGCCTATGGCAAAACGAGGAGAAGCCGAAGAACTTGTGAAATGTGAATTTCATGGTGCGATATTTTATATCTCAAACGAGGTACTGGCAGAAGTTCTTCTGAGGATGCCTTTTAAGGGCAGGATATATTTTCGGTACCCGGAAGCGGCAGAGCTTTACGGTATTAGCGAAAGCAAGATGAAAATATTGTCCAAGGTGGCAGATGCTGTCAGAAAGCCTGACGGTGTTGCGCTTGTTAATATCCGTGTGATGGATGAGTTTATGGAGGACTGTCATTGAACGGGGCGGATCCACCGGGAACGGATGAATTGGTAAAGTGCGATTTCCGGGGAAATACATTTTATATCACAAACGAAGTGCTTTCAGAAGTGATGCGGAGGATGCAGCTTAAGGGAAGACATTTGCTTTCATATAAAGAAGCTGCACCACTGTACGGTATCGGAGAGAGTACACTCAGAAGACTGGCAAAAACTGCCGGGGCAATCAAAGAAGAACAGGGTATGGTATATGTCAATACCCTTATTTTGGATGCCTATATTGAGAAACAGTGATAACCGTGAAAGAGATTTTGCGTGGCAAAAAGTCCTTGACATTGTGACGGACAAAAACTATAATGGTAGGTAGCTGAAAGGAGGTGCGCTGATTTGGCAAAGATGGGCAGGCCGAAAGCTGAAAAGCCGAAAGCCAATAAGATTTCGATCCGATTTACGGACGAAGAGTACGAACTGCTGAAGAAGCGTGCAGACCAAAGCGGACAGACCATAACAGAGATCATACGTCAGGGTGTCAGGATAGCTATCGGCGCCAAGGCGTAATTTTGCAAAATGCTCTTTCCTATCTTAATCACAGAAAGGAAAGAAGAATGGCAAAAGCAAGAAAAGACTCCAAAGGGAGGGTATTGCATAAGGGAGAGAGTTACGAGAAAGACAGGAACCTTTACCGTTATACTTTTACCGATCAGTTTGGAAACCGGAAGAGCATATACTCCAAGGACTTGCATGAACTGAGAGATAGAGAGAAGCGGATAGAGAAGGACAAGATGGATGGGCTTGATATATATGCCCAGGGACACGCCGATGTGAACTTTGTCTTTGATCGTTACATATCTACCAAGACGAACCTTCGTGGAACCACGATGTCGAATTATGTATATACCTACGACCGCTATGTAAGGAATGGTTTCGGCAAGAAGAAAGTAGGAGATGTTAAGTTCTCCGATGTGTTGCTCTTTTACAATGCCTTGATTGGAAGAGGGTTAAGCGTCAATACCGTAGATTCGGTTCACTCGGTGCTTCATCCGACCTTCCAGCTCGCAGTCCGTGATGATATCATCAGAAATAATCCAACGGACGGGGTAATGGCAGAGCTTAAGAAGAAACTCGGAAAGACGGAGATGCGTCACGCATTGACAGTCGAAGAGGAGCAGGCATTTCTTAGCTTTATTGACGAGCCGGAGTACATCAGGTGGAAGCCTCTGTTCATCGTAATGTTTGGGACAGGGTGCAGAGTTGGAGAAATCATTGGTCTCAGATGGAAAGATGTTGATTTTGACAATAATGAGATCAGCGTCAACCATAGCGTTTCATACTATCCGAGGTCTGATAACTCCTTCAAGTGCGAGTTTGAGGTATCTGAACCGAAGACGGAAGCGGGTATAAGAACAATCCCGATGCTGGATAAGGTGCAGGAAGCCTTGAATCTTGAGAAGGAGAACCAGAGAAAGTACGGCTATAAGAATGTAGTCGAGCTTGATGGTATGAGCGGGTTCATCTTCTGTAACCGCTTTGGGAATCTGCACAACCCTGCGGGCATCAACAGAGCTATCAAGAGAATTGTTGATGATCACAACTGTAGGGAAGAAGTAAAAGCGGCGAAAGAGCATAGAGAACCTCTGATGATTCCACGCTTCAGCTGCCACATTACCAGGCATACGTTTTGTACGAGGCTTTGTGAGAACGAAACCAATGTGAAGGTAATTCAATCCGTTATGGGGCATAAGGACATTCAGACCACTCTGGATATCTATGCCGAAGTATCGGAAAAGAAGAAGCAGGATGAATTTAAGAAGTTAAACGATAACGACGTGATTTAGGAAGAGTCCTTGATGGATGATTCCGGTACAGAGGTATCGTAAACCATAGCTTTTGAAAATCTGCCGATTAACACATCCGTAACACATTTTTATGAACGAATTAACACGGATTAAGACGAATACGGCAGAACGGGAAAGAGAAAATGTCGGATTTAAGCGGATTTACACGACATGAGCATTTCTCGAAAGAGTTCCCGACTTTGAAGAGCCTCGACTGATGAAAACCCAGTAACCACAAGGGTTTGCGGACTTGACCGAAGATGAAAGTCATGCAAATGTACAGCAAAAATTCCAATCGAAATGAGCAGATATGCGGTAATATGAAGTTTCGATAGGTTTCCGGGATAACCGAATATAGTAAGACTTAAGGACACTTTCTAAGAAAGAAATTTCTGGAGAGTGTCTTTTTTTGTCTGTTGTTATGGTGAAAAATCTTTGGAACTGTCAGTCAGATTTTTCAGATTTACAGGTCAGGAAGGAGGAGAACCGCAAATGTACGGTACAGCGATAGTGCATGTGTTGTTGCATCACACAAAAAACCACATGAGCCTGCGGAAAAACAAGTCGCCATAGGAGGAGATATCGCAATGGAAAACAGAAACACCAGGTTTCCCGAAGACCTTGTAAATGTAAGGGTGCAGGCAAATACATCATACCAGATCAAAAGGGTGATTGAGCTTGTACAAAGTGAAAAAGGATTAGAGCTGATGAGTTGCTCAAAGATTATGCCGAACTCAGGATCCGGACCGAGGCTCCGACAGTTCGCAACGTTCAAGGATTTGAAATACGAAAAGAAACAGCAGCAGAGGAAAAACAAGCAAAGGAACTTCAGAAGAAAGTTCTGATAAGGAGGATGCTCATGTGTAAAGTGATAGCAATAGCCAATCAAAAAGGCGGGGTGGGAAAGACCACAACCGCCGCAAATTTAGGAATCGGACTTGCAAAAGCAGGAAAGAAAGTGATCCTGATTGATGCGGATGCACAAGGTTCGCTCACCGCAAGTCTTGGTTATGAAGAGCCGGATGAGATGGAATACACGCTCGCCACGGTTCTTGGCAAGATTATAAACGAAGAGACCATAGATCCGCAAGAGGGAATTCTGCACCACGAGGAAGGTGTGGATCTGATGCCCAGCAATATTGAGCTATCCGGGTTGGAAGTATCTATTGTAAATGTAATGAGCAGGGAGACTGTACTTAAAGAGTACCTGAGTATGATCGAGCAGGAATATGATTATGCCCTGATCGACTGCACTCCCTCACTTGGAATGGTTACGATAAATGCTCTCGCAGCGGCAGACAGCGTTCTTATACCGGTACAGGCAGCATATCTGCCGGCTAAAGGATTGGAACAGCTGATCAAAACAGTTCGCAAGGTAAAGAGACAGATCAACCCTAAGCTTGAGATAGAAGGCATATTGCTGACTATGGTGGATGGCAGAACAAATTATGCAAAAGAAATCATGCAGCTTCTTGAGGAAGGGTATGGCAGCCAGATCCGATTCTTCAAAAATATCATTCCTCTGTCTGTTCGCGCTTCAGAAATATCAGCGATAGGTGTGAGCATTTATGAACATGATCCAAAAGGTAAGGTCGCTGAAGCATATACCTCTTTGACAAAGGAGGTGCTTGCAGGATGAGCAGGAGTATAGCAGGAAAGATAAAACTGAATTCTTTTGCAGATATTGTTGGTGGAGATGATACCGCCGTTACAGAGGTTCCTTTATCGGATCTCCATGAATTTAAGAATCATCCATTTCGAGTTTTGGATGATGAGAAGATGGAGGAAACGGTTGAAAGTATCAAAAAATATGGCGTTCTGATGCCGGGAATTGTCAGACCACGAATTGATGGAGGTGGTTATGAGATAATAGCCGGTCATAGACGAAAGCGAGCCTGTGAACTTGCAGGGCTTGCGACAATGCCGGTTCTGATTAAGAACTACACGGATGATGAAGCTACCGTAACCATGGTAGACACTAACATCCAGCGTGAGGATATACTTCCGAGCGAAAAGGCTCATGCTTATCGAATGAAGTTTGATGCTATGAAGCACCAGGGTTCCGCTGGAGGCAGGACCGTAGAAAGTATCGGTGAAGCTGCCGGCGAGAGTGGTAAGACGGTACAGAGGTATATATGGCTATCCAACTTGTCAGATACACTCCTGGGCTTTGTTGATGAAAAGAAATTGCCAATACGATCCGGTGTTGAAATCTCGTATTTGACAGACAAGGAGCAGGGCTGGATTGAAGAGATCGTTGGATCTGCTGGTGTAGTAATCACACCGGCGCAGGCTGAAAAAATCAAAGGATATTCACAGAGTAAAGAATTAACTAAGGCGCTTTTGAATGAGATTCTTTCAGAGGAAAAGCCTAAGCCGAGAAAGATTACTTTTAAGGGAGAGAAGCTATCAAAGTACTTCCCGGAGAATATGCCCGTGGAAGAAATAGAAGAAAAAATCATCAGGATTCTTGATGAATGGAAGGATAAAGGAGGTCGGTAACCATGGGGATACGATCCAGCGGTTGTGCTGCCGTAGATGCAATGGACAGAATACGAATATCGGGAAATATCATTCCTCAGAGCTGGTACAAGGAGATACTGCGCGATAATGGCAAGCCTTATCTTCTTGCTGTTACATTGCTTGCGGATATCGTGTACTGGTATCGCCCCGTAGAAGACAGGGATGAATCATCCGGTTATGTGATCGGATTAAGAAAAAGATTCAGAGGTGATCTGCTTCAGAAAACCTATGATGAGTATGCGAATCTGTACGGAGAATCAAAGAGAACGATCAAGGCTGCACTTGACCGACTGGAGGAGCTTGGTCTGATCAGAAAAGTCTTTCGGGATATCAAACTGAAAAATGGAACGAAGATTCCCAATGTCATGTATATTGAGATCTTTCCGAACAGAATTGAGGAGATTTCCCATTATGATATTGACCCTTCATCTTTAGGACCGTCGGTCCCGAAGTATGAAAATGATGAGTCAGATGTTCCTGCATCTGAGGCATATATACCCTCCCAAACCGCTGATTTGGCGGGTTCTGATGGGGGTGGTACAAAATTTTGTAGGACCTCCTACAAAAAAATGTATGACCCCCTACAGAATAATGTAACACGTCCTACGGAGGAATGTACCCATGTCCTACAAAATGATGCAGGATATCCTACGCCGAATGTGGGGACAAATACATATATTACTACAGAGACTACAGGAGAGAATACGACACAGAACACAACAGAGATTACTCACAGAGAGAACAGTCCAGTCATGTCTTGTCAGGCAGAGGATGTGGATAACTTTGACGATGATGAATTGTCAGATCCTGTGGATTACTCGAAGCCGATAACGGTAAAGATGCAAACATCTGTAGACAGACGGACTGACAGAGATATCTATATCGAGATCTTAAAGGATCAGATTCAGTATGACCGTATTCTTCAGGAGGATACATATGGTGAAAAGGTGAACATCGTTGATGGGATCCTAAACATCATAGCTGATATCGCAACTACTGTTCCGCCGGATGGATATGAACGGGTGAATGGAAGACAGTATTCGCATGAGGTCGTTAAGAGCAGGCTTCTGAAAATGGATTATGAGACGATCATCCATGTGCTGGACAGATTCAAGGAAAATAAAACTGAGATCCGAAATATGAGGAGCTATCTTCTGACAGCACTTTATAATGCCAGGGATGAAAAAGATATCCAGTTCCAGAACTTCTTCAATCATAGCTACTATGGCACCGATTGGACACAACAGAGAAGGGAGGATTGATCTGATGGTATCATTTGCTGAAAAACATCCTGACCTCGTTTCGGAATGGGCAAAGGAAAATGAGATAAGACCTGAGAGCATTTC
>JAGAGL010000058.1:0-2731 GCA_017627595.1 Oribacterium sp. | reverse complement strand
GTCTGTAAAGAATAATTTGGGACATTGGTAACAGAGAACCATAAAATAGAGAAAGCCTAATGAGACAGGGTACTAGGATATTTGGCAGCGTTTACTGCAATGCAAAAGGAATGACAAGTGGCGCGTCGGCGGCTTTACGTCCCGTTCGGTTCAGGGCCAACCTTGATTTTTTATTAACGAACAGATACGTATTGACGAATATTCAAAAATGTTGTATTTTACAATCCCCCTGTCTACTCGACCCGTGAACAATTTGTGAAAAATTGTTCGAAAGACTTGACAAAATGAAAAGCTTTGTTCTGACTTGGTATGGATAAACGTGGACTAAAACATTGGCATTGTTTGACAGAGTAGGCTTAGAATGGTAAGATAAAAACAGAAAAAAAGGGCATCACCGCTGACGGTTAGCCCATATTGAAAATTACTAACAGCAAAAGCCGCTTTGTTTTCTCAGGACAGAGGCGGCTTTTACTGTGTCTTATGATTATCTTTACGTCCGATGGCATAGCCAAGACTGAAGCATGCTACAGCTAAGCTGATAACAGTTAACATACCTGTCACCATAAAAATTGAGCACCGAAAGACTATAAATCCAAAGGACGACGTAGTTGACAGTACGGAAGTCGATATATCTGCCTTCGTTATGGCGAGATGGCAGATGCTTTGGCGGTGTCGGAAGGAGCTATTCATGTAAAAACCGAGTGCCTGGCACGTTTAAAACAATTAAAATCTTGTGGGTAGCTTCTGACTTTTTGGTAACGACTTATGAAAAATATCTTGAACCGGATGATCCGTGTGATCCCGATTTTATTGATAATAATTATCACATTCATTATGAATATAAAGAATCCCACCCGGGATTCAGACGAACTTTCGGAAGAAGAGACGAGTACAGAGGATTATGTTCGGACTGACTACGTTGATTCTGAAGGGAATATTTCTTTTGCCGGAGACAAGGGTTATGCTACGGTTATTAAAACGAAACAAGATGGGCATGTGGTTCTGGAGCAGTATTTTGATGAAAAAGGGAAGCTTACAGTCCTTCCGGCGGGTTATGCACAGATATTCCGGGTTTATGAAGGTGATCTAAACATTGAAATAATATATCTTGATGTACGGAACCAGCCTGTTGTTGTCAGCAGTGGTTATGATACTATCCGGAGAACATACACTGAGGCCGGAAAAGCAGACATTGACACATATTGGATCGGAGATCAACAGGTTCGGCGGAAAGAGGGATACTGGCAGTATCAGATAAGTTATGATAAATCCAGCCGTATATGTGAGGTACGGTACCTGGATCTGGAGGGTAATCCGGTGAGGAATACTTCAGGCTATGCTTTGATCCGAAGGACTTACATTGCCCCGGCAACTATCGATATGTACTTTGATGAGGATTTGAAGCCTGCAGCATCTACGTTAGGGCAGTACGGAGAGATGACTGAAACTGTGGATGGTACGATAATTACCACATATCTGGATGCCGCCGGTGAACCGGATAACACGATCCGTCAAGATATATTGAACAATATCTGGTTGTTTGTACCTCTCGGTGCTGCATTGTATGATCCGAAGCATCGGCTCAGATGGTTTTGGGCTGTTTTGCTCAGTGTCGGAATTGAAGTGTTGCAATATTTTTTCGGGATCGGGCTTTGCGAACTTGATGATGTATTCAGCAACGGACTGGGTGCTTTGATTGGATATGTGGCGGCGCATGGCTTGGGGGTCTTTAAGAGAACTTTGGTGGCTGAGAACTATGAATGAGGACATTTACTTTTTATACCGCAGGCGTTAAAGAACAGGAAAAGAAAAACTCCCCGAAGGGAGCATGATAAATGAATGCGTTACTAACCGATGACTTCGCCCATAGAAGAAAGAGTGATTTTATCGTAGGCATTTGCTTTATCGTTAGGATGAGGCTCCAGACCGATGATGGTGATCTCTCCTCGGTTTGGACCGTAGCACCAATAGATGCGTCCTGCGGCAGGAGTTTGATTCTCAATATATGACTGCCAGACTCTGGTTCCATAACGCCTGGATAATGAGGTGATCTCGTGAGTTTCCAATCCGGGATGACGAGGGTTTTGCTGAAGGTGAATGAGCGCTTTTCCCATCTTCTTATGAAGCTTTACTTCGTCTTTGGTTGCAGAACCGGATTTGACTTTAGAACACAAAGTATTCCAAAAATCCTGCATCTCGGGGATGCCCATAACAATACTGTACATAGATCAATCCTCGAATTCTGATAAGTCGATGGGTGCGGATACATTTCCAGCTTTCATGTTTCTAACTGAAGCATCCATCATCGCAAGTGTATTTGCAGAAACCTGAAAAGGAACAGTAAGCTCTCTGGGTTCCAAAACGATAGTGCCATTATCCATTTCCTGGACATGGTAGTATTCAAAACTTGTGCTGCGTAGTGTAAGTCTTCTTTTAGAATCGAGTTTGGCATCGTATTCTCGGATAGCTGTTTGCATATTCAGGTCCTCCTTGGGAAAGAATAAATGTGGGAAATCCCACTCCTATATTATCAGACAGGATCGGATATGTCAAGAGCGTGAGGACATAATGGTGGGAGAAGTCTTGTCTTTCGTTACTGTTCACAGGTGAACTTGTAGTAAAACAGCCGATCCGTTAAACTGAGTCTCAGTAATAACGGGTCGGCTGTTCTGCCAACTATGAGTCAAATCTTTGTGTCACTTCATCAAACACATTGGCTCCTTCATTTTGC
>JAGAGL010000057.1:0-100774 GCA_017627595.1 Oribacterium sp. | reverse complement strand
GCATCATCGTTCTGATGCATTGTCTTCAATTGGTTCTTTCATCGGAATCGGACTGGCCATGATAGGATTTCCTATTATGGATCCTATTGCAAGCCTTGTTATCTGTCTGTTTATTCTTAAAGTAGCTTATGATATTTCCCGGGATGCACTGGATAAAATGCTTGATACATCCTGTGACAAGGATTTCGAAGAGAATCTACGGTCTTTCATTGAAGATCAGCCAGGTGTGGAACATATCGACCTGCTTCACACAAGACAGTTTGGAAACAAGATCTATATCGATCTTGAAATCGCAGCCCAAAGAGATATTTCACTTGTTGAAGCTCATGAAATTGCAGAATCCGTTCATAACAGTGTCGAAAACAAGTATCCTAATGTAAAACACATAATGATACATGTTAATCCAGTAGAATCATAGTTCGGTTTACATCAGCAAATAATCTAATAGAAAGAGCGAGTACCATTTTTTTGCCAATATATTTTAGACACGATACGCCATAATTATATTGACACAAAATTTAGTCAGTGCTATTCTGATGCCAGAGTATATATGGCACAGAGAGGAGCGATATCATGAAAAAAATGACAATTGAAGATGCTTTAAAAAGAATCAAAGAGCTGGAAGAAGAGAATGCTAAGCTCAAAGAAGAACTTGAATACTACAAAAATAGAAAAATCGGCGGAAGAAAGAAACATGACGAGCAGTGGATGCAGGGCTATAACGACTTCGTTGTTCAGTATGAAAGTGGAAAGACCATAATGGAGATTGTCGATACCGGTTTATGCAGCCGTAGGACAGCGTACAGATACAAGGCATATTATGACGAGATAAATAAAGGTAAATAGGATATCACCATAATAGGTTTTGATAGTATTATTCAAAACAATATGGAGAATAATGGTAATGCCATTATTCTCTTTTTTTGGCTATATTGCATTCTCGTAATTCCAAAAACATACAGAATCAGGGGATATTGATGATATTTAGAATTTTTCTATCAGCAGCCACACATAGAATCAAAAGTCCTCCCATAATTATGGTAACTACTAATAGAAAGGACTCTGAACTATGAGAAAACTATTATTAACAGCCATTATGGCAATGCTATTCGTAATGCAGGCACAGAATTGCGAGTTAAGGTCATGGGCATTCTATCAGCTGGAACAGTTCCTTTCCTACAAGGTAAAGGAAACCGACTCATTCGTACTAAAGGTTGATGCATCCTATACATCACAGAGATGCCCTAAGTGTGGCAGGATACACAAGCTCAACAGACATCATGATATACATGAGTATATATGTGATGCCTGCGGTTATCATTCCAATGATGATCGTATAGGTGCCATGAACCTGTATGAACTCGGAACCATGTATGTATCAGGAGATACTAATCCAAGGTTTGGGAGCAGAAAAACCGATTAAGCAAAACAGCCGGGCATGACCTGACTGTTTAAAAAGCGGGCGTAAGTCAATCGTCCGGTGATGTAACCATAGTCCCGTTGTACCACGGGGATGCAGTTAAACCTGCACAGTAAGGGAGCATAGTATTATGACGTTAGGATCTTACGGATGAGTTACAAGCCCAGACCCTTTAGGGTCGGGGTAATTGACATGGAACTCCCCAAGATACCTGAATTCAAATGAATGGTTTCCTGTGAGCTTTTCGTAATCTTCATAACTTAAGTCTGAGCACTCAATGAGATAATTATACTCACCAAGTTCGGTTTTTCTTGGTCTGTCATGGATCGTCACAAGCTTTGCTCCTGCATTTTCAAGATGAGCCAAAAGTCCAGGAAGACCTTCAGCTTTTCCGGAAGCCACAAATGCCATTCTTTCGTTCTTATCCATAGACGGATTATCCTTTGAAAGAACGTAGAACCGGGTTTTATTGCTGTCATTATTCTGTATGCCGGCTGCCAGGACCTCAAGTCCGTAGACCTCGGCACAGGCAGCAGATGCAATGGCAGCGTTAGAGGCATTACCTTCTTCAGCCACAAGTCTTGCGCCCTCGGCAGTACTGGATACTTCGATGATCTCCGCCTTCGGAAGGTTTTCCTTCAGCCAGTCCTTTCCCTGGGCGATGCCTTGTTTGTGAGAGTATACCTTTTCTATATTTCCGACTTCAGTCCCGGGCAAAACCAGGAGATTTTGATTGATGGGCAATTCCACTTCACCGACAACGGAAACTTCCTTTTGGTTGATAACGATGTCGACATAGTCTGTCACGGCTCCGCCGATGGTGTTTTCCTGCGGAATTACTGCATATTTACTTTCGCCATTGATCAATGCTTCTACCGCTTCTGAAACTGTTTTATACGGAGTGTACGTTCCTTTTTTTTCGAAAAACACACCACAGGCTTCCTGGGTATAGGTTCCCTCGGGTCCGAGATAACTTACAGTTGCGGAATCAAAATCACTTTCGGGTTTGGTTTCATTGGCAGGTTCGGATACGGTTTCGGATACAGAATCATTGGCAGGTTCTGATACTGTTTCCGACACAGAATTCCTTGCGGGTTCTGACTCGACTTTCGATACAGGTTCCGGTGCGGTTTCTTTAACGGATTCTTCTATGGCCGGAGTACTGATTTGCTCACATCCGGTCTGGACTACCGCCATAGACATTATCAGCAGCAATATAGAAATTCTTTTCTTGATCATGTTCATAATGTATTCTCCTCTGTAAACTCATATTTCTTTAGTTTAATTCTGACATACAGATGCCAAAATGATAGGCTCACACAAAATCATTAAAATCGGAGTCGAGCTTTTACGGCAACGGCTGCCTGATGAAAGGCTCGTTCTTGTAGTAGTTTTTCAAGGCATTGGCAAAGGGTGTGACAAAAGCCCTGAATCCGGGAGTTGTAAGGGTATCTTCATTTACGATGATAGCGGCTGAGACCGTCCATCTTTTCGCCAAGATCCATGATTATGCCTACCGAAAGATTTCCGGACCTGACACCCAAGCTTCGATCCCCGGACAGCCTGGCGGGTCATAAAAAGCTTCTCTGCAGCTTTACTGTAGTTCATATCTGAACACAGAGTCTGGAATATATTTATCTGCTGGATGGTCATGGTTTTCTCCTGTTAAGCAAAACGCAAGCTGAACTTGCGATATATCTAAAGAATACTTACTTTTGGGAATGCTGTAAAGATGGTATCGTCACATAAATAACAAGTGATTCTGATGTTGGAGGAAAAATATGGCAAAGAATATAGTGTCCAGAAGAGACTTTGTGAAGGGACTTGGAGAAGACCTGTGTTAACTATTCAAAGCCCGGAGCAAAGGGCAGCGGAATCAAGGCTTGTCTCTGGGCAGGTGCGGTTATGGATACCACAAATACATCCATGATATTCGAGCGTGGTGCCATCAAGCCGGACGAAGTTGGTAAGGCAGGCTTCAGACTTTCATCCATGGAGGAGGCTCCTTTCTACGGTGTTCGTCAGGCCGGAGGATATTACAATGGCAGCTATCCAAACTACCTCGCCGGAGCTCAGGCAGGAAGGATCGCAACCTTTGGAAGACTTGCAGGACAGCTTGCGGCTGAAGGAAAGTAATGCTTTCAATAATTTGCCAGATACCTTATAATTTGAAATTGTTCGTGCAATTAAACAGGTAGTTGTTGGATTTTAGAAATGAGGTATCAAATGAAAATAGCAGTAACTTATGATAATGGTCAGGTATTTCAGCATTTTGGAAAGACTAAAGAGTTTAAGCTCTATACAGTAGAGGATGGAAAAATCACAGCAAGTGAGATCCTTGGCTCCGGCAGTGCAGGGCATGAGGCTCTTGCAGGAGTTCTTAAGGATGCAGAGGTTGATACATTGATCTGCGGCGGACTCGGAAGCGGTGCACAGGCTGCTCTTGTAGAAATGGGCATCAAGGTTATTTCGGGAGCAGCCGGAAATACAGATGAAGCTGTTGAGGAGTACCTTGCAGGAAATCTGGTTTCCCAGGGTGTAAACTGTGACCATCATGGGGAAGATCACCATCACGGTGAAGGTCATCATTGCGGACATCACGGTCATGAGGAAGAGCGTGAAGAAGCAAGTGGCTGCGGACACCACGATGAAGAAGGCTGTGACTGCGGAGATGATTGCGAGGGAGGCTGCGGTGGCTGCGGTGGCGGATGCTGCGGCGGAAGTCGTGAAATGAGCATCATTTACGAGGGCAGGAATGCAGGAAAGTCTGTAAGCGTTCATTATACAGGTACGCTTGACGACGGAAGCAAGTTTGATTCATCCTATGATCGAAATGAGCCCTTATCATTTGTTGCCGGTGTCGGAATGATGATCCCGGGATTTGACCGGGTGGTTGTTGATATGAATGTGGGAGAAAGCAGGAGCATCCACATCGAGCCGGCTGAAGCTTATGGCGAGTATAACGAAAAGAAAGTTCTTGTGACGAATATTTCAGAGGTTCCGGGTTCTGAGAAGCTTGAGATCGGACAGAATATCATGCTTATGAATGATATGGGAATGCGCTTTCCGGTTACAGTAACCGACAAAACGGAAGATACTGTTACCTTTGACGGAAATCACAGACTTGCAGGTAAAGCTCTGAATTTCGACATTACACTGCTGGAAGTTGCCGAATAAGGTGTTAACGTGAATAATATAAAAAAGATTATTTCTGCAGTTCTGGTATGTATTCTATTGGTTTCCTTTAATGCTCATGCAGAACCCATGGAGAATATCAGTTTTGCCGATATCAATGAGGTGATGTCTTATGCAAATGAGTATGTGACATGGGAAGACCTGCAAAAGCTTATAGATAAATCCTACGTACATAGAAGACCCTGTCGGATCACGGATCCGGTAGGGTCTTTTAGTTTATTCTTCTCAGCTTTGTCAGTAATCCCATTCATCCAGGTGGTAATACTTCAGTTTGCGCCATAAGGTTGTGGTGCTTATGCCAAGCTGTGCTGCAGTTAACTTTCTGTTTCCCTTGTTTTCTCTCAGACATCTGACGATGAGATCTCTGTATACATCATTGTTTTCAGGCACGGCTCCGGTAATGTCCTGCGTATAAAATCTATCACTGTTCTTTGATGTTGTAAGAGTTTTTGAACCTGAGGATTCAAAATGGTCCGAAAGGCTTCTCGGCAATACTTCCTCCCGGATTTTTTCTTCATCCGAAGGTACAGAATCATAGATTGCAGAATCCTGCTCATAAAGCTCCTCCAGAAGGGAACTTACATAAGCTCCGTTAATTGTGGACTCAGGTGCTGTGAGAATCATCCTTTCGCAAAAGGCAGACAGTTGTGAGATAGTACTTTCCCATGGGTAGTTAATGATGATATCTCTGGCATTTTTTGTTAAGGTGTGATGCGTTTTATACTGAGCGTTGAAATCATTAAAGTAAAAGTCCAGCATATTGGTCACATCGTTTGGACGATCCTTAAGTTTAGGGATACGGAGTCTCAAAGCCCTGAAGGTAAAAAGGAGGTCCGAGCGGAATAAAAACTGATTTCGGAGCTTCGTCAGATTTTTTGACGTACAACCGATGATTCTTACGTCCACATAGCGATACTGGGAGTAGTTTGTCTGACTCATCACTCTTTTGGTACGGATCACTCTGGCAAGCTGAGACTGCATAGGGAGAGTCAGTTTATCTATACCCTGGATCATGAGAGTACCATGATTGCTGTCAAGGATAGCTCCCTGCCGGTTCATTCTCGGGTCTCCGAAAAGCAGTCGGTTCTGATCTTCGTTTGTAGTGCCGGAGAGTGATATGAATGCATAGGACTGACCCTTTCTGTCACTTCCGTTATGTATTGCCTGAGCGAGCATCTCAAGTTCAGGTCCCGCACCGGCCTCTATCAGAACAGGACTCGAGGATCTGGCGTAAACTCTTGCTTTATCAAGCTCCGGACGTAAGTCCACAAACAATTTCTCCAACATATCAAAGTTTGCTACTGCGGGGTCTCCGTGGAGAAGTACTATATCACTTTGCTTAAAGTTCATAGGGAGCAGTCCTTTCTGATTTTATATCCATTACATCGTTTCAAAATGAAATATCCCATTGAAATAAATCATGCGCAATTCATTATATGATGAAATGCTTGTGCAAAACAACCAAAATATTAATATTAATTGTGCAATTTTGAAGCGAAATCTGTTTGCGTTTTCAATATAATCACAACTGTCAGATGAAAATCAAATAAAAAAAGCAAAAAATTTAAGAGTTTAATAAATGCATTAAACTGAGGATTTCAAGGGAGGACTCATGAATTCATTCAATTTTGAAGATAAGATACGGTTTACCAAGGCCGTCTACTATAATTTCAGACCTATCCCGCTGCCGAAACCATTCCAGGATGGAACAGGTGGATTTGGACAGTTTATCCCGGAACAAGGCTATCTGGAGCTGTCGGATGACACCGGAGCAACAGCGCATTACACAGTCACAAGGGCCTTTGTAAAAGAAATGCTCCCGAAGCTGCTTAACGGAGGAGTCAAAAGCTATAACGAGTGGAGGGATACCCTTTACTGGCAGGTGAGAAATGCCGGTTTTCAGTCCGGCCCCGCTGTTAATGTAGGCACAGCGGATCTCCTGATGCTGGACATACTTTCACAAAGAGCGGAGAAACCGATTCACAGATTTCTGGGAGCGGAAAAGGATTGGGCAGCAGCCTACAAGGGCGGCGGTAGCATTCTCCTCTCAGATGAAGAACTGGTAGAGGATATGCAGAGATATGTCTCAGAAGGATTTACCACAGTAAAGTTCAAGGTTGGCAGCGATAAGGGGGTCAACATGGAACGTGATTTAAGACGTATCGAGAAGGTTCGTAAAGCAGTAGGCAGTAACATTGGCATTGCAGTGGATGCAAACCAGAGATGGAGTGTTGAGGATGCTGTGAAGTTTGCACGCCTGGCAGAGCCATATGATCTTGAATGGTTTGAGGAGCCTATACATTCATCTGATTTTAACGGTATCAAAAGGATGAAGGAGATGGGAGTTAAGCAGAAGATTTCAGCCGGAGAGTCCATGAGGATTTCCTACATGTATGAAATCTATATCGAAAAGGGAGTTGATATACTGCAGCCATCGCTCGGGCGCATGACCAGGATAGATGATTTGTTAAAGATCAGAGACATGTGCCGTGAGGCGGGACTTGAGTTCCAGTCCGGAGGGCGTACTGCTTATAATGCTTCCTTCGGCTGCCTTTACGGGGAGGATGAAAGGATCGAGTTCCATGCACCGATATCGGAACCGGTTCATGAATTAATGCTCAATGTTCCGGAAATGCATGACGGAAAGTGCTTTGTGAGGACGGATATCAACGGCATACCTGTACGTATGGATCTGGAGAAGATAGAGAAGCTTGGCTATCTTGAGTCGAAGACCATATATCTTCCGGATTGAAACATACATAGCATCGGTTGGTGACAAATACTTTTGAAATCAACATCATAGTACTTTTGCAGATAAAACAAGAGAGCAGACACAGACTCTCTATATTTAAGGAGGAATTAAAAATGAAAAAACGTACATTGGCCATCATTATGGCAGCTCTTATGGCTATGGGAGCAACAGCCTGTGGATCATCACAGACACCTGAGACTAAGGCTCAGGAAACAAAGGCACAGGAGGCGGCAACAACTGCTGCCGGAACAGAAGCTTCGGCTGAAACATCAGAAGAGGATTACGGTTTCCCAACCGGTGAGACCATCACCTGGGTTGTACCAGGCAAGGCAGGCGGCGGATCAGACCTTGCCATACGATATATGTCTGAGGCCATGACAAGGGATCTCGGGCTTACAAACACAGTTACAAATTATGATTCCAATACTGTAGGACACCAGACAGTTGCCAACGCAAAGCCTGACGGAACAACCATCACACTTGCCACAGCAGCCTTGAATATCCAGTGGATCACCGGAAACTCAGACGTTAATCCCAAGGAGGATCTGACACTCATTGCAGCCATGGATGATAACGGATTTTCTGCACTCTGTGCCCCTGCCAATGCTCCGTACAACACCTTTCAGGAGCTTGTGGAGTATGCAAAGGCAAATCCGGGAAAGCTTAATGCAGGAATGCCTAACTCCGGCAACAATACCATGCAGTTTGGACGTATCCAGAAGACAGCGGACATTCAGTTCAATGCTGTGGAGGCATCATCAGAATCAGACCGACTCACAGCCCTTGCCGGCGGATTTATCGATTTGGGATTTGCCGGAATCGGTAATGCCAAGGAGTACGAGGCAGCCGGAAAGTTAAAGGTTATCGCAACTATCGCAGGTGACGGACTGAAGATCTCTGATTATGATGCAACGCTTCCTGATAACTATAAGACTATTCAGGAGCAGGGCTATGAGGATCTTTACTGGAATGTAAAGCACTATGTTTACGGACCGGCAGGTATGGATCAGGCTCAGGTGGAGAAGATGAACGCAGCTCTTGAGAAAATCTACAACGATAAGGACTGTCATGACGGACTTGTATCGGTAGGACATATCCCTGAGTGGCATGATCTTGCTGAGTCAGTTGAGATCAGAGATGCAGAGTACCAGGCTGAAATTGAAGTAAGTGAATATCTCGGCATAAAGGTAAACGACTGATACATTAACAGATGAGTCATATACCGGTTTTATGGAAAAAGATTATACATGACTCATGGAGGTAATGATGAAATTAAAGCGAAATACTATAACAGGAATAGTCGGGATCATTGCAGTGATTTTTTTCTATATCCAGACTCAAAAGCTAAGAGAGATTCCTAACCTCATAGAGCCGGGCCCAAGGATGATGCCGTATGTGGCACTTGCGCTGATACTTTTCAGCTCAGTAATGCTCATTCTGCAGGGGCTCAGAGACAAGTCGGTGGAGAAACCGTACTTTCCTGCTGGAGGCGTCAGGAAGATAACATTTGCATATCTCGAACTGGTGCTTTACGGCATAGCTTTGACTCTTTTAGGATTTTTGATTACCACACCTTTTGCAATGTTTGCTTTTGTGAACACCTTAAAGGGTGATGAGGAAGTTAAGTGGTGGCAAAATGTTATCATCAGCCTTGCGGTTACTGCTTTTCTGTATGGAATGTTTGTGATTGGATTTCAGATTAAGCTTCCTTCAGGACTTATTTTTGGATAGGAGGAGAGTATGTCATATTATCTTTCGGGACTCTTGCTATGCCTGCAGCCTTTGAACCTTTTGCTCATTGTAGGCGTTGTTATCATAGGCATCATATTTGGTGCCATTCCGGGGCTTTCGGCAACACTGGGTATTTCGCTGCTGCTTCCGGTTACCTTTGGACTGTCTACCAATACCTCTTTCATCATACTTCTTGCTATGTGGATAGGTGGTGTGTCGGGAACATTTATATCAGCGGTGCTTATCGGCATTCCGGGTTCCAGCTCAGCCATAGCTACCTGCTTTGATGGTTTTCCCATGACCAGGAACGGTAAGGCGTCCCAGGCTCTTGCAATAGGCATGACGGCATCTTTTTTTGGAACGGTTGCTTCAGTTCTTATTGCAACGGTACTGTCACCAATCATTGCTGATTTTGCTTTGATGCTTGGCCCATGGGAATATTTCTCTCTCTGCTTCTGTGCCATCACTCTTGTTGCGGCACTCTCCAAGGGTAGTATCTGGAAGGGAATCCTCGCGGCAGGAATAGGACTTCTGCTCGGATGTTTCGGAATGGATCCTATAACAGGTGTGGCGAGATATACATTCGGCACACATTATCTTGACTCCGGTATATCTACAGTATGTCAGATGCTTGGAATGTTTGCTCTCTGTCAGGTTATCAGGGATTACGCCAAGGATCAGGGAAAACTTCCTGAGGTTAAGAAGACTGACCTTAAGGGCTTTGGTATAGGTATGGCAGATGTGGTCAGAAACCTTCCGACGATAATAAGGTCATTTTTTATCGGACTCTGGATCGGTTTTCTTCCAGGTATGGGATCAGGTATCTCCAACATGGTTGCCTACGGTCAGGCTAAGGCCTCAAGCAAACATCCTGAGGAATTCGGTAACGGCTGTGATGAGGGTATATGGGCATCGGAAACCTCAAACAATGCTTCTCTCGGCGGTGCGCTCATTCCGATGATGGCACTTGGTATCCCGGGTGACGGTATTACGGCAATGCTGATTGCAGGACTTACCATACATGGCCTTCAGGCCGGACCTCTCTTTATGACCCAGCAGCCGGACCTCGCATATCTGGTATTTGCCTGCGTTCTGGTGAGCGCTGTGGTGACCTTTCTGCTTCAGGTTATATTTAAGAGATGGCTCCCATTGATACTGAAGATACCATATCACTTTCTGTACAGCGTTATTCTGACCATCTGTTATATCGGAGCATATGGAGTATCCAATACAGAGTTCAATATTTTTGTAATGCTGGGATTATGCTTCCTTGCTATCTTCCTTAACATTGCAGGAGTATCACTTAGTCCTCTCGTACTTGCATTTATCCTTTCAGATGACCTCGAGTCATATTTCCGTAAGGGTGTAAGCTATGCTCATGGAAGTTATGCTGAGTTTTTCACAAGACCACTGTCACTTCTTTTCCTGGGTCTTGCAGTTTTCTCAGTATGCTGGCCGTACGTTTCAGATGCTGTAAAAAAGAAGAAAGCCTCACATACAGTAAGTGCTTTATAAGTATATGATCTGCTTAGATGAAGCTTAGTAAAAAAATATTCAGGTGAAAAATGAAGGGGCAGTTGTCCGGATGAATTAATCATACGGACAACTGCCTCTTAGTGCTATAGGCTTTAGTTCGCGGTGATCCGCTGGTATTCCTGATGTTCCTCCTCAAAATTGGATGTGGAAGCATTGACTTAGGTGTCGGGGAAATAGGAAAAATCATCGTTTTTTAAAAGTTTAGAATATGCTACGATATAAGCAGGTTTAAAGACATTGTTCTTTTACTCCTTATATCGTAGCTTATTTGTTTTTTGGCAAACCTGATTGGAAGTTGTTTATTACATGGTTCGGCAAAGGGGTTATTCGTGAAATCATTTAATACTACAGCGGTATGTATTCCGTCAAAACATTATATGGTTGATATCTCCGAGAGAGTGGAGGAGATAAAGAAGCTGGTTTATAGTGGGAAATATTTCACCATTAACCGGGCAAGGCAGTATGGAAAAACAACAACTCTGAAAGCACTGCAGCAGGCACTTGTCGATGATTATATTGTTTTAAGTCTCAGTTTTGAGGGAATAACAAAGGCCGGATATCAGACAGAGGGTGAGTTTGTTCAAACATTTTCAAGACTGGTGCTGGATCAGGCTGAGTTCTTTGGGGTTCCTATTCCTGAAAAGACTATTAGTGCCTTGGAAGGTTTTTGCGGAAAAGAAGCTGAACAGCTTAAGATGGATGAACTTTATCGTGTATTCAGAAGATGGATTGCCGTCAGTGAAAAGCCGGTAGTTTTGATAATCGATGAGGTTGATAGTGCAACAAATAATCAGGTGTTCCTTGATTTTCTCGGACTTTTGAGAGATGGATATATCGCGAGGGAATCCAGCGGAGTTCAGACATTTAAATCAGTCATATTATCAGGGGTTACTGATGTTAAGCATCTTAAGATAAAAATAAGGGATGAGGACGAACACAAAGAGAATAGTCCGTGGAATATAGCAGCAGATTTTACTATCGATATGAGTCTTTCAGCTGCCGGAATCAAAGGAATGCTGGATGAATATGAGGCAGACCATAATACCGGAATGGATACCGGCGAGATGGCAAAGCTCATCAGAGAATATACAAATGGGTATCCCTTTCTTGTCAGCCGTATATGCGAACTGTTGGATACAGAAGTAGAAAAAAAGATTGATAACATAAAAGACAGATGGTCTGTCAGAGGTTTGGACGAAGCTGTAAAGCTGATTCTCGCAGAGGACAATACTTTGTTTCAGTCATTGACAGGGAAACTCAACAATCTTCCGGAATTAAAGGCTTCGCTCAGAAGTATCCTCATGGAAGGCATTAAGCTTACATGGAATCCTGACCAGAGAGACATTGTCCTTATGCAGATGTATGGTTTTATTAGAAACTATAATAATAGTGTAAGGATAGACAACAGAATATTTGAGACAAGATTATATAATCTTTTCCTCTCAGAGGAATAGATGAAAAACAAATAAGCGAGTATCTTGACTACTTCGGTTTGACCACCGGTTATATGCTCAGCTTTAATTTTAATAAAAGAAAAGAAGAAGGTATAAAGCAGGTTCATGTAGGAGATAAGCTTCTTTATGAAGCGACGGTCTAGTTTTATCAATAAAGCAGAACAGGAGGGGCGACCTGCAAGTCACAAGGGAATTATGACGGATGAAAACATTGGAATAAAAGAAGAAAACATAGAAATAAAAGAAGACGGGAGCGAAGAAATAAAAAAAGGTCATTTTTTTATAAAGGATGAGATAGATAAGGTTCAGGCGCTGCTGGAGCCCTATGGCTTTTCTCTTTTTGAGGTTGTTGCCTGTTCTCCGAAGGGAGCCAAGGCTAAGGGGGCTGTCGCCGATTCGGTGGCAGTACTGGTTGAAAATCCAGCCTTCTTTTCCATGATGAGATCAAATCTCGATCTTCCCATGAAGGAGCTTGTAAAATACAGTGGAGCGCCAAGGAAGATTATCGAGAAACACAGGAAATATATCATTGCGGCGGCGGAGATACTGAACGGAGAGTTTCCGGAGCTTGGAGAATATTTTTCATATATCAGTAAAGTTATCAGGAAATAACCGATATTATTATAAATTTGTTTCGGGAAAATACGGATAGGATATATGAATGAAATGTTTAAATGATATAGAAAACAGGAAGTGATGACACATGAAAGCAGTAGTTCTGGAAGTTAAAAACGGTAAGGCGGCGGTTCTTAAGAAGAACGGTGACATTATCAGAATAAAACAGAATGAGTTACAGGCGGGGGATACCATCGATATTGTCGGGACCACCCGCGGTACAGGAGCCGGACCCATTGCGGCAGAGATATTGAAACGTCTCGTGGCAGCAGCATTTATGGTGGTGGTACTGACCTTTGTGGTCTGGTATACCTACAACGCGGCATTCGCAGTTTCCTATGTGTCTGTGGATGTAAATCCGTCACTGGAGTTCTCATTAAACCGTTTTAACCGAGTTATAAAGGTTTACTCCGTAAACGATGAAGCCATCACCTTGGAAAAAGAACTGGAAACAAAACATCTTATAGGTAATACTCTGGGGCAGGCGCTCAAAAAGACAGTTGATGTTATGGAGGAGCAGGGGCTTTTTGCTGATTCAAAAAACAATGCGACATCAGGAACGGGCAAAGGTGATACAGCAGGGAAAGAAGCGACCAAAGATAAAATATCCGGGAACGGGAAAAATACATCGACAGCATGTATCCTTCTCAATGTCTCGGGATCGGAACCTGAAAGAACCGGGCTGCTTGTAGATGAGATAAAAGAAAGTCTCAATGAAATTTCAGGAATGACCAATGTGACTACCAATTCGGACAGCAGCGGAACCGGCAGCAGTTATTATCTGATAAACACAGCTGATCTCACGGAGCATAATATGGCATCCAATCTTTCAATCTCAACGGGCAGATATCAGGCTATACGTACTGTTGAGGCAAGAAACTCCGTAAGGCCATCCGATAAGACGGATACAGCGGCGGTAGAAAAAAGAGCGTCAGAGATACAGATCGACAAGAGTCTTGCGGAACGCTATAAGGAGGCATCCGTAGAGGATCTCATGAAGGGCGTCGGTGCCGTAAAGGGTACGTACAAAGCTCCTGAATTAAAGAAAGATGATGGCAAGGTATCTATCAGTAACCTTGACATCCAGTATGAGACTCATGAATCTGTTGAAAGCTTTGATCCGGAGACGGTTCCCGAAATGTATGATGTAAACGGAAACCTCATTACAGGTGACTGGGCTGAGATGGAAACATTACCGGAACAGTCTTTCGGTGAAGATCCGATAGAAGCTGCGGCAGAGATTAATGAAGCATATAATGCAGATTCAGAAGGCAATGACGTTCCCGCAGGTTCTGCAGGAAATGAAAATGCCTATGAGTTCGGTCCTTCAAGAGGAGATACTTCTGTCACTGTTCCTGAAACAACAGTTGACCAGGGAACTATATCCCCGGGTCCGCAGGTTCCCGTTGGCCCGTGGATGCAGATACCATATTAAACGGGATAAAACTATTTCATAAAATATTGTGCCGCCGGTCGAATCCGGCGGATTGGATTAGCAGGTAAAACTCAGCCGGGTATAGGTAAGCCGAAGTACATTGACTCCGGTCTGCCTGTACCCGGCTGAGTTGTTATAGGCTTACACCCGGTTTCTTATATGCTTAATCCCTTTTATTGCAGTCTTGTTTTTCGTGTATAAGAACATCAGCTCGGTTAACTGCAGCGAATTACTATTCCTGCCTCAATATATATGTCAGCATTTCCACAAATGCGATCATGACTGTCTGTTGGTCAACGGCCATGAAATTGTTTGAGATGTTCGGTAAAAGAAGTATGTTGTGAATAGGTGTATGTTTGGTTCTTTCGATGTTACAGGTTACAAGCCAGAGCTTATCTGTTATGGATGAGATTTCCTCAATTATGCTTTGATAGCTTTTCATATCGTGATAAACGCTGAAGATGATCACAGTAGTGTCGGGGACAACCAGTTTCTCGGAATGCTCATAGCTCAGAAGATCAGAGGCGACGAGACAGGGGATGCCAAGGTCTGTGAGATTCATACGGAATTTATCACAGACTATCTTGTTTCTGTATCTTCCAAAACACATGACTTTATCAGATGAAAGTATGTCAGTTGAAAGCTTTTTTAGTCCATCACCACATGCCTCCGGTATAGACATTATGGCATCGGAAAAAGAGCTTGCGATTTTTTGAAGAGGATTGTCGGAAGCTGACTGTGCACTTTCGGAACGGAGCCAGGCATCCATTTCAAATTTGAAATCCTTATAGCCGTTAAAGCCCAGTCGTTTGCAAAACCTCAGCATGGCTGAAGTAGAGACGTCGGCAAAACCTGCGATCTGTGTGATGGTGAAGGTGTGTATGAGGTCAGGATTTTTAATGATCATCTGATAGAGTTTCTGTTCATTCGAGGTGTAGGAATCCTTAAATTGATGCATCTTTTCTATGATATTCATTAATCTACTCCGGCATTTATAAAAAAAACATAACGTTGTCAATAATATATCAAAAACCCGTTGCATTATCTATAGCCGGATGATAATATTGCCACAGAAAACCGTATCTGATTGACAAAATTGTCAAAACTAATTGAGAGGTAGGAATATTATGAAAAAACTTGAACTGGGTAGAAAGATTACTTCAGTGGTTATGGCAGGAGCCATGACAGCAACAGCCCTTGCAGGATGTGCCGGAAGCACTCCTCCGGCAGCAACAACAGCAGCACCGGAGGCAGAAACAACCGCAGCTGCAACAGACGCAGCAACAGAGGCTCCGGCAGCAGAGGGAGGAGCAGTTTCGGGAACATTCACAGGATCGGCACCGGGAATCCATGGTGACAGTAACCCTGTAACAGTTACATTGACACTTGAAGACGGAAAGATCGCAGACGTTAAGATTGAAGGTCCGGGAGAGACAGACGGTATAGGAACAAAACCTATAGCTGATTTCCCTGAGAAGATGATCGCAGGAAATACAGTTCAGGTTGATGCTGTTTCGGGTGCTACCATCACATCAGATGCTATCGTTAAGGCAGCAACAGCAGCTCTTGCTGAGGCAGGACTTAAGCCTGAAGACCTTGATTCAATAGAGATCGATGCAGCAGTTGAGCCTCAAGAGGATATGACCATCGAAACAGATATAGTTGTAGTTGGTATGGGTGGCGCAGGTATGACAGCAGCCATCACAGCAGCTGACGCAGGTAAGAAGGTAGTTATCCTTGAGTCACAGGCAATGGGCGGTGGAAACACTGTTCGTTCAACAGGTGGCCTCAATGCTGCAGGCACAGAATACCAGAGCAAGAATGAGTTTACAGAGGGTGATGGTGTTGAGAAGACTCTCAAGACAGCAGCTGAGAAGTGGGCTGATAATGAGACTATCACAAAGCTTGCTGCAACAGTTCAGCAGCAGTGGGATGCTTACCAGGCTTCACCTGACGGATATTTCGATACTCCTGAGCTTATGGCTCTCGATACAATCATCGGCGGACATGGAATCAATGATCCTGAGCTTGTTGATACACTTACAAAGAATTCAGCAGGTGCTATCACATGGCTTAAGGAGCACAACGCAGAGCTTTCATCTGTTGGTGCTGCCGGCGGTGCTTCGGTTAAGCGTATCCACAGACCTGTAGATGCAGAAGGCAAGACACTTTCAGTCGGAGCATTCATCGTACCTGCTCTTACAAAGAACGTTGAGGAGAGAGACGGCATCGAGGTTTACTACAATACAACAGCTAACAAGATCATCATGGAAGACGGCAAGGCAGTTGGTGTCGTTGCAGAAGGTGAGACCGGAAACGAGATCACTGTAAATGCCAAGGCTGTAGTTCTTGCTACAGGTGGTTTCGGTGCAAACCAGGAGATGGTTGAAGAGCTTAAACCTGATCTCAAGGGCTTCTGCTCAACCAATGCTGACGGTGCGCTTGGTCAGGGTATCAAGATGGCACAGGCTGAAGATGTTAATGCTGACGTAGTTGATCTTGATCAGATCCAGATCCATCCTACAGTACATGTTGATGAGGGTGGCAATGCTCACCTTATCACAGAGGGTGTACGTGGTGACGGTGCTATCCTTGTAAACAATGAAGGAAAGCGTTTCTATGATGAAGTTTCAACAAGAGATAAGGTTTCTGCAGCTGAGATAGAGCAGACAAACGGTACTGCATGGCTTATCCTTGACCAGAAGATGATCGATGGTTCTAAGGTATATCAGGGTTACCTTGATTCCGGTTACGGCTACAAGGGCGAGACCTATGAGGAGCTTGCAGAGGCTATCGGTATCCCGGCTGATGCATTCAAGGAGACAATGGAAGGCTGGGCTAAGATCTGGGCTGACAAGAAGGATGAAGAGTTCGGACGTACATCATTCTCTAATGAAAACGACCTTGCAACAGCACCTTACTATGCAATCCTTGTAACTCCCGGTATCCATCACACAATGGGTGGACTTAAGATCAATACGAATTCAGAAGTTATCAACAAGTCAGGCGAAGTTATCCCTGGTCTTTTCGCAGCCGGTGAGGTTACCGGAGGCGTTCACGGCGGAAACCGTCTTGGCGGAACAGCTGTAACAGATATCATCGTATTTGGTCAGATCGCAGGAAATAGCGCTGTAGAGTATGTTGGATGATAGTTTGACTGCCATCAGGCTTGGTCAAGTAATTCAGATTTAATTCCCAAAAAGTATACGTTTATATAAGTAATGTATTTAAAGGCGGTCGGGTAATCCCGGCCGCCTTTTTACATTATGGGAAAATACATTGATTATTTGGCATACCATATAATCTTTGGTCTTTGGAAGATTTCTATAAGTAAAAATTTATAAAAAAAGCAACAAGGTCGAACTTTCATATAAAGGGTAAAGAAAAGGAAGGGATTTTGTTTTGAAAGCAAAAAGAAACTTTAATCTGATAAAGGCTTTGATCCTAAGTCTTTTTGTTGTGCTCTGTTTTTCGTTTATGTCCTTTGCCGGTCCGGAAGCCGGAGGCAAAGAGATCCTTACGGTATGTGTTCCCGTTGACCGCTGCCCGGTTTTTTATCTCGATGATTCAAAAGAAGAGATCATAGGCATCGGTGCGGATCTTTTGAGGGAGGCAGCGGATAATGCCGGGTATGAGCTGAACTTCGTAGCTATGAAGGAAGAGACCCTGAAGGATGCTCTCGATAACGAAGAGTACGACATTCTTATGCCCTTCGGCAGCGCCATAAAAAGCGCTTCAGGTCAGTCCAGCATAGTTTCTGATAACTTGATGCAGACACCCTTCACCATTGTTACAGAGAATAACCGGAACCTTTCAGCCTTGAATAAGCTTAAGGTGGGGATGCTCAGATCCCAGGGCGGCGTGGCTGAGACAGTAAAGGGGATGTATCCCGACATGGAGATCAGCCTATATGATGATATGGATGATTGCGTCAAGGCTCTTCGCTCAGGAGAGGTAGATGCCCTCCTTCACAATTCCTATTTTTGGAGCTTCATACTTCAGAAACCTTCTTATGAGGATCTTTCTCCACAGACTTCAACCATATTCTCTATGGATTTCAGGGCAGGAACCAGAGATACTGACAGAGGACGCGACATTATCGAACATCTGAACCGGGGGATTTCAGACCTTCCGTATACCGTCAGCCAGGGTATAGTGCTTGATTACACTTCACGTAATCTGTACAAGTATGATTTCTTTGACTATATCCATAAGTATGGTGCTGTCATTCTTCTTGGAGTATTACTTTTTATCGCAATAATCATTATCTCACAACAAAGATACACTGCTGTCAAGCTGCAGCAGGAACAGAAAATGCGGGAGCTTCTGGACCATGATTCTCTGACCGGAGCACTGAGCATAAATGGCTTCAGAAAAAAGGTTGTTGAGATCCTGAGAGACAATCCGGACACCAAGTACTTTCTTTCCTACAACAATATCCGGGATTTCAAGTATATCAATGACCGTTACGGGAAGGAGGCAGGAGATGAGCTTCTGAGCTTCTGGGTAAAAAAATCCATGGAGGTAATGGGGGATGACGAAGCCATAGGAAGGATAGAAGGAGATCATGTTGTCGTTTTCAGGCACGCCGGAGGAAATAAGCAGCTTAAGCAGGATGAAAATGATGTTATCAATCAGGTAAGGGATTTCTTTATAAGCAGGAATAAAGACAATAAGGTAAGGATCTGCAGCGGGATCTATGTTCTTACGCCTGAAGATTACAGGAATCCCGATGTAGACCATATGGTGGATTATGCCAGGGTGGCGGAGAAAAAGGTTAAGGAAAACCTTAAAGAAAGCTATGGCTTCTATAATCCGGATCAGTGGGAAAGAGGAATGAGGTCTGCGGACATCATAGAAAATCTTCCCATTGCCATCGGATCCGGTGAGATACAGGTGTGGTATCAGCCTCAGGTGAATTTTGAAACAGGAAGTATCACCGGTGCCGAGGCACTATGCCGGTGGAAGCATTCAAAGCTAGGATGGATAAGTCCCGGTGAGTTTATCCCTGTCCTTGAGGAAGCAGGACTTGTCTACGATCTGGACTGTTTTGTTTGGGAAAAGGTGTGTCAGGATCTTCAGAGATGGAACGATCAGGGGATCCACAGAACTGTATCTGTAAACATTTCGAGAAATGACATAAAGGAACAGGCAGATATCCCAAATCATTTTAAGGAATTGATAACAACCTATAGACTGACTCCGGACCAGCTGCATATAGAGATAACAGAAACTGCCTATACGGAAAATTCATCCTATATCATTGATGCTTCAAGGCGGCTACGGGAATATGGCTTTGAAGTTGAGATGGATGATTTCGGAAGCGGATATTCATCACTTCGAATGCTGAAAGAAATACCGGTGGATCGTATAAAACTGGATTTCCGTTTCCTTACCGCAAACGGTGACCCGGCAAAAGGAAGGATCATCGTGTCCTATATGATAAGGATGGTCAATGACCTCGGCTTGAAGATTATCTCTGAAGGTGTAGAGGATATAATCCAGGCTAGATTCCTTCAGGAGAATGGCTGCTCGGATATGCAGGGATTTTATTTCTGTAAGCCGCTTCCGGTGGAGGAGTTTGAAAAGTTCAGTGAAGAGAGTATAAAAGAGCTTTTAAATTAAGGCAGTACGTTCCTGAGCGGGGGGTGCACAATAAGCAATTATTGTGCACCTCTTAGTTTATCCATATAAAAGTGAGGCAGGCTATGGTAAAATAAAAACATAAATGTATGTGCAAGATAATCTGTGCGGAATGATTGCAGAAGAACTAAGGACTTATTTATTTCAGAGGAGGATGAATATGAAAAGAAATGGCAATTATTTTATGAATGGATTAACTATTACGACATTATTATTGATGGTGACATTTTTAAGTGCCTGTGGAGGAAAGTCAGAGACAACAGATGCCGGGCAGGCACCGGAGGCTGTGACAGAAACAACTGCGGTAGTCTCAACAACAACTGCAGCTCAGGAAACCACGGCTGCTGTGTCGGAAACTAAAGAGAATAAAGAAATGGTTCCTGAAAAAGAGTCAGCCTCCGCCAGGGGTGAAATTTCAAATATTGAGGAGGCGCTTCTGGGTGGTTCAAATTCCACAAAAAAGGAATATACGGGACCGATAGAAGGCACATATACGGCTTTCGGAGCTTTATCAGAAGGTCATGCTTTCTATGCGGAATCCTTAGAGCTTACATCTGAATTGATGTTGGAAAAGGATGGCACCGGGTACATGACATTAAACGGAGATAAGACTACTGTAAAAAAATGGACCCGGGACGGAGAAAAGCTGCAGGTTACGGTTGATGACGGAGGAACAGCAGACTGTATAATCAGAGATGGCATTATCGAACTTGAAATACCGGATACAGGCGGGGATGTTATATATTTTGCGAAAGAAGACGCGGATACTTCGTCCTATGAACTCATGACAATGGAAGAGTATACTGAGAAGGTAAATAACGGTGAGCTTGATCTTCCGAATAGCGGTAATGACTCACATACAGCTGATCTCTGGAACCGTTTGGATACAGCTGACGAAATCTATCTACAGTACGATGTGTATCTTGAGGCTCAGGATGTCACACAGGAATATGAGGTACAGGTTCTTGACGGTCAGTATCATTCTCTTCGTACTATGAAGGTGAAGAGTCGGACAGACCGGATGATCACCTATTACAGTGATGATAAGGTTTACAATCTGTATCCTGATGATATGACCGGAATCATGGTGACCGATGTGTCATCTTCCTTTATCAGGAATGATCCGGAACTGTTAGACGATCTGATCAATGATATATATGTCTGCAGTCAGAGAACCAATTACAGTAAAGATACCATGGAACATAATGGAGTAACTTATGATGCCGAGATATTCCCGGCTGAAGGTTACGAACCGGAGTGTATTTTCTTATATGATAAGGATGGTCATCTTGCAAAATTCCTGCGCGCAGAAAATCCGGATTCAGATACGCCGGGTGCCACGGATGCGGTTTATACGATCCATGAGTTCGATGACCGACCTGATTCAAAGGTATTTGATATTTCTGCATATACAATAAAGAATTAGAGTTAAAGGCTCGTGAAAATAATTCAAGCAGAGTATATTTGATCAGAGTATCAAGTGGACTTTTTCAAGAAAAGTTTGAAGAAGGAGATAGATCATGACACATTTTCAGTATAAAACCAGCGGAACCTGCAGCAGACTGATCGACTTTGAGCTGGATGATGAAAATAAGGTGCGAAATGTTTCTTTTGTGGGAGGCTGCAACGGAAACCTCAAGGCCATTTCCCGACTTTGCGAAGGTCATCCTGCAAGTGAGATTGCAGGGCTCCTGAAAGGAGTGGACTGCGGA
Organism: Oribacterium sp.; assembly: GCA_017627595.1. GTDB lineage: Bacteria > Bacillota > Clostridia > Lachnospirales > Lachnospiraceae > Oribacterium. The sequence goes on along the minus strand of JAGAGL010000057.1, from coordinate 79,281 downwards.
GGAAAGGGAACCTCCTGTGGTGACCAGCTTTCAAAAGCGCTGGAGGAAGCACTTAAGCAGGTGTGAGATTATATTAAAATAAAAGATTTTTGATTTCAGCAGGAGGGGGGTGCACAATGCAGGAGCATTGTGCACCCAATTTTGCTAAATCATTCCGGAAGATGTATAATCATTCCCAATGATGAGTTTTGATACAAAAAAGGAGGAAATACATTGCTCTCATTCATATTCACGGAGGACAGTTTTATAGTTGACAGACCTGAAGATGAAATTACAGGCGCTGAAGCTGAACAGAAACTGAGGCAGCAATTCATAGCTGATAAATACAAGGCTCTTTTGGAGGCGGGACTTTCTCCTGTAAGTGGTGGAGAAAGCCCCTCCTTTGCGTTTCTGAAAAGATTATCCGGCTATTTTATCAAGGCGGTGCAGAGTAATCCCGATCTTGAAGTACTGAGAGATAAGGTGCAGATAGAACTTTCAGAAGAGACCTGCGAAGAACTTGAAATGACGATTCCCTTCGGAATAGGAACGGAGAATATAGGCAGAGCCTGGATCGCCCTTCAGGTCATGAGGCTTTCTTCGGTTTTTACAGCCGGTCTTCGTGAGTACGAGGGAACAGCCGGAATGTATCTTACGGAGCTTAGTCAGGATCTGAGGGTTCCGGAAAGGATATTTTTTCATCTTGTTGAGAATACCAGGGATGATACCGGAAACCCCTTTGCCTTTTTGGCAACCTATGCTACAAAAGATGAAGACGGCGGAGTCAGACATGTACCCCTGTCCTATGCATTGGAGGAATACAAGCATGACAGGGACAAGCTCCTTCAGCTTCTTGCGTGTCTCGGAAGAACAGCAGAGGTTTCCCCGCTCATTGCTTCCTTTGTGGAGTCAGGGGAAATGTTTCATCCGTTGAGAATGACCTCGGAAGAAGCCTATGAATTTTTAAAGGCGGTTCCGAAAATAGAGGAATGCGGTGTAGTATGCCGTCTTCCGAACTGGTGGAAGCGTGGACAGAGCAGCATTTCAATGCAGGTAAAGCTTGGTGAAGACAAGCCTGCACTTCTGGGAGCAGAGTCCATTGTATCAATGGTTCCGGAGCTTACAGTGGATGGTGTGCCACTGACTGAAAGTGATATTAAGAGCCTTTTGGATCAGACCGAAGGACTTGCCCTTCTGAAGGGCAAGTGGGTTGAGGTCAATCACTCACGTCTTGAAAGAATGCTGGGGGATCTTGAAAAGTATCGTGGTGATATGAGCCTTTTGGAAGCCTTGAAGTTTGAGGCAGGTCTTTCTTCTGACAAGATAGACATTGACATCGGACCCGTGGTTACAAACGGCAAATGGCTGGGAACTCTTTTGGGAAATCTCAAGAAACCCCAGAATATAAAGAATGAAAAGGTTCCAAAGACAGTCAAAGCCGATCTCCGTTCTTATCAGGAGACGGGCTTCAGATGGCTTTGCTACATGAATAATATCAATTTCGGAGCCTGCCTTGCTGATGACATGGGTCTCGGAAAGACTCTCCAGATAATCACATTTCTTTCATGGGTCTACAAGAAGGATAAGAATGCGGTCGCGCTTTTGATAGTGCCGGCATCTCTTCTTGGAAACTGGGAAAAAGAGGTGGAAAAATTCGCTCCGGATCTTCCGTTCAGGATCATGCATGGCGAAAAGGCGGAAGTAATGGAAAAACAGTATCTGGATGATCCGTCCTTTATTAATGTTACGACCTATGGTATGGCACTAAGGATGGAAGGGCTTTCCAAAAGAAAGGCAGATTATCTCATCCTTGATGAAGCTCAGGCCATAAAGAATCCTGCTACAAAACAGACCAGAGCCATTAAAAAGATTCCTGCAGTTCATAAGATCGCCATGACAGGTACGCCCATAGAGAATGATCTTACGAACTTATGGTCACTTTTTGACTTCCTGAATAAAGGCCTTCTCGGAACTTCTGACGAATTCCGTAAATTCACAAAGGAACTTCCCCAGCATTCAGAAGGCTATGGAAAGCTTAAAAACATCATCAGTCCTTTTCTTCTCCGCCGCCTGAAGAGTGACAAAAAGATCATCAAAGACCTGCCTGATAAGGTTGAAAAGATTGATTATGTAAATCTTTCGCCGAAGCAGATCGTTTTATACAGAAAACAGGTCGCAGATCTTGAAAAAGCATTGGACTTAGTAGACGGAATGAAGAGAAGAGGTCTGGTGCTTGCGACATTAACAAAGCTTAAACAGATCTGCAATCATCCGGATCAGTTTCTTGGACAGGAGAGATTTTCGCCAAAGGACAGCGGCAAGTTTGAAGTTATGAGGGCGCTCTGTGAGACAATATATTCAAGACGTGAGAGAGTGCTTATTTTTACTCAGTATAAAGAAATTATTCCGTATCTTGAGAAGTTCCTTACAGAGATATTTGAGTGCGAGGGTCTGGTCATCCACGGCGGGGTGCCGGTTTCCAGACGTCAGAAGCTGGTGGATCAGTTTAATGCTGAGACCTATGTGCCGTATATGATACTTTCTCTTAAGGCGGGAGGCACCGGACTGAATCTGACAGCCGCAAATCATGTGATACATTTTGACAGATGGTGGAATCCCGCAGTGGAGAATCAGGCAACCGACAGAGCTTACAGGATAGGTCAGAATAAGAGTGTTATCGTGCACAAATTTGTTTCCGTGGGAACTATAGAGGAACGTATAGATAAACTGATAACAGATAAGGTGTCTCTTGCGGAAAGTGTTGTGGGAACAGGCGAGAACTGGATCACGGAGATGTCCGACTCTGAGCTTATTAACCTTATGAAACTGGAGATATAAGATATGGCGAGATATTGGGACGATCATACGGTTTACTCTCAACCGTCTGCAGAAGAATTGAGGCGTAAGGCAAAAGAGAGTGCCTCAACGGCTAAAAAGAAAGGAAAAAACTATTCACCTATCATACCTAAAACCAGACGCGGTGAGATATGTACCAGCTGGTGGGGACAGGCCTGGTGCCGGAATCTCGAAAGCTATGCGGATTACAGCAGCAGGCTTGACCGTGGGAAAGGTTATGTACGTTCAGGCACAGTTATCGATCTTCAGATTCATGACGGACGGGTTCTTGCCAAGGTGCAGGGCAGAAGACGTTCACCTTACAATGTTGAGATCAGGATTGGCAGACTTTCTGAAGAAAACTGCCAGAAGATCATCGATAAATGCAGTACCAGGATAGAGAGTCTTGAGAAGCTGGTAAGTGGTGAATTCCCGGAAGAACTCAAGGAAGTATTCACTTCCGAAGGGGGACTTTTTCCAACTGTAAAGGAAATAAGCTTCGGCTGCAGCTGCCCGGACTGGGCTCTTATGTGCAAGCATGTAGCCGCTGTGATGTACGGAATCGGAGTGCGATTTGATGAGAACCCCTTTTATTTCTTCAGTCTTAGAGGCATAGACGTTGACAGATTCATCGGCGTCGCTCTGGAAAACAGAGTAGAAAAGATGCTTCAAAATGCTGAATGCAAAAGTGACAGAATAATTGACGAAGACATAAGCAGTCTGTTTGGTGTCATATGACAACAATGAAATTGGATTCATGGATTTCCAAATCTTTTTGTTGGATTGGAGAAAGACATCCGGCGGTATTCTTATGCCGCTAAATAAGGAGCCAATTAGAGCTGCATCTGTGTGTCAGAAATAAACGTTGAAAAACACGCGATTATAGATGAGAGGTGTCCATGAATAAAGAACAAAAAGAAATTGCCAATATTTCGGAACAGCAGGCTGTTGTCGGGAAAACTGATATCCGGCAGAACGGAAACCGCCAGGAACTGGAAACTCTTCGCATTGAGTATTCCAATGTCTTTGACCGAAGCAATAAGCTCGATAATAAGGTTTATATCATCATTACATTCTGCGGTTTCCTGTTTGTGTTTATCACAGGACTGTTTTCGAGTTTTACGGAGATCAGTTTTCAGGGACCTACGGCAAAATCAGTAGTTGCAGGGCTTTATATCCTGATGTGTTGTGCAGTTATTATCTCATACGTTTATATTTTGATATACCTTATGCGTCTTCTGGAACCGGAAGGGATACTCCGCATGGATCCGGTAAAAATTGAATGTTTAAAGCTCAACGAAATGCCGGAGGAGGATGCAATAACAGAACTTATAGTTCTTTACCGGTCAGTCATCAATAAAAATCTTGATAAGCTTCATATAAGATGTGATCGTTTAAACTATGGACTAAAGTATATTGTTCTGACAGTGATACTGTCTTTCGTGGCATATGCTTTGAAGATTTTGCTGCGGATTGCATGATATATAGAGTGTTGATAATTAGCTGCCACACATTCGTGACCTTAGTCGTGAGCACTAAATATAGGTTGAATTGTGAATAGACTTTGGCAATGATATAATTTTGCCAGGTTATTTCGAAGGAGATCTGCGATATGGGAGATGTGATCAGAAAATTGCCTGTAGGTATACAGGGATTTATAAAAATCAGAACTGACAAATTTCTTTATGTTGATAAGACAGAGTTTATATACAGACTTGCTCATAATAACGTTCCATACTTTTTGAGCAGACCCAGAAGATTTGGAAAGAGTCTTCTTCTTTCTGCAATGAAGGCATATTGGGAGGGTAAGAAAGAATTATTCGAGGGTCTTGCAATAGAAGTACTGGAAAAAGATAATGCGGAAGCCTGGAAGAATTATCCTGTGTTCTATTTTGATTTTAACGGAGCAAACTATCAGACTGAAGGAGCTTTGGAGCAGAAGTTATCTTTTATGCTTTCGGAATGGGAAGAGGAGTATGGCTATGAAAACCAAGCTAATGCTTTAGGAGAAAGGTTTCAAAAGCTTCTCATAAAAGCAAAGGAAAAGACAGGCCTTCGTTGTGTGGTATTGGTAGATGAATATGATAAACCGCTGCTTGATGTAATTAATAAAAAGGAACTTCAGGATCACAATAAAGAGGTGTTTAAGGGCTTTTTCAGTGTTCTGAAAAGCTGCGATGAATCAATCCAGTTCATATTTATTACCGGTGTAACTAAATTCCATAAGGTGAGCATTTTCAGCGATTTAAATCAGCTTAAAGATATTTCTATGGACAAGGAATATGCAACGCTGTGTGGAATCACTGATGATGAGATAAATAAGTATTTCGACCGTGAAGTACACATGTTGGCTGACAGACAGGAAATGAGTACTGATGAATGCCTGAGTACTATCAAACAACAATATGACGGCTATCATTTCCATCCTTCAGCCGAGGGCGTTTATAACCCGTTTAGCTTATTAAATGCATTTTTTTCAAATGATTTTGGTTCTTACTGGTTTGAAACGGGAACACCAACATTCCTTTTGAGTAAGATAAAGGATAGTGGATTTGAAGTTCAAAAATTTACAAATAGGACTATTTTTGCAAATGAAGCTACCCTAAAGGATTATACCGGAGATACTTTGGATCTGGTTCCACTTCTCTATCAAACAGGATATATTACAATAGCTGATTATGATAAAAAACGCAGAAGATACACATTATGCTTTCCGAATGATGAAGTGAAATATGGTTTCATCGAAAGCCTTTTAAAATATTATGTCCCAAAAGCAACACCCGGCAATGGTCTCGATATCTTTACTTTGGATGATTACATTGAAAATGGGCAGTTGGATAAGATAAGAGACGTGCTAACGGGATTATTTGCCAGTATTACCTATACGAGAGAAGATGATCCCTTTGAGCATTATTTCCAGTCGGTTGTCTATTTGCTTGCCATACTTCTGGGAAGGTATGTTGACTGCGAAAGACAGATTTATGATGGGCGCATTGATTTGTGCATAAGGACAGATAAATATATCTATCTGTTTGAGTTTAAGAGAGATGATACAGCCGAGGCTGCTCTTGCTCAGATTGATACAAAGGATTATGCACTGCCGTATATTGCAGACGAAAGAAAACTATATAAGATTGGTGTAACATTTGATTCAAAATCAAGAAAACTTGTAGGGTGGAAGGTGGCAGAATAATATAATTTTGCTTCAAATAGCATAATAAGAGGTTTGTTTACACAAAAAAGGGGTGCACAATGCTTGAGCATGTGCATCCCTTTTTTGGGGTATATAAGATTATTCATCAGCCGGTCATAAGGCTCTTCAGAAGTAGTCCGGTTTCCGAGAAGTCGCCGTCGGTCCAGGTACCGGTTGTGCTTACAGTTCCGGGTTTCAAAATTGCAGAGGATTCCGCTTTGTTTGAAAGATTCCAGCCGGCAAAAGAAAGATTATTTTCTTTTATGAGGCTGAACCAGCTTTGGGCTGAGTTGTAGTCCACAGATCCGTTTCCTGATGCATCACAGGTGGAGAATTCACTGATGAAGATAGGGAGTCCGGATGCTCTTGCGGTCAAAAGTTTGCTGCGGAGGTCATCCCTGTGAGTGGCTGCATAGAAGTGAAGAGTGTACATCACATTATGACTTAACGAAGGTGCAATGGGATTCATGGCAGCCTGATCTACATCCTGAGACCAGGTTGGGGTTCCGACGAGAATGATGGCGTCGGGAGCATTGGCACGGATAACCGGGATTATCTGCTCAGCATAGGCTTTTATATCGTTCCAGGAGGTTCTGCCATTTGGCTCATTGCAGATTTCGTATATGACATAGGGGTTATCCTTGTATAATGCTGACATGCTGCTGAAAAAGCTTTTCGCTTCTTCAACGTGACTGAGAGGATTCCAATCGCTCAGAATATGCCAGTCAATAATAGAATACATGCCAAGGGAGGTGCAGCTTTGAACGCCGTTATCAATTAAGGCTTTCAGCTGCGCCGCTTTTTCGTTGGAACTGAGATATCCTCCTTCTTCCGTATACATGGCAAAACGAATGAGATTGCAGCCCCAGTTATCCCGGAAAAATCTGAAGCAGTCGGCATTGATATACTCCGGAAACCACTGGATACCATGGGTTGAGATGCCCTTCAGCTGTTTCTTTGCACCGGTACTGTCGCAGAGATCGGCACCGATGACCTGAAGAGATGCAGAGGAAGTTGTCTGGATCTGCGCTGTAGTCCCGGAATAAGTTGGAACAGTGCCATAGGATAATGCCACGTTTGTATAGGCTTTTGATATCAAGAGGATGGAAAAAAAAGTCGCTATTGTGTGAATCAGCTTTTTATTCATAGGAGCTCTCCCTATCGATGAATATTATGATATTATGTCTGTATACTATTATAATATAAGTAAACGAATAAGGAATCATAGGAAATACTAAATAGAGTTGAGATAGGGGATAAGGTATTATTTGAGGGGACGGTGTGATGCTCTACATATTAGATGGCTTGTAGGGTGGAAGGTAGCAGAATGATGAAATTTCATAAAAAGGTAGGCTGATTTTATGGGGACATATGTTAATCCTGGTAATCAGGCGTTTAAGAGAATTAGCGGCTCAAACTATGTAGACAAAACTGCATTGATTGAGCTTTTTAATGATAGAATTGGCGGCGATGAGAGTCTGATCTGCCTTAGCAGACCGAGACGTTTTGGTAAGTCGTATGCAGTAAAGATGTTGACGGCTTATTATGACTGCTCTTGCGATTCACACAAACTATTTGATGACAAGATTATTGCGGAGTCAGAGAGTTATGAGGAACATATTAATAATTATAATGTTATATGTCTCGATATATCGGGATTTATCTCATATGCAAAACGAGAGCAAATCCCTCTTACGGACATTCCTTCGAGAATTGCAAAGGCAGTAAAAGAAGAAGTGTTAGTATTGGATTCAGATGCACCTATTGATAAAAGCCTTGAAGACTGCATGCTTCATTATATTGATCAAAAAGATGGGAAACCGTTTATTTTTATTATTGATGAGTGGGATGCCATGATCAGGGAAGCCAAGGACGATGAAAAAGCTCAGACGGTGTATCTTAATATGCTGCGTGGATGGTTTAAGAATAACAACTTCACTCCTAAAGCTGTTGCAGCAGCATACATGACAGGAATTCTACCAATCAAGAAAGATGGGTCGCAGTCAGCAATTTCTGAATTTGATGAATCATCAATGCTGGATACTCTTGAATTTGGAAATTTTGTAGGCTTTACTGAGGAAGAAGTAAAACAGCGCTGTAAAGGTACAAGAGTTGGGTTTGAGGAGATAAAGGCATGGTACGATGGTTATGATCTTCCATTAGTGGGATCGGTTTATAATCCTTATTCTGTAATGAAGGCGTTAAAGTCCGGTAAGTGCCAATCGTATTGGAGAAAGACTTCTGCAGCTGAATCATTGAAAAACTATATCAATATGGACTTTGAAGGATTACAGCAAACTGTGGCCCGCCTGATATCCGGAGAAAAAATACCTGTTAACGTCGATTTGTTTCAGAATGATTTTGAGACTTTTGCAAGTGCAGATGATGTACTTACACTGCTCATTCATTTAGGATATCTGACTTATCATGAGGAAGAAAAGACAGTACAGATTCCAAATGAAGAGGTGAGAATTGAGTTTAAACAGTTCTTATCTCAAAAGGGAATCAATAATACGTGGGTGAGGCTGATCAAAAGGTCTCAAAAGCTTCTTGAAGATACTTTGAATGAAGACGGTGAAGCGGTAGCTGCTGCGATGACCGAAATCAGAGGAGAACAATACGCACCACAGTATTACAATAATGAGCAATCACTTAGGTCTATTATTAAGTATGCCTACCTTACGGCAGTAGGTCAATGCATTAAGATTGAGGAAATGCCATCAGGAAAGAGGATAGCAGATGTTGTTTTCATACCAACTTCCCTATCCAGACTTCCTGCAATGGTGATAGAACTTAAATGGAATAAGACATCAGGCGGTGCTATTACTCAGATAAAAGAAAAAGGGTACATAGATATATTAAAACCTTATAAAGGAAACATTCTTCTTGTGGGCATAAATTATAATGCTAAAACAGGTGAACATGAGTGTTCAATAGATAAGGCATAAAGGATTATTATAAGTAACAATAAGGGGGAAATTATGAATATCGCAAAAATGATCGACCATACAATGCTTAAGGCGGATGCCACTACAGAAACTATCAAAAGATATTGCAGTGAAGCAAAGGAGTATGGCTTTGCATCTGTATGTGTCAATACCTGTCACGTACCTCTTGTGGCAGAAGAGCTTAAGGGCAGCGATGTCAAGGTTTGCTGTGTTGTGGGTTTCCCTCTCGGAGCCATGAGTACTGCGGCAAAGGCATTTGAGGCAAAGACAGCGGTTCAGGATGGAGCTGATGAGGTTGACATGGTCATAAATGTCGGTGGCATGAAAGACAGAAACTATGAAATGGTGAAAGCCGATATCAAGGCAGTGGTTGATGCAAGTGAAGGCAGAACCGTGAAGGTTATAATCGAAACCTGCCTGCTCACAAAGGATGAGATCGTGAAAGCCTGTGAGCTTTCGGTTGAAGCCGGAGCTTCCTTTGTAAAGACTTCAACAGGCTTTTCCACCGGCGGAGCCCTTGCATCGGATGTTGCTCTCATGAAAAAGACTGTTGGCGACCGCGCAAAGGTCAAGGCAAGCGGCGGAATCAGGACCTATGAGCAGGCTATGGAGCTTATTAACGCCGGTGCTGACCGCATTGGCGCCGGAAATGGTGTGATACTTCTCGCAAAATAATAGGTCATAGAAACGGGCCGCTTTGATAGAAAAATCCGAAATCGAACTCCCAATGTGGGCGTTAAGGCCAAAAAGGCAGAGAATAAGCAGACAGGAATCTCAACAGGCGTAACAGCACTCCTTTCAGTAACCGAGCCTGCACTTTACGGCTGTCTCATCCGTCTGAGAAAGCCACTTATCTCAGCCATCATTGCAGCAGCAATCACAGGTGTCTTTGTAGGTATATTCGATGTCCGTGCCTATGCAACAGCATCCTGCTCATTCATTACACTTCCTATCTTCCTCGGCGGCACAATGCAGAACTTTGTCTTTGCCTGCATTGCAGCAGTACTTGCAACAGCTTTAGGATTCGTAATCACATGGGTTGTGGGGTTTGATGAGTAATACAAGCTATCGGGATTAAATTTAGAGCCAGAGCCAGAGGCATCCATATGACAACGTTGAGCTTCGGCGAGAAAGATCAAAATATCCCCCCTTAGAACCACTTGGATTTCATTTTCCTTAGCCCCCTCGCCAAGTCAGAGTTTTCATAAAGAAAATCTCTGACATTGGCGAGGGCCTAGTGGTTCTTAGGGGGGATATTTTAGATCTTTCCGCCGAAGCGACCCGTTGTCATATGGATGCCCGCTGGCTCTGGCGACTGGGGGAACTTATGCAGTATAGCTATACGGGCTGTAATTTGAAACCCAGACACCTGAGGAGTTTACATAGTAGCCGTCAGGGGTTGTTGTGTTAGTGAGCATTGCTCCGTCAGCGCCGCAATAGTAGTACTGGTAGTCCCAAAGGATCCATCCGGTCTGCATATATCCGGAGGAGTTGAAATAATAGAACTTACCGTTTATCTGCTGCCAGCCGTTGGAAGTCCAGGAGCCGTCAGCATTTCTGTACCACCAGCCGTACTGATCCTGAATCCACTGACCGCCCGTTGAATTTGCCAGTGTGTTTGCCAATGTTGTCGGTCCGTATACGGTTGAACCTGTAAGACCTGTTACATAGGAACTTGAGGTAGAAGAAGCAGTGCTGTTGACACTTGAGTTATATTTTGAGTAAATGTAGCTTGCCTCAGTTTCTGTTACGTAATTGTCATCGGACTCTTCCCAGTCACCCTTATGGGAGCTTGTGTATATTGCGCGTACCTTGTAACTGTAAGTACCTGCGGATGTAAAATAATTAGCGAAGCTGTAATAGGTATTTGTGGTAGTTACGGTTGTCAGAAGAGAGCTTCCCCTGTAAAGCTTGACCTCATATTTTTTTGCACTTTCGGCAGCTGTCCAGTCTGCAATACCGTTTCCGGACTGCCAGTCTGCATCATCTATATCAAGATCGAGAGAACTTGACCAGTTGGTGTAAACTTCATCAAGATCCTTAAGTGTATAAACGATGGTGAGGTATCCGTGGCCGCTTCCACCTGAAACTGATGTGACTGAACCGTCATCACCGGTTACCGTGACATCGGATTTCGTGATATTCCACTTATAATCATCGCTGTCTTCAAGCTGGAGCTTGATCTGTACCTTTGGGTTATCATCTTCTTCCCAGCCATCACTCGGTGTATTTGTAATGGTCGCACTGTAAACATCATATAATGAAGAACTTGTTGTAACTTCCACATCGCTGGAAGTTGAGCCGATTGAAAGATCGGTTGCCACATTGATGGTTACCGAAGAAATCGCAGTTCTGCTGTCTGCATATGCCGGAATGGAAGTTCCTGCTATCATGGCAGCAGCTGTTAATGCTGCTAATGCATGTTTTGTATTCATTTTTAGCCTCCTTAGGTTTTATCTTTTAATTCATTTAATCAAACCTTATTTTTCTCAGCCGATATCCTATACAGGAAAGTGATCTGCAATTCCACACAGGTTTTGTAACTGATGGCATCATGATAACAATGCATGCTGAAGTGAAACTGAAAAAAAGATACTTGAATTTTAAGAAAACATGACGAATATTAGAACATTGAAAATCCAAGGGGCCAAAAGAAAAGCAGGATGCCGGTCAAGGCACCCTGCAAAATCCCATTTACATATCAATCTTATCATAACTGTCGCTGTCGCTGTAATTATCATCCGGATCGGAATAGTCATCGCCGCTGGAATCATATTCAGCCTCCTCGGAATTATCATATTCATCCTCCGATTCATCTTCGGAAGAGAATCGTACCTCGAAATCCGGTATGTCCACCATCAGGGCTTTAAGAGTATGCTTAAGCTTCTTAAAGAACTGAGGCTCAGACTCAGCAAGCTCCTCAAAGTTTTTCACCACAAGTTCACTATCCTCCAGGATTTCGCTAAAATCTTCATATAGACCATCCAGACTTCTTTCAAAATAGCCGGACACCGGAAGCTGATCAACGATGGCATCAAATAATTCATCACGATCGGTTACGTCGCTAAGGTCAAGAATATACTTCATGGGTTCCTCCGTAAGAGCATTAATTCCTTGCTGAAACAATAGTAAAACTGTATTTATAGGTGTGACAGGTTTTGTCACACTGAAACTCACTCACATATATCTATTTACGACAATATTCCGAAAATGATTATACCCTGATTAAAAAATTATAGGCTATTTATCATTTTGTAATAAAAAGTCAGATTACCGTACCTTAAAAGACAAGGAAATAATTGTTCCCTATGTTACAATAATCCTGACAGGTGACAAATTGTCACCTTGAAGTTCAGACGAAAACTGTGACTTAAGGCGGTATATGTATTCATAGGTTTGGAAGGAATGCCAACCATGAGATACAGCTAAAGCTATGCGGCAGCAAGTAGGCAAGACGATTTCACCGTCTCACAAATGGAAGAGGAGATAGATATGAAAAAGACATTTTGCGGTGCCATAGGGCTTTTGTCCGGGCTTATATTGTACTCCGTTACGGCATTTGCCCAGGAATACAGCAGCGTATCCATAACTGTTACGAAAAACGGAAACAGCTTGTCAGTGACAAATTATTCGGCGCTTTCAGGCTATAAAGTTTCTTCTTCGAGTAAGAGCGATGATATTCTTACCATAAAGATGAACGCCGGATCGGGCAATTCCTGGTCGAGTAAAATGAAAAAGAGCGGAGTTAATATTTTTGGTGATTATACAAACGCCGATGTCGAAGAATTTGAAAGGGTATCAAGCTCCCAGATAACCATCAAGCTTGATGTGTCTGAGGATGCGAGCAGCTCAGCATATGTGGAAACCACAGACAAGGATTCTGTTAATGTTTCAAGCTCTACAAGCTCAAAGAAGTCAAGCAGTTCTTCAAGCAGCAAAAAATCCTCGAAGAGTACAAAGGTGACGGATGTAACCTTGAATGCAGAAACCGGACGGGTAAGCTGGAGTGGTAATGCCGATGCATACGATCTTATTCTTTACAGGGATGGCAACAACGTTACAAGAGTTTCAACCAAAAAGGATCATTATGATTTTCATGAATATTTCACCGGTGCAGGCATATATTCCGTTGCAGTACGGGCAAACAACGGTTCCGATGACAAAGGAAACTATGCGATCTCCAACGTGCTGAATCTTTCAGCAGAACAGGCGGCTTCCATAAAGGCCAATATCTTCGGGACAGAGACAGAGACTGAAGAAGCTGCGGCAGCTTCATCATATACAACATTATCCCCTACGGCGGATGCCAACGGGAGCTGGAAGCTCGATCAAAACGGCTGGTGGTATCTTAATTCCGACGGCAGCTATACAGTAAACAACTGGCAGCAGATAGGGGATAAGTGGTATTATTTCAACCAAAACGGTTACATGCAGACCGGATGGGTGGAATGGCATGGAGCTTACTATTATCTCGGAGATTACGGGATGCTCAGCAACACTTGGACTCCGGATGGCTACTATGTGGGAAATGATGGAAAATGGCTGGCAGCCTTGGGACATAATTCTTCATATGGTACACAGCAGAACGAGGCTTACGATGTAACCTCTCAAATGATACTTGGAAATCAGACCGGATAAAAGAAAACCCGCCGGCAGACGATTCAACCCCGGATGGGAACTGCAAAACCAGAGGGGACGGTTCTCCTGGTTTTGGATTAGACATAACTCAAGGCATAGAAAAGGAGCCCTTCGGGCTCCTTTTAGTGGTATCGGCCCACCGTCTGAACTGTTAATTTTAGTGTTCTGTATTATGCGGTTTCCGCAACAAGATCTCTTGTGGTTTTCGGATGAGATCCGTGAGTTGAAGTCTTCTCAAGATTATATTCTTTAAGTACGGTCTCGAATTTATCAACCGGCACAGGTCTTGAGAAGTAGAAGCCCTGGAAAAGATCACAGCCGTTGATTTTCAAAAAGGCTGCCTGCTCCTGGGACTCAACGCCCTCGGAAATAACCTGCATATCAAGACGCTTCGCCATCTCGATAATGGAATCAATGATTATCTGGGAACGGATGAGATCGTTACTGTCATGTAAAAATCCCATATCCAGCTTCAGGATATCCGCCCGGATGTTTTTAAGCATGTTAAGAGATGAATAGCCGCTTCCGAAATCATCGATCTCGATCGCAAAGCCTGCATTATGAAGTCTTGCGATCAGGTCAATGTAGAGATCCGGGTTGTTAATGAAGCTTGACTCAGTTATCTCCATGTTCATTTTTTCGGGAGAAATGTCATATTTTTTGACCAGCTCCACCAGCTTTTTCTCTATATCAACATAGTAAAGATCCTTGGGAGAAATGTTTACTGAAAGACTCAGATTCCTTTTCTCCGGATCGTCCTTCCACTGTGATAACAGCTTTGCGGCATTTTCCCACATATAAAGATCCAGCTTCCAGATAAGTTCTGACTCCTCCAGTATCTTTATAAACTGTGAAGGAGAAAGGGTAGTTCCGTCTTCCAGATTCCATCTGGCTAATGCTTCTGCACTCATTATCTCACCCTTGGTATTGGCCTGAGGCTGAAGATACATGACAAATGCCTTGTTTTCCAGGGCGTTTTCGAATTCATTGATGATCTTTTTGTTATAGATGCGACTTTCCATGATGGATTCGTTATACCATGCTACGGACAGTGGCTCGTCTATCTTTATGGATTTAAGGGCCAGCTTTGCTCTGTCACACATGGAATAAATCTCCATCTGCGAATCTACGATCTCATAAATCCCTAACTGGATATGGACACGGAATTTAGTTGTGGTTATAAGTTCGGAACAAATATGTGGCAAACCGGAAAAATCCCCGGGTGAGAACTTCTCCTTCTCCACCAGAAATACAAACTGATCCACCTCTATCTGACCATAAGCGGCATAAGAGTCCCTGTGATCATAGAGGAAATCATTAATGCAGTTGAGGATCTCATTTCCCTTCTGAAATCCAAACATCTGATTCACAAGCTTGAAATCCCTGATGTTTGAACGCACCAGAACATACCGTTTATCCGGACTTTTATCCAGGATATGTCTGGCTGTTTTTGCGAAATTAATCATACTATTCATTTTACTCTCAGTCATCTTATTTCCCCAATGAATATCTAACATTCCCCCAAATATTAAAAATTCATTACCAAAGTATCATAATTAAGGTATTAACCTTATTCTAACTTAAGGAATTGGGATTAGGCAACAGACTCCTTTAAAATTTTTAATAAAAATATGTCAAACGGTTGCTATATAGTTCAATTCTATATCAAAGCGCCATTTATTTATGAAAGTTTTATCGCGCGATTAAGCGTATTTAAAACTTTTTTCTTATCTCCGGACCATAAAGGAGCCAGAAGAAGTTTTTTTGGCCCGTCTCCGGTTATACGGTGCACTACGGTCTCTTTCGGTAAAAGCTTTAAACATTTGACTACAAGATCGCAGTATTCCTGAAGCTCCAACACATGAAACGGCTCACGAAGATAATCTTCCCCCAGCCGGGTTCCTTTCAGTACATGGAGCAGCTGCAGCTTGATACCGTCCAGCACGGGCGAAAGAGAAGAGAGATATCTTATGGTTTCCAGCATATCCGTTTCGGTTTCCCAGGGAAACCCCAGGATGACATGGACGATGACAGTAAGACCGGCTTCCTTCAGCTTTCTGTAGGTATCTTCAAAATCCGGTAGAGGATATCCTCTGTTTATACGTTTGGCAGTGCTTTCATGTATGGACTGAAGTCCCAGTTCCACCCAAATCTTTTTGCCGTACTTTGTCTGAAGTTTTTTCAATGCCTCAAGCATATCGTCCTTTATGCAGTCCGGTCTTGTTCCGATGGATAATGCAACCACCCGGTCATCACTGAGAGCCTCTTCATACAAAGCCCTGAGCTTAGCTGTGTCTCCGTAGGTGTTTGTGTAGGACTGAAAATAGGCTATGAATTTATGTTCTTTTCCGGCAGGCAGCTTTTGTTCAACTTTTTTTATGGCAATGTCTATCTGTTCCTTTACCGGAAGCAGCGGGGCGGCAAAATCCCCCGAGCCGCCTTCGGAACAGAAGATGCAGCCTCCCACGGACAGGGTTCCGTCCCTGTTAGGACAGGTGCAGCCGGATTGAAGAGAAATCTTATAAACCTTTTGACCGTAGGTCTGTTTTAGATAGTCTGAAAGAGATAAATAATTCATTAAAAAAACCGTTATATATAATGTATTCAAAAAATGCTAAACTAAGAAGCAGGTAGATTACGGATGCGGTTATATTAATGTTTTTGTCCGGGAATTCATGAAGGAAGGGGACCTGAACATTATCCTGATCATCCGATGAACTTGTTTCCTACATTATATTACAGGAGTATGAGATTTATGAAAAATAAGTTTAAACGGAAGCTTATAAGTTTTTTTCTGGTGGGAATGCTTATAGCGGCTTTTGCATTAACCGGACGCGCAGACTTTGGCAGCTTTTCAGGCGATTCCGATTACAGCTCAGGAGGCTGGGACAGCGGCTCAAGCTGGGACAGTGGTTCAAGCTGGGACAGCGGCTCAAGTTCAAGTGGCTACAGCTCGGGTGGCTACAATTCCTACTATAACGTACCGGAAGCAGAAGGTTTTGATGCAGTTTACATCATTGCCGTAATCGTTTTCATTATACTTTTAGTATATTTTATGAGAGCGAATGCGAAGATGAATTCCGTCCACGCAAACAAGCCGGTTAATATCAATACAAGAAGACAGGCACCTAAGGGTAAACCTGTCGATACCTATAAAGAGATCGATCCTGACTTTGACAGCGCGGCCCTGGCATCAAAGCTTTCCAATGTCTATGTGAAGCTTCAGAACGCATGGCAGTCAAAGGATATTTCCGAAGTACGTCCATATCTTACCGACAGTTTCTATACCCAGGCGGATCGTCAGCTTGATGCTTTAAGAAGAAACAGGCAGACGAATTATATCGAGAGAATCGCTGTTCTTTCGGTTGAACCTATGACCTGGTATCAGGAAAATGGCATGGATCACATTGTCTGCGAAGTACGGTCACGTATTGTGGATTATACGGTTGATGACGAGACAGGAGCATTGATCTCAGGCGATAAGAACAGAGAAAAATTCATGACCTATGAGTATGATCTCTGCAGAAAGACCGGAATCAGGACATCCACAGAAACGGGACTTAAGTCAGTGGTATGTCCTCATTGCGGAGCACCTCTTGATATCAATCAGACAGCAAAATGTCCATATTGCGGATCTATCATAACCATAGAAAATGAAGACTGGGCTATCGACAACATTAAGGGCATTGCTCAGCAGACAGTTTAATCATCATAAATATCTGCCCACGATTTGTCTTTGATCGTGGGAGCCGCGCGGCTATGAGCGGTTCAGAAGAAGCCATTAGGATTATTTCATTGTTATTATCTCAGGGAAATGTTTTGGATGACATTTCCCTGAAAATCTGATTATGTATCAAGAAAAAGGAATAAGAAAATGTCTATTAGATTTTCTAAGCAAACCGGGATTTTATTTGAGAAATTCTTCATCAATCTGAAATGGATGATATTTGGCGTTATTTGCGGAACCTTAATAGGGACTGTGGCTGCATTATTCGGGAAGGCCATTTCCTATGTTACCGCCCTGAGGACAGCTCATCCGGCGATTCTTTTCGGATTGCCGCTTGCAGGTGTTGCCATCGTCTGGTACTACCATATCCTCGGAGCGGATTCGCCGAGAGGAACAAACCTGGTCATAGATTCCATACATAACGATCAGAAGGTTCCTTTTCGCATGACGCCGCTTATCATAGTTTCAACTGTAGTAACTCATTTGTTCGGAGGTTCCGCCGGAAGAGAAGGAGCGGCGCTTCAGGTTGGCGGTTCTCTGGGGGATACCCTCGGAAGACTGCTTATAGGTTTTAATGATAAAGACCGGAGACGTACCATCATGTGTGGCATGAGTGCTTCCTTTGCGGCATTGTTCAGAACACCACTGGCAGCCTCAGTTATGCCTATAGAGATGAGTACCGTGGGAGTGATGTATTACTCCGCATTTATGCCCTGTGTGGTTGCGGCTCTTACAGCACATGTTGTAGCAGGTGTCATTAACCCGGGTTCGGAAGAAACCATGGTGATCGCAAATGTACCGGAGTTTTCATTAAAACAGGGGGGACTGACGGTTCTCTTTGCAATCTACTGTTCCCTGGTGGCAGTGCTCTTCTGCGCAGTTCTTCACAGCTCAAAAAAGCTTGCAAAGCTGACTGTCAAAAACAATTATTTAAGAGCCGCGGCCTGCGGCGCAATTGTGGTTGTGCTCACCATGATAGTGGGCTCCCAGACCTACAACGGTGCCGGTGCGGCTATCATAGAAGCCTGTGTTCTTGACGGAGCATTTAAGATAGTGCCCTACGCATTTTTGCTGAAAATGCTCTTCACCGCTGTAACACTTTCCGGAGGCTTTCAGGGTGGCGAAATCGTACCGACACTGTTCGTAGGCGCCACATTTGGACATTCAGTTGCTGTTCTTTTCGGAATGTCTCCCACCATGGGCGCAGCCCTTGGTGCAACCTTCGTTTTCTGCGGAGTGACAAACTGCCCCATGACCTCGATCCTGATCGGCTTCGAACTCTTCGGCTTCGAGTTATCCCCATTCATTCTCCTGGGCGTAGCAATCACCTTCCTTTTCTCCGGTAACTATGGTCTCTACGGCTCCCAGAAAATCCGCTACAGCAAATACGACCCCGGAAGGGTTGATATCAACGCACATTGATGTAAGCTGTGGATTAGTAGATAAGTAGGAGCCGGAGGTCAGCTGTTTATAAACGTAAAGCTGAGTCGTGAAAAATCAAAATCGGACCCCTTAGAACCACTTGGCTCTATTTTCCTTAGCCCCCTCGCCAAGTCAGATTTTTCATAAAGAAAATATCTGACATTGGCGAGGGCCTAGTGGTTCTTAGGGGTCCGATTTTAGATTTTTCCGACGAAGCGCCTCGTTTATAAACAGCTGACCTCCGGCTCCGGCCGGCTTGCCTTAACCTTCCAGTCTCTTTTCGTCTATAGCTAGCTTGATACATCCCATGATACCCTGATCGTCATTCAGCGACGCAGGAACGATATAGTGATCAAGATCCGAAAGCTCAGAAGTCTTCAGATATCCGTTCAGCATCTCCCTGACCTTCTCACGGATGAGAGGGAAAAGCTGAAGCTGGTGCATTACCCCACCTCCCAGAATGATGATCTGCGGACTCGTGATAAGTATGATATTGCAAAGCGCCTGAGCAATATAAAAAGCTTCCATGTCCCAAACCTTTGCGTCATCTTTAAGCTCTATGGCTTTTTTGCCCCAGCGATCCTCGATAGCGGGACCGGCCGCCATGCCTTCCAGGCAGGTGCCGTGATAAGGGCAGTGACCCTTGTAAGTATCCCCCTCATAAGGAAGAAGCTTCATATGTCCAAGCTCCGGATGAAGCATTCCATGAACAAGCTTTCCGTTGGACATTACTCCACCGCCTACACCTGTTCCGATAGTGAGATATACAGCATCTGTGAGCCCCCTGGCCTGTCCGTATGTTATCTCCCCAAGCAGTGAACCGTTAACGTCGGTATCAAAGCCGATAGGAATATGCAGGGCATCCCTCATGTCTTTAACAATGTTGTAATTTGCCCATTTAAGCTTCGGAGTTGTTGTGAAGCTTCCATAGGTGGGCGATTTACGGTTCAGATCTATAGGTCCGAAGGCCGCGATACCCAGAGCTTCAATGTTTTTGTCCTTAAACCAGTCAATGATCTTTGGCATGGTTTCTTCCGGAGAAACGGTTGGTATCGAAATCTGTTCCAGAATCTTACCGTTTTCATCACCTATGGCACATACCATCTTGGTTCCGCCTGCTTCTAATGCTCCATATAACATATGTTGTCCTCCTCTATAAACGCATGTTTTTCGCCGTTTATCTCTGACATACAGCTGCAGATCTAATTGGCTCCTGAATAGCTAACCGTCAGACCATCGATATAATCTGCTTTGCGAAAGACTGACGCTTGAATTTGATCATTCATAAAACCTTATGCGATCCACGCAAATTGTGAAAAAACAGACTAATTCGATTGTAGAAGAGAGGCGATAAAAAATCAATCATCATAGTGGGTAAAAGAAATAATATTTTTTTTGTAAATACTGCTTCATTGCATTGCGGCGACGGAAATTTTTTCTTATAATTACGTTTAGAACAATATTAATTCTATTTAGAACGTGAACTAAAAATAAAATAACAAAGGACATGGTTAGATATGTTTGAAAGCATTAATTTGGAGAAAGAGTTTAAGGAGCGGCTTGATAAGCATTATGATGAACTTAAGTGGCTCTATAGCGAGCTGTATCATAATGATCAGCAGGCCTTTGACTATTTTTTGTGTATGCTTCATCAGTACTATGAGGAACGTGACTCTGATCTGAAGGAATGGGATGAAGCAAGAGAACTGGTTCCTGACTGGTATCGCGGAAACGAGATGCTGGGAATGCAGATGTATGTGAACTGTTTTAATAAAACTCTGAAGGGTGTTAAGGAAAAGATTTCATATCTTAAAGAGACAGGTTCAAATTATATTCATCTTATGCCTCTTCTCGAGAGCCCTAAGGGGCGTTCCGACGGAGGATATGCGGTTTCTGATTTCCGAAGAGTACAGCCGGAGCTTGGAACCATGGAGGATCTGAAGGAGCTTGCGGAAGAATGCCACAGGAACGGAATGAGTGTGTGCATGGATTTTGTCATGAATCATACTTCCGAAGATCATGAGTGGGCCCGTCGCGCAAGGAATGGTGAGAGGGAATATCAGGACAGATATTTCTTCTACGATAACTGGGATATCCCCAACAGGTTTGAAAAAACCGTACCACAGGTTTTCCCGACTACGGCACCCGGCAATTTCACCTGGTGCGAGGCGGTTCATAAGGTGGTGATGACTACCTTTTATCCATACCAGTGGGATCTCAACTACAGAAATCCGGTTGTATTCAATGACATGACTGCTAACATGCTGAACCTGTGTAATCACGGTGTTGATGTTATAAGACTTGATGCCACACCATACATCTGGAAGGAGCTGGGTACCAACTGTCGTAACCTTCCTCAGGTACATACACTTGTACGTATCATGAGAATGGCATCAGAAATCGTGTGCCCGGGAACTCTTCTGCTGGGAGAGGTTGTAATGGAGCCAAGCAAGGTGGTTCCTTATTTTGGTACAATTGAAAAACCGGAATGCCATATGCTTTATAATGTTACCACCATGGCAAGTACCTGGCATACTGTGGCAACTCAGGATGTAAGGCTCATGAAGCATCAGCTTGGTCAGGTTTTTGCATTGCCGAAGCAGTATGTTTTCCTTAACTATCTTCGCTGTCACGATGATATCGGGTGGGGGCTGGACTATGACTACCTGAAGCAGTTCGGAGTGGAAGAGGTTTCACATAAAAAGTTCCTTAATGAATATTTCTGCGGAGCACATTATGGGCTTGATTCGAGAGGCGAGCTTTACAATAATGACCCGAGACTGGGAGACGCAAGACTTTGCGGAACTACAGCATCCCTTTGCGGCATTGAGGCAGCAGAGTATGAAAGAAATGACTGGAAGCTGGATATAGGAATTCGGCTTGACATAATGCTGCACGCATTTCTGCTTACCCAGAGCGGAATCCCTATCATCTATTCCGGAGATGAGATAGGTCAGCTTAATGACTACACATACCATGAGGATCCGGAAAAATGGGATGATTCAAGGTATCTCCACAGAGGTGCCTTCAAATGGGATGAAGTTGCGGCAAGAAAATCCCCCGCAAAGAGACAGGGACGTATCTATAAGGCTTTACGAAAGCTTGAGAAGCTCCGTTCTAAACATATAGTTTTTGAATCCGGAGCAGATTGCTGGATAATTGAAACCTACAATGATCACGTCCTTGGAATAGGAAGATATTTCCACGGTGAAAAGATGATAGCTCTCTTCAATTTCTCAACTCAGGATGAAACCGCCTGGATCAACGAAGAAGAGAAATATATAGATCTGATGACCGGTAAACGGAGAGAAGCAAAGGCTGTTGGAATTCCGGCAAGAGATTTTGTATGGCTTATTGCTAAGTGCTAGAAGCTTAAAAAGATCTTTATCTGTTTAAATATCAGGGGTTTTATACAGAGAACAGGACAGATAATTTTTTTAATCGATAATTGAAGTTTTATAGTGCAAGATTGTTAAAAATTTGTTAAACTACATTTGTGTCAAACGATTGACACAGATTTGGAGATGACCGGATATGAAAAACAAACTGATTTTCGTAGACATTGACGGCACTCTGACTCCCGCGGGAACCAATGTTCCGCCGGACAGTGCTGTGGAAGCCATAAAGAAAGCCCAACAGAACGGACATAAAGTATTTCTGTGTACAGGAAGAAATTTTGACATGCTCAAGCCTGTTCTTAAGTATGATTTTGACGGAGTTGTGGGTAGCTCGGGAGGATATGTTACCTGTGGTGACGAGGTCCTTTATGATTGCCCTATGAGTAATGAGCAGCTGAACATAGCGCTGGAGTCACTCCATAAAAACGGTGTGTTTTGTACCATCGAAGGAAAAGACGGATCTTTCGGTGATGCCAACCTTAAGGATTTTCTTGACAGTACCGAGGGAGGTAATTCCGAAATAGAGCGCTGGCGGAAAGCTCTGAGCGAGAACCTCGGCATCCGCCCCATGGATGAGTATGACGGACAGCCCATTTATAAGGTGGTTATCATGGCAAGGGAGAATTCCCAGATAGATGAATGCAGATCGCTTCTTGAGAAGGATTTCAGCTTCGTTATACAGGATGTTCCTGCACATGGATGTGTCAATGGCGAACTCATTAACCGGAAATTCGATAAGGGTAAAGGCGTAAGGCTCATTGCGGAGCACCTGGGAATCCCCATCGAAGACACCATAGGCTTCGGAGACAGCATGAATGACCTTGAGATGATAGAGACCGTAGGTGTTTCTGTATGTATGGCAAACGGCTCCGAAAAGCTCAAGGAGATTTCCGATATCGTCTGTCCGTCGGTTACTGAGGATGGCCTTGCCAAGGCATTTGCAGATCTTAAGCTCATATAAAGCGTTGAGTACAGGCTGGTCATGACATAAACAGCCTGATACCTGATGAGTCCGGATTCGAAAACCGATCAATCGGTGTGATGCAGGCAATATAAGATCTGAAAACCGGCCGGCTGTTTTTCATGGAGACAGCATTAATCAAATAATCCATGCTTTCAATCGTGCATGTCTGCCGGGGGGTTATGTGGCAGATTAGTGTTATATATCTTAAAGTGAGGTAAATAAAATGGCACTTGATTACAGAAAGTGTGCACAGGAGATCGTTGACCACATAGGTGGACGTGATAATGTCGCACAGGCAGCGCATTGTGCAACGAGACTCAGACTTGTTATCAAGGACAACAGCAAGGTGGACAAGGAGTATCTTGATAATGTCGAGGGCGTTAAGGGTATGTTTGAATCCAATGGTCAGCTCCAATTGATCATCGGAACAGGAACCGTAAACAAGGTTTATGATGAGTTCCTGAGTATCACAGGTATGACGGCAGCTACAAAGGATGATGTAAAGGCAGCTGCAGCCGCTAAGCAGCCACTCTGGAAGCAGCTGCTTAAGCCTATCGGTGATGTCTTTGTGCCGATCCTTCCTGCTATCGTTGCTTCCGGTCTTATGATGGGCCTTGTAGAGGCTCTCGGAAAGATACCGGGACTCAATTTTGCGGGAACAGACTGGTATGCTTTCCTTGATATGGTAGCGAATACTGCATTTGCATATCTGCCTGTAATCGTTGCCATTTCAGCAGCCAGAGTTTTTGGCGGAAATATCTTCCTCGGAGCGGTTATAGGTCTTTTGATGATCCATTCAGCTCTTACCAACGGCTGGAATGCCGCAGCAGGTTATGAAGTTTGGTATCTCTTTGGACACATCAGGATTACAGATTCTTATTCATTGTTCCAGATAAATCAGCTTGGTTATCAGGGACACGTAATCCCGGTAATCATCGCAGTACTTCTTATGAGTAATGTTGAGAAATGGTTCCACAAGCATGTTCCTGAGATGCTGGATCTTTTCATCACACCGCTTTGTACAGTTCTCATCACTGCTCTTGTTACATTTACCATCATCGGACCTATCTTCTCAGGACTTGAGACCATGGTTCTTAACGGAGCACAGATTCTTGTTAAGAATCCTTTGGGCGCAATGGTAATGGGTGCTATCTACCCTGTAACCGTAGTTATGGGTCTTCACCACATGTACAATGTCATCGAGGCCGGAATGCTTTCAAGTGTTGGTCTCAACACCTGGATGCCTATAGCATCAGCAGCGAACTTCGCACAGTTCGGTGCATGTCTTGCAGTAGGTCTCAAGGCTCAGAGCAATAAGACAAAGGTTATCGCAGTTCCTTCAGCTCTTTCAGCTGCCCTCGGAATTACAGAGCCTGCAATCTTCGGTGTAAACCTTCGTTTCTATAAGCCTTTCGTTGCAGGTATGGTGGGCGGAGCCATCGGTTCGATCTTCGGTGCCATCACAGGAATCGGCGCTACAGCTTACGGTGTAACCGGTATCCCCGGATATCTCACTATCAATAATGCAGGAGTTTATACAGTTCTTCTTCTGGTTTCCGGAGGAATAGCATTTGCAGGAACCTGGAGCTTTTGGAAGGAAGAGGTTAAAAAGCCTGTAAACAAGCCTGCGGATGAGGCAGCAGCAGAGACAGGAAAATTTGAGCAGAAGCCGGTTATAACCTGCGAGGCAGGAACCATCCTTGCACCTATCGATGGTAATGTGATTCCTCAGGACAAGATTCCTGACGAGACATTTGCATCAGGAGTACTTGGTGCGGGTGTTGGAATCGAGCCGGAGGGAGAAGTTGTTTACGCACCTTTCGATGGCGAGGTTTCCTCAGTGGCTGAGTCAAAGCATGCCATCGGACTCAGCGGCCCCGGTGATATGGAGGTTCTTATCCATGTGGGAGTTGATACCGTTGCCATGAACGGTGAAGGCTTCGAGCCGTTGGTAGAGGACGGAGACAAGGTTAAGGCAGGTCAGCCCATACTTAGATTCTCCAAGGCTGCAATTAAGGCTGCCGATCACCCGGATGTAGTTGTAGTTCTTTTAACAAATAGTGACGATTATAATGAAGTTAGTGTATAATATGTTATAATTGTAGCAATACATAAATCAAAAAGGAGATTATCAATATGAAAGAGATCGAGTTTACAGTTAATGACCCTAATGGAATCCATGCAAGACCGGCTGGTATCCTTGTAAAGGCTTTAAAGGCTTTTAATTCAAAGGTAACTATCTATAAGGGCGACAAGAACGCAGATATGAAGAAGCTTCTTGCTCTTATGGGTTTGGGCGTTAAGCAGGGTGATTCCATCAAGATTCAGATCGAAGGCGATGACGAAGAGGCTTGCGCTGCTGAGCTTGAGAAGGCACTTAACGATAATTTCTGATCAAAGACATAAGCTTCTCGGAAGACCGGAAGGTAACTTCCGGGAAGCTTTATTTTTATCTCAAGAAGGAGAAAAGTATGCAAGTTGCAACAGGAAAAAGTGTTCTTAACGGAATAGCAATCGGAAAGATCAAGGTGTACACACCACCGAAGGTAGTTATCAGTGAAAGTCTTGTTGAAGATACAGACGCTGAGCTTGCGCGTTTTGACGAGGCACGTGAAAAGGCTATCGATCAGCAGAATGCATTATACGAAAAGGCAGTTATTGATGCCGGCGAGGAAAGTGCAGAGGTCTTCTCAGTGCATGCAATGATGCTTGAAGATGATGACCTCATCGACGCTACAAAGGAGATCATTGTCAGCCAGAAGCACAATGCAGAGTATGCAGTAAAGACAGCCTTCAACAATCAGGCTCGTGTTTTTGCAGAGATGGATGATCCGTACATGAAGGAGCGTTCAGCAGATATCTATGATATCGAGCAGGCAGTTCTTAATGTACTCTTTGGTATCGATCCCGAATCTATGCAGGGAACAGAGCCTTGCATCCTTGTGGCAAATGATCTTACACCTTCAGAGACTGTACGTCTCGATAAATCACTTCTTCTCGGAATCATTACGAGAGAAGGTTCACTTAACAGCCATACGGCTATACTTGCAAGATCCATGGGAATCCCGGCTCTGGTTCAGTGCGGTGATGTAGCGAGCAAGTGGGACGGAAAGACAGCCATTCTTGATGGCTACAATGCCTGCGCTTACATTGAACCTACAGAGGATCTCATGAAGTCTCTTAAGAATAAGCAGGATGCCGATAACAGACAGAAGGCATTGCTTCAGGAACTTAAGGGACAGAGCAATACAACCATCGATGGAAAGACAATCAAGGTTTATGCTAATATAGGCGGACCTTCAGATATCGGACTTGTTCAGCAGAATGATGCCGGCGGAGTAGGACTGTTCCGTTCAGAGTTTGTATATCTGAATTCCAAGGATTATCCTTCAGAGGAAGAGCAGTTCAATGCCTACAGACTGGCAGTTGAGTCACTTGCTCCAAAGCAGGTTATCATTCGTACCTGTGATATAGGTGCTGACAAGCAGGTAGATTACATGAATCTCGTAAAGGAAGACAATCCGGCATTGGGATGTCGTGCGATAAGACTTTGCCTCACAAGAAGAGATTTCTTCAAGACTCAGTTGAGGGCACTGCTCCGTGCTTCTGCTTACGGAAATCTGGGTATCATGTTCCCGATGATTATTTCCGCAAGAGAGCTTCATGAGTGCAAACAGCTCATAAAGGAGTGCACAGAGGAGCTTCTTGAGAAGGGAGTTACAATCGGTAAGTACAGTATCGGTGTTATGATCGAGACACCGGCAGCTGTTTTGATAGCGGATGAGCTTGCCGAAGAGTGTGATTTCTTGTCCATCGGAACCAATGATCTTACTCAGTATACATTGGCCATAGACCGTCAGAATGCGGCCCTGGATCCTTTCCTTGATACTCATCATCCTGCAGTTCTGAAAGCGATTAAGATGACTATCGAGGCGGGACACCGCCACGGTGCTTGGGTTGGAATCTGTGGAGAGCTTGGAGCAGACCTTACACTGACAGAGACCTTCCTCCGTTATGGAGTTGATGAGCTGTCTGTAAATCCTGTTTCCATACTTGGACTTCGTAAGGTTATTCGTGGAATCGATCTTCGTAAGACTCCCGGAGAGACTGAGTGATGGAATAGAGCCAGAGGGCATCCGATTATAAATGGATGCCCTCTGGCTCTGTTTGAACTTATCTCTAGCGGATTTGCTCAAATGATTATAGTTATTCTGTTACAGTGACCTTGGTCATTGTTACAGAGATTTTAGGGGCGTCGTTCCAGTCGGTAGGAATGGAAGCGATACGGTCAACTTCCTCCATGCCCTCTGTAACCTTTCCAAAGGCTGCATAATCGCCGTCTAGATGAGGTGAATCCTTGTGCATGATGAAGAACTGTGAACCTGCGGAATTCGGGTTCATGGAGCGTGCCATGGAGATGACTCCGCGGGTGTGCTTCAGATCGTTCTTAACTCCGTTTGATGAAAACTCACCCTTGATTGACCAGCCCGGGCCACCCATGCCGGTTCCCTCAGGATCTCCTCCCTGAATCATGAATCCCGGAATGATTCTGTGGAAAGTAAGACCATCATAAAAACCATCCTTAACAAGCTTTACAAAATTTTCAACGGTGATTGGTGCGATATCGGGATAAAGCTCGATCTTTATATCCTTACCGTCATCCATTGTAATAGTAACTATAGGATTTGCCATAATTTATTCCTCCCATTCGGTATATTGAAAATGATACAAAGCGCCCGGGTATGATATATGCGAGTGCTTTGTAATATCCAGAAAAAATCCCAAAGTAATTTTCCAAAGATATTTAACAACTATTTGATTCTATCAATTATTCCCGTTCTGAACAATAGAAAAATCGATACATCTCGCCTGTTGCCAAGCCTTTGATCCTTAGACTCATCGCTTCCCGAACAGTCAGGCAAGGCTTCTTCTTTGAGGTAATAGTTCAGTCTGCTGAAACGTTACCTGATATTAAACAGGTCTGGAATGATCAACAAATTTGAAAGTTGCATTTTTGTTCGGTGCTATTTATAATGTTGTAAAAAGCAAAGTGTAAAAACTGTACGTTAAGTCACTTTTGAGGGGCAAATTATGAATAAGTACAATTTCGGAATGCAAACATATGTTCAACAGGGGGGGTCTAGCACCGGTTCTGTAGCATTTGGCACAACTTTATATACTTAGGTTCAAGGGTCCAAAATGAGTCACCTGAAGGGTGGCTTGTTTTGGGCTTTTTTTATACTTATAAAAGATGCGTGGCTTTTATGCACCACTTCAATAATTATGATACGATACCATATCCCGGATTTTCAAAAAAATTTCAGATTAAATGTTTTATTTTGCAGGTATTTTGAATTATACAGGAATTGTTTTTATGAGAATGCAGATATTGAGTATATCTATGATTCATTCCCCGTGGTCTGGAACGGAGGTCGGTTTGTGAAGGGAGAGGTCGACCTGTCGGAGTCGGAGAAAATCCTGCGGCAGATCTGCGGCATGAAGAAAAAAGTCGCTTTTACTTTTACCAACAGCCTGATTTCAGAGGAGCATCTGTATAATGAAGCGGCCAATGCTATCATGAAGATTGCTTCGGATTTAGATATGGAAAAAAGCGTTATCATCCATTCCTCTTTGTTAGAGCAGTATATTCGGGACAGGTACCCGGACTTTGGAATCATTCTCTCGACGACAAAAATGCTGAAAACAGCCTCAGATGTAAACGCTGCGTTAGAGAAGGATTATGAGCTGCTGGTCATAGACTACAATATGAATCATGCTTGGGATGAACTTTTAAGGATAAAGGACAGGAACAGGTGCGAGTTTCTGGTCAATGCCTGCTGTATGGATGGATGTCCGGATCGCGGTGAACATTATGCACAGATCAGCCGGATGCAAATCCAAAATGACGATCCTGCTTTAAGGGGGAGTTTAAAGGATCGGGGATGTCCATATGGTAAAAATAATTTTTTTGCCGCTAAGAACAACCGCAATTTTATGGATATAGAAGAGATCCGGACAAAATATGAGCCGGCAGGGTTTGAACATATGAAGATTGAAGGCAGGGGAGGAGACAGGCTGAATCTTCTCGAACAGTATGTGCAGTACATGGTCAAGCCGGAATTCAGGGACAGGGTCAGATTTGAATTACTGCAGCTGATGGGATGATCCATTGGCTGATCAGATGAAAGGACTTTTTTTATGAAAATCCATATAGATCACGGCGAGGCGACTTTATCCGGAATAGAAAGACTGAGTTCGGATAATGCGGCGGAATTTGAACAGGAAATGCTGAAGCTGACGGACGATGTCCATAAGGTCGTGCTGGACGCAGATGGGCTCAGCTATATTTCCAGCGCAGGTCTTCGTGTACTTCTAAAGCTTAAAAAGAAATACGAACTGTCCGTAGTGAATGTCTCTACGGAAATATTTGGCATCTTTGAAATAACCGGTTTCCAAGAGATGATGCCCGTTAAACTTAAAAGAAGGCAGATTAGTGTGGACGGCTGTGAAATGATCGGACGGGGAAGCAGGGGCATCGTTTATAAAATAGACAAGGATACGGCGGTCAAGGTGTTTAGCACAGGGATCGGGCTTCCGGTTGTTGAAAATGAGAGAGAGCTTACAAAAAATGCTTTGATTGCGGGTGTGCCTGCTATGATTCCCTTTGATATCTGTGACTGCGGTGGACGATTGGCTATCGTGTATGAGCTGGTCAGCGGAGGGGACTATACGGTTGTCATTAAAGAGAATCCCGAAAAGAGAGAAAGGATCATCCGGGACTATGCTGTATTTGTAAAGGGACTGAACCGCATCGTTCTTCCGGCAGACCGATTTAAGTCGCAGAAAGCGGCATACCTTGACATTTTAAAGAAGTGCAGTGATAAGCTGGATCGGGAGGAGTATGACCGATACGAAGGTATGCTTCAGGCGTTACCCGATGGGCATTGTTTTGTACATGGAGACTGCCACATGAAAAATATCATGACCTCAGACCGGGGGAACACGATCATCGATCTTGAGGGATGCGGATATGGACATTTTATTTTGGAGCTGATCGCTATCTGCTGCGACTACAAGCTTCCCGGACTCCCCATGTTTTTGGGGATGAAGGACTTTGTTGTTGAGATGACCATGGGCTTTAATAAGGCGCAGTGCCTTGACATATGGAATATTTTTTTCAACGAGTATATGGAGGATAAGAAAAACCTTCAGGACATAGATGAGCTGTGTACAGTATATGCCTATCTGAGACATACGCTGAATGCGTTGCTCAATCCTTTGCTGGCTCCGGATTTTATCATTGACCAAATGAAAGAATATATTAGAAAGGTCACATCGGGCGATCTGTGCGGCTATAAAAGGTTATTGGGCGAATACCATGCAGAGTTAAGGAACAGCTGATGAAAAGTTACACTTATGGAGGAGAGAAACTATGCAGGAATGGGAGATGAGGGGCAAGGAATGTTCGCCCGAGGAAACCGTAAAAAGAGCTCGTCGCTTACTGGGCGAGCAAGGTTTTGATCTGGAGTATGTAGAAGGAGACACGGGGATAGAAGGCTGTTATTCCTCGAGACTGTCTCTGGTTCCGCCCGGCGATAAGCTGATGGGCACCAACGGAAAGGGCATGAGCCGGATGCTTTGCATGGCCAGCGCCTATGGGGAGATGATGGAGCGTTTCAGCAATGCCGCAATCAATTCTCTTCACACGTCGGACAAGTGGCGGCACGAGGTCATGGGAGATCAGGGTAGGTTTTACTCCTTATATGGCAAAGATCAGCCTGACTGCATCAGGATGCTCAAGGAAAGGATCGCAGCATCTATGCAGCCTCCCGCAGCGGGAAGCAAGGAGGAAATTATCAACGCTCTTCTTCGAAAGGTCACTATTGACGGGGATAAGATTCCAACCTACCCTTTTTATTCTGTACGAAAGAAAAATGTGGAATATCTGCCCTTAAGTCTGATTCGGCTTTTTACAGGCAGCAATGGAATGGCGGCGGGCAATACCATTGAAGAGGCTGTTGTGGAGGGTATTTCCGAAATATTTGAACGGTATGCTCAGGAGCGCATCATAGAAGGAGATTATTTTCTTCCGGAGGTGCCGCAAAGTGAGATCGATAAATATCCACACATTAAGGAGGTCATCCGCAGCATAGAAGAGGATGGAAGCCGGTCGATCCGGCTTTTGGATGCATCTCTGGGGAAAGGACTGCCGGTACTTTGTGGTATATGCATATCAAAGGATACAGGCAGGATTGGTGTTAAGTTTGGAGCGCATCCCAGGATGTCGGTGGCTCTCGAACGAATCTTTACGGAGGGGATGCAGGGCAGATCGGTTGAGGAATTTGCTTCCATGAACTCCGTCACATTTACGAAGGATTATGAAGAAAAGAGGATTGACCACTGGAACACATTAAAGTGCGGGATAGGAAGGATGCCGGCAGATCTGCTGCTTTTTGAGTCTTCCCATAACTTTACGCCATGGGCGGACTGTGAGGGAGAATCTAACAAGGCGCTTATGTGGAGAATGATCGACAAGCTCGACGAACTGGGAGCGGACGTGTATATAAGGGACTGCTCTATCACGGGCTTCCCAGCCGTCCTGATCTATGCGTCCGGTGTTTCCGAAGCACAGCAGGCGGACTGGCTTACCTTAAGCATCATGGATGCCATGACGGATTCCCAGTATATATTGACCCACTTAAAAGAAGCCACAGATGCGGATATCAGGCGGCTGTCCATGGTTTCAGGGCTGAGCAACGCTAACGGACAGAATATCGGCGGCATATCAAGGATCATGTCCATTCCCATAGAGTTTACGGAACCGGGGGGAACCCTCCGCAGTATTTTTTTAAAGGGTCTGTGCGAGTACAGGCTGGGCAATTTGAAAAATGCCTTTGAGTGTATAAGTCATGTCATCCAGACAGCACAGCTCTCGGATGACGGAGCCTATGAGAAAGCGATCGCTTTCTACATAGAGGGGAAGCTGAATCAGTACTCACCGGACAAAATAAAGAAAACGCTTGAGCTTTTGTATCCATCCGTGTACGAGAAGGTGATTTCTGACCTGTCCGACCCGAAAACAGTGCTGGATAAAGTATATCCGGTATGCAACGGCTTTGATTGTGAAAGCTGCAGCATTTGTGGGAAATGCAGATATCCCTCGGTCAGGGAAGTGTCCAGGAAGATCTGGAAGCTGGTTAACGCCTACAACCCTTCTGAAGAAGAAATCTTAAATACGTTCAAGCGTTAGGAACGGTTCTGTAAGGATTGTGCCCGTTTGTAAGATACACGACGAAAACAGGTATGAATCGATGGTGAAAACGATGAACAACGAAAAAAACCAAAAAGAGATCGACAGCAGCAAAATGTTCCACATTATCGCCAGAGGGGATTACCTTTTGCTTCTGGCACTTGTATGTATGCTTTTGGCACTTCTGGTATGGATATTTAAGGGGACGATAAAAGAGACCGTTTCCGCAAGCGGAGTCGTTAACAATACGCATTATTCGACGAAAATCAGTCTTCCAGTAAACGGAACCGTCTATGAGCTGTATTACCAGGTGGCAGACTATGTGTCTGATGGAGAGGTGATCGGTACGGTTCTGCCGGAGCGCGAAGCGGATAACGGTTTGGATCCGGCTGAGGGAGAGGATGCTGTAAAGATTGTCAGTACAACGTCAGGCTTTATTACGGAAATCTACTGTTATGAAGGGGATAGGGTGAATAAGGGTGTTCCGATTTTGAGGATAACCAGATCTGATTCCGAAAGAGTGGAGGATGCCATCGTCCTTGTGGATGCCCAGGAGCTTGGTCTGATCCGTGAGGGGACACCGGCCGCCATTACGCTGGATGCATTTCCTGAGGAAAGGTACGGAACCCTGTCCGGCAGGGTGACCGGGATAGACACAAGGACAAAAAGTCAGATAAGATTCGCCCACATATTCGGCAATGACACAGTGGCCGCTTCTTTGATGGATCAAAAAGGTGACTATACCGTAATGATACATTTTGACCGGGATGAAAATGGTGATTTTCTGTTTTCAAAAGGCAGTATACCTGCCAAAAGTATCAAGGTTAACGAAGAGTGCAAGGCGAGTCTGCTGGTTCGAGAAGAGCACCCGTATAAAATGATTATAGGAGAATAGGAATTTGAAGAAGGCCGCAAGTAGAAGAGTAAAAGTTCCACAGATTATCCAAAATGAATCGTGCGAGTGCGGCGCGGCATCATTGGGTATGATTCTCGGTTATTATGGGAGATACGAAAGTATCATACGCCTGAGGGAAGCCTGCAAGGTCTCAAAAGACGGCTGCAACGTGTTCAATCTGGTAAGCGCTGCGGGGGAATATGGTCTTGATGCAGATGCCTTTCAGGTAGATTGCGAACTGAAGGGGGTCTCTTTTCCCTGTATCGGATACTGGAAGGGCTACCATTTCATCGTGGTTGAGGGAATTTCGGAAAATTATGTCTATGTGTGCGATCCGGCCATTGGGCATAGGGAAATCACAAAGGAGGAATTCAATCATTATTTTTCCCGCGTTATTGTCACATTTAAAAGGACAGAGGCTTTTCAGAAGAAGGGCAAACCCTTCAGTGAACGTCGCTATGTTGCAAGGATTCTGGCTGATAAGAAAGGCGCCTTGCTGTTTATCGGCTTTTTATCGATTTTATCTCATATAGTTGGCATTCTCATACCGGAGCTTGAGCACCTGTTCATGGACCGGTTTTTAGGGGGCTTCTTCTCGGCGGATCTGGGACAGTATTTTCTCGTTTTTGCCTGTTTTTTGCTGCTGCAGTTTCTCGTATTGGAGTTTCAGAAGCATTTGATGATTCAATTTGAGAGGGTACAGTCTGCTCAGCTTTCAAGATCCATCATAAAAAAGGTGCTGTTCCTCCCTTTTGACTACTTTCAAAAACGTAATCACTCGACAACGGAGGCGAGGCTGACCGCAGTCAATGACCTGACAGATTTTATGACCAACCGGTTGATCACAGTTGTTTTCGACTTGGCCTTTTCGGTAGTATATGCGATCATGCTGATCCGGTACAGTGTATGGATCGCACTTGTTGTTATTGGGATCATCGGTTTCATCATGACCGTTCTGAATCTATACATGCGTGAGTTCAGAAACATGTGCATCCGAAGTAAGAACGAAATGAATCATTTCTATTCGGAGATATACCAGGATGTAAAGCTGTTTGATACGATCAAGTCCTCTGCGGGTGAGAATTATGCGATGAAAAAGGCCGTCCAGGCTTACTACGGCTATGAAAACGCCATGAACGCCACGAAGGGAAAGCTGTCCGTCATGCAGATTATCCCGATCATGGTTCCGGTTTTTCTGCAAATGGTCGTTTTTTTGCTTGGAAGCCATTTGTCCAGCATCGGTATGCTTACCATGGGCAAGGTGGCGGCCTGCCAGAACCTTGCCGTATTTTTGCTCATTCCGATCAATGACTTCGTTATCAATTGGAACGATTTTCAGAATCATATCATCACGATCGGCACTCTTAAAGATATTGAAGAGGAAAAAACCGATGAGATTGCCTCAAGAGAAATGGAACAAGAGGCTGAAGCTTTGGTTGACGACTCAGCATTTGGCGGTGCGGTTTCTTGTAAGGATCTTTCCTTTGGGTACAACCCGTCTATGCCGCCGGTGATCCGGGATGTCAGCGTTTCTGTAAAGGCGGGAGAGAGCGTGGCTTTTGTCGGGCCCTCAGGCTGTGGAAAGACGACTCTGCTACAGTTGATGGAGGGGCTTTACGTTCCCTGGAAGGGTATTGTGTCAGTGGACAACGTGCCCCTGATGGATACGAACCGGCGCTTTTTGGCTGAGAACATCGCAGTTGCTCCCCAGAAGTCGACCGTGGTCTATGGAACCGTCAGCCAGAATATCTCCTTGCTGGATACCAGAGTTGATTTTGAGGATATTTTGCGGGCGGCCAAAGATGCCTGTATTTATGACGACATTATGAAAAAAGAGAAGGGCTTTAGCTCGATACTGGATCCTTTCAACCTGGATTTTAGCGGTGGTCAGGTTCAAAGGCTTATGATTGCGAGAGCCCTGGTCAAAAAGCCCAGAGTGCTGATTTTGGATGAAGCCACAAGCGCTCTGGATACGCTGGTAGAAAAGGAGATCCTGGACAATATCAAAAAGCGAAACATAACGCTCCTGATGGTGGCGCACAGGCTGTCCACCATCCGGGATTGTGATGTCATCATTGTACTGGACAAGGGAAGTATTGCCGAACAGGGCGTACATGAAGAACTTATGGCGATAGAAGACGGGATATATAGAAGGCTTGTCTCTATGGGAGAAACCAACCATGATATACAGTGAAAAAAACAGTGAAAAACCAAGCCATGATGATCTCATCCTGGCTGGAATCCTGGATGCCTACAGCGACGATATCGTCGATGGCATGGTTAGCCGTTTTGCTTTTTATTTCATAGAACTTTTGCGATCTCTCGGCATAAAAGTTTATCCTATGGATCAGTCCAAGCTTAACGCAGCTGATAATAAACTGGCCTACCTGATGAAATCTCAAAGGGTAATGGGAGATTTCTTTTATCTCGAAAATAACTGGTACCGTCTCGAGATGGATTCCTTTTTGGGTCTGTATGAGACGGACAATTCTCCGGTTTTAGTTGTTCGAAAGGGATCTAAATATTACTATGTGGATCCTTATGATCATACAAAAGAACAGGTCAACGAAAAGAATAGTTCATTAATCAAGCCATATGCTTTTTTTGTCTATCCGACGACTGACTCTAAGAATATGTCAGGTCTTGTTTTTGCGGGACTCCGGGACAATTGGAAGGAAATCCTTTTGTACTTCCTCCTTGTCATTTCACCGTTTATCGCCGTTGGATGGTTTCTGCTTTTACTATCTGTACTAAATAAAGACTCAGCGTCCCTTGCGAACACCACTGAGTTTGGAGCATCCCTTGTGATACTTGTTCTGGTTGTTCTGTCGGTTTCATTCATAAACATCGCTGCGTCCAGGATCATTTACAGAATCAGTGCGAGGATCCGCTCCAATATTTTTCCTGCCATTTTAGAGCATTTTTTCCGGATGAGATCCGGAGAGGAAAGGAAAATATCCAGAGAACTCGTGACTACCTTCATCGATTTCGTGGACTCCATTGAGATGGTGATAAATAATGGATTAAAGGGGCTGCAATACCTGATTTATAGCATCGCTGTCGTTGCACTGATCCGAAACATAAGCGTAGGTGTCGAGAAGCCGTTTGTTTTGCTGCTTGCGGGCTATATGGCACTTTCTGTGCTGGTGGGTTTTTTTGTCTATCGCCGTACGATCCAACAGCGCATTTATCAGGAAGGACTTTCCGCCACAAGAAAAGAGATCATCGACTCTATGGATGTCATAAAACATAATGCGGCGGAAGACAGGTTCTACCACCGGTTTGCTGTTGCCTACGGAAAGTACCTTACCAATAGAATAAAAATGGATTATCTTTCAGCGCAGCCAGTAGTGATTGCCAACATCGTGAGCGGTTTAGGCATGTTTTGCATGTTTACCCTGATCTACAAGAGCGGTGATCCGATCCCTGCTTCGAGTATCACTTTTGTCGTGGCCATTCTGAGTATGCTGATGAGTTTTCTCATGGGATTCATCAATTCCATGTATAACGTGATAAAGAATATTCCATCCCTGTACTTTGGCAATACGGTATTGGCTGGACAGACAGAGATCGTTGGGGAAGGGGCGATGAATCTTAAGATAAATGGCAAGATTGAGTTTTCACATGTCGATTTTTCTTATGATGGCAGCAAGCATATGACCTTACGGGACATATCCTTTGTGATTCAGCCGGGCGAGTACGTCGCTATCTGTGGCGGCTCCGGTTCCGGAAAAAGCACTCTGATCCGGCTCCTTTTGGGATTTGAAATTCCAGATGAGGGAAAGATACTGATTGATGACATAGATATCAGCCAGATCGATCTCCAGACCTTAAGGAGACAGATGGGGGTCGTGCTGCAGGATGAAGGCATTATAAACGGCAGCGTGAAGTTGAACATCGGCATGGAAGAGAATCCGGATATGGGAAAGGTCGTCGCTGCAGCGGAAATGGCATCGATTGCCGACGAGATTGAACAATGGCCCATGAAGTATTTTACTATCCTCTCCAATGAATCCGAATTGATTTCAGGGGGACAAAAGCAAAGGATCGTTTTAGCCAGATCCTTGATGAACAACCCGGGAATTCTGATATTGGATGAAGCCACATCGGCCATGGATAATATTACCCAGAACAAAGTAAAAAGAAATTTAGACAAGATGGGCTCCACAAGAATCGTAGTGGCTCACAGGCTGTCTACCATTGCAGACTGCGACAAAATCATCGTGTTAGATAAAGGTAGAATCTGTGAAATGGGCACCTACGATGCGCTGATGGAGCAGAATGGAGTATTTGCCAATATGGCAAGGCGGAATCTTTTGTGATAAAAAAGCCACAGCCCCAAAAGGCAATAGGATAGGGCACCGGTTTTTTTTATAAATATGTGACGATGCAACAGGCAGAATTGTCACAAATAATCTTAGGAAAGGAGGAGGATATAAATGGTTGATAAGATCAAGGCCGAGCTGGAAGCAGCTGCTACGGAAGATGAAAAGAAAGCAATCATTGACAAGTACAGCAAAGATCTCTCACAGGAAACCCTTGAGGAGTTCTGCGGGAAAAAGCTCACCAAGGAGAACATGGAAATGATTTCCGCAGGTGGGACGGCAAGTGCTTTCTATTGCTGCGCATGGCAGTAATGGCAGGTTTATTTGCTTAAGAGGGGGTTCAATCCATCGGGATTGAACCCCTTTTTGCGCATGATCAGAGTCGTGCGCTTTGTTTTTGGATGATCCCGGATCTATAAGAAAAAAGGAGAAGGTCAAAAAGGTGTTCCTTGTATTCCCTGCAGGCCATAGAAAGCCGGTAATTCAGGCAACCGCTTAGGCAAACCGGGAAAATGGAACAGAACAGGCACTTCTCCGGGTGTCTGTAGTGGATGAAATGCATTTCGATGGGACTGTAGTTTTCCCCATCTGAGATATTCCCCACGCTATACTCCTTACGTCCAAGATGATGCTCGCACCGGTACAATTCCCCCCCGGGACCGATCACGAAATTGTTGGAACATATGCAATAGCAGTTTGCAGGGCGGCGCATCGGAGGAGTTAGCGCCAGAGATTCCGGGGAATATTTCCCGTTATTTACAAACTCATGTATATACTGCTTTTCAAATTCAAGAAATTCCCGATGCAAAGCCTCTTCTTCCGCAGAGTCTGCCATATCGTAGTTACGAATGTGGGCAATTCCGATTTTAATTTTCCCATCCAGGTTCAAGTCCCTAAGCAGATATTCAGTCAGCCTTAGGGCTTCCTCTTTCTCGTCTGAGATGTTGATCCGAACCTGAATCGGAAGGATATCGCAGCTGTCGATTATGTTTTTTATGGTATGTTCAAAGTCATCCCGCGTGGCTTTTTTTTGAGCCATGTAATAGTCCGGCATACCGTCAATGGGCAGCTGAACGCGCGCAATGCCGTAGTCCCGTAATCTTTTAGCGTTCTCTACGGTCAGGAAGCGTCCATTCGTGATGATTTCTGAATAGTAGGTGATGTTTGCGGATTGAAAATAGGGGATGAGCTGATCGCTGATAAAAGAGATCGTATCCATGTAGAGCAAAGGTTCCCCTCCGAACCAGCGGATCATGACGTATTTAAGAGCGGGATTGGCATCCGCTGTGTTCTTTATAAATCGAACCAGTTCTTCGCAGGTTGATTCGGTCATTGCGTTTTTTTGCTCTCGATGCTTTTCAAAACAATATACGCAGTGATAATTGCATCCGAGACCCGGTGCGATCGTCAGGTGCAAAACCTTTTGAAAGGGATTCAGAATCGAAATCTTTTCTTCTTTGAGTACCTGATTACATTCGTTAAGCTCCGAAGAAACAATACAGCGATTTTTAAGCAGTATATCGAATGCATCCTCTCCGCTGTGATCTGCGCCGTCAAAAGCATGGATAAAGCGTAAAGAGTCTTCATCTATATGCAATAAAGCTTCAGAGAGTGTATTCCACAGATATGTTGAATTTCCTCGGGTAAAGAGGTTGTTGTATCTGGATAATTTGTAACGCACAGCAGGTACTCCTTTCTCAAAAATCTCATTACACTCACAACTTTTTATAAGGCATTCCAGTCGGAAGGTCAGACCATATTTGCAGAACCGCTCCACCTGGGATACCATCGAAAGGAGGTCTGTATCGTAGGGGCTTCCGAAATCAGCCGAATCCATATTTTCGTTTTTCATAGACTAACCCTACTTACATCGCCAATCGTTTTTTTATGCTAACATTTGAGCCGGGAAAAATCAACAGAATCGATGGCTTGGTTTTGACAGAATGAATGCTTTCCGTAACAGTTCAGCTAGTGGACCAGGGGGACGGAGTTGGTGGTACACCGGCTGAACTGTTACAGCTTTCCTGTGCAAGCCGCCTTGGTGTCCTTTCTTATGACCTGCGATGCGAACATGACGGCTGCATAGAATGCTGCGAGATGTGACTCCCATGAAAAGTTAGCTTAATCTAACTATTTTAATTGACAGTTAGTGACTACTAACTTATAATAAGGCTCGGTTAGAAAAAACTAACTCAAAAACAAATGGTAAATAATAGCTGAGAAAGCTTTTTTATGGAGGTTCAAAAAATGGATAAGGTTTATGTGGTTTACTGGACACAGACAGGCAACACTCAGGAAATGGCCGAGGCTGTAGGAAAGGGTGTTGAAGCTGCCGGAAAGACAGCCGAGGTGGTTTCTGTATCTGATGTATCAGCAGACGTACTTAAGGATATGGCAGGCTTTGCTCTCGGATGCCCTGCAATGGGTGCAGAGGAGATTGAGGAAAGTGAGATGGAGCCATTTGTAGCTCAGGTTGAAGCATTTGCAAGCGGAAAGCAGATCGGTCTTTTCGGCTCCTACGGATGGGGTGATGGTGAATGGATGCGTACCTGGGTCGAGCGTATGCAGAATGCCGGCGCAACAGTAGTTGGCGGAGAAGGCGTAATAGCGAATGAAGCACCGGACGAGGCTGCCAAGGCTGCCTGTGAAGAGCTCGGCAAGAAGCTTGCTGCAATCTGATAGGTTTAGGATTAGTGGGAGGCGATTTATCGACCTCCCATATTGAATAAGTGAAGTACTTGTATCGACACAATGATGCGTACTTCGGGGGGATAAAGGTAGAGTATTATTAATAGAGATTTCGGAGGGTTTATGGCAGACGAACTCAGTGAAAAAATTTTGAAAAACTGTTCACAGACACTGGCCGGATTAAAGACCGGGTCAATATTTAACATATCTGATATGCCTGTCAGTGTTCTGGAAGAGCAGATTTCAGAGCTAAACGAGAAGCTTAACTCACTTGGCGTTTTCATAGAGAGAGTTAGAAGCAAAAAGAACAATTCCCTTATATATGTTTATCGGAAAAGTCAGCTTGAAAGAGACCTCACAAATTCCGGAGCGATAAATATTCTGAAGGACTTCGGTTATCCCTATGCAGAGACATTAATCGACAGTGCTCTGGAAGAAAAGGTTAAATATCTCATGAAGCGCCTTTCCGACTATGACTGCTTTCCTCACGAAATAGGTCTTTTCCTGGGGTTTCCCGTAAAGGACGTTGAAGAGTTCATCCGCCATGAAGGCAGAGACTGCCTGGCCTGCGGCTTCTGGAAGGTTTACTGCGACGAAAAGAAAGCCCTGAACACCTTCCGCCGCTACCGCATCTGCGCCCGCATCTACGAAACCGCCGCCGCCCAAAAACGCCCAATAGAGGAAATGACCGTGGCAGCTTAACTGCCACCGGTTGCTATAATCCGGCGGTCAAGCTCCTTTACCTGCTTTCTCGTCACAATAAATCAAAAATAACACCATTATTCAGGTAGTGGTTTAAGTGAAGAAAATGCAGGGGATGTGCGGCTAGGCTTGCGGGTTGAAAAGACATCCGGCTCTGTATGTACGGCACAGACGCACGCCAGTGCATCTGGGACGAACATACAGAGCCGGATGTCTTTTCAATCCCGTGGGCCGTCGCGCATCCCTTGCATTTTCTGGAGTAAATCATTATGTTAAAACTTCCATTTTTGTGCTATGATATAGAGCAATAGGGCGCGTCCCGGGATTATTATGAAAAAAGAGGTACCATTTATCATGGCAGAAGAAATCAAGAACGAGAATGTTAAGACGGAAGCACAGAAGGCAGCCGAGAACGTTGCTGTCGACCTTGCAGTAGCAGCTGAAGACGTAAAGGATCTTGCTGTTGCGGCCGTAGCTGAGATAAAGGAAAAAGCTACAGCAGCTGCAGAAACAGTAAAGAAGGCTGCTGAGGAGAAAATCCCATCCATGGATGACTTTAAGGATGAGCTTGAGGCATCATTCAAGAAGCATGCCAATGCAAAGCGCGTTGACATGAGCAAGTGGGAGAAGGTTCTTGATGACTTCGAGAACAAGAAGACCATTCAGGTTGAGATCGCTGAAGCAGTCAAAAGCGGTGTTACCGCAACAGTTGACGGACTCAGAGCATTCATCCCTGCTTCAAAGCTTTCACTTAACTTCATTAAGGAAGAAGAGTTAAAGGACTGGATCGGCAAGAAGCTCAATGTTCGTGTTATCACAGCTGAGCCTGAAAACAACAAACTTGTTCTTTCTGCAAGAGATGTTCTTCGTGAAGAGCAGGAGAAGGCTAAGGAAGAGAAGGCTGCAAAGATTCAGGTTGGTCTCGTAACAGAAGGTACTGTTAAGACCCTCAAGGACTACGGCGCATTCGTTGACCTTGGTGATGATGTTCAGGGACTTCTTCATGTTTCAGAGATATCAAACAAGCGTGTTAAGTCACCTTCAGATGTACTCAAGGA
Organism: Oribacterium sp.; assembly: GCA_017627595.1. Classification (GTDB taxonomy): domain Bacteria; phylum Bacillota; class Clostridia; order Lachnospirales; family Lachnospiraceae; genus Oribacterium. The sequence continues at coordinate 37,259 of JAGAGL010000057.1, read as the reverse complement.
AGGACAGACAGTTCAGGTACAGGTTATCGCCATCAAGGACGGAAAGATTTCCCTTTCAATGAAGGCACTTGAGGCTGAGAAGAAGGAGCGCAAGGAGAAGGAAGAGCGTGACGACTTCCGTGCAAACTACAAGGAGTCAGGAGCAGCTACAGCTACACTTGGCGACCTCATGAAGAAGAACGGAATCAAGCTTAACTGATCAGTATAAAATAAAAAATGATTGCATTAGGACATCGGAATATTTTCCGGTGTCCTTTGTTTGTACTTGCCGAAATCCTGCACATAACATATAATCGTCGTTGCTGTTTCGAAGAGGATAATATAGGAGCATTGTTCAAGAGATTTTTTGCAGCCTTTTATATAAAGGAAAATGTGCTTTTTCGAGAAAATGCTTTGATTGGAATTAAGAACTGAGGATTATATGGACGCAACAATCAGAGAAATAACTATAGATGAATTTGAGACCTGGCCCAAGGATAGCTATACCCTTATAGATGTCCGGGAGGAACAGGACTTCACAACTGGAAAGATGCCTGATGCCATGAGGGTAGATCTTTTGAACATAGCAGATCAGAATCATGCCATTCCTAAGGACAAAAAGGTTGTTCTTTACTGCAAGTATGGCGAGCTTTCCCTGGCCGCCGCAGACAATCTTGCCGAGCAGGGCTATGAAGCCTACAGTCTCCAGGGAGGCTACGGCAAGTGGGTGCTCCGCCAGATACAAAGAGACCTGGACTCAGACCAGAGAAGAGAAGATATCGAGAAATCCCTCAGAAAGAAGTTCAAGCGAAACATTTACGGCATGTTCGTTAAAGCCATCTGCGATTACAACCTGGTGGAAGAAGGGGATAAAATCGCTGTCTGCATTTCCGGCGGCAAAGATTCAATGCTTATGGCGAAGCTTTTTCAGGAGCTTAAGCGTCACAACAAGCTTCCTTTTGAAGTGGTGTACCTTTGCATGGATCCCGGTTACAACGAAGCGAACCGCAAGATCATCGAGAGAAATGCTGAGCTCATGGGAATTCCTCTTACCATCTTTGAGACCAACATCTTTGATTCGGTTTACAATATCCCTAAGTCACCATGCTACGTCTGTGCGCGTATGAGAAGAGGATATCTTTATAAAGAAGCCCGGAAGCTGGGCTGCAACAAGATCGCTCTCGGACATCATTTTGATGACGTGATTGAAACCATTCTTATGGGAATGCTTTACGCCGGTCAGTATGAGGCCATGATGCCGAAGCTACACTCCACCAATTTTCCGGGGATGGAGCTCATCAGACCTTTGTACCTTGTGCATGAAGCAGAGATAAAGCATTGGAGAGACTACAATCACCTTAACTTTATTCAGTGTGCCTGCCACTTCACGGCTACCTGTTCCACCTGCCATACCGATGGACAGACCAGCTCCAAGCGCCTTGAGACCAAGCACCTTATAGAAAAGCTTAAGGAAACAAACCCGTACGTTGAAAGAAATATTTTCAGCGCCATGGAGAACATCAGCCTCAACAAGATCCTCGGATTCAAGCGCCAGCATGTGAAGCACAGCTTCCTTGAATGGTATGATAATGAAAACGACCTGAAGATTGGAGTCCTTACCGAAGAAGAGATACACCTGGAAGATGAGAAAAGAAAGGCTCAGGAGCTTCAGAAGGAGAAAGCCCGCATTGATTCCATGCCGAAATCTGAACAGGCCAGGAAGAACGCGGAAGAGAACAGGAAGAATGCAAATTTCCGAAAGTAAAATTCAAACTAATACAAAAGAACTAAAAGATATTCATTCAACTCACCCGATGTTGGAGCATTGTGAACTCTGTCCGAGAAAGTGCGGAGCGGAAAGAAATGCAGGTAAAACCGGGGTCTGTGGAGTTTCTTCGGATATATATGTTGCAAGAGCGGCACTTCATTTCTGGGAGGAGCCTTGCATTTCGGGCACCAAAGGCTCAGGTGCTGTATTCTTCTCGGGATGTACGCTTAAATGCGTTTTCTGCCAGAATTATGAGTTGAGCCACGGGGAGAACGGCAAAAGGGTAAGCATTGGACGCCTTTCGGAAATCTTTCTGGAGCTTGAGGAAAAAGGCGCCAACAACATTAACCTTGTAACTCCGGATCACTACATTCCGGAAATCCGGGAAGCCATGATTGCTGCAAGAGATCAGGGGCTTAAAATCCCTTACGTGATAAACTGCTCTGGTTACGAGACAAGGGAGCTGATACAACTGCTGGACGGTCTCGCTGATATTTACCTTGACGATTTCAAGTATATGGATTCTGAAAAAGCAAAGAAGTATTCCGGCGCAGGGGATTATCCCGAAAGAGCGAAAGAAAGCCTTGCCGAGATGGTGAGACAGTGCCCGGAACCGGCATTTGACGATAGCGGCATCATGCAAAAAGGCGTAATAGTTCGACACCTCCTGATGCCCGGAATGGTAAAAAACGGAAAGGCTGTAGTGGACTACGTTTACGACACCTACGGTGACAATGTTTACCTTAGCCTCATGCACCAGTTCACTCCCTTCGAACGCCTGGAAAAATATCCCGAGTTAAACAGAAAAGTAACCCACCGTGAATATGAACGTCTCATAAATTATGCCATGGAAAAAGGCGTGACCCGCGCCTTCATACAGGATGGAAGCGTTGCAAAGGATAGCTTCATCCCTGACTGGAACGGGGAAGGAGTGTGACAGATATGCCGTAAAACCACCGGGAACGGTTCTCACCGGCGAGAACCGTCCCCAGCGGTTTTAGCTGGGTTTTAATGACCTTCGATTCCGGCTATTATGGTTCGACTATACCGATGCATATTGTCATACAATCTTGCGATAAGCTCTTGTAATTGCCGACAAAGTGATTTAGAATGATTTTCAGTAAAACGGTTAACTTTTTTGCAATTAAGGAGAAATATAATGAGAATCGCGTTAATCAATGAGAACTCCCAGGCAGGAAAAAATGCCATGATCTACAGCTCTCTCAAGAAAGTAGCAGACGAGAAGGGCTACACAGTAGACAACTATGGTATGTACAGTGCTGAAGACGAAGCACAGCTCACCTATGTTCAGAACGGAATCCTTGCAGCTGTACTTCTCAACAGCGGTGCGGCAGATTTTGTCGTAACAGGCTGCGGAACAGGCGAGGGAGCAATGCTTGCACTTAACTCATTCCCGGGCGTTATCTGCGGACATGTAGAGGATCCGCTGGATGCATTTACATTCGCACAGATCAACGATGGTAATGCTGTTGCCATTCCTTTCGCACTTAAGTTCGGCTGGGGCGGAGACCTGAACCTCGTTTACATTTTCGAGAAGCTCTTCTCACAGCCCTTCGGAGGTGGATACCCACCAGAGAGACGTGAGCCCGAGCAGAGAAACAAAAAAATCCTCGACGAAGTCCGCAGGCACACTCTGAGACAGGACCTCGTAGAAGTTCTGAAGGAACTTGATCCTGAGCTTGTAAAGGGAGCATTCCAGGGTGAGAAATTTAAGGAACTCTTCTTCGCAAACTGCAAGGATGAGAAAATCGCAGAATATATCAAGACACTTGTGAACTGAGTTCAAAAAAATAGTTCAGCTTAACGTAAAAGCAGGTCAGAGCCGGATGTCCTCCGGCTCTGGCCTTTGTTTTTTTAAGGTAACAGTTCAGTCGGTGGACCACCAACCCAGTCCCACTGGTCCACCGACTGAACTGTTACTTTTCAAGTGAAATATATTTGTAAGTCCTGCTTCATTGCATAGGTCTGTTCAGACTTGTATAATTAAGTTGTTTTACTATGCGTAAAGTAGAAAGATATACATATTTAAGATGCTCAGGCATTTCAGGCAGGAAATAAATGACAAATTACACCAGATACAATATAGATAAAACACTGGACGCGCTGGATGATACCAAAGGTAAGATAGGAAACCGTATCACTCACTTTTTTCAGATGAGCCTCCTTATCGGAGCAGTATTCGGCAGTATCATAGCCGCAGCCTTCGGCTTTGGTATGTTCAGAGGCGTTCTGGATTCTGCACCGGATCTTAAGACCATTCATGTGGGCCCTACAGCCTATGCCTCCAAGGTTTATGACACGGAGGGCAATGTTACCGCAACCCTTGTACAGGAGGGTTCGAACCGTGAAAGAGTAAAGTATGAGCAGCTTCCTCAGGATCTGATCAATGCTTTCGTTGCCATAGAGGATGAGCGTTTCTGGGAACATAACGGAATAGACATTAAATCCATACTCCGTGCCGTAAGAGGTGTTGTTTCCGACGATTCCTCAGCCGGCGGAGGTTCAACCATTACCCAGCAGCTTATCAAGAATAATGTTTTCGGCGGCGGTCTCAATGAGGGTGCCTTTGAAAAGTATGTCCGTAAGTTCCAGGAGCAGTATCTGGCCCTCGAGCTTGAGAATCAGCCTAACATGACGAAGGAAGAGCTTAAGCAAAGCATTATCACCGAGTACCTGAACACCATAAACCTTGGTGCCAACACACTCGGAGTCAAGGTTGCTGCAAGACGTTACTTCAATAAAGAGGTTAATACTCTGACACTTTCCGAATGTGCCGTTATAGCCGCCATCACCAAGAATCCTTCGGGCCTTAACCCCATCACGCATCCAAAAGCCAATGCCGCAAGACGCGCCCAGGTCCTCTCAAACATGCTTGAGCAGGGCTATATTACAGAGGCACAGTATAATGAGGCAAAGGCGGATGATGTTTATGCCCGCATAAAGGACGTAGATACGCAGAAATCCGCACAGGTAGAGGAACCCTATTCATATTTTGTTGATGAGCTTACAGAGCAGGTTGTTCAGGAGCTGCAGGACAGACTTGGCTACACAAAGGAAGAGGCCACAGATCTTCTGTATTCCGGAGGACTGAGCATTTATTCCACTCAGGATCCGAGGCTTCAGAAGATAGTTGATGAGGAGGTCAATGATCCCGAAAACTATGATACCGCAAAGTATTCCATCACCTGGCGATACACTGTAAAACATGAAGACGGTACGATAGTCAACTATTCGGAAAGAGACCTACTTCATTATATAAAAGAAGTAAGAGGCATTTCCTTCAATGGCCTGTTTAAGTCTGAGGAGTCCGCAAAGAATTACATAAGTGAATATAAGGCAGAGCTTCTGACGGATACGGATGTAGAGCTTGGCGAACGCTTTTTCACAACACTGGAGCCACAGGTGTCTTTTGTGCTGATGGATCCGCATACAGGTCAGGTGAAGGCTGTAAACGGAGGGCGCGGAGAAAAACTGTTCTCATTGTCACTTAACAGAGCCACCAACACCCTGAGACAGCCGGGATCCACCTTCAAAGTTATATCCAGCTTTGCTCCGGCCATAGATCTTTACGGCGCCACACTTGCCACAAGTTTTTATGACGGTGAATATACATTAGGCGCAAAAACCTTTAAAAACTGGTACAGCAAGGGTTTTCTGGGTTATCAGACCATAAGGGACGGAATCATTTACTCCCTCAATATCGTTGCGGTACGCTGCCTCATGGAGCAGCTGGACCCTCATAAGGGACGTCAGTATGCTGAGAGTCTGGGAATCACCTCTCTCGTTGACGAGGATGAGAATCCGGCACTTGCTCTTGGTGGTATCACAAACGGTGTAACAAACCTCGAACTGACCCAGGCTTATGCGACCATAGCAAACGGAGGAAAGTTCAACAAAGCGAAGTTTTTCACCAGGATCATAGATCAGAACGGTAATGTCATCATCGATACAACTCTGGATGAACCGGTACAGGCTATGAAAGCCACTACGGCCTTCCTTCTGACAGATGCCATGAGTCAGTCAATGCTTCCGAACAGAGCATTTTCAGGATCCATAAATGTAAACTCTACCTCTACAAGAGCTCATTTTGACGGAATGAGTCTTGCAGGAAAATCCGGTACCACCACAAAGGATGTGGACATCTGGTTTGTTGGATTCTCACCTTATTTTATAGGCGGTGTATGGGGAGGTTGTGACGAAAACCAGCCCCTCATTGACAATGCAAGTGGTGAGTACAACGGAGGCTCCGGTTTCCATAAAGACATCTGGCGAAAGATCATGGAGAGAGTTCACGAAGGACTTCCGGATATCGGTTTTGAGCAGCCCGAGGGCATCGTTCAGGAAAAGGTATGCCGTAAGTCAGGCATGCTTCCGTCCCGTGGCTGTTACAATGATTTTCGTGGCAGTGCTGTGATAACAGAGTATTTTGCGGAAGGCACAGTGCCAAAGGATAACTGTGAGCTTCATACCAGAGGAGGCAGCATTAGGATTCCTGATGATGAGGATCGTGGTACTGATGATGGTTACGGCGGAAGATCCAGTACACCTACCCCTCAGCTGCCGATCATGTTTGAAATTCCGGTAACTGTGGAAACACAGGCTGAGACCAGAGAGTTTGGACCGAGCGGTGGACCAAGTGGTGGTTCAGGCGGTGGTTCCTCCGGTGGCATAGAAGCCCCGGTAGTAATAGTAGACTGATGCGGGGGCTGCATTGATTTGTGATGGATGAGCTCCCCGGATCAAATCCCTGAGCCCCGGTGAAGCGGGTATTACAGAAACATTGACAAAAGATTTATACACCTGAATTTATGAAATATATCAAAGATTACGCAACAGGCGAATATGAGGAGAAGAAGTCCCGCTTTATAGGCGAGGTGTTTCCCATTAAGTCTGAGGAAGAAGCCCAGGAACATATCAATGCTGTAAGAAAGAAATATTATGATGCAAGACATCATTGCTATGCTTACGTCATTGGCGACAATTATGAGATCATGAAACAGTCGGATGACGGCGAACCCTCACAGACTGCAGGCATGCCGATCCTTAATGTTCTGAAGGGACAGGACATACATGATGCGCTCATGATAGTGACCCGCTACTTCGGCGGAACACTTCTCGGTACCGGTGGACTGGTCAGAAGCTACACCAATGCCGCAAAGGCTGCCATTGACAGCGCTGTGGTCCTTTCGGCAGTGGAAGGTTACAGGGCAGAAGCTGAGATTCCATATACATTGATAGGAAAAATAAAATATTTCACGGAGACCACCGGCATTACCGAAGCGGAGGCCGAGTATGGGAATAATGTTAAAATGACTTGGCTTGTGCCTGAACTTAAGCTTGTCCCGTTTCAAAATCACATACAGGAGATATCCGGCGGCAGTATAACACTTGCAATCGAGAAATCCCGGTGGTATAATGCCTAAGATTTTTTTGTAATGAGAAGTAAATACTTCCTTAATGTAATATCTGAGGTAATAGAATGAAGCAGAAGAGAGAAAATATTCGTAACGTCGCTATCATCGCCCACGTCGATCACGGTAAAACGACTCTGGTAGATGAACTTTTAAAGCAGTCAGGTGTATTCCGTGACAACCAGGATGTAGGTATCCGTGTAATGGATTCCAACCCTCTTGAGCGTGAGAGAGGTATCACCATCCTTTCCAAGAACACAGCGGTTACGTATAAGGATACCAAGATCAATATCATTGATACTCCGGGCCACGCTGATTTCGGTGGTGAGGTTGAGCGTATCTTAAAGATGGTTGATGGCGCAATTCTCCTTGTTGATGCATTTGAAGGACCTATGCCTCAGACAAGATTTGTACTTCAGAAGGCTCTGGATCTCAGACTTCCTGTACTTTGTGTTATCAACAAGATTGATAAGCCACAGGCACGCCCTACAGAGGTTGAGGACGAAGTTCTGGAGCTTATGATGGATCTCAATGCTTCCGACGAGCAGCTTGACTGCCCGTTCCTTTACGCTTCTTCAAAGGAAGGCTTCGCAAAGGCAAAGCTTGAGGACGAAGAGAAGGATATGGAGCCTCTTTTCCAGGCTATCCTTGATTATATTCCTGCTCCTGAGGGAGATGCGGAAGCTGATACTCAGATGCTGGTTTCTACTATTGACTACAATGAGTTCGTCGGACGTATCGGTATCGGTAAGATCGAGAATGGTTCACTTAAGCTCAATCAGGAAGCATTTGTAGTTAACCACCATGATCATGACAAGAAGACAAAGGTAAGAATCACAAAGCTTTATACCTTTGACGGACTTAAGAGAGTGGATGTTCAGGAAGCTTCCTGCGGTGAGATAGTTGCCATTTCCGGAATTGAGGATCTTCATGTAGGAGATACTGTTGTAACCGGTGAGGCTGAGGCTATTCCTTTCCAGAAGATCACTGAGCCGACTATTTCCATGGATTTCATCGTTAATGATTCTCCTCTTGCAGGTCAGGAAGGAAAGTTCGTTACATCAAGACATATCAGAGACCGTCTCATGCGTGAGCTTCAGACAGACGTTTCACTCCGTGTAGAGGAGACTGATTCCGCAGATACATTCAAGGTATCGGGACGTGGAGAGCTTCATCTTTCCGTTCTTATCGAGACTATGCGTCGTGAGGGTTTCGAATTTGCTGTTTCAAAGGCAGAGGTTATCTTCAAGACCAATGAGCAGGGCAAGAAGATGGAGCCTATGGAGATCGCATATATCGATGTTCCCGATGACTGCACAGGTACTGTTATCCAGAAGCTTACACAGCGTAAGGGCGTGCTCAACGGTATGAGCCCTCTTGCAACAGGCTACACACGTCTTGAGTTCGATATCCCTTCAAGAGGACTTATCGGCTACAGAGGCGAGTTCATGACAGATACAAAGGGTAACGGTATCCTCAACACCGAGTTTGACGGTTACGGCGAGTTCAGAGGTGAGCTTTCATATCGTCACCAGGGTTCACTTATCGCATTCGAGAACGGTGAGGCTGTAACCTACGGTCTTTTCCAGGCTCAGGCAAGAGGAACTCTTTTCATCGGACCCGGCGAGAAGGTTTACTCAGGTATGGTAATCGGTCAGTCACCTAAGTCCGAGGATATCGAGCTTAATGTCTGCAAGACCAAGCACCTTACCAATACCCGTACATCATCTTCTGACGAAGCTCTCAAGCTTACACCGAAGAAGATCATGTCTCTTGAGCAGTGCATCGACTTCATCGATACAGACGAGCTTCTCGAGGTAACTCCTGAGAACCTCCGTATCCGTAAGAAGATTCTTGATCCTACCCTCAGAAAGAGAGCAGGTATCGCTCGTAAGAACAGCTGATCATCATTAATATACTGACAGTGATACTGTCAGGTTGAAAAGGCTGCGTTCGTCACGAGTACAATATATATAAAGTATCCGGTACATTCACACTGTCCGTAGTACGAGGATATATGTGTATGTTCGAATCATTGTGTACCTGATACATATTTTCGATGTTCCGGTTAAAAATTGGATGAGAATAGCGAAGAGAATTGCATATAAAGCATTTTTATCTTATATTTCTGAAATGAATAAAAATTATGGCAGGCGGCAGAATTTCTGTCGCTTGTTTTTGCTTAGTGTTGTATAATAGGCTGAGTTTAGTGTTTTAAACCCTAAAAATCGGAGGTTATTATGGCCATATTTAAAGGAGCAGGAGTAGCTCTCATTACTCCATTTCATGAGGATGGTTCAGTAAATTACGATAAACTGGCAGAGCTTATTGAAGAGCAGGTTGAAGGCGGCACAGATGCCATCATTGCCTGTGGTACAACAGGTGAGGCATCAACCATGTCTGAAAAAGAGCATATGGATGTTGTACGTTTTATCATAGAAAAGGTTGCACATCGTATTCCGGTTATTGCAGGCACCGGCAGTAATTGTACAGCCACAGCTATAGAGCTTTCAAAGCAGGCTGAAAAGGACGGAGCTGACGGAGTTCTTCTGGTTACACCATACTACAACAAGGCTACACAGAATGGTCTTATCAAGCACTTCACTGCAATAGCTGACAGCATCAGCATTCCTTGTATCCTTTACAATATTCCATCAAGAACCGGAGTTACCATTCAGCCGGAGACCATGGCTTATCTTTACAACAATGTAAAGAATATAGTTGGTGTTAAGGATGCAACAGGAAACATTGAGATGAGTACAAAGCTTATGACTCTTGTGGATGAGGATTTTGCTCTTTATTCAGGAGATGATGATGAGGTTGTTCCTCTTCTTGCACTTGGCGGTTCAGGAGTTATTTCTGTTCTTTCCAATGTTGCTCCGAGAGAGACTCACGAAATCTGCCAGAAGTGGTTTGACGGTGATGTTAAGGGCTCACTGGATGCCCAGATTAAGGCATTTAATCTTATCAAGGCTCTTTTTGCAGAGGTTAACCCTATTCCGGTTAAGGCAGCCATGAATCTTCAGGGAAAGAAGGTAGGTTCTCTGCGACTTCCTCTTACAGAGGCATCAGATGCCACAAAGGAGCTTCTCAAGAAAGAGATGGAAAAATACGGAATTCTTTAATTTTTGAAATATTAATTAATTTACAGCAGTGATCCTATATTAGATTCGATCACTGCTGTTTTTGAAAATTGTATTTGATAGTAGATATATTTCTGGCTGTCAGGTGGATTGAGGGTTTTATACCTGAATGTATGTCTATATGGTTTGGGATAAAACTGAAAGGAGAGAAAATGACTAAAGTATTGATTTTCGGCGCCATGGGCGTTATGGGCAGAAATGTTGCAAATTGTGCTAAAGCTATGGACGACATCGAAATAGTTGCGGGATTGGATCGAGAGGATCATTTGGACGATCCGGCTTTTGGATTCCCTGTATACAGCAGCTTTGATAAGGTAAAAGAGGAATTTGATGTGATCATAGATTTCTCAGTGGCACCTGCCATTAACGGACTCCTTGACTATGTAGAAAAGACCGGAAAACCCTGCGTTCAGTGCACAACAGGTCTTTCAGAGGAGCAGCTTGCCCGTGTAAAGGAAATCTCAAATAAGGCTCCAATACTTAGAAGCGCCAATATGTCCATCGGTGTAAACCTTCTTCTTTCACTTGTAAAGGAAGCTGCCAAGAAGCTTTATGAGAAAGGTTTTGACATCGATATCGTAGAGCAGCATCACAGGAGAAAGGCAGATGCTCCTTCAGGTACAGCCATTGCTCTGGCAGATGCTGTAAACGAAGCTCTTGATAATAAAATGGCTTATGTTTACGATCGTTCAAGCCGTCGTGAAGCCCGTCCTCATGACGAGATTGGTGTAAGTGCTGTTCGTGGCGGAACCATCGCCGGGGTTCATGACATAATTTTTGCCGGTGAAGACGAAGTCATCACCTTCAATCACACAGCTTATTCCAGAAACATTTTCGCAAATGGCGCTCTCAACGCCGCTAAGTTCCTTAACGGAAAGGCTGCAGGACTTTATTCCATGCAGGATGTTCTGGCGTAAGTGAACTACCCATCACCTAAAGGTAATGGGCTTCTAAGAGTCTGATGACTCCATTTAAGAAGTTTGGTATTTAAGTTTCCACCTGATATCAGGCAACCCTTATTCTTACGGGCGTGTCCACTTCGCCCTACCGTATAGGACACTGAGGTCCACAACGCTACTTTTACGCATTATGTTAAGTGCTCCATTCACATCAGAGTTAAACCTGAAGCCGTTTGCTGTTTCATACATTCCACGGTGAATTCTGTTTCCGCTGAATCGATATTCCTTTGTCTTATCAGCATCGAAAACAGGGATATCATCCTTGTCCCAGAATGATGCCTTTGATGTATAACTCTCTTCCTGTTCGATATAGGTTATGCCGTTAAGCTCGCACAGGTATGACAGTTTATTCCTGAGTATGCCGTAAGGTATATTGACAAAGTTCTGGTTGTTTTGTCTACCGATGTGTGATTTCTTTTGAAACGTGACATTATATCCGGCTATAAGGGTACCTATATCGTTAGCGATACAATAGTCTATGACCTTGCGAGCAGCCTTGCTCATATAATCGCTTACTCTGTTGTTACGTATACGTGCCAATGACTTCTGACGGTTGGTTGTTTCTTTGCCAAAATGCTGCTTGTCCTTGATGGACTGGAGCTTAGCGTTCTCCTTGTTGAACCACTGGTTTACAGCCTTAAGCCTCTTGCCATCAATAATGAAGGAACGACCTTTATTTGATACAGCAGTCACGAGATTGTTAACACCAAAATCCAGTGCCAGTGCGTTGTTTTTGTTGAGATTTCTCTGGATGCAGACAGCTTCATAGGTGTACTGGATCTCAAAGAACCTAGCATTTGCTTTTGGTATGATGCGAATCTCTTTGACATTTTTATCAACAAGTATTGGTGGTATCGTAATCACAACAGGCTTATGGACGGTTTTGTAGCTGTTTGAAAATGGGAGAATAAGCTTATTTCCTTTAAGTCGCACAAAGCCGATAACCAGAGTGGTATATCCGTCTTTTGGAAGGTAATGAGGAAGCTTACAGTCTTTAATATCATACTTGCCCTGTTTTGCAAGTCTCAGTAGTCCAAAGAATGATTTGAAGCTACCATCAACTTCCTTGAGGATCTGCTGTGCCATGTTGGAATTGAGTGCCTTGTAGTTAGAACTATTCTTTAACAATGAATAGTTCTTCTCATACTTAAGGAACTTGCCTTCCACGAAGTAATACTGGCGAACATTATATATGGCTTCATTAGTCAGATTTTTTGCAGTATGACAGAGTTCTTTTATAGAACAGTAGTCATCTTTAGAGAGATTCTTTACCTGTTGTTTAATGGTTAGATACATACAGTTTTTCCTTTCGTAAGACTCGGATCATTCCTGTATGTATATGATAGCACATTATGTGTCATAATCAAAGTGACACTTAAATATTTTACATTTCTAAAAGTGACGCCATTCATCCCACGACCTAAAGGTCATGGGTTTTCTGGCTGTTTATTTATAAAAACAAAGTGGTTTCGGATTACATCCGAAGCTGCTTTTTTAATGGAATAGGGCCAACTGTGACAGTTCATTCCGACAAGAACCGTCACAGTTGATGCCGATTATATTATTTTAAGGAATATCAGGTATTACGAAAATCATATGGCTGTTTTGCATAGCAATGTTTCCGGAATTACAGGTATTCAGCACAAATTGTAGAACATGTTAATATGGATTCGACAGCTGAAAAAAAATAGTATATATTTTTAAATGTTGCGGATTAATTCATAATCCGAATCATCATTCATTTATGATTTATTAAAAGGAGATCAAGATGGCAGAACACAATCGTTACACCAGCCCACTGACAGGTCGTTACGCTTCAGAGGAGATGCAGTACATTTTCTCACAGGACAACAAGTTCCGTACATGGAGAAAGCTCTGGATAGCTCTTGCTGAGACTGAGCATGAGCTGGGTCTTAACATTACCAAAGAGCAGATTGATGAACTTAAGGCACATCAGGATGATATCAACTACGAAGTTGCGGAAGCCCGTGAGAAAGAGGTTCGCCACGACGTAATGAGTCATGTTTATGCTTATGGCGTTCAATGCCCGACAGCAAAGGGGATCATCCACCTGGGTGCTACTTCCTGCTATGTTGGTGATAACACCGATATCATCATCATGCGTCAGGGTCTCGAGCTTGTTCGTAAGAAGCTTATCAACTGTATCAATGAGCTCAGCAAGTTCGCCATCAAGCACAAGGATCTCCCGACTCTTGCATATACACATTTCCAGCCGGCACAGCCAACCACAGTCGGCAAACGTTCTACTCTCTGGATCAATGATCTCGTTATGGATCTTCAGGATCTGGATTATGTTCTCGATTCTCTCAAATTACTCGGTTCAAAAGGAACCACCGGGACCCAGGCTTCCTTCCTGGAGCTTTTTGACGGCGATCACGCAAAGTGCCGCGAGCTTGATCAGAAGATAGCTGAGAAGATGGGCTTCAAGTCCTGCTATCCGGTTTCTGGCCAGACCTACAGTCGTAAGGTGGATTTCCGCGTTTTAAGCATTCTCGCCGGCATTGCCCAGTCAGCTCACAAGTTCACTAACGATATCCGTATGCTCCAGCATATGAAGGAGATAGAAGAGCCTTTCGAGAAGCATCAGATCGGTTCCAGCGCCATGGCTTACAAGCGTAATCCTATGCGTTCAGAGCGTATCGCATCTCTTGCAGATTACGTTATGTCAGACGTGATGAATCCAATGCTTGTGTCCAGTACTCAGTGGTTTGAGCGTACCCTTGATGACTCTGCAAACAAGCGTCTTTCAGTACCTGAGGGCTTCCTTGCCATCGATGGAATCCTTGATCTTTACCTTAATGTTGTGGATGGTCTTGTGGTTTATCCAAAGGTTATCCGCAAGCACCTTATGGCAGAGCTTCCTTTCATGGCTACAGAGAACATCATGATGGATGCTGTTAAGGCAGGCGGAGATCGTCAGGAGCTTCATGAGAAGATCAGACAGCTAAGTATGGAGGCAGGAAAGACAGTCAAGGAAGAGGGCAAGGACAACAACCTCCTTGAGCTCATCGCTGCTGATCCAAGCTTCCACCTTTCACTTGAAGACCTCGAAGCCAGCATGCAGCCTGAGCGTTATGTAGGCCGCTCACCAAAGCAGACAGAGGACTACATCAACGAAGTTGTAAATCCGATCCTTGAAGAGAACAAGGAATTGCTCGGACTTACAGCTGAAATCAAAGTATAAAAAAGCAGCATACAGTAACAGTTCAGCCTGGGATAAGATTTGTCTTTAGCCTTCTTATCCCGGCTTTTTTTATTGGTTTTAAATCTCTGTCTGAATATGACCGATGAAAACCAAACATAACGATTGCTTATAACATTAATCTTGAAATATATATGGTTTATTTATATAATTTTTTTGTCTGTGCTAAAGCACGGAGCCGGGAGGTGCAGTTATGTCATTAAAACGGATACTTGCCGTTTTGGCACTTGTTTTAATAGTCATATTGCTTGTGATGCTTTTGTTTTTCGCCTTCACGGGCGCTAAAAAGGAGTATATCCTGGCGGTTTTGTTTTGTCTGATCGTGGTGCCCACGGTGATATATATTTTCATCTGGTTCACAGGTCTGACCAGGAAATAATGTTTTTGGTGTTCCGGTCACGAATCTCTCACAGCGTTTCAAACGCCCGGTTCCGTTTCGGATAAGGATCGGTATGTGTCAAAAAGGTGAGGGACATCAGTAGTATCCACAAGGATACTATCCTATTAGGAGGATTTTTATGGTTCGAGCAATCGTAGGTGCAAACTGGGGAGACGAGGGAAAAGGTAAGATTACTGACATGCTTGCAGAGTCTTCTGATATCGTAGTACGTTTTCAGGGCGGTGCAAATGCAGGTCATACCATCATTAACAACTATGGCCGTTTTTCTCTTCACCTTCTTCCAAGCGGTGTGTTCTATGATCACACAACATCGGTACTTGGCAATGGCGTGGCATTGGACATTGAAAAGTTCGTTTCAGAGCTTAAATCAATTGTTGACGCAGGGGTTCCCACACCTAAGATACTTGTTTCTGATCGTGCACAGGTTATGATGCCCTATCATGTACTTTTTGACAGCCTTGAAGAGGCAAGACTTGCGGGAAAGAGCTACGGTTCCACAAAGTCAGGTATCGCTCCCTTCTTCTCGGACAAGTTTGCAAAGATCGGTATTCAGGTAAACGAGCTTTTCGATGAAGAGGTACTCACTGACAGACTTCATAAGGTTGTTGAGATGAAGAATGCCACACTCCGTGAGCTTTATCACGCTCCTGAGCTTGTATATGAGGAGCTTCTTGCAGAGATGCACAAGCAGAGAGACCTCATCGCGCCGTATGTAACAGATACTTCAAAGTTCCTGAGAGAGGCTCTTAAGGCAGGAAAGACTGTTCTTCTGGAGGGTCAGCTGGGAACAATGAAAGATCCGGATCATGGTATCTATCCGATGGTTACTTCAAGCTCAACACTTGCAGCTTACGGTGCAGTTGGTGCAGGTATTCCTCCATATGAGATTAAAGATATAATCGCTGTTACAAAGGCTTATTCTTCAGCGGTAGGTGCAGGTGACTTCGTTTCCGAGCTTTTCGGAGATGAGGCAGAGGAGCTTCGTAAGAGAGGCGGAGATAAGGGCGAGTACGGTGCAACTACAGGCCGTCCGAGAAGAGTAGGCTGGTATGATGCGGTTGCTTCAAAGTACGGCTGTCAGCTTCAGAGCGCAACCGAGGCTGTCCTTACAGTACTTGATGTACTTGGATACCTTAAGGAGCTTAAGGTTTGCACAGGCTATGAGATAGACGGAAAGGTAACTTCAGACTTCCCTGTAACACCGCTCCTTCATAAGGCAAAGCCTGTTTATGAAACACTTCCGGGATGGAAATGTGATATCCGCGGTATCACTGATTATGAGGATCTTCCTAAGGAGTGCAAGGACTATATCGATTTCATCGAGAAGCAGATCGAGACACCTATCACCATGGTATCCAACGGTCCTGAGAGACACGCAATACTTAAGAGAACACCAAAGATCTGAAACTGAAACAGCTATTTTGTGGGGATATTTATAAAATAATCATACGAGACTGATTGGATGTAATGTCCGGTCAGTCTTTTTTTTATTCATTTGTTAAGAATTCTACAACTTCTTTTTGACATAATATTAACAAAAATGTATAATATCACTCAAAGGGTCTGTGCGGACTGAAAGCGCATTCAGGTTCGAAAGATCGCAATAGGAAGATAATCTTTAAATAAGTATAGAGGGATATTTATGGCTAAGAAAGATATTTCACAGGCAGTTATCCAGAGACTTCCCAGGTATTATCGTTACCTTGAAGATCTTATGGATCAGGGCATCGAACGTATTTCTTCAAGTGAGCTCAGCAAGCGTATGAAGCTTACTGCTTCCCAAATCAGACAGGATTTGAACAATTTTGGTGGTTTCGGTCAGCAGGGATACGGATATAATATCAAGAATCTCCATGATGAGATTGCCAAGATCTTAAACATTGACAATGAACATGAGATGATCATAGTTGGTGCAGGACATCTCGGACAGGCACTTGCCAATTACACAAATTTCCGTAAGAGAGGCTTTATTGTCAAGGCTATCTTTGATAAGGATCCGAGCATTATCGGTAATATGGTTGGAGAAATCCAGATCCAGCCTATGGAGAAGCTTGAAAGTGTCATCAAAGAGAACGATATCAAAATGGCTGCAGTGTGTATCCCTAAGGGTCCGGCAATTAAAGTTGTTGAGCAGCTCATAGATGCAGGAATTGTGGGCATATGGAATTTTGCACATGTGGATCTGGATGTTCCTGATAATATTGTTATTGAGAATGTTCACCTTTCGGAATCACTTATGAGACTCAGCTATCGTATGGGCGAGGCTATTGAAGATTAAATGATTGATAGGATTCGGTTATGATCATTGGAATCGGAACTGATCTTATTGAGATCAGCCGCATTAAAAATACAAGAAGAAACAAAACTGTGGAACGTATTTTTTCCGAAGAAGAGCGTCGGCAGGCATCTGATAAAGATTCGATGCTTGCCGGCGATTTTGCATGTAAGGAATGTATCGTCAAGTGCTTCGGTACAGGTTTTACCGAGGGGATACGTCCCTCTGAGATAGAGATCCTCAGGGATGAAAAAGGAAAACCTTATGCTGTACTCCACGGTAATGCACAAAAGAAATTTGCAGAGCTTGGCGGAAAAGCCATACACTTATCCATAACAGACACAAAAGATCTGGTGTCGGCATTTGCGGTTCTGGAAGGATAAGATCATATATCTGCCGCTTATCAATGCCGAAAAGTTCTGCAAACGGGCTTTTTAGCTGATTGCCCTACAAGATAACTACAGCCACTATGTTTATTGCTAAAAGGATAAAGCTGACGAACTTCAATATGTTTCATTGATTTCATTTACGGAGGTGGAAGTTTGGATAAAGATACAGATGCTTCAAAGTTTTATACATACATACCAAAGCGGATTGAGAGTAGTCACAAGGGTACCTATGGGAAGGTTCTTATAGTTGCGGGAAGTAAAGGGATGAGCGGCGCTGCCTATCTTTCAGCTCTTGCGGCATATCGGACAGGTGCCGGACTCGTTAAGTACCTCACTCATGAAGACAACCGACTGATTCTTCAGACATTACTGCCGGAAGCCATATTTGAAGCTTATAATGAGGAAACAGATCTTCAGGAAGCGGCTGAGAGAAATGCCGGCTGGGCGGATATTCTGGTGCTGGGACCCGGTATGGGAACCGGCGATCTCAGCAAGGATATGGTAGAAGAAGTACTGAATGCTGTATCTGATAGATGGGTTGATAAGGCAGAGGAAAAACATCCGATTCTTATAGTAGATGCGGATGGCCTCAACATAATAAGTTTAATGCCTCATCTCAAAGATAAATTGAAGTCCGTGGCGAAAGATATCCCTGTGGTTATCACACCGCATCCCATGGAAATGAGTCGTCTTGCGGAATGTGAATTATCGGAGGTGGTCAGAAATCCGGAATACTACGCCGGGAAAATCTCCAAAGAGTTTGGTCTGATAACTGTCATGAAGGGTTCGCATACACTGATCTGTGAAGCTTCACAGGAAGTCCTGTTTCAAAATATTGAATCCAGTCCCGCTCTCAGTAAGGGAGGTTCCGGTGACGTTCTGAGCGGCGCCATCGCAGGCCTTTATGCCCTGATGAGACCCTCGGCAGCTCTTGATATGGCACTGAACCCGATTGAAACCGCGTACAGAGCAGTAGTTACCGCAGTGCTCATCCATGCCGAAGCCGGAAGAGAAGCTGCCAAAACCTTTGGAGTTAACGGAGTGCTCGCCCGGGATACCGCCGATAAACTCGGAACTGTAATTGACAGTATTTCATTTGGTGAAAAATAAGTTTAGGGAAAAGATTAGTAATAGTCCACCGGGGACGGTTCTCGCCGGAGAGAACCGTCCCCGGTGGAATTCTATATCCCTCTTGATTCTATTCACATTTTACGTTATAGTACTAGAGTTTGATTTATAGAAAGTCCGGTCATGGAGTATTATTTACTCTGGAAACCGAGGATTTAGTAATTTATGATATGAGGAGAAAGATATGTCAGGACATTCAAAATTTTCTAATATTAGAGCAAAGAAAGAAAAGAATGATGCTGCTAAGGGCAAAATTTTCACTATGATCGGCCATGAGATTGCGCTTGCTGTTAAAGCCGGCGGTCCTGACCCTTCCAACAACTCTAAGCTTGCAGCTGTTATCGCAAAGGCTAAGGCAAACAACATGCCTAACGATACAATCAACAACGGTATCAAGAAGGCTGCCGGATCCATGGAGGCAGATAACTTTGAGGAGCTTCAGTACGAGGGTTACGGCCCTAACGGTGTTGCCCTTATCGTAAAGGTACTTACAGATAACAAGAACCGTGCAGCTGCGGATATTCGTTCCGCTTTTACAAAGGGAAAAGGCTCACTTGCAACCCAGGGTGCGGTTTCCTTCATGTTCGATGAGAAGGGACAGATCATCCTTGATAAGGAAGCTATGGATGATCTTGATAAGGATTTCGATACTCTTATGGATATGGCTATCGAAGCAGGTGCTGAGGATATCCAGGATGAGGAAGATTCATACGTAATTTACACAGCTCCTTCAGATTTTGATGAGGTTCGTGCCAACATCGAGAAGCAGGGCATCCCTATGGCTGAGGCAGATGTGGTTATGGTTCCTCAGAACTACGTATCAGTAACAGACCCTGAGGCAGTAAAGGGACTTCGCAGAACTCTCGATCTTCTTGATGCTTCTGAGGATGTTCAGAATGTTTACACCAACTGGGAAGAGGAGAATGACGACAGCGTTCAGTAATTATCTATAAAAATATATCCCTGCGCATCGGATTTATATCGATGCGCGGGGATTTTTTAGTTCTCTGTCATGTTTTTCGGTTCAACGGTAACTGACCAGTTCTGGTGGTAGATTACGAATCCGGGAGCAGCATTAGGCACCTTCTTGAGATTCTTTCGGACGGTATAGTCCACTTCGACCTTTTGGTCGCTGCGGTGAGAAGAGTAGTAGGCTGCCAGTCCTGCGGCTTCGATGAAGAGTCTGTCGGGAATTTCTTCCATATTCTGTCCGCCGGTTTTTACGATGACATGGGAGCCTGCGACATTCTTCGCATGGAACCACAGGTCTCCGCCGTCTCCGATCCTGAAGGTTACATCTTCGTTCTGGTAATTGTTCTTACCTACAAATATCTCGTAGCCGTCTTCGGAAACAAAGTGATAGGGCTTTGATTTACGCTGAAGCTTGGCTTTTTCTTTTCCCTGAACCTTATGGATGAAACCATAATCGCTCATTTCTCTTCTGATATCCTGGAGATCCTCTTCGCTTTCGGCTATATCAAGAGATGTCTGTATAGACTCCAGATGCTCAAGCTCAAGCCTGGTTTCTCTGAGCTGAACGGTGACATTTTCCTTGGTGCGCTTAAGCTTGTCGTACTTTTCAAGGTAATTTTTTGCGTTCTCAGATGCTGTAAGATCCTTTTTGAGAGGGATGGTGATCTCTTCATTGGTATAGAAATTCTCACAAGTCAGATGATCCTCGCCGCCTTCCAGTGAATAGCCATAAGTATGAAGAAGCTCTCCGTATACACGGAATTTATCCATGCCCTCTGTGTCTTTAAGCTGCTTTTCCTGGATGTTAAGCTTCTTTGAGGTACGTTCCATAAGAGTACTAACAACTTTTCTCAGATCCGTGGATCTCTGGCGCATACGGGAACTCTTGTCCTTTTCGCTGTAGAACTGGTTGATAACTTCGCTCATGGAGGAGAAGTGGCGTACTTCGTATTTAGGATCCTCTTCATATATGGAAAGATCAAAGGCGGAAAAGTCAGAAGGCACTCCGTCTTTATAAATGATCACGGGATCCGGTCCGGAAAGAGAAACGGTTTTCTCGATTATGTCATGGAAAGCATTGTAAAGTCTGGCCAATGCTTCCGGCTCCAGACAGTTGGCAGAAAGATCCGGATCCACCCGGCTCACATGGCAGATTTCTGAAGCTGTGAGAGGACTGAGGCCCGTTATTCCATGGAACAAAGCCTTGAATGCAGGCTCCGGCATATTACCTATAAGATTTGCAAAGGTTTCCTTATCAAGTTCCAGAGGATTCTTTTTATCTCCCGAATCCGGTATAAAATATGGTCTGTTGGGCAATACTTCCCTGACAGAGGACTGTGAAACAGAAATGCGTTTTACGGAATCAATGATGATCCGGTCCTCTCGGTAGAGTATGAGATTTGAATATTTTCCCATCAATTCAACAGATAAGTAGCGCTTTCCGAGATCGCCCATTTCATCCAGATGCTCAATTTCGAAAATGATAACTCTTTCCAGCCCGTCTTTTTCCAGAGTCCGGTCAGGCTGGATAACATTAATTATGGCACCGTTACCTATGTGTTTCCTGAGTGCCATGCAAAAGGTCGGTACTGCCATGGGAGACAGCTTCTTTTCTTCTGTGAGTATACAAAGAGGAAGAGATGGATTCACAGAAATTTTCAAACGATAATTATCCTTCTGGTTTCTGATAGTTAAATCAATCTCATCCTTTTCCGGCTGTGTGATTTTGGATATTTTTCCACCGATCAGGTTTTCCTGAAACTCCTTAACGGTTGCAGATACAACCAAGCCATCGTATGCCATTGAACCAACCTTCTTTCCGTAATTTCTTTAACTTTACTTATTTTTATAGGTAGACTATAATTTATAACAAATGTTCGGAAAAGACAAGCCGCAGACGGGGGCATCAATTTCCGACATATCAAAAAAATGTAGCAGTTCAGTCAGTGGACCATGGGGACGGGGTTGGTGGTCCATTTCCCTAAAATAGACCACCAACTCCCTCCCCATGGCCCGCAGGCGGAACTGTTATAAAAATATCATATGTTTTCAAAGGGGTATGTTATGGATTTAAAAAGTATGACCGGATTTGGCAGATGCGAGATATCCAATGATATTTACCGTTTGTCAGTTGAAGTTAAGTCGGTTAATTCGCGTTTTCTTGATCTTAACATCAAGATGCCGAAGAAGTTTAATGCACTTGAAGCCGATATCCGTAATACTATCAAGGAGTTTATTTCCAGAGGAAAAGTCGACCTTTTCGTTACCTATGAAGAGTTTTCGGAAGGTTCAAAGTCCTTGCGCCTCAATATGGACCTGGCAAGAGAGTATCTTGAGGCTATTCGCAGGATCAGCAGCGAGCTTGGTGTGGATGATAATGTTAAAGTAACAAACATTGCCAACCTGCCGGATGTACTTGTTATTTCGGAAGAGTCTGAAAATGATGACAAGCTTTGGGAAAGACTTAATCCTGCATTGCGTAAGGCATTATCTGATTTTGTTGATACCAGAGTTCGGGAGGGCGAAAATCTCAAAGCGGATCTTCTCGGAAAGCTTGATGAAATGGAAGCCATCGTCGAAAGAATCGATGAGAGATCTCCTGAAATTGCGGCAGCATTTGAACAAAAGCTTCGTACGAAGGTTGAAGAACTGCTTGGAACTGCCGGAATCGATGAATCACGTATAGTCCAGGAAGTTACCATGTATTCTGACAAGACCTGTACGGATGAAGAGAGGGTTCGCCTCCACAGTCATATGAAAAATATGAGGGAAAAGCTCGAAAAGGGCGGCTCTGTGGGAAGAGAACTTGATTTCCTGGCACAGGAGATGAACCGTGAGGCCAATACAACCCTCAGCAAGGCTAATGATCTTATAATTTCAGATGATGCTATCGGACTCAAAACTCTGATAGAGAAGATAAGAGAGCAGATTCAGAATCTGGAGTGATAACATTAACACTGTCATGCAGAACCGGCTTTTGCCAATGTTAAATACTCGTATGTGTGGATGGCGGGTTTTTATGGTATAATTCGGAATCCTGTATAAAGCAGAGAGTTTTGATGGCATTTATAGAGCCGGATAGATGTGCATCTGTGTGTCAGATATTAAGGCTCAAAAACAGCGTTAATAGATGAGAGGAATATTTTATGAACAAAGGATCGCTGGCTGTGGTATCGGGTTTTTCCGGTGCGGGCAAAGGTACTCTTATGAAGAACCTGCTTGCCAAATATAACAATTATGCCCTGTCTATATCCTGTACCACCCGTAAGCCGAGAGAAGGAGAACTTGACGGACGAGAGTATTTCTTCAAAACAAAGGAAGAGTTTGAAGAGATGATCAGCAAGGATGAGCTTATGGAGTATGCCCGGTATGTAGATAACTACTATGGCACTCCGAAGGAATTTGTCCGGTCACAGCTTGATGCCGGAAAGGACGTGCTTCTGGAGATAGAGATACAGGGGGCACTCAAGATCAAGGAGAAGTTTCCGGAAGCGGTACTTGTCTTCATTACTCCTCCTTCCGGAGAAGAGTTGAAGAGCCGTCTTATAGGAAGAGGAACAGAATCTCCCGAGGTTGTTGAAAAGCGGCTTCAGAGGGCTGTTCAGGAGTCTGAAGGTGTAGAAGCCTATGATTATATTTTAATAAATGATGATATTGACACATGCACCGAAAAATTGCATAATCTCATTCGTGCTCAGCACGAAAGAGCGGCTCAGCATATTGATATCATTGAAAATGTGAGAAAAGATCTTAGGAGGATAGAAGATGTCACAGCAAACATATAATGACCTGATTGATGCGGCTAACAATACCAATGCCATTCAGGATGACACCGATAAACTTGTAGAAAGCAGATATTCTGTTGTTATCGCAAGCGCAAAGCGTGCAAGACAGCTGATCGATGGTGCGGAGCCTGTTCTCCCTGTAGATCCCGGCAGAAAGCCTCTTTCAATTGCAGTAGAGGAGCTTGCTAAAAATGCCATAACCATCAAGCGTGGAGCTGAGGTAGAGGACGAGATCAGAACCAATGCTGTTGAAAAGCGTTTTGATTTTGCTACAGAAGAATATGATGAGGAAGATGATGGCACATCTGAGATAATTGACAATTCACCTTCAGCATCATCAGAAGATGACTATAATTCCGATAGCGAAGCATAAGTATGAAGATACATATGATATCTCTCGGTTGTGATAAAAACCGGGTTGATAGTGAAAAGATGCTCAGTAATCTGCTGGAGAAGTATCCCGGTTCAGAGATAACCGATGATCCTGCAGAGGCTGATATCGCTATCATAAATACCTGTTCTTTCATCGGGGATGCAAAGGAAGAGAGCATAAATACCATTATTGAAATGGGTGAATATAAGCAGTCGGCGAATCTTAAGAAAATCATAGTCGCCGGCTGTTTAGTTGAGCGCTATAAAGACCAGATCAGGAAGGAATTGCCTGAGGTTGATGAGGTCATGGGCTTAAGTGATTACGTGGATAAGCTGGATGTTCAGCTTGCCCGCGTTGATAATGCTGACAATTATACCTCATACCTGAAGATTGCCGAAGGCTGTGATAAGTATTGCACTTACTGTATCATTCCTTCATTAAGAGGACATTATCGTTCTGTTCCCATGGAGCATCTTGTAGAAGAAGCTGAGATGCTTGCGGAAAGAGGAACTAAGGAACTTATCCTTGTGGCTCAGGAGACAACCTTATATGGAAAGGATATTTACCATAAGAAGGCTCTTCCCGAACTTCTGGAAAAACTTTCAGAGATAGAGGGTATCGAGTGGATCCGTATTCTCTATTGTTATCCGGAAGAAATCGATGATGAACTTATCGCTGCTATCCGTGACAACAAAAAGGTTGTTCATTATCTTGATATACCTATACAGCATGCCTCGGATCATATCCTTGAGAATATGCACAGAAAAACAAGACAGGCTGAACTTAAGGAGAGGATAGCTGCGCTTCGTAATGCTATTCCGGATATAGTCCTGAGAACCACTCTTATTACGGGATTCCCGGGAGAAACGGAAGAAGACTTTGCCATCCTGAAGGATTTTGTAAAGGAAATGCGTTTTGACAGGCTTGGAGTATTTCCGTATTCCCGGGAGGAGGGTACTCCTGCGGCAGAAATGAAGCCTCAGATCCCGCAGAAGATAAAGCTTCAGCGTCAGGACGAGATAATGAGGCTTCAGCAGGGTATCGCTTTTGAAAAAGCAAGAGAGCAGGTTGGACGGGAGCTTCGTGTCATCATCGTGGGTTATGATCCTGACAACAATATGTATCTCACCCGTTCATACATGGATAATCCTGATATCGACAGTCTGGTTTTCGTTGATGCAGGAGATTACAACAATAAAGTTTCCGGTGATATGATCGACTGCCGAATTATTGACGCAGACGGCTATGACCTGATTGGGGAGCGTATCTGATGAATTTACCAAATAAACTGACTTTACTTCGTGTTGTCATGATCCCGGTTTTTGTGTTCCTGCTTCTTTTTAAAGGGGGCACAGATCAGAATATGCGTATAGCAGCGCTGGTAGTATTCTGCCTTGCTTCATTCACGGATTTTCTGGATGGGCAGATTGCGCGTCGTCAGAATCTTGTGACTGATTTTGGAAAGTTTATGGATCCCCTTGCGGATAAGCTTCTGGTGTGCTCGGCTCTGATATGTCTTATTGAGCTTGATCAGCTTCCGGCATGGTATGTGATCATCATCATTGCCCGCGAGTTTATCATTTCAGGGTTCAGACTGGTGGCGGCTGACAACGGAATAGTTATAGCGGCCTCCTGGTGGGGAAAATTCAAAACGGTATTTCAGATGTTTACTGTTATCCTTTTGATCATCGATATTCCGGCTTTGAAGCTTGTCACGGATATATTTGCAGTTATTGCTTTGGTTCTTACCATAGTATCTTTAGTGGATTATATGGTAAAAAATATCAGAGTTATTACAGAGGGCGGAATGTAAATTTGTATGATCTTTTCTAAAAATATGTTTTGGGGCAGATATGCTGCGGAGCATAAGAAGTATATACTTGAAAATCTTCAAAAAAGGCACTTTCAACCGGGAGCGTATGTCATAGTTGAAGCAAAGAGCCCGAATCTCTATGAGATTTATAATCAGGCTATGTTTCTGAATCCGAAACTGGATACGGAAAATGTTGAAATACTTGGCATAGGTTACGGATACAAAGACGCGGTGGATTGTGTCACAAAGATGATACTGGCCAGAAAAGATATTTAAACTAGACCATTGAACAAGGAGGAATTGATGATTGTCCTGACGATACTAAAAGTCATAGGCGGCATACTCCTCCTTTTTTTGTTGCTGATTCTGCTGCTTCTGGCAGTGATTCTGTTTGTTCCCATAAGATATGCTTCCGATGGCTATAAGGGAGAAGAGTTAACAGATTATAGTATAAATTTCACAGCCGAATGGTTTATGAAGATTGTACGTTTCAAAGCTGTTTATACAGATGAGGGACTTCAGCTTCTTTTGAAAGTGTTATGGATAACACTTATGAAATCTCCGGAGGATGATGAAAGCGGAGAAGGAACAAGTGATTTGAAGGAAGAGGAGCTTCCGGTGGAAACAGAGGAAACTGAAACCTCTCAAGAAAAAACCGAAGATACAGGAGTAAATCAGAATCAGATTTCGGTAAAAACTGAAGATAAATCGGTGACTGTTACCGAATCATCGGATAATTCGATTCAGGAACAGAGAGATATTGCGGAAATCAGTACAACCGAAACTGATATAACCGATGAAGCATCTGTAATCGAATCGTCGGATGATATTGGACCGGTTGAACCTGATAATGAGAAGGAACCTTCCGGCATTTCGGAGCAAAGCCCCGAGCAGTCACCCGAAGACAAAAAATCCAATACCAGACATATAATAGAAAAAACACTTTTTGACAAAATCAAAGAGCAATTTGCCGCATTTATTGGTAGAATAAAGGATGTTGTTGAAAATATAAACAAAATAAGAGAGCAGATAAACGATCCTGAAAATCAGAAGGCAGTCGGTCTTCTCGTGAAAAATGTCCGATATCTTGTGAAACATTATAAATTCAGAGTGCTGAAGGGACATTTTGTGTTTGGTTCCGATGATCCTGCCACTGTGGGGCAGGTCATGATATATCTTAGCATTCTGCATCCTGTATATGGAAGGAATTTTCAGATTGAACCGGTATTTACCAGACCTGTTATGAAGGGAGATATGTATTTCAAAGGACATATCAGGCTTATACACCTTTTGATTTCGATCGTTGAACTTATGATGAATGAAAAAATCCGACTGGTAGTCACAAACCATTTCAAGGGGGATAATGATGGCTGAAAATAATAATAATAGTAATAACAACGTACAGAATATTCTGGATACTCTTTTCCGGGGTATGGATGGTTTTGTAAATTCCAAGACAGTTGTAGGCGAGCCTTTTAAGGTTGGTGATGCAACATTGATCCCGCTGATTGAAGTCAGCTGTGGTATGGGAGCAGGAGGATTTGTAAAGCCTAAAGAGACAAATGAGGGAGAAGGCGGTGCAGGAGCATTAAGCTCAAGGATCACACCGACAGCTATTCTTATTTTACAGGGCGGCAACACTAAGCTTGTTAATATCAAGAATCAGGATGCCATGACAAAGATCCTCGATATGCTGCCGGAAGCCATCGATAAGATAACCGGCGGAAACAGAGTCTCAAGGGATGCCCAGGCTGCTGCCGACAAAATAGCCGATAATGCTGAAGATACATATATGGTGGATGAGATTTGATTCTGTTGTCTTTCTGAATTATATATGTCAGCTGCAGACAATTCAGATCCGGTTATGCATCAGATAGCTCAGTTTAACATAGCCTGAACAAATCGACAGCTTGGTAATTATTGCTATATTTGATTCTTGCAATAAAAGATTTTTTTGTAAAATAGTGCTTGCATTATAGAATGATATTTGATAGTATATTCAAGTCGCGAATTCAGATGTGCATCTGATTCGATTTTTGTGAAAGGGAGGTGCAACCATGGCAAAATGCGCAGTTTGTGAGAAGGCAGTTCACTTCGGAAATAAGGTAAGCCATTCACATAGAAGATCAAACAAGATCTGGAAGGCTAACGTTAAGTCAGTCAGAGTTATGGTAAATGGCGGTACAAAGAAGATGTATGTATGTACTTCCTGCTTAAGATCTGGCAAGGTTCAGCGTGCAATCGGTACATCTAAGACTGTTGAAGCAAACGCTTGATTCAGGATCGTCTAGTTGATGTATGATAGGGTATTACGAGAGCATTTTCGTAATACCCTTTTTTCATGCAAGAGCGCTCTCTTGTGGTCACCGGACCAAAGTAAGAGTGCATGGTTATGATATATATGTTATAATCAAAAGACGTGGGTACATATGAAAGGCTGTGTCTTGGGATGTGCCTTATGTTAATGCGTGGTTTTAACTGAAGATTTTTTATATGAATTAAGATATTTCTGGAGGTACTTTATGAAAGGAACAATCGCATCCAAGCTGGGTGAAATTCAGATCAATCCCGATGTTATTGCTACCTATGCAGGAACTACCGCGATAGAGTGTTTTGGAATCGTTGGTATGGCTAAGGTGTCATATCAGTCCGGTGGTCTTGTAAAGCTTCTTAAGAGAGAAAGTCTTACAAAGGGCATCATGGTGAAGATTGAGGATAATGAGATCCTTCTGGATTTCCATGTCATCGTTTCCTATGGTGTCAGCATCAAGGCAGTTGCCGACAACCTTATCGAAAACGTAAGATATAAAGTTGAAGAGTATACCGGTATGAAGGTAAAGAATGTAAAGATTTACGTTGAAGGCGTAAGAGTTATTGATTGATGTACCGGTTTTAAAGGAGCTGATTAGAGCTGCATCTGTATGCAGATTAAAGCTCTCCAAAGCAACGTTAATATAGGAGGAATTACCTGTGGGTAATCAGATTGATGCAAAAAAGTTAAAGGATGCTTTTCTTGCAGCCGCAAATAATCTCAATGCGAATAAGGAATACATCAACGAGCTCAACGTATTTCCTGTTCCGGACGGTGATACCGGAACCAATATGACCATGACCATCATGTCAGCTGCAAAGGAAGTTGCTGCCATTACAGAGCCGACCATTGAGAATGTGGCTAAGGCTATGGCCAGCGGTTCGCTCCGCGGTGCGAGAGGAAACTCGGGAGTTATATTAAGCCAGCTGATCAGAGGTTTCACAAAAGAGATACGTGAGAATTCCGAATCAGGTTATATTGATGGACTTACTCTTGCAAGAGCCTTTAACCGGGCAGTTGAGACTGCTTATAAGGCAGTAATGAAGCCTAAGGAAGGTACGATACTTACAGTAGCCAAGGGAATGGCTGATCGTATCACAGAAGTATCTGTATCAGAAGAAGATATCGTTAAGATGCTTTCTGATGTGATAGCTTACGGAGACGAAGTTCTTGCCAAAACTCCGGAGATGCTTCCGGTATTGAAAGAAGCAGGTGTTGTTGATTCCGGCGGACAGGGACTTATGACTGTGGTAAAGGGTGCGCTTTCCATAGTAAAGGGCGAGAAGCTGGACATAGATGTCAAGGAGCTTGAACTTGATGTAAATCCTGCCGCAGCGCCTGTAAGCGAGAGAAAATCAAGAGGAGACATTTCAACAGCCGAGATTAAATTCGGTTATTGTACAGAGTTTATGGTTAATGGTGACCATGAATTTACAGATGAAGAGGTTGACGGTCTCAAAGACTGGCTGAACGGTGTGGGAGACTCTATCGTTTGCTTCTCGGATGAAAATGTAATTAAGGTTCATGTACATACCAACCACCCGGGCGATGCCTTTGAAAAGGGTCTCAGCATGGGATATCTTTCTAAAATGAAGGTTGATAATATGAGACTTGAGCACAACGAAGTGCTTATTAAGGACGCGTCAAAGATCGCCGCAGAGGAAGCCGCTGCAAGAAAGGATGATGAAGCCGGAGCTGCAAGCAGTGAACCTATGAAGGAATTCGGTTTCATTTCTGTTTCTGCCGGTGACGGTCTCACTGAAATCTTTAAGGGAGTCGGTGTTGACTACGTTATCGAAGGCGGACAGACCATGAATCCTTCAACCGAGGATATCATAAATGCCTGTGAGAAGGTTAATGCCAAGACCGTTTTCGTTTTACCTAACAATAAAAACATTATCCTTGCAGCAAATCAGGCTAAGGCAATCGTTGAGGATAAAACCATCATGGTTGTTCCTACAAAAACCATTCCTCAGGGTATATCCGCTATGATAAGTTTCAGCCCGGATATGACCGCAGACGAAAACTTTGAAGCTATGAAGGATGCTTCAGAATATGTAAGTTCTGCCGAGATCACCTATGCTGTCCGTAATACTACGATAGACGGCCATGCAATAAAGGAAAACGATATCATGGCACTGGGTGATGAAGGACTTCTTTCTGTTCAGAAGGATATAGGAAAAGCTGTGGAGGAAGCAGTTTCAAAGATGGTAAACAGCGAGTCTGAGATTATTACCATTTATTACGGACTTGATGTGAAAGAGGAAGAGGCGGAAAAGCTTGCGGGAGTCATCCGTAAGAAGTACCCGTCCCTGGAGACAGAGCTTCAGTTTGGCGGACAGCCGATATACTACTATTTCCTTTCAGTAGAATAAGCATTTTATCCTGAAGATGTGTCGGATGGATAAGCCGACATTATCATCACACAGATTATAAACCATATTTCGCTCCTGAGATTACTCGGGAGCGATTTTCAGTTCACGATAAGGCTGTGGAATATGTACCGGTCTAAATCCGGCACACAGAAATCCTGTAGTTAAGGCATAGAATATACCTATATAAAAAGTATGGAACTAAAAGATCTTAAGGGCATAGGTCCAAAAACAGAAAAACTATATAACAAGCTCGGAATATATTCAGTTAATGATTTGCTGTATTTTTTCCCCAACACATATGTGAGCTTTCATAAACCTGTCCCCATAGGGAATCTTCAGGAGGGTGAAGTGCAGGCGGTGACAGGTATGCTGGAAAAAGATGCGGCTGTTGTCAGAATGCACGGACTCCTTATGACCAGTGTATATTTAAAGGATATTTCCGGAAGACTCAGGATCACCTGGTTCAATGCCACCTTTCTCCGGAATACCCTGAGAGCCGGATCAATGTTTGTTTTCATGGGAAAAGTCGGAAGCTACAACGGCCAGAAAACCATGAACCAGCCAAAGATCTTTTCTCCCGAGGCTTATGAAAAGAAAGTGGATACCCTTGAGCCTGTTTACAGTCAGGTGAAGGGCTTGTCCAATGCCTCCATCGTGAAAGCAGTCAGTCAGGCCATAGAGGTGGCTGAGTATAAGACGGATTTTGTCCCCGCTGCCATAAGATACAATAGAAACCTTATGGAAATGAAGGATGCTGTGGCACATGTTCATTTTCCGGAAACCATAGAGGACTTTGAAAAGGCCAGAGGCCGTCTTGCCTATAATGAACTTTTTTTGTTTTCATTAGCCCTCGTGAAGAAGAAGCAGAATACGGAGGATCTGAAATCCTGCTTTAAGCTTACTCCTGATAAACGTGTAGATGATTTTATAAAAAAGCTTCCTTTCACTCTGACAAATGGTCAGGCTGAAGCCATTAAAATCATAAGAAAAGATCTCTCTTCAGGAATGATCATGAACAGACTTCTTCAGGGAGATGTAGGTTCCGGAAAGACTATAGTTTCCTTTGTGGCCTGTCTTGAAACAGCACTTAACGGTTATCAGGCAGCTATCATGGCTCCCACAGAAATCCTGGCAGGTCAGCATTATGACAAAATGAAAAAGCTTCTGGAGGACAATGATCTGAACCTTAAGGCAGTGCTGGTTACGGGATCACTTAAGGCAAAAGAGCGACGGGAGATCTATGAGGAGATCGAAAACCATAAAGCAGATATAATCATCGGCACCCATGCACTGTTTCAGGAAAAGGTTATCTATAAAGATCTGGCTCTGGTGGTCACGGATGAGCAGCACAGATTCGGAGTCAACCAAAGAAAGACATTAAACGAAAAGGGAAGAAGTCCCCATATACTGGTAATGTCGGCGACCCCCATTCCCCGTACTCTGGCAATGCTTATGTATGCGGACATGCAGGTCTCTATGATAAAGGAGCTTCCATCCAATCGTTTGCCCATAAAGAATGCTGTTGTGAATGAAGGCTATCGTCAGAGAGCCTATAAGTTTATATACGACGAGATAAAGAAAGGAAGGCAGGCCTATATCATTTGTCCGATGGTTGAAGAGAATGATATTCTTGACCTTGAAAATGTTACCGACTATGTTTCGAAGATTCGGAGGGTGTTCCCCAAGGAGATAAAGGTAGAAAAGCTTCACGGGAAAATGAAACCCAAAGAAAAGGATGACATAATGGAGCGTTTCCTGAAAAAGGAAATCGATATTCTTGTATCCACCACTGTGGTTGAGGTGGGCGTGGATGTGCCCAATGCCACAGTCATGATGGTTGAGAATGCAGAGCGCTTCGGACTTGCGCAGCTTCATCAGCTCAGGGGACGTGTGGGGAGATCCTCTCATCAAAGCTTTTGTATTTTTGTGGATACGGAGAATTCAAAAAAATCAAAGGAAAGACTTTCGATACTTGCGTCCTCCAATGACGGCTTCCATATAGCAGAGGAGGATCTCAGACTGAGGGGCCCCGGAGATATCTTCGGCATCAGACAGTCGGGAGCTTTGGATTTCAGTGTTGCGGATATATATCAGGATAAGGAGCTCCTGCAAAAGGCATCGGAAGATGCGATTTATGTATACAGGACAGATCCGGGACTTACAAATCCCGAAAACCTGGAGCTTAGACAGGAACTTGAAATGTTTCTGGAAGAAAGCTACGTACTTTAGTATAAAATAAAGTTCATGGATAAGCATTTCCTCAGTTGTAAATAATGCATTCTTAATGTAGAATCATTTCGCGATGATGTTTTTGATAAGTGATGTACAGAACGTAATCAAGGTTTGATGATAAACTTATAATTGCAGGGTCGGATACAAGCTATATCATCTGGCTTATGACTGTCCCCCGGGAGGTAATGATATGAGAGTTATTGCAGGAACTGCAAGAAGACTTTTGCTTAAAACCATAGATTCGATGGATACACGCCCCACAACGGATCGTATCAAGGAAACCCTTTTTAATATGATTCAGTTTGAGGTTCCCGGCATAGATTTCCTTGATCTTTTTTCCGGATCCGGAGGGATCGGTATAGAGGCTCTTTCCAGAGGCTCCAGGAGAGCGGTGTTTGTGGAAAACAATCCGAAAGCAGCAGCCTGCATCCGGGAAAACATTGAGCACTGCCGCTTTGAGGACAGATCCCTCCTGATGAGTTCGGATTATATGTCAGCATTAAACCGGCTGAACGGAAAGGGTTATCACTTTGGCGTTGTTTTCATGGATCCTCCTTATAATAAGGGATTTGAGAGAAAAGCCATGGAGCTGATGCATGACGCAGATTATGTTGATGACAATACCCTTTTTGTTATAGAAGCAGATCTTAATGATGATATAGCGGAAGACATAACAAAAATGGGCTATGAGCTCCAAAAAGAGAAAACATATAAAACAAATAAACATGTTTTCTTTAAAAAACTGCAATAGTTTGGAAAATGTTGCTGTTTACAAGCTATAAGTTTACGTGCTATAAATATATACCGAGAAAGAAGAAAAGATATGATAGTAGGTGTTTATCCCGGTTCCTTTGATCCGATTACATATGGTCATCTTGACATTATAGAAAGAGCCTCGAAGATGGTTGATAAGCTGATAGTCGGGGTTCTCGTCAACAGCTCGAAAACTCCGTTGTTTTCGATGGATGAACGTGTTAGAATGATTGAGGATTTGACCCGGGATCATGGTAATGTCGAGGTTAGATCATTTGATGGTCTCACTGTAAACTTTGCAAGAGATTGCGGAGCTACAGTTATGGTCAGAGGGCTTCGTGCAGTGACAGATTTTGAATATGAACTTCAGCTTGCACAGACCAACAAGGTAATGGCACCCGATATTGACACTATGTTCTTAACCACAAATCTTAAGTATTCTTATCTTAGTTCCAGTATGGTTAAAGAGATTGCCAGCTATGGCGGAATGATTCATGAATTCGTACCGGAAAATGTAGAGAAAATGATCAAAGAAAAAATATAAAAAATAATGTAAGGGTGGAATAGATAAATGAGCAGAATAGAACAGTTAATAGGCGAGATTGAGGAGTATATTGACGGCTGCAAATTTCAGCCTCTTTCAAATACAAAGATCCTTGTAAATAAAGAAGAGATGGAGGAGCTTCTCGTTGAGCTCAGACTCAGAGTGCCTGATGAGATAAAGAAATACCAGAAGATCATTTCTCAGCAGGATGCTATACTGGCTGATGCAAAGAGCCAGGCAGATGCTATGATCCTGGATGCAAAACAGCAGACTGAAGAAATGGTTTCAGAAAATGAGATCATGCAGCAGGCATACAACAAAGCCAATGAGCTTGTTCAGCAGGCACAGGCACAGGCTGATCAGATCCTTGCCAATGCAACAGCCGAGGCAAACAGTGTAAAGGCCAGCGCTATTTCATATACAGATTCTATTCTTGCATCTATAGAAGCACTTATGAGCAATTCTATTTCTGAACAGCATCAGAGATTCCAGGCTATGCAGGATAGCATGCAGAAGACCTACAGTGTTGTTGTAAACAATAGAAGAGAGCTCAACAATGCTATGCAGTCTACACCTTCACAGGCTCCTGTTTCACCTATGGAGTCACAGTATAACGACGATTATGCTGCGCAGGATGATTATCAGCAGTAAGCATTGGCGGTCAGACTGATATAGAAGCGGATGCCGTTTAGAGCATCGAATATTCGGAATTTCCTGAAATGTTATTAAAGAGTACTTTATGTAATGATAGAGTACTCTTTTTTTCGTGGTAACAGTTCAGTAATAGCTTAGATAGTTAAAATGTATGGCTTTACAAAATATTAAATGTGCTGCTTCCGTTTATGTTGTATAATTCTTAAGTGAAGTATCATATTCAGAGCAGAAAAAAGAGCAGATTAAGCCATAACCTATATCTGCTCTGAATGTGATTCTTCACGATTGTACCAGATCGCGGACGGGCAGCCACTATGGAAATTGAACCAATACACCCTCACGCAAATTTTTTGTCAT
Source organism: Oribacterium sp. (assembly GCA_017627595.1). Lineage (GTDB taxonomy): Bacteria > Bacillota > Clostridia > Lachnospirales > Lachnospiraceae > Oribacterium. The sequence continues at coordinate 2,394 of JAGAGL010000057.1, read as the reverse complement.
GTGTGGTCCTATATTAATTTAAAGGATAATCATACTGTCAGAATGATGGTTTCTGAGTATGGCAAACAAGCCGTCGCAGGGCGGCTTCAAAAAAGTATTCAGTTATGCTGTTTATCCTGTAGCAACTGATGTACCACTGAACGTTCGATGACTATGCCACATGCTTCGTTTTCCGCAGCAAGGACATATATGGACATCTATATGGAACATTTCATAAAGCATGGCATCATGATCCATCCCACAGTATTTTGAAGTGAATCTTCTGTGATTCTGGATCCTGAATACTATGTCGAGGCGTTTTTTCTTCATGCTGTTTGTAAGAAGACCATAATACCGTATCTTCTGGAAGCCTTTAGGGAGAACATGCTGAAGAAATCTACGTATGAATTCATCATGGGTCAAGTTGATGACTTTTTTCTCATTGGTACGGTAATCTTTTGCCCAGAAAGACACCTTTTCATCCTGAGTGGATATGACTCTTGAATTTGAGATGGCAATCCTGTGGGTGTAACGTCCCAGGTAGTCGATCGCATTACCAAAACCGTTGAATGTTTCTTTTATGAATGGAACCCATGACTTTTTGTAGAGATGGTCACGAAATTCACTCCATTCATAAGAGTTTCGGAGTTTTACAAGACTGTCCGGAAGAACAAGCTCACCAGACTTGTAATACCTGTCCAGTGCATCCATGAACTTACCTCTGAACTTGAACCCAAGTACTTTTACAGGGATCATAAATTTGGACCTGCAGTTGGCAAGCTTCATGTCCTTTGTGAGTCCGGCGCCTGAGATGATGCAGTGGATATGTGGATGGTAATTAAGTTCCTGTCCCCATGTATGTAAAACCTGGATTATTGCAGGCATTGCCCCAAGATACTTTTTATCAGCAGACAGCTCAAGAAGTGTCTTTGAAGAAGCCTCATGTAGCAGGGAGTAAAGAGTTTTCTGATTAGCATAGATCAGAGGATTTAGCTCTGAAGGTATTGTGAACACCACATGAAAGTATGCTCCATCAATTACTTCTGAGCGGCGAGCATCTATCCATAATTCCTTGAGCATGGCCTGACAGTTGGGGCAGCTTCTGTTGCGACAGGAATTATTGTGAATTTCCTGATGCCCGCATTCATCACAGATACTTACATTGCATCCAAGAGAACCTGACTTGCAGGCAATGATTGACAGGGCGGCTTTCTCCTGTTCTTCACTGACGTTATGGGAGAAATGATATTTTCTCCAGGAAGAATTGAACACCTGCTGGATCTTAAGAACACTCATGATGGTCACCTCTCTTTCTGTCGAGAGGACTGAGGCTTACTTTGGTATCAGGAGTTGCCAGATGTATGTATATAACAGTTGAGGTCAGAGACTTATGTCCAAGGAGCTCCTTTACAAGGAGAAGGTCATGGTACATCTCATACAGATGAGTGCCGAAGGCATGACGAAATGTGTGACAGGTTATGCGTCTTTCCCAACCGAGTTCATCCTCGTGGAGATGGATGTTCCGACTCAGATAAAATGTGTCGATCGGCCTGTCATCACCTCTCTGCTTAGGGAAGAGATAGCCTTTGGGTCTGCCACACTCAAACCAGTATTTTGTAAGGATATCCAGAGATGCTTTTGCGAGTATGGCATATCTGTCGGAACGGTTCTTTCCATGTCGGATATGTACACGCATGTTTTTGCGTTCGATGTCTTCGTATCTGAGATTGCATACTTCGCCTATCCTCAATCCTGACCCGTATAGAAGAGAGACCATAGCTTTGACCTTGATGTCTGATATGGTAGATATAAACTCATCTACCTCTTCCTGAGATGGAACGTATGGTAAGTATGTGTCGAACTTCCTGAATGGAAGTTGAGATGGATCCCATGGTCTGTGGAGTACATAGATGAAGAAAAATCGAAGTTGGGAAATGACAGCATTTACAGTACGGTCATTTAGATTTCTATTAAGCTGAAGGAATGTAATAAATTCGCGGAGATCATTGTAGTTGACCTGCGACATGTATTTGTGAAGATGGGAGTTATTGTAATCTATGAAAGCACTTATGTATGTGCTGTAAGATTTAACGGTATGTTCAGTAAGACCGCGAAGAACGATCATCTTTTTGTATTTTTTTAAATAGTTCATGAGAACCTCCTTATGATGTGAGATTAGAGTAAGTAGATGTTGAAACTCACTCGCTCAGGAGGGGCTCTTGAAATAAATAGCTTGTTGTTAATAGAGATGAATGATAAACTAACTGACATAGTAGCGGTGTTGGTAATCGTTTGTTAGGCGTTGAGAACTTAACAATACAATGATTATCCATATATCGCTACTTTTTAATTAAAAAAACCGCCGGCGGAGGCTCTCTGTGTAGAATAGCCATCGCGCTAGCGATTTGGTACAAT
>JAGAGL010000006.1:0-4248 GCA_017627595.1 Oribacterium sp. | reverse complement strand
TGTTCGTCAGGCTACGATTTCGCTATCCCTTCTTCTCGCCTACACCTCGCGATGTAAACCTTGGGAGTCGCTCTGGGGTTCGTCGGCAACTACGCCCTTTGTGGATTTTCACCACAGATTGACGGCATGCCCGTCATACATAAAAAAAGGGTAAACCCGGAGTTTACCCTTAAGATAGTCAGTCTTTTGAAAGCGGATCCAGCCCGTAATCAAAGAGCACGATATCAATTTTAATAACATTGTATTCTTTATTTTCGATGAAGTACCTGACTACTGCATCGGTTTGGGATATGGGCGATAATGCATATCCGGCAATTCTTAGGAAATCTACAGTTTCATCAAGATTGAGACGTAATCCAACAGCAAGTGCAAGAACTTTTTTCTTTGAAGGATTAACTTTACCCTTCATGATCCTTGAAAAATACTGCTTGGAGATATTGGCAGCCGCATAGACCTCAGAGTTCCTGAGACCTTTTTTATTTATGATTTTCTGAAGATGTTTTTCAAAGGACTCCTTGTAAATGCTTTTAAGCATGTCATCAAGTATCCCGGATGAACCTGATGCCGGAGCACTTTTTCCTGAAAATGCTTTGAATGCGGGTAATCTTCCAGCCTTTGGAATAGCATTTTTTCTTTCTGAAGCCGGTGCAGGTAAACCTTCTTTAAGGATATTTTCATCAGATTCAGCTTCATCAAATGACGCCTCATCCAAAGTCATGCTTTGCCCAAAGGGTTCCCGTGGCGCAGAACCGCAGTAATCATATTCCTTTGCCAGAGCATCAGCGACATAATCATCATCTATATAGCTTCTGACTTCCTCTACCAGCTCACCGGACAACTTGACGCTCTGCGTCCCAAACACCACAAGAAGGATCTCCATGTCATGATCCTCCAGAAATCCGGTGAAAGCATTAACAGCGATCTCCATTGCAAGACGCTGAGGGAACTTATACGTTCCGGTGGCAAGAAGCGGGAATGCTATAGATTTACAGTCATATTCCTCCGCAAGCTGTAAAGCTTTATCGTAACAGGCTTTAAGAAGCTCAGCCTCACCTTCATTACCACCTTTCCACCAGGGACTGCTTGCATGGATTATGTATCTCGCATCCAGGTCAAATGCCGGAGTGATTGCAACATCACCGGGATCAAGGGCTCCTATCTTTCTCCGCTCATTGAGAAGCTGTTCTTTTCCGGCAGCTGTATATATCGCAGAATCCACCCCACCACCGATTGCAACATCGGGATTGGCAGTGTTTACGATGGCATCTGCTTTTACTTTGGTTATATCATTTCTGATTATTTGAAACGGCATTTTGTCTCCTCCGGCCGGTTATCCTCAGGGAATAGAATATCGTCTTTCCTTAATATATTTATAATACTCGTTAACAAGATTTCGATAACCTATCTTTTTTAGCATTTCATAAGTTATCTTATAGTTCCCTTTATAATGTCTGCCACTATACAGATATCTTAAATATTCCAGCATATAATTCTGCCTCAAGTCTGTGTCATAAGTATCTTTACCAGTTCTGTGAAGTCGACTATTTCCTGAACAGTCGTGTATTCTTCAGTTGTATGTATATTATGCATGGGGCCGTATATATTAAGGCCATCCATCCCATTTTTTATCAGCGAATTTATATCACTACCGCCAAAGGATTTCTTTGCTACGGCGCTCCTGCCCTGCCTCTCCAAAGCTCTTTTATATCTGTCTAAAGCACTTCCCGCCACGGCTCCCGGATCTTTCCTGTACACGCTGATTCTTTCTTTTTTATCTATACAGATTTCGGCACCTGCTCTTTTAGCTTCTTCTGAAAAAATGTTTTCTACTAAGTCCATTGTCCGATAAGCATCTTCATGGACATCACTTCTTATCTCACCTTTTGTAAGACAGTTTTCCGGAACAGCATTGGTAACGCTTCCGCCTTCAATAGTTCCGATATTCAGTGTAGTGTGATCACTTATAATTGTTCCGTCATCATTTATTATGATCTTCTTATTGTTCCCCGGTGCAACAGTATCCATATGTGCACAGAAAAGGACAGGCTCTGAATCTGCATACTTTCCTCTGCCCTCGGCAAAACCATACAGATTCCCACAGTTACCTCCGATTTTGGCAGCCGTATCATCCTCACAAAGCTGTACCCCAAGCTTTTGGAACTCCGTAATAAGATAATCAGCGACCAACCTCTCGTTAAATGATTCGCCGTCGATTAATGCAAGCTCTATAAACCTATCTATTACTCTCTTGTCATTCACTTTCATAATTTATTCTCTCCAACTAAAAACCCGTAAAATGTTGAAAAAAAGAAAGCCCTTTTTAAGAGCTTTCTTAGGTTTTTACATTTCACAGATTCATTTTAATCCGACATTGACGTCGACTATTTTGCGTACTTTCTTGGCATGCTTTTTGCCGTTTTTCTCTGACATACTGATGCAGAACTACTCGACTCCTAAACTGATTAAAATGATTTATTAGCAGACCCTTTTGGAAGAACCGTTTCCAAGGCGCTCTGCCCAGGACATCATCAGATCCTCACGTCTTCCGAACAGATCTTTTTTCATTCCGATGGCATCGTCGAAGACCATAGTCTGGCGGTCATCCCCTGAGAACTTCTTCCACTCGTATTTGTTAGTGGATGGGTTGCCCGTTCGGGCGAAGTTTGTCCACATCTCCTTTACGACATGACGAAACTCACAATCCTCGTTGCTGACAGTCTTTCCGCTCCCCATAGGGTCCACAATGGGAGTATCAAACAGGTACGGTATCTCGGCTGCGTGTATCGCTCCAAGTTCTGCGGTTGTCACCGGCTTTTTCATAAAGTACATGTATGTGTTGCCGCCGCCGGCTGAGTGTCTGATGGCCATATTGGTATTACCGGCGCGGAAGTTTATGTCATTGCAGTATTGCTCCAACCTTTTTTCGTCGCTTTCGTTTGAGAGCGTAGCCATAAACTCATCATACATGGCCTTCTCCTGCTTGTTAAGCAGCGCACGGTCCCTCTTCGCGATCCAACTAAGCGTATTAGCGAAGCCTTCTTCACCGCCCTCGGACGGCACGAAGTATCTGATCTCATCGTGTGTAGACCCAATCATCAGATCGAGCTTTGTTCTCTTCTCGTCTCCCCACATCCCGTACATTGCCATTCGGTCCTCGGGGAGCGTGATGCCATCGAGGAGTGGGAAATTGGCAGTACCGAGAAGGCAGTTCTTGTCAATGACAGCTGCTTTCTGATAAGCATCAACAAGTTGCTCAGTTGTAAGTTCCATAAGCTCGTCCATGGTCTGACAGCCCGTTGCAGTCAGGAAGTTCTGAGTTACGTGGATGCCGTGTTCCATGGTGTCGCAGTAGGCGATGTTGGCGCTCTGTGCGATGCATCTCCTGAAGAGTCCTTCGCTTCCATCGATGAGCGGGAGGAATGTGACGCTTGCCGAACCTGCTGACTCACCGAAAATCGTCACGTTATCCGGATCTCCGCCGAACCCTGCGATGTTTTTCTGTACCCATCTGAGGGCCTCAAGCTGGTCAAGCAGACCGAGGTTGCCTGCCTCCCTGAAGTTCTCTCCGCCGGGAACGCGTTCGAAGTTCATGAAGCCCAGGAAGCCAAGACGGTAGTCGATGGACACGAACAGGATGTCGGGGCACTGTTTTGATATGTTGGTAAGGTCGTAGAGTGGTGACGCCTGGGATTCGGCGCAGAACCCGCCGCCGTGGATCCACACCATGACCGGCTTCTTGTTGTCGATGCAGCTTGTATTGCGATATATGTTCAGCACGAGGCAGTCCTCGCCGAATTCAGCCGTTCCCTCAGAGTCATTCAAGGGTCCGATCGGAACGTGGCCGGGCTTTGTCGCGTCGTACACACCGTCATCGTCTGCGGCAGGAAGTGCCTTCTTCCAACGAAGCTTACCCACCGGCTGAGTTGCATAGGGGATGCCCTTCCAGATGATCAGCTCGTCTGTCTCCTTGCCGACGAAGGTACCGTTATTGCACTTGACCGACTTCGCATTTTCTGATGATTTCACATTTTTATTTTCGTTCGAGTTGCTCATTCCTTCTCCTTTCTATAGATGGAATCTCTCTTCTTTAAAATATTTTTTTTATTTTTTAATATGTCGTTTTTTCTGATTTTTCTTAGTTAGTCAGCTACAAAAGACGCTACTTGAGATACAGAAATATTATATTGAAAATAACACGAAAAATCCACAAAAATTCACTTTGTGGAATAATTTTCTGTCGAAAATAAT
>JAGAGL010000056.1:0-66155 GCA_017627595.1 Oribacterium sp. | reverse complement strand
GTAATCAGGATTTGGGTCATTCTGAATGGCAGGTTACATTGACTTATATTCTGAATTCTGAGTTTTAAGGTCAATTAGTGGTTCCAATAACTCCGGATGGTGGGGAAAAGAGCCGACCACGGTCTTCGCGAACCATTGCCGGCTGGATCGTCAGGAATACACAACAGCCTGTACCAGTTCTTCGCAGATTTCCTGAACTGTTTTTCCGTCGGTTGCGATGATGATATCGGCAGCAGCCTCGTATTTCGCGTTTCTCTTCTCCTGGAGGCTTCGGATGAATTCAACATTCATGTTGCCGTTAAGGATGGGGCGCACACCGGAATCCTTAACTCTTTCGAGGGTGGTTTCGGGGGTTGCGGTAAGAAGAACTATGATGCTTCCTTTTTTCAGGTTTGTGACGTTTTCTTCACGAAGAACCGCTCCGCCTCCGCAGGAAATGATGATGCCGCTTGATTTCTGGAGGTCAAGGATGACCTCACTCTCACATTTTCTGAAGTAGTCCTCGCCGTGCTTTTCGAAGATTTCCTTTATTGGCATGCCTTCACGACGGACAATTTCGGCATCAGTGTCCACTTCCCTCATGTCCAGCATATCCTTAAGGTATGTGGAAACTGTTGACTTGCCTGCCCCCATAAAGCCTATGAGAGCGATGTTCTTTTTTTTCAGTTTTTCGAGGGTCTGAGGGTTTGTCACTTTGGTTTCCTCCTGTTTTAGATAAAATCATGCTTAATGAAGAAAGATTAGTGTAAAAGTTGTAATCGTTCAATCAACATATTTAATAAAAATCAAAGTTAATTTAGATTTTAAAGATGATCCCTTTTCTCCGGTTGACTTCCTTTGCTGTTTTTCGAGAATGCAGTCAATCCTAAGGCAACAATATTATAGTCATGCCTTGGTGGAGCTGTTACTAATAGTTTCCCTCGCCTAAGTCATATATCAAAGTATTTTTCTTTCACAATCTCCACAGGCATCTTCTTTCCGGTCCAGAGTTCGAAGGCGGCAGCCCCCTGATAAAGCAGCATATACATACCATTAAAGGCATTGAGTCCGCACTCTTCTGCCATTTCAAGAAGCTTTGTTTTTCGCGGATTGTAAATGACATCGGAAACTGTCAGTTTCTCGTTCATTCCGGCGGCTCTTTCAGTAAGCCACGAAGCGTCCTTTATGAGATTTCCCTCCGGGTTTGGTGCCATGCCAACGTTTGTGGCATTGATGAGAAGAACGGATTCGGAGATTTCCCGCTTCATTACCTCATCGTCGTAATCAAAAACAGAGACCTTGCAGGAGGTGGATTCATGTATCTTTTTGATGGTTGCCGCAGTTCTTTCCTTAAACCGGCTGCCGGAACGTTCAAAAACAGAAATCTCCTTAGCGCCATCCAAAGCCAGCTGGGTGAGCACGGCTATACCCGCACCGCCAGTTCCGAGGATAGTAACTTTTTTGCCAATGTAATCAACCCCGGCCTGTCGCGCTGACTCCGTGAAGCCGATTCCGTCGGTGGTGTGGCCGGTGACGGTTCCGTCATCCTCGATAACCACGGTATTTACGCTTTCCGCAATCTTTGCCGCCGGGCTGAGCCGGTCACAAAGACCTACCGCCTCTGTCTTAAGGGGCATGGTGAGATTGAAGCCTCTCACTCCCATTTTCCTGAAGCTGTCAAGTACTCCGCGAAGCTCCCCCTCTTTTACGTCAAAGGCAAGGTAGCAGTAATCAAGGTCAAGCTGTTTGAAGCCTTCGTTGTGCATGGCCGGTGAAAGGCTGTGTGATACAGGGCTGCCCAGAAGGCAGATCATTTTTGTTTTACCTGATATTTCCATGATAAATCACTTTCCGCTGTTAACTGCCGGAGAGTTTCCGTAAATTCTCCGGAATAAAATAAATGTCTCCCCTAGAATACCTTTTTTTTCCGCAAAATAAAAGCCGGGCAACATACCCGGCTTTTATAGCTCCTATTATGCTTGGTATCTTATACCTTATCCGTTAAGTCTCTGCCGCACGATCTCATAGGCCAGAACACCGCAGGCCACAGAAGCATTGAGTGAATCAATGTTTCCGAACATAGGAATGGAGGCAACCATATCGCACTTCTCCTTAACGAGTCGTGATACGCCCTCTCCTTCATTTCCGATAACGAGACCGATGGCACCCTTTAAATTCAACTTATACATGGTTTCACCACCCATATCGGCACATACTAACCAGAGTCCTTCCTTTTTCAGATCCTCAATGGTCTTTACGATATTGGTAACCTTTGCAACCCTGGTGTATTCCAGTGCGCCTGCTGAAGTTTTGGCGACTGTTGAGGTGAGCCCCACAGCCCGTCTTTCGCGAATGATGACACCGTGAGCACCTGCAAGATTAGCCGTACGGATCATGGCACCGAGATTGTGAGGGTCTTCTATTCCGTCCAGGATAAAAATGAAGGGGCTCTCGTTTTTCTCCCGTGCATAGTCCAGAATCTCCTCCACTGTGCTGTAGTGGAAAGCTGCCAGGTACGCGATAGCGCCCTGATGTGATCCCTGACCTGCAATCTCATCAAGTCTCTCTTTTTTAACGAATTCCGGCTTGATACCGGCCTTCTTTGCTTCTCTTATGATGGTGGAAACAGGACCGTCATGTACACCATCCTGCAGGAAAAGGCGGTCAACTGCCTTTCCGGCACGGAAGGCTTCGATAACCGGATTTCGGCCAATGATGGTAAATTGTTCGTCTCTCATATATAGACCTTTCAATAATCAAATAATCAAACACTGACCAGTAAATGCAGATAGATGAACCGTTTTCATATGCAGCACAGCTTTTCTGCCCACTGATACTCATTAGAAGTCACAGACCAACACATCTAAGATTATTCCCCTGAGGTCATTTCCTTAAGGTCTGGAAAACTATCAGGCTCGGAAATTTCTGGCCTTTCCTCATGCTTTATCTTCCCATATTTGTCATGCAATTCCCGGAGATGATGGATACCCAGGGCTTCTATCTCCAGAAGGCGCTCATACCGCTCTGTCAGGTAAAGATACCCTATGAGGGCTTCAAAGCCTGTGGCACGGCGGTACTCCTGGATGGAGCTGTTTTTACTGTGGGTCACGGACTTCTGGTTACGGCCCCGTCTGTAGACAGACATTTCTTCGGGAGTCAGTATTTCCTTTGCGATTATGAAGCCCATGATCTCCGATTGGGCATGGGCACATACAAATTCGGTTTTCTTCCGGTTAATGGCATTGATGGAACCCGGGAAATGGGTGACCACATACTCTCTGACCGCAAAATCATAGATGCAGTCCCCGATATATGCAAGAATAAGCGGTGAAGTTGTTTGGACATCCACCGCCTTAAGATCAAGTTTTTCCTTGTAAAGTTTGATAAATGATTCTGTCATGGGCATCATGCTCTGCTCCACTTCACGCCTTCACGGGTATCCTTGAGAACGATGCCCATTTCGAGAAGCTTATCTCTTATTTCATCAGCCTTTGCAAAATCCTTTGCCTTACGTGCAGCCTGACGCTCTTCGATGAGCTTCTCAACCTCTGAATCGAGATCGTCCTTTGCAACAACCGTCTTGATTCCGAGAACGCTCATAAGAAGTTCGATCTTTTCAAGTACGTAGTCTGCAAATGCCTTGGTGCTTTCTTCTGTGACAGAAACATTGGCAATCTTCACAAGCTCGAAGATGGCTGTGATGGCATCGGCAGTATTGAGATCATCGTCCATCTTCTGATTGAACATATCCTGCTGTGCGTCCACGCTCTTTACTGTCTCAAGCTCGGCTGCGGTCATGTCGCTGCCGGTTAACTTTGCGCTAAGCTCCAGGAGACGCTCGATAGCAGTCTGTATACGCTCGAGAGAAGTCTTTGCACTATCCATAAGATCCCTTGAGAAGTTAAGAGGATTACGATAGTGTGCGCTCAGCATATAGAATCTGAGAACACGGGGATCATACTGGGAAGTAATGTCTCTTACAGTAAAGAAATTGCCCAGTGACTTGGACATCTTCTGATTGTTAATGTTTATAAATGCGTTGTGCATCCAGTAATTTGCGAATTTTTCGCCGTGAGCCACTTCATACTGGGCGATCTCATTCTCATGATGAGGGAAGATAAGGTCCTCGCCGCCGGCATGGATGTCCAGACGTCCGCCGCAGTACTTGGGGGCCATGACGCAGCACTCTGTGTGCCAGCCCGGACGGCCTTCGCACCAGGGTGACTTCCAGTACGGCTCTCCCATCTTCTTTGGCTTCCAGAGAACGAAGTCAGTTGAAGTTCTCTTGCCGTCCTCGCCGGAAACCTTCAGATCACGGAAACCTGACTGAAGCTCATCAATGTTTTTGTGGCTGAGCTCGCCGTAGTCCTTAAAAGCTGTGGTATCGAAGTAAACAGTTCCGTCCTTTGCAACGTATGCACTGTCTTTCTTAACCAGGGTATCGATAAGGTCGATCATGCCCTGAATTTCTTCTGTGGCACGGGGATGGATAGCCTCTTCTATATTGAGGTCAGCCATGTCCTTCTCAACTTCCGCTATATATCTTTTGGTAATGTCGGAGCACTCAACGCCTTCTTCATTAGCCTCTTTTATGATCTTGTCATCTACATCTGTGTAGTTGGAAACGTAGGTCACCTTATAGCCCTGATACTCCATATATCTTCTGAAGGTATCAAAGACGATCATAGGACGTGCGTTACCGATATGAATAAAGTTGTAAACCGTAGGACCGCAGACATACATACGGATCTTGCCGGGCTCTATGGGTTTAAACTCTTCCTTCATGCGTGACATGGAATTAAAAATCTTCATAATATCTCCTTTGTCTGAGGGTCCTGTTTTACGCCTTAAAAGCGAAGCTGCCCACAGACTACATGAAGTTTATTGTAGTCTTTAACCGGTTTTGCGTCAATATGATATGCGTGTTATGAAACCTTTATACCAATCGAGTGGCAGCAGTTCAGCCCGATCCTGCTTGTGACCCGGCTGAACTGTCACACCGAGTGCAAACCGCCCGGATCATTCATTCAAATAAATAGAGCCTCACCTATGTTTCTGCGCATAGATGAGACTCTGAGGTTTGCTTTAGATTCTTCCGCCACAGTGACCCGTTTTTCAATGGATGTCACCGGCTTTGGCGTATTAATTATCTCTGATACTGGTTGAAGAAATCTTCAAATGTTTTCCAGAACTCATCGGCGTCGATGGAGAATCTTCTGGAATCCTGAGAATCCTGATTGTTGTCATTGTTATTTCCGCCGTTGTTACCATCATTTCCTGACTCACCGTTGTTTCTTGAGAAAGGATCGATGCTCTCCTTCTGTTCGTTGGAGGAAGTATTATTTGATGGTGACTGTCCCAGCACAACGTCAACATTGATCTCATCATACTTATCGCCGTTAGGCCTCTGAACTGTGAGAGTTACGGTTTCGCCTACACGGTACTTTGAAAGTATCGAAGAAAGATCCGTGAAGTTTGTTACGCCCTGACCATTCATTGCGGTGATAATGTCTTTCTCGTGAAGACCCTCATTCTTAGCTGTTGAGCCTTCGATGAACTTGTAGATAAATACACCCTGAGGCATTCCGAAGCTTTCGGCTGTCTGAGCGTCAATGTTCTTTACCATAACGCCGAGGTAGCCTCTCTCGGATTCGGGAATCTCCTCACGTGTCTCAAGGGTAGACAGTGATTCAACTATCTTCTTTGCCTTTGAGGATGGAATGGAGTAACCCATACCTTCTATAGATGTTGAGGTGTACTTTGCAACGTTAATGCCTATAACCTCACCCTTCATGTTGAGAAGAGCTCCGCCGGAATTACCCGGGTTAATGGCAGCATCTGTCTGGAGAAGACCTGAGGAAGTTCCCTTGCTTGTGGCAACGTCTCTGTTCTTTGCTGAGATGATACCTGTGGTAACCGACTGACCATAGCCGAGAGCATTACCGATAGCCACTACCTGATCTCCTACTTCCAGAGCATCACTGTCTCCGAGAGTTGCGATGGAAATGGCTTCCATGGTCTTCGTAGGGATGTTCTCAAGCTTTATGGCGATAAGGGCCAGGTCTGCAGCAGCATCTGATCCTTTGACAACAGCATCAACCGATTCGTCATCTATAAAGGTTACAGAAAGGGACTCTGAGGACTCGATTACGTGATTGTTTGTAAGAATGAGAAGCTCGGTGTCTGTTTTCTGCACGATCACACCTGAACCGCTGGCGGGTACTTCGGTTTCAAAATTCTGATAGTTTCCGAATATAGAGTAGCCATTCTGGCGATACTTGACCATATTTGTGATGGCAACGACTGAAGGCATGGCATTCTTTGCCACCTCTGTTACGCTGGTAACTGATGAACTGACCGGTGCCTGCTGAACAGTGGACGGTGTGCTTTCGGTTACCGGTGAGGCTTCTGTTTCTGCCGGCTTTTCGGTTTTTTCTGTTTTCTCCTCTGCAGCCGGAGCCGTTTCGGTGATAACATTGGCAGATTTCTGATAGGCGATTCCTGCCTGCTGCGCGGCAATATTTACTCCTACCATAGAAGCGCCGGCCACAACGCCGAATAAAAGAGCTCCTGCAATGATTCCCGCTACTCGTTTCATTTTTCCCTCCTGGTTATATGAATGTTACTGTATGTTGATCTTACTGCCCCTCCCGGATTTCGTGAAACCCGGGAGAACAGTTTGATTGATTTTCATTTGATAATGTGTATCATACTTACTTTCTGTGTTCAATTTGTGTCTAATCAGAGGATTTTTTATGATGTCCGGCTGAAGTTTCAATTTCGACTTATTTAATAGTCTTTTTATACATGAACAGATTTTTCGATGCTATACTCTCTGTTAGTTACAGCTTGGAGGACAAATGTATTATTTTATTGTAAATCCGGCGGCCACCAATGGTCGTGGACGTATTATCTGGGATAAGGTTCTCAGATATCTTAATAAGACTGACAATGCCGAAAAATATGAGGCTTATATAACAGAAAAATCCGGTGACGCCCGGGATTATGCACATAAATTATCAGAAGATGGTCGAGAAACAAAAACCATTACCGTTATAGGCGGTGAGGGAACTTTCAACGAGGTTGTAGACGGAGTAAATATGGATGGGGATAATATTTCCCTCGCCTATATCCCCACAAACTCAGACAATGATGTTGCCCGTTCTTTCCGGAGAAAATATAACCTGAAAGCGCAGTTAAAGAGACTTTTCAGTGACTCGGATGAGGTGCTTCTGGATTACGGGGTGCTGAACTGCCCTTCTATGAACAGAAGGTTTGCCGTCAGTTCCGGAATAGGACTCGATGCAGCCATCTTTTTGGATCTTTATGATGAAAAGTGTGCTTGTGAAAAGCAGAAGAAAAAAGTTGACCTGATACAGAGATTCAATTATGTGAGGACGGTCATCAGGGAGCTTTTCAGAACCAGGCCCACAAAAGGTTATGTTATCCTGGATGGAAAGAAGCATGAGTTTAACAATGTTTTGTTCATTTCCTGCCACGTTCATCCTTATGACGGCGGATACATGGTGTGTCCCGGTGCCAGCGGCAATGATGGCTGGCTTGATGTGTGCATAGTCAGCACCAAACAGAAGTGGCGCTGGTATATCATTCTGTTTTCAAGCATTTTCGGACTTCATGTGACCCGCACAGGGGTACATCTCTACCGCTGCAAGTCGGCAGAGATCCACATGACAGAGGCTCTCCCCGCCCACGTGGACGGCGAGTCCATCGGAAAGCAGAAGGATTTTACATTGAACTGTATCCCACAGAAATTGAAGCTGAGAATATAGTAAGTGGCAGTTCAGCAGGTGATAAGAATTCCAGAGCTTGAAGGCATCCATTTATAAACGGGTCGCATTCGGCGGAAAAAACTAAAATAGTCCCCCTAAGAACCACCAGGCCCTCTGCAAAGAAAAAGAATCCCAAGCGGGATTCTTTTTTTAACCGCTCAAAGCCGCACGGCTCCCACGATTAAAAAACAAATCGTGGGCAGAGTCAGAGTTTTCTTTATGAAAACTCTGACTTGGCGAGGGGAACAAGGAAAAAAGTACCAAGTGGTTCTAAGGGGGACTATTTTGATTATTCAAAGCCTTTGTTTTACGTTTATAAATGGATGCCTTCAAGCTCTTACATCCTTATCACCTGCTGAACTGTTGCTTTTACACGCTTTCTATCAGCGCCACTGCCTGTGAACTGATGCCTTCACCTCTTCCGGTGAAGCCGAGATGCTCTTCTGTGGTGGCTTTTATGGAAACCTGATTTACGTCGATGCCTAAAGCGGCCGCAACATTCTTCCTCATTTCAGGAAGGAAGGTCATGAGCTTTGGTCTTTGTGCAATGATAGTGGAGTCGATGTTTCCTACCTTATACCCTTCTTTCCTGAGGATATTTCCCACTTCCTTCAAAAGCTCAATGGAATCTGCACCTTTATATTCAGGGTCGTTGTCAGGAAAATGCTGACCGATATCCCCCAGTGCAGCAGCACCTAAAAGTGCGTCCATGATGGCGTGAACGATAACGTCTGCATCGCTGTGACCGTCAAGGCCCAGCTCATAAGGAACTGTTACTCCGCCAAGGATTAACTTTCTTCCGGGAACCAGTTTGTGAACATCATAGCCTGTACCTATTCTCATTTTTTATCTCCATTCCGCCGCCTTTTACGGCAGCCCCAATTACACATGGTTTTCTGATCCGATGGCAATCCCGGATTCAGGAACTATATTTGTGTTTTTGTATCAATTGCCGGTTACCAGTATTTCGATGGCCTTTTGCATCTGAAGGTCATCCTCCAGGGAAACCATATACTCATCTGCGGTGCTGCCAAGCTGGATCTCTATGTCAGGAACTATACCTACCTTATGAATGTTGAGCCCTGATGGTATGTAGTAGTAATGGGTTGTGAACTCAACGGCAGAACCGTCGGCAAGTGTAGTCACTGTCTGAACTATGCCTTTGCCGTAAGAGGTGGTACCGACAACCTTTGCGAAACCGTAGTCATGAAGGCATCCTGAGAAAAGCTCTGCAGCAGAAGCTGAATTCTGGTTCTGTAAAACTATGATAGGGATATTTATCTCGTGACCGTCGCCTGCATACCACTCCTGCCCCTTTCCGTTTTTGTTTCTTGTATAGGCAAAAAGTGTCTTTCCCTGCTGGAACTCCTTGTTTCCTTCTGTGAAGGTTGTCAGGTTATCCGGAAGTATATAGTCAAGGAGCGATGAAGCAATCTCAATGTCTCCGCCGGTATTGCCTCTCAGGTCAATGATAAGTGCTTTTATGTGATCTTCGTTGATAAGCTTGTCCAGTGCTGCCTTGGCCTGTTTTCCTTCTGTGCTGTAAAAATTGCCGAAGGACATATAGCCTATATCGTTTGCTGAAAGCCCCTGAGTTCCGGAAGCGGAAATTACAGAATCCGGTATGGTGATGCCAAGTCTTGACAGAGTACCGCTGGTTACCTTGGGAACTTCTACATCGCCTCTTATGATACGCATAGAGATTTCTTTATCCCCTCTTTTAACTACACATTCGAGAGAGGTTCCTTTGTCACCCTGGATCATATTCTGAACCACATAGGAAAGGGACATGTCGGAAATGTCTATGCCGTTAACCTTGTAGAGTATGTCACCGATCTGCATTCCTGCATTTTCAGCAGGGCTTCCCGGATAAACTTCGATGACGATGCACTCCTTGGTATCCTCCATCTGATGAACGATGGCACCTATTCCGTAGTAGGTTCCGTTCTGCTTGGATTTCCGATCGTTCATCTCTTCCACACTATAGTAATGTGCATAAGGATCCTCGTCTGTAAGTGAAGCAAGAAGACCTTTGTAGATGTAGGTTTCGGCTTTTCCGGGATCTTCAGGGAAAAGATAATTCTGATCGATAAGAGTCTGGAGAATGCCAAGCTTTCTGGTGAGAGCCGCCATATCGATAGAACCATCTATAATGGTTGAAGTGCCGCCTTCGGAAGGGGCTGTTTCACCTGTGGAAGGGTTCTCCGAAACCGTACCTTTATCACCGGCCTGAAGTTCTGAAGCACTCGCCAGAGAAAGATAAGCATTACCCGAGCCTCTGTGATTGATGTAATCATTGATAAAAGGCGGGATGCCGAAATAATATACATAGAAAGTACTGCCTCCTATGGTGAACATGATAAAAAGTCCAAGGAGGAAGCCGTAAACAAAATCGAAATTTCCAAATAAATGATTTTTCGGCTTTTCGGGTTTCTGTGTGGTTTCGTTTTGATTGTCTGTTTGATTTAAATTATTATTATCGTTTTGCATAAAAGTTATTATATGTTGACTTGGCCTTTTATTCAAAGGAAAATTTTATAAAGTTGTTTGGTGGAAATATGTTTGGTGACAGTTGAGCCAGGCGGTTCCCGGGAACCATAGAATGAACTGTTTCTATTTTGAGTTAAAAAAGCTCCCACTTGCGACTGCACAAGTGGGAGTTTTATTTATCACAGATAATTCTCCGGATTTACATAGGAACCGTTTTTACGTATTCCGAAGTGCAGATGGGGTCCGGTTGAGTAGCCTGTCGAGCCGACAGCTCCGATGCTCTCGCCCTGGGACACTTCATCTCCTTCCGAAACATTGAGACGGGACATGTGCATATAAACAGTGTAGGTACCGCTTCCGTGACTTATCATGACGTAATTTCCGGCACTTGCGGAATAAGTTGCGATAACTACCGTGCCTGCTGCCGAAGCGATGACATTGGAACCGGTTGGTGCTGCGATGTCAATGCCTTTATGGTTGGAGCTGGCACCCTCCGTGGGGGATTCTCTGTCGCCGAAACCGCTGGAGATCCTGCCGCTGCTTGGAACGGGCCAGGTGAATCCACCGGTCATGGTCCTTGCTTTGTAATCCGATTTTGCGCTGTTCGGATCCTTTCCTTCTGCCTCAGCTTTCCTGCGGGCCTCTTCTTCGGCCTTCTTGCGGGCTTCCTCTTCCTGACGCTCTATCTCACGCTCCATGGCCTCGATATTGGCCTCCTGGGCACTGATATCCTCATAGAGGTCATCTATCTTACTTTGCTGATTTGCAATTTCGCTTTGAGCACTTGAGATTTTTTTCTTGTAGGCGGCAAGTTCCTGATTTTTCTGGTCCAGAAGTGCCTGAAGACTCTGCTGCTTTGCAACCGCTTGATTTTGCAGATCCAGAAGCTGGGCATTTTCTGCCTGAAGCTGAGTCTGGGTGTCATTTACCAGCTGACGGGTGGATTCATATTCTGCAAGTTTATCCCTGTCGTACTTTGTTATCTTGCTGATGTACTCTGCTTTATTAAGAAGGTCTGACCAGCTCTTTGCGTTCAGGATCATGTCAATGAAATTGGTGTCGCCCTTCTCATACATGAATTTGATGCGGAGCTTCATGCTGGCATACTGGTCTGATTCGGTCTGGGTTGCCTTTGCAAGCTGATCCTGTGTGAACTGTATATCCAGCTGCTTTTGTGTAATGTAATTGTTGATGGTGACAAGCTCATTGGTTACCTCGGTCATGTTCTGATCCAGGGCTTTGATATAAGCGGCGGTATCGGACTTCAGGGATTCGAGATCCTTGATCTTTTCATTGACCTTTTTCTGCTCAGCTTCCAAGGTATCTATTTTCGCTTTATTCTCATCGATTTTCTGCTTTGAGTTGTTTATGGACTGCTTTTCTTTTTCTGCCGCAAGGTTAGGTGTGGCGGTGAAACAGAGAGACAGTGCCATGACAAACGGCAGAAGCTGTATTTTTCTAAAGTGATTTTTTCTCATACTCTCAAGGACTTTCTTATGGTGAAAAATGAAACTATAAAGCCTACACCCACACCGAGACCCAGAGCAACGATCACCATCGAAGGGAATATCTTTGTGATGGGAATAGGGGCAAAAAGTGTGCTGATACTTAAGAAGTGAGCATTCACATAAGTAACGGCTTTTTCATAAATAAAGTATATTCCTATCAAAGGAATGACAGACCCGACAAATCCAAGCACCACACCTTCCACAAGGAAAGGCAGACGGATCATAAAGTTGGTGGCTCCGATTATTTTCATGATCTCATTTTCTCTTCTGCGGAACCGGGCCGCAACTGTGATGGTATTGGAGATCAAAAATACTGACACAGCTAAAAGTATCCCTATGATGATGATGCTCAGGGAGGAAATGATATTGTTTACGGTGCTCAGTCCTTTTACGGCTGCATTGGAGAAGTTAACCTGTCTCACTGAATCAAAAGTGTATAGCCAGTCCACTATGGTCTTTTGATCCTCGATGTCATTAAGGAAAAGCTCATAGCTCTGGGAACCTGCCAGAGGATTGTCCTCGGCAAAAGCCTGAGCCAGCAGTTCATTGTTGGCAAAATAATCTGACTTGAATTCTGCCCATGCATCTTCGGCAGAAGTATAATGTGCACTTTTTACCTCTTCTCTTTCGATGATGGCCTGTCCCACGGACTGAACCGTTTCGGGAGATGCATCATCATTGAAAAAGACGGTGATGCCTACTGTGGTTTCCGCATTTTTTGCCATGTTCTGAACATTGGAAACGATGGCAAAGAAAAGGCAGAACAGAAAAATGCAGGCGGCTATGGTTGCTGTTGAGGCTGCCGAAAAAAGCAGGTTGTGACCTATGTTTTTAAAACCGGAGCGGATGCAGTAGCCCCAGGCATTTGGTTTCATCATTTATGCATCCTCCTTTCCGATTCTGTGATGTGGGCGGTGTGAGCCCTTCAGACCGCGGCGGGGCTTTTCTGCCGGTCCGGGTTTGGCTTCAGGCAGGTGTCGCTTCGGTTCTTCAGAGTGCTGAAGAGCCTTCCCGGCCTTGCTATCAGGTACTTCAAGTGATTCGGTTACAGAGTCATCAGTCGTTTCGGGAGGCTCAGGTTCCGTCCAGTCTTCGTCCCAATCGTCTTCCCAATTTCCTTTTTCAGCTTCTTCATAACTCTCATCGAAATCATCCTCGGAAGAATCATCATTTTCTTCGAAAGTATCTTCTTCGTAATCATTTTCGTAGTTGTCTTCCCCGTAATTTTCTTCGGTAGATGTTTCGATTCTTACTGCTAAGCTGCTTTCAGACATTGGTTCACCGGCTTTTTTTGTATCACCGTCTGAACCTGTATCAGCATTGATCTCGGTATTCCGGGCTGCGGAAGCGGAACCTGCTGAATTTTTCTCGGTGTTTTGAGCTGTGGAAGCGGAAGTTTCTGCGTTTTTCTCGGTGTTTTGGACTGTGCCTGCAGAAACTCCGGTGTTTTTCCCGGTGCTTCCAAACTCCTCAGGAACAGTATCCGAAATTATCTCCCCCAGTGACATACGGACGGTGCGCTTTTTCATGCGATTCACCATTTCACGGTCGTGGGTGATGACGATTACGGTTGTTCCCTGGGCATTTATACGTTCAAGAAGACTCATGATCTCCTGTGCGTTTTCATGGTCGAGGTTTCCTGTCGGCTCATCGGCAATGAGGATCTCAGGGCGGTTAACGAGAGCCCTTGCAATGGCTGTACGCTGCTGCTCTCCTCCGCTAAGCTGTCTTGGATACGAACTGCCCTTGGAGCTTAATCCGGTGAGCTTCATGATCTTTGAAACATTTTCATCTATTTCAGCATTGGACTTGCCGATGATAAGCTGGGCAAAGGCGATATTTTCATATACTGTGCGGTCTTCCAGGAGTCTGAAGTCCTGAAAAACCACTCCGAGACGCCGGCGGTACTTAGGTATGTGACGCCTGCGAAGATGTGTGAGGTCGGTATCATTAACAATGATGGAGCCCTCGTTGGGATCCAGTTCCTTGGTGAGGAGGCGGACCAATGTTGATTTGCCGGAACCGCTTCGTCCGACAATAAAGCAAAATTCACCATCCTGTATCCTGAGGTTTACATTGTTCAGTGCGGTAACACCGGTTTTATAAGTTTTTGTAACATTAGTGAATTCTATCATTTAAAGGGATTCTTTCTGTTGAATTTAAAGTTTATTAATATAATAAGAAAAAGCCGGCTATTGTGTAAACACCAATAACCGGCTTTTTATCTTTTGATTTTCTTACTATTTTTAAAATCAGTAGTTTATAGACTCCATATACTTCATGTATTTAACTACCATAAGTGCGATCTTGAAGGTTATGGCATCGTCAAATACTCTCAGGTCAAGACCGGTGGAGCGCTGAAGCTTGTCCAGTCTGTAAACCAGAGTGTTTCTATGGATATAAAGCTGTCTTGAGGTCTCTGAAACATTAAGGTTGTTTTCAAAGAATTTATTGATGGTTGTGAGGGTTTCCTCGTCAAACTCATCCGGAGAAATACTTGTAAAGATTTCCTTGATGAACATCTTGCAAAGAGGCAGCGGGAGCTGATAGATCAGACGTCCGATACCCAGACGGTTATAGGCAATGATGTTTCTGTCTTCATAGAAAATCTTACCGACCTCAAGTGCCATCTTCGCTTCTTTGTATGACTTTGATACATCCTTAATTTCGTTAACAATGGTACCGAAGCTTACACGAGCCTGAATCATAGCCTCTGTCTCCAGCATGTCGAGGATTGTTTCTCCTACATGATAGATCTCTTCGGCGGATTCATTGGGCTTCACTTCCTTAACAACGATAACATTCTTTTCATCTACAGCAGTTACGAAGTCCTTTGTTTTTGTAGCGAAAAGTGTTTTTAATGCATCAAGTGCGCCGGAATCGTTGGTGCCCTTGTCTGTCTCAATGATGTAAACCACGCGCTTTACACCGATATCGATGTGGAGTTTCTTTGCGCGGTTATAAATGTCAACCAGAAGAAGGTTATCGAGAAGAAGGTTCTTTACAAAGTTGTCCTTATCGAACTTCTCCTTATAGGCAACGAGAAGTGTCTGGATCTGGAAAGCTGCAAGCTTGCCTACCATATAAACATCATCGGTATCGCCCTTTGCTATAAGAACATATTCAAGCTGATGTTCATCAAAAATCTTGAAGAACTGGTATCCTCCCACGGCCTGGCTGTCTGCCTGAGACTCTGCAAAGGAAGAAACCATGGCCTCTGTATACTGATCATCTGAGAAAGTTGAAGCAAGAATTTTGCCATCAATATCAGCGATAGCAATATCAACTCTTGTAATGCCTTTAAGTGAGTCAATCGTGCTCTGTAAGACCTGATTTGATATCATAGTAACTCCTATCTGAATGAAAGATGTAGTATCTTCTTCTACTACACATAATTACAATTATTTTACTAAAATCAACTTTTAAGTGCAAGATTTCCCGGAATTTTATTTTTTTGCGGAGGAGAGTCTGCTGGCAACAGTTCAGCCGGTGCACAAGCAGGGCCTGGCGGTCGGGCATCCGGTTGAATGCGAGTCGCTTCGTCGGAAAAATCTAAGACAGACCCCCTAAGAACCACTAGGCCCTAACAAAGAAAGAATCCTTATGGATTCTTTTTTTGCGCTCAAAGCCGCGCGGCTCCCAAGATTAAAAAACAAATCTTGGGCAGCAATGTCAGATATTTTCTTTATGAAAAATCTGACTTGGCGAGGGGGCTAAGGAAAAAGGGAACCAAGTGGTTCTAAGGGGGTCTGTCTTGATTTTGCTCGACTCAGCTCAACGCATTCAACCGGATGCCCGACCACCAGGCCCTTCATGTACACCGGCTGAACTGTTGCCAGCTGCATTAAATAACCCCGGAACGATTAGGTTCCGGGGTTTGAAATCTTTTATGAAGGGATTGATCCAAATTAGTTTGTGATGGTCTTCTCTGTATCCTTGTCGAATACGTGGATCTTTGACTCGTCGATAGCGAATGTAACGTTAGATCCTGTACGAGCTGCTGTCTTAGGGTTAACTCTTGCTACCCATGAAGCATCTCCCAAATCGAAGTAAAGGAGTGTCTCAGCACCGAGCATCTCGTATACCTTGATCTCAGCCTGTAATGTCTGCTTCTGGTGAGCTGCTACGAAATCTTCTTCGTCATGGATGTGCTCAGGTCTGATTCCGAGAGTAACAGTCTTTCCGATATATCCGCCTTCCTTAAGCTTTGCAGCCTTAGCAGGGCTAAGAGCGATTGTGTGACCTGCAAATGTAAGAGTTACCTCTCCGTTTGACTCGCCGCACTCTGCATCGATCATGTTCATCTGAGGAGAACCGATGAATCCGGCAACGAACTTGTTGCAAGGTGTGTCATAAAGATTCTCAGGAGAATCAACCTGCTGAATGATACCATCCTTAAGAACAACGATTCTTGTTCCGAGAGTCATAGCCTCTGTCTGATCGTGTGTTACATAGATGATAGTTGTCTCAAGAGACTTGTGAAGCTTTGCGATCTCTACACGCATCTGTGCACGAAGCTTAGCATCAAGGTTTGAAAGAGGCTCGTCCATAAGGAATACCTTAGGTCTACGAACGATTGCACGTCCCATGGCAACACGCTGTCTCTGTCCACCTGAAAGAGCCTTTGGCTTTCTGTCAAGAAGGTGCTCAAGGTCAAGGATTCTTGCTGCCTCATGTACCTTCTGATCGATCTCATCCTTAGGAACCTTACGAAGCTTAAGACCAAATGCCATGTTATCATATACTGACATATGAGGATACAGAGCGTAGTTCTGGAATACCATTGCGATATCTCTGTCCTTAGGCTCTACATCATTCATTCTCTTGCCATCGATGAGAAGGTCACCGCTTGAGATATCCTCAAGACCTGCGATCATACGAAGTGTGGTTGACTTTCCACATCCTGAAGGACCTACGAAAATGATAAACTCCTGATCCTTTACATCAAGGTTGAACTTCTTAACGGCTTCAAAACCGTTTGAGTATTTCTTGGTTACATCTTTAAGAACTACACTTGCCATAGTTACATGTCTCCTTACTGAGTTAAATACGTTGCTTGGTTGACAAAGAGATTCAATCACCAGCTCTTTGTGACAATGTGTATGATACTCCAACAAATATTTAATCTCTACGGCACAGCTACCCAAAAAAAGATGTGAATATTTAGACAAAGTGTCCGACAGGAAAACCGGTTTTGTTAATAAAGACAAAAAATCGAAGTTTTTGTTATCTTAATTTTGCCTTCTTTCAGCAATTTGCCTACAGAACGCTTGAAAGCGGCCTTTGACATACCGAAATCCCGCTGAATTTCGTCAGGTTGTACAGTTTTGTCGGTGTACGGAACATGTCCTCCGAACTTTTCTGTCAATATCCTCAAAACCTCATCGGCATTTTGCTCATAATAATAGCTCTTAATTTCGTCATTTTTAATAACGGTAGCGTCTGTATGCTTCTTTGTGTACATGGTAGCGGCGAGGCGCTGTGTGTGATCCACATAAAGATATACTTCCACAGAATCACCTTTTTTTACTTCATATCTCATTTCATGATATGGAAGAAGCACATCTCTCTCCAGTCCGATGTCTACAAAAGCACCGATCTTGGTAATATCCTTGACCATAACCTTTGCTATCTCTCCCACTGCCACAAGAGGCTTCTGGGTGGTTGCTATAAGGCGGTCTCTGGAATCCTTGTAAACAAATACCGATAATTCATCCCCTATGGTTTTTCCGTTGGGAACCTGCTTTTTCGGAAGAAGAACGGAGGCGCCTTCATTGTCCTCAAGATAAACTCCGAAATCCTTTTCTCTTGTAATCTTTAATGTCTGATTCTTTCCTAATTCGATCATGATAAAACCTTTCTTAAAAACTTAACTGCCGATATTCACCGGTGCAGTCGGACTAAAATAAAAGTTTATGTAAATAATGCTCTTGAAGCTGCAATATACATGAACGTGTGAAACCGGAATTCCCGGTGAAAAACCATTTTACAGAAATTCTATGTTACAGAATACATCTCCTGTTTCTGACCGGAGACTGACTACTATCCCGCCATTGGCACTCTTTCCGTACATGGGGATCATAATGTCTCCGAGAACGGCTGCTTTTCGGTATTCTGCTCTTATACGGCCGGAAGTGAAGCTCTCCTTTCCTTCGGTTACTGCTGAAAGCACATCGTCCGCAATCTGAAGATACCGGGCATTGTTCACATGGTGGTTGGTATCGATGTGATGGGGCTCGATCTTAATGGCAGGTGCCTCAACCATTTCCTCCGGTTCCTGAACCTTGCGGTCTCCGGCAGTGAGCTTAAGAACATCCTCCAGTTCTCCGAAATAACTAACCATTTCTTCATCTATCTTGACCGGACGCTGGCGTTCCGTGTCAAAACAGAACCAAATGCTGTCGGCCCTTAACAGGTAATTTCCCTCAGAATCCTTTATCCAGAAATTTCTGCGGCCAAGCACTCCTCTGAAAGCATGAGGGCTTGTACCCACGGTGATGTTCTCATATAATCTGGGCATCCTTTCTACGTAAATATCCCAGTAGCTAAGAAGCCAGGCCTTATGGAGTTCATTCAGCCTGTCCAGTGACAGTCCAATGTCAGCTGAATGGAAGGTGCTGCAATCCTGAAGATAATTTACCAGGGAGGTTATAGTGATGTCCTGCGATCCCCCTACTTCTGAATACCTTACTCTCTCTTTTATTTCGTACATAAATGTCTCCTGAATCTGAAAAGGCAGGTTCTACGTTCCCGTAAAACCTGCCTGAAAGTCTCTGGTTTATGGGTGTTCCGTTCCTTAAGGTACCTGTTATCCTGTCCAACAGTAGTTACATGCCCGGAAAGTCAGTATCGCCTGATACGGTCTTTCCAAGGCGTTTAAAGTATATTAAACGCTGATTGAAATAAAATCAAGGAAAAAAGAACTGCCGATTTTTTGTATATTGGCGCATAAGCTGTATATAAGAAAAAAGATCGCCGCATTGCGCGGCGATCTTTTTGTAACAGTTCAGCCTGGTGGGCTGTTATGTTTTTTTATATATCAGGCGTTGAGCTCAGCAGGATCGATCTTGAAGCCCTCAAGCTTTGATGTACAGTGCGGGCATCTTGTTGCTTCGATGCTGATCTCTGACTTGCAGTATGGACACTCCTTTGTCTTTGCAGGTTCCTCAGCGGGAGCCTCTTCCCTACGAAGCTTGTTAATGCCTTTTACAAAGAGAAATACTACAAAAGCCATGATAAGGAATGAAATAGCCTCTGTAATGAATTTTCCATAAGCAAAAACAGCACCCTCCTCTACTGCCAGGTCAAAAACCTTTGTGGTCTGACCTGCAAGCGGTACGAACATATTGCTGAAATCCAGCTTTCCGGTAAAGATGGAAAGCAGCGGCATAACCAGATAATCAACGATGCCCTTTACCAAAGAAGTAAAAGCAGAACCGATGATCATACCTACAGCCAGGTCGATCATATTGCCTTTGATTGCAAATTCCTTGAATTCTTTTACGAAATCCTTCATATTTTCCCCCTTTTGCCTTAAGATTTTAAAATCTCAAAGAGCTATAAAAATAATATACATTTTCTCATCTGTTTAGGTGAGTAACTAAACCTGGATATCTGACACAGATATGCCGGCCTGACCGGCTGATAATCAGTACATCAGCGCTCCGTCAGCTCCAACGAAATGATGTCCATATTCGTCATCGACAAATTTATCCACATCCATGAATCCGTTAGTGCCAATGTGATACCACTTTCCGTCGCTTTCCACAACCCATCTGTTGGTTACGGGAATACCGTTCTCGAGATATACCCATCCGTATGGTGCCCAATTCTGCCACTGGTCTGCTGCGGTAGACTCCTGATTTGGAGCCTGAGATGAATTCTGTGAAGAATTCTGGGAACCACCGTTCATTGCATCTGCAGGTGAAGATCCGGAAGCAGATGTTCCTGATGAACCTGATGAGTTTCCGTTAGGTGTAACTGATGAAGAACCTGAGCTTGATGAGCCCGATGATGAAGAAAGTGATTTAAGAAAATCGCTGTCAACTTCGAGGACATCAGACTCTGAGGATGAATATTCATCTTCACCTTTATTTTTCTTTCCTGCGGTAATCTTAAAGGTGTATTCTCCTGTTCGATTTATTTTTTTGATATAGCTTGTAAGCTCTTTTTTACCTGAGGTTGTGGATGCTGTTATACCTCCGCTTGTAGCATCACTTGTGCGGTTTTTGTCATCAACATAAATGACGATCTTTCCGGTGGATTTATCCGAAGCCTCTGACCAGGTAGCATAAACATGTGTCTTACCATCAGAATCTTCAGTAGTATCCCAGGATGCATCTCCTATGGAATAGTCTTTTTCATCCTCATCTTCATCTTTCTTTGCAAATGCCGTAATCTCACCGAGATATGAGCTTACAGGTGATGAGGTTGCGAGAATTGCTGCCATTATGACAGCTGATAATTTTCTTAATTTCATTGTTTCCTCCATACCGGGTTCTACCCTCTAGAATAAAGGGACAAAAATATTTGAAGCCCTTTTTTAAACCCATGATTAATGATAATACAAGAAAGGGATTTTTGAAAACCTTTATCGAAGAATTAATTAAAAAGTAGATATTTTTATAAAAAAAGTTCAGCACAATGTAAACCACCGGGGACGGTTTTCGCCGGCGGGAACCGTCCCCGGTGGATAACCGGCAGATTAGTTTATTCGGTTTTGGTTATTTCTTTGTGTTCAGTCCGGAAATTCAGGAAATCCTTTAAAGTCATTGTTTCAAGATCACCTGACTTCAGGCTTCCGGATTCTTTGTTTATGATGGGATAAACGGTTACATCACAATATCTGCTGATCTCTTTCAGCTCCTCTTCTGAAAAAGGATAAGCGCCGGTGTAGCTGTAGTCATTGTATTCACGATAGTCATATTCTGCTTTTTTATTGTAAACCTCAAAGTAGACGGAGCTGTAACCGGTATTCCGGTTATAGAATCTGGATCTGGATTGTTTGCGGTAGGCTTCCAGCTTCTCAATTATGTCTTTGTAATCCGCCTTGTTTTCCGTGGGTATCGTGAGGATGAAGGAGACATTGGCATAATTCTCATCATAATTGTCAGAATTATCAAGGCTTAGATCTTCAAGCTTTACGTCTGCCCTGTACTGGTAACAAAGGTATTTTTCTGAGTAAAGGTTGTAGGGCAGGCTGCTGAGACCAAAGCCTTCCGTTGCCCAACCAAGTTTTGCAAAGCCCATGGTGCCGATACAAAAGATCAGGAACAGAACAATGGGCTTATAGGAAATCTTAATTGATCTTTTATAAACAAAAGAAGCCACGATGTAGATAAAGAACAAAAGCAGGTACACGAATTGCAGGCCTTCAAAGCTGTCTGATACTACCGTCCATGAAAGGTCCAGAAGGATCAGCAGGAGGTAAACATTGATGATGAAAGGATATGCAAGGATGTCATCGGACAACTGCTCGGCACGTTCTGCTTTTCTGTTTATAAAGTGATGCCTTAGAAGGAGCGCGGACAGAAGCGCAAATATAGACATTGGCAGTAAATAAAGTGCCATAAAGCCGGTATCGCTGTATTCGGGTTCTAGAATTGCACCGGTGTTTATAAAAAACATGGATATGGGGGACAACAGTGTGCCTATCTGGTTCACAAGGCTGTCTGAAGGGAGATTTCGGCCGGCGATCATGGAGTACAGAAATGAAATGACTGTAAGCTCTACTATTACCGGAAGAAGTGTATATGCTCCTATCATAACCACACCGTCAAATACTGTATTTGTGATAGTATAGACAGCTGTGTGGAACAAGGTGAGTACAGCGATGGAAAAGGCAGAAAAGAGCTGCAGGGCAACAAAGGTTCTTAAGAGAATGATGCCCCGGGCACGAAGGAGCCAGACAAGGGTGGTTCCCACAAAAAAGCAGCCGTAGGATATAAGCCAGGTCAGAAAAAGGTTCGTGATGAGCTGCTCTTTTCGTGAAACCGGCAGGGAAAAATACATGTCCACACTACTCTTTCTGTGTATGTAGGAAAACAGATAAACCGGCATGGCTATGGTGAGCAGTATGGATAAAACACAGCCGATGTTTGCACTTGTTATAAAGGTGTCCTTAGGGTATGCAGGATCAAAGCCTGTGAAGGGAATAAGCTGGAATCCTATGTAGATCAGAATGAAAAACAACAGTGATATCTTTCTGCTCCTGATCAGCCATTTAAAATAATTCTTATTCATAATATCTCCATTCCGGGGCATGGTTCCCGGTAAATAGTTTTGTATTTTTAAAAAGCTTAGGCGTTCTTTTGATCAATGTTTTTTTCAAGCTCGTAGATGAACAGTTCTTCGAAGTTTACCGGAAGGGTGTTGAGAAGTATCGGGTTCATTTCACGGAGTTTTGCTTCGATAGTTTCCATATCACCACGGATTACCAGCTTGTAAACCTGACCTTCCTTTTCGTATTGCAGAATTTCCAGATCCTTAAAGTCGTCCTTTGTGTGTTCATCTGTGAAGGCCAGCTGATATTTATTGATATTTTCCTTTGACTCTGCAAGGTCGCCGCCTCTCATTATGCTTCCGTTTTCAAGCATTGCGAAGCTGTCGCAGATATCCTCCAGCTCTTTAAGGCTGTGTGAGGATATGACTACGGACACCTCTTCATCCTCCAAAAGGTCTGTGAGAGCCTGTTTAAAATGAAGTCTGGCAAGAGGCTCCAGTCCGTCGTAAGCTTCGTCCAAAAGAAGGAGCTTGGGATGGATGGCTAATGCAAAAAGCAGGGATACCCTCCTCTTCATTCCCTTTGAAAAGGTTGAGATGGAGGCTTTTTCACTCAGCTCGAACATATCGAGGTATTTCCTGAAGGCATCGGGATCAAAGTTGTACATGGATTCATAAAAAAGCTTCAGACTTTCGATGGTGGAGCCAATGGGGAAATAAGCCTCATCGCTGACAAAGGCAATCTTCTTTTTTGTTTCCATGTCATGATAGGTGCTTTTTCCGTCCAGCATTATGCTGCCTGTTTCGGGTTCGTAAACTCCCGCTATGGAACGGAGTAAGGTGGATTTTCCTGCCCCGTTGATGCCCACCAGGCCCATGATGGATTTATCATTGACTGTCAGATTTAAATCCTTCAGTACCTCTTTTTTTCCAAAGCTTTTGGATAAATGTTCAATCTTAAGCATTTTGAGCCTCCTCATAAAGTTTATCGATGGCTTTTAGGATCTCCTCTTTTGTTATGCCGCTATTTTTAGGAGGCTTGAGCAGAGTCTCTATCTGGATGAGTCTGGAGTTTTCCGGATTGACCTCTGCGACATAAACGCCTTTTTTAGGCAGATTGTAAACATACCCCTTTTGTTCCAGCAGAGCATAGGCCTTGGCAACCGTATTTGGATTAATGCCGTTTTCCGTAGCCAGCTGTCTGACAGAGGGGAGCTTGTCGCCGGGATTAAGTACGCCGGCTTCTATAAAGCTTAGTATCTGAGCCTGGATTTGTTCAAATATGGGCTCCTTGCTTTGAAGGTTCAATAAAAACATGGTTCACCTCTAAAACTGTATCACCTGTACCATCTGTATTAACTGTACTACTATTTTGGAATATGTCAAGACCTTGAAAGCCGGAGCCGGCAGGCATCCATTCAAAGACGTAACAGTTCAGTCGGTGGGCCATGGGGGCCGACTGAACTGTTACTCAAAGATGAGTCGCTTCGGCTCAATATCTTTGGATTGATGCCCGCCGGCTCCGGCTAATCTCATCTTCGGCTGAGTTGATGAACTTATGATTTATAAAACAAAAAAACCGGCTCACATGAACCGGTTCTAGCAGCGCTACCAGGATTCGAACCTGGGAATGACGGAATCAGAATCCGTTGCCTTACCACTTGGCGACAGCGCTATATGAAATTGTTTTACTTGTAAGGCTACAAGAGCAGCGCTACCAGGATTCGAACCTGGGAATGACGGAATCAGAATCCGTTGCCTTACCACTTGGCGACAGCGCTAAAACTAATTGTCGCTTCAAGCGACTTGTATATACTACATGAAGGCACAAATCTTGTCAACAGGATTTTTAAAAAAAATGGTTTATACTATATCAGAAGTAAACGCAAATCACTTTCCTATAAGCTTCAGGAATTTCTTGTCATTCATCTGTTCATTTGTTACATACTCGCCATCATGAAAAAGAGCATAATTCGTGATCGGGGTCGGGGCATTCTGAGCTTCATCCCTACTCTCTATATGGATTGCCCGGAATGGGATACCATTCTCTTTAGCCGTCTGCTCCAAGACCGGAACATACTTTGCATTGAAAGGACATTGGCTCGTATAATACAAAACATAGCCCTTCTCTTCTATGTGCGGATGTTTGGCACATTCTTTGAATCGTGGTGTGCTTACCTTCTCATCAAACGGCAAATACCAAAGTTGAATACCATTGTCAGCTTCATCACCCACAACAAATCCCTTGTACTTCAGAAATTTAGGATCAGCCAGGAACGGCTTCTTCTTTGCAGCACATAATACACAAAGCCCCTTTTTTCCCTTTTCCTTACTATCTTCGATGCAGGACGCAAGAAGATCCGTGGAATACCCATGTCCTTTGAAAGAACCTGACACCCACAGGCAATCAATGTACATATATCCTTTTGCTTCAATTGGAATCCACGCGTATTCCGCCGGGATATATTCGATAAAACACTTGCCGCGCTCCACACTCTTCAGAAAAACAAGTCCTTCATCAAACCTGTCAGCCAGCCATGCCTTCTTTGAAGACACCTGTACATCCTTATTGTTTGAAATAGCGCAGCATATGTGTTCCTTTTCCAAATTGTCCTTTATTACCCTGATATACTCCATATAATCAGCCTCTTTCCTTTACAGATCAAAAATACTCATCTGAGGATACTTATCTGGCAATTCCTGCATAAATCTGAAACAATCATCCGGACTTGACATGATTCGACGAGAACCGTCTCAGTAAATAATTTTTTGTTATTTAGTGAAATCCTCAAATCCGTCTGTAAAGGTTTTCGTCCCATCTTCAGAGATCCACATTACTTCTATCCTTCCCACTCTGTCGCTCTTTCCCAAAACGCTGCTACCGTCGGAAACAGATTGTATGAGCTTCTTTCCGTCTTCGATGCTCATGCTGAAAAGTGCAGTGGACAGCGCATCTGCCAGTGCCGAATCATGGGTAAGGATCGTGACGCTTCGGTGGTAGGTTGCGGGATAAAGGGTCTCAGGATCAATGATGTGATGATAACGCTTTCCGTCCACAACATAGTAGCGCTCGTAATCGCCGGAAGTAACCAGAGACATGTCATCCAGATAAGTCATGGCTGAATACTGGTCTCCTGTCTGTGAATCGCGGTAGGTGGGGTTTTCAACGGGACAGACCCATTTCTCTTTATTGTCCTTTAGTCCTATGGCCCGGAGGTTTCCTCCAAGATTAAGCATAAAGCTGTCAGAGCCTGCGGACTCAAGCAGCCTTGCTGCATCTTCTGCGGCGTAGCCTTTTGCTATGCCACCTACATCAAGGCTCATTTCGGGATCCTGAAGGTAGAGGGTTCCGGCCTCTTCGTCTATGATGATGTCATTAATGTCGGTATGATCTGCTGCTTCCTTCAATGCTTTTTCATCAGGCAGCTCTCCCTTTCCGGGATCTGCCATACCTATCTCCCGCTTTTCGTGCCAGAGCCTCAAAACTGCGCCATAGGCAATGTTTACTTTACCATCCGTAAGGGAATAGATATCCTTGCCCCATTTCACAAGCTCTATCAGTTTTTCGTCAACCTTTACCGGCTGAATGCCTGCGTTGTCATTGACGGTCTTCAGATTATTGATACCGTCGTAGTCATTGTAAATATCAAAAAGCTGATGTTCTTTAAGAAGAAGCTCATGGGAAGCATTGTAACGCTCCTTAAATGTTTCTTCGTTTGCTTCATAGCCGATCTCCATGGAGATAGTATCGAACACATCAAGAAACTGAGCAGTGAAACGCTCCTTCTTTTCGGGTGCCGAAACGGGTACGGATGCACAGCCTGTGGTTATGGTGAGAACAGCTGCCGAAAACAAAGCAACTGCTTTTCTGAAATTGTTGTTAAATTTTGCTTTTTTCAAATTCTGCCTCTTTACTTTTGGATGATAAGTTAAACACCGGCACATTATAACACAGGATACGGGATTTTCCCAACAGTTCAGCCGGGGCATGGGTAACATAGCAGGAACGATTATTGCCTTTTGATTGACTTAATTTCTATATGGCATCAACCGAGTCATGTGAAGATCTGTGTGTGAATGACTTAAGTTCTGGTTTCCGTTATCTGAGTCATACATAGGACTGAGCCTGAATGACTCAAATTTTGGTTTCCGTTATCTGAGTCAACATTTTTTGAATTCCTGTCTGACCGCAATTTAAAATAATCCTAAATGGGTCAAACATGAGTACTTATCATGTTGACTGCAAATACAGAAAACAGCAAAGAAGTCAACCAGCGGTACCGAATTGTCCTAAAAACCTAATTAACTTTGTTCTTCATTAAACAAGGGTCGGCTGAACTGTCACTGCTCATGCCCCGGTTAAGCCTTTACCAACGATTTCCCATTTGACTTTGCTGTTATGGTGTATTATATTTTTTAGGTACGATTTTTTGGAGATGTACCCAAGAGGCCGAAGGGGGCGCACTCGAAATGCGCTAGGTCGGAAACGGCGCCAGGGTTCAAATCCCTGCATCTCCGCT
This sequence comes from Oribacterium sp., assembly GCA_017627595.1. GTDB lineage: Bacteria > Bacillota > Clostridia > Lachnospirales > Lachnospiraceae > Oribacterium. The sequence continues at coordinate 39,647 of JAGAGL010000056.1, read as the reverse complement.
AAAAACCGCCGGGTTTCATCCCGGCGGTTTTTCTTTCAGATGATCTCAGCAATCATCAACATCCGTATTTGTCTAAAAAGCTCTGATACGGCAAAGGCTTCGAATAGTAATATCCCTGGAAGGAATCCACATTACAGGTTCTCAAGGCACTTTCCATTCCCTCTGTTTCAACGCCTTCAACACAGGTTGTGCATCCGTAAACCTTGGCAAGCTTTGAAATGACTGAAACCAAGTCAAGCTGCTGTTTGTCATGGTCTATATCAAGGATAAACTGTCGATCAACTTTAAGGGTATCGATGCTGAGATCCTTGAGCAGTCCAAGGGATGAAAAGCCGGTTCCGAAATCGTCCAGTGCAAATCTTATGCCCTCAAGCTGAAGCTGTTCATTCAGGTTCTGGAGTCGTCTTATATCTATGAGACGGCACCTTTCCGTGATCTCAAGACACAGGTTCTTTGGAGGATATCCTGTGTTTCTCAAGCTTTTATGCACTCTGTATATAAAGCTATCATCCTGAAGCTGTGCATAGGAAAGGTTGACATTTAAAACAAAGGCAGGATACTTTTCAAGAATTTTTTTGCCTTCCTTCATGGCGGTAAACAGTATCCACTCACCAAGTGTCGGGAAAAGAGCATCATTCTCAAGCACAGGAATAAAATCATTGGGCGGAACCACGGTTCCGTCGTCATCCACCCAGCGGATCAGTGCTTCTGCCCCTTTAAGCTTCCCTGTTTCGGAATCAACCACCGGCTGATAATACAAATCGAAATGGTTACAACCTTCATGGACATCTTTTCTGATCTTGTTTATGAGATCGATCTGATACCGCTTTTGACTTTGAGGGTCATTGTTGAACTCACGGAATGTACCCTGATAATCATTTTTAGATTGATAGTAAGCCTGAGTCAGGCAGGAAAACAGTGTATCCTTGTCTATGTCAAAACGGTTAAGGGATAATGCTCCCGCATTTATGGGCATATCGATATATTCTCCGTTGAAAGAGATTCCTTCCTTCAGCTGTTTACGATATACCTCATACTGCGCTGAGAGCTGCTCCATGGTAAGGGATTTGGTCACAAGGGCGATACGGATCCCATCAAGCCTGTAAACATTACCGACATTTCTGTAAGCCTCAAAGAGATATCTTGAAACATGCTGAAGCAGCATATTTCCGAAATCATAGCCATAAAGATCATTTATTCTGGAGAAATGGGTGGGTCCGTACATGACTATGTTGATCGGTATATGTTTTTCAAGACACAAGCCGACTTCTTTAAAGAAACTCATCTGATTTCCGAGACCCGTAAGGGGATCTATTCCGCCGCCGATGGTCTGGTTTCTGATGGCACCTCCGAAATACTCGGGATTTCCATCGGGGTCTCTTAATATGATGCCGCGACAAGTACACATGTAGTATCTGCCCTGACCGTCAGCTGCACGATACTGCATATCATGGCCATTGGCTGCACCCGAAAAAATGTCTTCTATGCTCTTTCGGTAAACCTCCCGATCCTCCGGATGGATATGCTCTTCCCAAATCTTTCCTGCTTCAAACATGTACTCAGAATCGAGGTTGAAGAAATCAATAAAGGATTTTGACCATCTTGAATAATCATATTTCATGTCACAGAGGAATACATCTGCTCCCTCTGAAACAATGGCAAAGGATTCAAACAACTGGTTAAGTTTGTCCAGGCGACTTGCCGGGATGGCGCTATATTCTGTTTTTTTGTCATCTTTTACCGGCTCAGTCCTGACTTCATTAGGAACTATATCAGGACGATCCGGATTGTTTTCGCGAGAATTGAAAGCATCCATCGTACTACTCCCCTACATGCTCTCTGTTGAAAATAACAGCTGGTTTCTGAATTTACGCAGAGTACCCCACGTTTATATAATGTATAATTATATATATCACATTAGTGTCACAAAAATATAAGCGAATTTAATATCATTCTCTAAAATTAATATTAAAACTATGTAAGGAATATCGACAGAAACGGAAATGTTATTACTAAAAAAAGCCAGCATCCAGAAAACTCTGAATACTGACTTTATGCCGGTAGCCGGGGTCGAACCGGCACGCCCATCACTGGGCACGGGATTTTAAGTCCCGAGCGTCTGCCTATTCCGCCATACCGGCAGCACCAAATTATAATACAAAATAATATGCCTTGTGTCAATGGGGAAATTGATGATGGCAGTTTAGCCGGTGGACCAAGGGGACGGGGTTAGTGGTTCATTTTTTTAAAAATGAACCACTAACCCCGTCCCCTTGGTCCAAAAACGGAAGGCATCCCGTTTTTAAAAGGATGCCTTCCGACCTTAGCTCGATTCTTATGCAATTGAAGCTGCACTGAGAAGCAGCATGCAGAATACCAGTGCGAAAAGGGCAACTGTCTCGATGACACCGATTACTACGAAGTAGTTTGCGGTACCCTTTCCGGTAGCGCCAAGAGCGTCAGCAGATGCTGCTGCAGCCTTGCCCTGGAAATATGCTGAGAATCCGATGGCGATTCCGCCGAAGATACCGATACCGAGTGAAAGTGCCGGATCAATGGTTCCTGCCTTATATGCGCTTGCGATGAAGTTCATAAGAAGGAATCCGTAGATAGTCTGTGTAAGAGGAGCACCTGCAAATGCAGTCATAATGAACGGTGCCTGCTTGCCGGCTGCGTAGCACTTCTTCCATGCTCCTACAGCAGCCTGACCTGCCATACCGGCGCCAAATGCTGAACCTAATGCAGACAAACCAAGTGCTGCTGCCATACCAATATAAGCGATATTCATAGTATTTCTCCTTTAATTTAAAATTATAAACTTATTCTTTTATTTTGTCGTTCATTTTAAATGGATCGTACGCTATACCCGTCCACTCGAGACCTACCTGTCCGGAGAACTCAAGCACGTTAAGACGTACACCATGTACTACTACTGAAAGGATACACATAACTATATTGATTACGTGTCCGATTATTACAATGATAGCTGCCACTATCACGAGAGGTCCGTTTGCAAGACCTGCCGCCATGTTATTGAAGCTCTGCGCTATCGCAAGACCTGCCATTCCTACCGCAAAGAGTCTTATGTAACTCATTACGTTACCGAAACAGCTTATGGTGTTGAGGAAGCTTGTAAAGGCTCCTCCCAATCCTGCTTTAACACCGTCAGCGAAGCTGACTCCGGGAGCCATGCCGCTGAAAAGTACTACAAGCACGAAGCCGATCGCTATTGCTATGAAGATAGGTGTGACAGACATCGATTCTCCAAGCACCAGAACCAGTGACAGGAGATACATTGCGACTATCGTCACCATCCATCCTAAATCTGCAACAAAGCTCAAATCTTTATTGTCCATCTTCTTTTTAGCAGCAAGTAAACTACCAAGCTCCATCTGCATAGCACCTATGGTGAAGGAGAACTTCATAATGTTGTTTTGCTGCGTTGCCGTAGCCACTCCGAACTTCTCTGCGTAGTTTGCAAAGGAAGGAATGACCAGAGCCCTCAGGAACGGAACATTCATAGCGGATTCCATACCGAACCAGGTTCCTGTAACGGCGCCCCAGATAACGGTAGAGATCGACAAAACCAAAAGAAGGAAAACAGGTGTTGTTATCTTCTTTGTCTTATAGATAATGACGATCGCAGCTATAAGGAATATAAGTCCGTATCCGCCGTCTCCGATGATCATCGCAAAGAATAATGCGAAGAAAAGCAGGAACCAAAGTGAGATATCTGCTTCTCTGTAGCCCGGAAGTATTCCAAGCATATCGTAGAGCGGTTCAATCAGTTTTGTAACCTTATTATAGCGGAGCTTGGTAGGTATGGTCTCATCTTCAGGTGAAACATCGCCTATTGCATATGCCCAGTTATTTCTGGTTGCTGCTGATTTAAAGGTTCCCAGATCTGCCTCAGGTACATAACCTGAAATCCATACCAGCCGATCCTCGGTGGTTGCCGTCTCACTGGCTGAAGAATAGTTTTCTTCATTTTGCGCCTTTATGAGCTGATCATGGAAACTGTTTTCGTAAGTTGCTGCCTTTTTAAGGAATTCTACACACTCGTCGCTTTCTTTAGTGAATCTTTCGATATCACTTTTCAGCTCCCGGAGGCCCCTGGCAGGAAGTGAAAACTCTGTTGCCTGGATATCCGGAGGGAGTGTTCCTAAAACAGCCAAGGTATCGGTCTTTTCAACTGATGCCAGTTTGATTGCTTTAATGTTCTCATCCTGCATGATCTCATCACACTCGGCAGTACCTACACGATAAAAGTGAAGGTCAAATCCTTGCTTCTGCAGTTCTTTAACATCAGCCGGTGAAAAATCACCCCACGCTTCGATCCTTTCAATCTCGGCTTTTGTTGAGGAGATTTCCTGATTAAGACTGTCCTTTTTGTTAAGAGCCTCTTTGGCTCTCATATACATTTTATTAAATTCGTCGTCAGAAAGAACCGGAGGAGTTGTGGTTTCCTTTGATTTATCCGGCGCGTAGTCCTGGAGGCGTGATACTGTCTTGGAAAGCTCGGTGAACTTTTCTATGGCAGCATGATCGGCACTCTTCCTCTCCGCCAGATGCAGAAGACCCACATCGCGTAAGCCCTCCAGCATATCATCTTTATGTGAAACAGTAGTAACGACGTGAACCATTTTCATTTTTTCTATCATCGTTCTGCCCCCACAAGTTTTTTCTTCGAGATTTTGCCACGTACAACTGCGGCCGTCTGCTGGTCTCCGAGATAAACACCGATGACACGGATATTCTCCTTTGCCTCCGGAATCTTTACCTTCTCGAACAGGTTTACTCTCTGGGAGGTAGAGCGGAGCTCCTTCTCCAAAAGTGATACCTGTTTGCGAAGTGTAGAAACCAATGCATCAAGACGGGCAATCTCACGCAGCTTTACAAGTGCAGTGTCGACCCACAGCGGGTAATCATCAACGTTGTAGGAAATATCCTTGAAGGTCAATTCTTTAAAGGCCGGAAGCTTTACGCCCGCAACATTTTCTGTTGTTACCAGAACCTTGTCCGGCTGCACCAGGTTGTTCAGCTGTAATTCCTTGACGAACTGTTCGTTCTCGGCGAAAACAGCAACCCAGTCATCCAAATTGCCTATCATTCCTTCACGTTCGGCTTCCTTCTCTTCAAGGTCAGCCTTTATCTGCATGATAACCGATTGCAGCTGCTGTTTTTTTAGCTGCAGGGTAGGAAGATAACGTTGATACTGTTTCAGGTGATCCTTCTGCACTTTCTGTTCGTTTTTAGTGAGTTTGATCGCCATAAACCGCTCCTTTAATCATCCAATTTCTTTGGCCATCTTTCCTTGATGAGGTTTGTCTTGAGACCTGTTTCATTTGGTTCAAAACAATCGGCAAGGATCTCCCAGCCAAGATCAAGAGCAGCTTCCAGCGGAATGTTAACACTAAGGTCCATAAGCTTGGACTCGAACATCTCACCATACTTAAGAAGCTTGTCATCCCATGCACTCATGGTAAAGCCCATGGACTTTTTCTCAAGACTTTCCTTGTACTGTGCATAGAGCTTGATCATACCATCCATAAGTGCTCTGTGGTCATCACGGGTTGTGCCGTTAACGTTCTGCTTAAGTCTGGACAGTGAACCGAAGGGCTCGATGTGTCCGTTCTTAAGATAGAACTGACCCTCTGTAATGTATCCCGTATTATCAGGAACAGGGTGGGTGACGTCATCACCCGGCATGGTAGTTACACCAAGGATAGTGATGGAACCTGCACCTTCAATGGCAACAGCCTTTTCATAACGGGAAGCCAGTGTACTGTAAAGATCTCCCGGGTAACCACGGTTTGAAGGAACCTGCTCCATGGTGATAGCCAGCTCCTTCTGAGCGTCACAGTAGCTGGTCATATCTGTAAGGAGTACAAGTACTTTCTTTCCTTCAAGAGCGAACTGCTCTGCAACTGCCAGTGACATATCGGGAACCAGTGTACTCTCAACGGTAGGATCCGCAGCAGTATGAATGAACATAACTGTGTGGCTCATGGCACCGCCCTTTTCAAGAGTGTCACGGAATGCCAGATAGTCATCATATTTAAGACCCATTCCACCGAGAACGATAACGTCAACCTCTGCCTGCATGGCGATACGTGAAAGAAGCTGGTTATAAGGTTCTCCGGAAACGGAGAATATAGGAAGCTTCTGACTTTCAACGAGAGTGTTGAACAGATCGATCATAGGGATACCGGTACGGATCATCTTCTTCGGAACGATACGCTTCGCAGGGTTAAAGGAAGGACCGCCGATATCTATCATATTTTCTGTAAGAGCCGGACCATTGTCTCTTGGAACGCCGGCACCGTCAAATATACGACCTAAAAGGTGTGATGAGAAGGATACCTGCATCGGTCTGCCAAGGAAACGAACCGGGTCGTTTGTACTTACGCCCTGTGCGCCGGCAAAAACCTGAAGCGAAACGATATCCTTGTCCAGTTTTATAACATTGGCATAGCTGTTTCCAACCAAAGCAAGGTCACCGTTTTTGATCCCCTCAGCCTTGACGGTAACAACGTTGCCGACGATTGACTCGATTTTTGTATATACTTTCTGCATAAGACCTCCTAAGCTAATGCCTTCGATTTATATAAATCCGTGATCTTGGTCTTCTGTGCTTCAAACTCAGGTGTCTCAAAAACAGTTCCATGCCAATCAAGGAATTCCTGTCTTAACTGGTTGAAGAAAGAACGGATCTCGTCTTTATCTTCGAGGTCATATTTCTGCATCAATGCATCATAAAGGACATTAAACTCTATTTTCTGTCTCTCAGGCGGGCAGGCTGCATCGATAGGATCGAAGGAGTTCTGCTGCAGATAAACCGCGTCGAGAAGCTCACCCTTCTGGTAGGTGATATAATCCTCTGCTGTTGTACCTTCTTCACCTACAACCTTCATCATCTGATTGATCTCGATACTTCTGCGGAGAATTCCTCTAGCCCTTTCTACGAGATCCATTTCAATGATTCCGGGATACTTTGACCAGGAATCCATCGGATGGATGGCCGGATACTTACGGGCATCGGATCTTTCACGGGAAAGTCCGTGGAATGCACCTACAACCTTAAGGGTTGCCTGAGTAACAGGTTCCTCAAAGTTACCGCCGGCAGGTGATACTGTTCCACCGATGGTTACGGAACCGATAGAACCATCCTTAAGACGAACCTTTCCGGCTCTTTCATAGAAGGAAGCGATGGTTGACTCCAGGTATGCAGGGAAAGCTTCCTCTCCCGGAATCTCCTCAAGACGTCCGCTCATCTCTCTCATGGCCTGTGCCCAACGTGAAGTTGAGTCTGCAAGGAGGAGAACGTTAAGTCCCATCTGCCTGTAGTACTCTGCGATAGTTACGGCTGTATAGCAGGATGCTTCTCTCGCTGCAACAGGCATCGAAGAAGTGTTACAGATAATGATGGTTCTTTCCATAAGTGAACGTCCTGTACGTGGATCGTCCAGCTCAGGGAATTCAGTAAGTACTTCAACTACCTCACCTGCACGCTCTCCGCAGGCTGCGATAACAACGATATCAGCTTCTCCGTTTTTAGCTTCCATGTGCTGAAGAACGGTTTTGCCGGCTCCGAAAGGTCCGGGAACACAGAAGGTTCCGCCCTTTGCTACCGGAAGGAATGCATCCACGCAGCGGAGCTTCATGATAAGCGGTTCATCCGGTCTTAATCTCTCTTCATAGCACTTGATAGGCTGTTTGATAGGCTGAGTGATGACCATGGAAAGCTCTTTTTCCTCTCCTGCACCATTTGAGATAACGCAAATGGTAGAGCGGACATTGTATGAACCCTTACCATTTATGGATTTAACAACCCAGTCATCGCCCTGTAATGTAAACGGAACCATGATCTTGTGGGTGAAGATACCCTCAGGAACGGTACCGATGGTGTCACCGGCAACAACATTATCACCAACCTTGGCTACCGGAGTGAACTCCCAGTCGCGGTTAGGGATAGCGTCAAGGTAAACACCTCTTTTTAAAAAGAAACCACACTGCTCTGCAAGTTCAGGAAGCGGGTTCTGAAGTCCGTCGTAAATCTGTGTCAGGATGCCCGGGCCCAGATCAACGCTCATCAGCTCTCCGGTGAATTCTACCGGATCACCGACTTTGATGCCGTTTGACATCTCATAAATCTGCATACTGGCTACGCCGTTAGTAATACGAATGACCTCGCCCTTCAGACGCTGGTCGCCTACAAGAATATAACCTACTTCATTCTTGCGGACAGCTCCTTCAAAGCTTACATTCGCCATGTTACTATTGATGCCAGTCACATGTCCTGTTACTGTTTCCATATAAGTCTCCCGATTAATTTATATTAATTACAAATTGTAAACGCGCTGCTGTACCTCACCAAGTAGCTGTCGGAATTCCGTACTGCCCTTATCGTGATCAAAGCAGCCCTGACGCTCCAGTAATTTTAGCTTTACTGCATATCCGAACAATACGTGATCATCGAACATGTGTAATCCTACCAGTTCATCAAGCTGCTGGAATTCATAATCCAGCATGATCTTTTCTGCTTCGAGAGGATCCTTCGCTGCAAGAGCAGAGCTGACAACCTGGGCAGTCATGAAATCCTTTGTCTCGGGTGTCGGATAAGTCTTTCCTAGCTTCAGGCTTCGCTGATAGTTAAGCTCTTTAGTGAGAGACCCGTAAACCCGGTTCCACTCCTTGATAAGAGGACCATCTGTTGAGGATAATGTTAAATCCTTTAGAAGCTTGTAATTGGATTCACTTACCTGTGTTTCGCACATGTCAAGGAATTCCTGGTAGCTCAGAGGCATATCTCCGTCACTTTTGAGGTCAGGCAGGCTTGATATCAGATAATAATATGCAGCCATCTTTTACCTCCGTTCAAATCTCAAGGTTTCTGAAGTACGGCATCATCATCTCGGCAATTTCATCCTCGGTACATGCAAAATATCCGGATCCGTCATTAGCCGCAAGACGGAAGCCTGCTTTCACGTTCTTTGTGGGTTTGATCTCAAGTCCGTCCTTGATCTCCTCCGCAAGCTCGCTCTTTAAGGCATCTGAAACTTCGGCTACTTCGGCGGTATACTTGGATACGTCTTCGCCGGCAACCGCTGCGCGAATGAGCTTTGCGAGTGATTTTTCAGACAGTGATTTTTTTACATCATTTTTGAGTATGTTCTCAAACACGGTCTGGACTTCTGTTTTAAATGCAAGCATGGCATCCCGTTTTGCCTGCTCGGCGCTGACAGAAGCACTTTCCTTCATGATCCCGATTTCCTTTTCTGCTGCGGCTTTGGCGTTTGCTGCTTCTGCCTTGGCATCGGAAACAATCGCAGCAGCTTTTTTCTTAGCTTCTGCAATGATAGATTCTGCCTCTGCGTTGGCGGCATCGATACCCTCTTTACGGATCGATGTGACCAAATCCTGAATCTGTAATTCCATAAGTTTCCTCCTAGTAAAAAGTCGACATGCTTTTTGATAAAACTTTTCTACCTTCGTATTTTCGGCAATTTCCAAAATATAATTAATTTCCGCATCGTAAAATAAAACACCCTGTCATTCGTTGTTTTCCGGGAAGAAACGCATGGATGTGTGAGTGTATCGCTGCGTATCCTGAATGGTTGGCAAATACTTTTTGATACGCATTACAAGAGGATGAAGGAAAATAAATTTCGGAATTCCTATGTATACAATGTTAAATTTTACACTAATTCTCCGTCAAAGGCAATAATTCTGTTGAGTTAGAATGAATAAAATACGTATAATTGTAATAGTTCAGGTGGTGATTAATGCTGATGCAGACATCGGTAAAGGAACGATGGCAAAAGAAAAACCCCTCACCTCTTATGAGGTGAGGGGTTTTTCCATCTTGGTCTATAGAAATTATTTTCTATCAGGCATTGGCAGATGTTGTATCTTTAGGCTGCTCTGCAGGTTTTTCTGCCGGAGCGGGTGCCGAAGCCTTGGCTTCTGTAGCGGCAGGAGCTGCAGCCGGTGCCTTTGGTGCGGCAGGTTTAACAGGACGCTTGCCTGTAATAGCACCTGTAGGACACTTCTGGGCACAGATACCACAGTCCTTACACTTATCATTCATAACTGCAAGACCATCGATGACATGAATTGCATCGAAAGGACAATTCTTTTCGCACATTCCGCAGGCGATACATCCGATGGAGCAGGAATCCTTAACCTGCTTGCCCTTGAGATGATTCTGGCAGGAAACGATGTGCTTCTTCTTATAAGGAACGATAGCGATGATGTTCTTTGGACATGCCTTAACGCAGGCTCCGCAGGCAACACACTTTTCCTTATCAACCTTTGCCACTCCGTTTACGATGTGGATGGCATCAAATTTACAAGCCTTAACACAGGTTCCGTATCCGCAGCAGCTGTAAGGACACTCTTTTTCTGAACCGTTAGGTACAACAGCGAGGTCACGGCAGTCAGCTATTCCGGTGTAGTGGTAAGCCTGTTTTGCCTTATCACAGTCACCCTGGCATCTTACGTAAGCAACCTTCTTATCAGCCTGTTCGCCTGATGCGTTTGTACCCATGATCGCAGCAATTTTTGCTGCAACAGCAGGACCACCTACAGGACACTGATCTACGGGAGCTTCGCCTGATGCGATAGCCTTTGCACAGCCGTCACATCCGGGGAATCCGCAGGCACCGCAGTTGTTGCCGGGAAGAGCTGCTCTTACGTTTGCTTCTGTTTCATCAACTTCTACCTTGAACTTCTCAGAGGCTACTCCGAGGAACAGGCCAAGGATAAGTCCGGTCGCACCTACAAGTCCGGCAGCGACCAAAATAAATGTTACTATCACGTCGTTACCTCCTTATACAAGACCGGCAAATCCGAAGAATGCTATAGCCATAAGTCCGGCTGTGAGGAGCACGATAGGTGATCCCTGGAATGACTTCGGGATGCTGTCATTGCCCTCGATAACGTTCTCTCTGATAAATGCCATAAGGATAAGAGCAAGTGCAAATCCGATGGAGATACCGAGACCGTATACGAGACATTCTACGAAATTGTATCCGTAAGTTACGTTATTCAGTGCAACACCGAGAACGGCACAGTTTGTTGTGATAAGCGGAAGGAAAACACCGAGAGCGTCATAGAGACCCTTCATGTTCTTCTTCATAAACATCTCAACCAGCTGAACCAGTGCGGCGATAACCAGGATGAAAACGATGGTTGTGAGATACTCAAGACCATCCTTAAGACCCAGAGCCTTGCACAAAGGTGATGATGCAGCCATGAATACCACGTAGATAGCGTGGGAAACCAGGGATGCAAGCACGATAACGAAGATAACGGCTGCGCCCATACCCTTTGAAGAATCAACCTTCTTTGAAACACCAAGGAAAGCACAGATTCCGAGGAACTGGGACAGTACAACGTTTGATACAAGTGAATATTTAATTGCTATCAGTAACAGATCTAACATGCTCACGCCTCCTTCTTAACTTCAGAAGCTGGAGCTTCTTCTATCTTATTAAATGCGCCAAGCAGGTCACCTGAAGTAACGAACTCAGGAACTTCTTCTCCGCCGTTTGTGGCTGACGGAAGCTTAAGCTTGTTCTGGATGGCTGCAAGGAATGCAAGCACGATGAACGCACCGGGAGCAAGAGCAAATATACCGATGCTGAACTCCTCAGGGATAAGCTGGAATCCGAAGATGGCACCCTTTCCGATGAGCTCACGAACTGATCCGAGAACTGTTAATGCAAGTGTAAATCCGATACCCATGCCGAGTCCGTCACAGAAGGAAAGAACAGGAGTATTGAAAAGCGCATACGCTTCTGCTCTTCCGAGAATGATACAGTTAACTACGATAAGAGGGATGTAAATACCCAGTGATTCGTATACAGCAGGTGTATAGGCCTGCATGAGAAGCTGTACTATGGTAACGAGAGATGCTATAACTACGATCTCGCCCGGAAGTCTCACTCTGTTAGGAATGATATTTCTGAGTCCGGAGATAACCATGTTTGAAAACATAAGAACGGCGGTAGTGGAAAGACCCATACCGATGGCATTGAACGCACTTGTTGTTGTAGCAAGTGTGGGACACATACCAAGCATAAGGATGAAGGTAGGGTTTTCCTTGATAATGCCGTTATAAATTCTTTCAAGATATTTATTATTCATTTATCATGACCTCCTTCACTTTACGATGTATTTCTGAACAAACTCGGTTGCGGCATTGGTTGAGTTAACAACCGCTGCAGAAGTCATGGTAGCACCGGAGATGGCATCGATTTCGCTCTCTCCTGCTCCGCCGCCCTTCTTGACACTTAAGTTTGTTCCCTTGCCTGCAAACTGCTCATAGAACTGTGGCTCAAGAGCTCTCTGGCCGAGACCTGCAGTCTCAGGGAGCGTTTCAGGGAAGGAAATGCCTGTAACCTTTAAGCCGCTGTCAACACCGATAACAACTACAACGTTTCCGCCGTAACCTGCAGCCTGTGCCTTAACGATGTATCCGATCTCTGCGCCGGAAGCATCCTTTGCGGCAACTACGGAAAGGAGCTCTGCTCCACCGTTGTCTGCGGACACGGTTCCTTCAGCCTTTGCTGTTTCCAGGGTTTCCGCGTAAGTTTCGTCATCATAGGTTTCTGCTGCCATAACTGCCTGATATGAAGCAATGGTGGAAGCATTCTTGATCGCATCGATCTGATCCTTTGTCATGCCGTAAACTGCTCCGAGAAGTAATCCGGATACAAGAGTGATGGCTGTAAGGATGAGGGCGTCTTTTACAAAAGATTCTTTCTTCATTACTTCTCACCCTCCCTTCCGAATGCCTTTGGAATAGTCTTAAGGTTTATAACAGGAACGATAATGTTTGTAAGGATGATCGCATAGGAAACGCCCTCTGCAGAACCACCGAACAGACGGAAAAGTCCTGTCATGACACCAAGGATGATTGCGTAAACAATCTGTCCCTTCGGAGTGATAGGTGATGTAACATAATCAGTTGCCATGAAGAAGGCACCGAAGATAAGTCCACCGCCAAGGATCTCGCACAGGACATAGTTGATATCAAATCCGTGACCGCCGAAAAGCAGTGTGAATACTGCTACTGTTGCGATGTAGATGCAAGGGATCTTCGGAGATATTACCTTCTTAATGATGAGGTAAGCTGCACCTAAAAGGAGGCAGAGCTTTGAAACCTCACCGATGGTTCCGGGGATGCGTCCAAGGAAAAGATTCATAAGGTCTACCTTGGCCATATCTCCGCCGGCCTTCATGAAAGCAAGCGGTGTTGCACCTGACATGGCGTCCGGTCCTACTACTGTCCAACCGGTCATCTTACCTGCAAAAGAGATAAGAAGGAAGCATCTTGCACCAAGTGCCGGGTTCATCCAGTTCTTTCCGAGTCCGCCGTAAAGCATCTTGATAACGATGATGGCGAAAACAGCACCTACGCAGGGAATCCATACAGGGATATCCGGCGGGCAGTTAAGTGCAAGGATAAGTCCTGTTACCGCAGCTGACCAGTCACCGACAGTGATGGTCATCTTCATGAATTTCTCATAGGCATACTCCGAAAGTACTGCAAATGCCACTGTCAGGATAACAACCAGGGCAGCATTAAAGCCCCACTGTATGATACCGTAGAGAGTTGTGGGAATCATGGCAATAACAACATCACGCATGATCTCGGAAGTGGTAACTTCATCACGAATGTGAGGATTTGAGGAAAGATTCAACATCTTATTCATTTCTTCACCTCCTCAGTAGATTTTGTTTCTTCTTTTGCCTTTGCTTCGGCTTCAGCCTTTGCCTTTGCGGCAGCAGCTCTCTTCTCTGCATTGACAAGGCGCTTCATCTGTTTGAAAGCCTGGGTAAGAGGTCTCTTGGCAGGGCATACATATGAACAGCAGCCGCACTCAATACACTCCATACCGTAAAGCTCTGCGAACTTTGATGTATCCTTGCTGAGACCTGCTTTCATAAGCATTGTGGGAACAAGATTCTCGGGACATGCTTCAACGCAGCGTCCACAGTTGATACATGCTGTTGTGGGCTCTGAAGATACAGGATCATGAAGCAGTGCAAGAATTGATGATGAATTCTTGGCAACCGGGATATCGAGCTTGAAAAGAGGGATACCCATCATGGGACCTCCGCAGATGATTTTTTCGGGATCTGCCTTGAATCCGCCTGCCTGATCGATGATCTCCTGGTAGTTCATACCGAGAGGTACTTTAAAGTTACCCGGCTTTGCCACTGCATCGCCTGTAACAGTTACAATCTTTCTGACGAGAGGCTTTGACTCGCATACAGCTTCATAGATAGCAACTACGGTGTCTGCATTGTCAACTACGCAGCCTGCATCTGCAGGAAGCATGGAGGAGTTGATCTTTCTGCCTGTTACAGCATAGATAAGCTGACGCTCACCACCCTGAGGGTACTTTGTCTGAAGAGCTGCAACCTCTATGTTCGACTCGCCCTGTGCCTTCTCGGAAAGAAGCTTGATGGCATCAGGCTTGTTGTCTTCTACACAGATAACACCTTTTGCGTTAGGGAAAATAGAGAGGATGACCTTGAGACCACCGATGATTTTTTCGGGAGTCTCCATCATATCTCTGTAATCAGATGTAAGATATGGCTCACACTCTGCGGCATTAACAAGGAAATAATCAATCTTGTCAATGTTTTTGGGCATGAGTTTAACTGATGTCGGGAATCCGGCACCTCCAAGACCAACGATACCAGCCTCCTTGACGATGTTGACGATCTCATCACGGCTTAACTTTGTATAGTCTCTTGCCTGACCGAAACCTTCAATAGCTTCATAATTCTGGTCGTTGTCAACGACGATAGCATCCACTACGGCTCCACCGGCTGTGAGTCGCTTCTCAATAGCCTTTACGGTACCTGAAACTGAACAGATAACCGGGCTGGAAACGAATCCGCCTGCCTCAGCAATCTTCTGCCCCACAAGGACATGATCTCCCTTTTCCACTACAGGTTTTGCAGGAGCACCTATGTGCTGAGATACCGGATAAACCATAACCCCCTGCGGCTTAAGCTCTACAATAGCCTGATCCTTTGCAAGATCCTTGCCGTCGTAGGGATGGACGCCACCTTTAAATGTGGTAACACCCATATTCGTATACCTCCAAAAATAATTTCATAGACTTTTAATAATATAACAAAATTAAAGAATCATAACAATAAAAAACCTATTTGTGTATGACATTTAGTGCATATTTTCCACAAAAATGTTGTTAAAAATTTGTCACATTCAACAAAAGTCATAAACACGACGAAGTATTGTATACAAAGATTGCATGGTGTATACAAAAGCTGCATGGTTACTTATCCCGAAACAGGCAGCGAGGAGCCACGGTTTTTTTAATACCATAGGAGGAGGTTTTATATACAAAAACCGGATCCCCCGGAGCTCTTAGAGTCTCTTAGGAATCCGTTATACATAGGACCACCGGGGACGGTTCTCTCCGGCGAGAACCGTCCCCGGTGGATTATATTCTGCTAAATATTTTTATTATTGCAAGTAAAGGGGTCAGACCCCCTTACAATATTCTGAATATATGCTGAGAGTTTTGTGATGGGGGCTGCCCCATCTCCTGCTATTATTCTACAGTAACTGATTTTGCAAGATTTCTTGGTTTATCAACATCGAGACCCTTGGCAACACTTACATAGTATGCAAGGAGCTGTAACGGAATTACAGCAAGGGAGGTTGCAAAGTAAGGATCTGTGGTGGGAACATAAACCGTGAAGTCAGCTGTATCTTCTATATTGTAGTTTCCGTAGGTGGTAAGTCCCATGAGATATCCTCCTCTGGCCTTAACTTCAACCATATTGGAAACAGTTTTTTCGAAAAGCTCAGGCTGTGACAGTATACCTACAACCAGGATGCCTTTTTCAATAAGAGAAATGGTTCCGTGCTTAAGTTCTCCCGCAGCATAGGCTTCGGAGTGGATATAGCTTATTTCCTTAAGCTTCAGTGAACCCTCGAGGCCGATGGCATAGTCGATTCCTCTTCCGATGAAGAAAACGTCCTGAGCATTGGCCTGCTTGGATGCAAACCACTGGATACGTTCTTTGTCCTTGAGGATATCTTCTATCTTCTGCGGTAATGCTTCCATCTCGGAGATAAGTGCTGAATAACGTTCTGCGTCGATCTCCCCACGTACCTTTGCAAATTCAACCGCAAGAGTGTAACCTGCAATGAGCTGTGTTGAATATGCCTTTGTGGTGGCAACCGCGATTTCAGGACCTGCTAAGGTATAGAACACATTGTCGGCTTCACGGGCAATGGAAGAACCGATAACATTAACGATTCCCAGAGTCTTAACGCCTCTCTCCTTTGCTTCACGGAGAGCCGCAAGTGAGTCAGCAGTTTCTCCCGACTGGCTGATGATGATAACGAGACCGTTAGGATCAAGGATAGGATTACGGTAACGGAACTCGGAAGCAAGCTCTACGCGAACAGGTATACGTGCAAGTCCTTCCAGAACGTACTGGCATACTACTCCGACATGATATGCTGAGCCGCAGGCAACGATGTAAATCTGGGAAATGTTTTTGATCTCAGCTTCATTGAGACCAACGCCGCTGAGATCGATCCTGCCGTCTTTTACAACAGAGTTGATGGTGTCACGAACCGACTTCGGCTGTTCATGTATTTCCTTCATCATGAAGTGCTCAAAGCCGCCCTTCTCTGCTGCCTGAGCATCCATCTTGATCTCAACCAGTTCCTTTGTTACAGGCTCCTGATCGAGACTGAAGAACTCTGCGGTTCCGGCTGTAAGCTTTGCGATTTCCTGATTGTCAATGTAATAAACATTTCTGCAGTACTTGAGGATGGCAGGAACATCAGATGCGATATAGGTTGATCCATCCTGGATACCGATGATCATAGGGGCATCCTTACGGGCAACATAGACCTCTCCGGGATAGTCTGTAAACATAAACTCAAGTGCATAGGATCCGCGGATACGGACCATGGCACGGGATATTGCATCGATGGGGCCCTGACCGTATTTCTGATAATAGTAATCAACCAAGTTTACGGCTACCTCTGTATCTGTCTCAGAGTAGAATACATACCCTTTTTTCAGAAGCTTATCCTTTATCTCCTGGAAGTTTTCGATGATACCGTTGTGAACGGCAACTACCTGCTTATGGAAGCTGACGTGGGGGTGAGCATTGGTCTCACTCGGCTCACCGTGGGTGGCCCATCTTGTATGACCGATTCCGCACTCACCCTTCAGAGCTTTTCCTTCATCTGTCTTTTCCGAAAGGTTTTTGAGACGGCCCTTGGCCTTTACTACCTTTATTTCGGTTTTTTCGTTTCTTACGGCGATTCCCGCTGAATCATAACCTCTGTACTCAAGCTTGCTGAGTCCGTCCAAAAGTATAGGCGCTGCCTGCTTATTTCCTACAAAACCAACTATTCCACACATAAAAAAATCTCCTCTCTGATAAAACATACGGGATGAAGAGTTTCATTCATACAAAAACCGGTGGTGATGTTCAGGCCAATGTTTTTGCCATGACATCATCACGAAACAAGACTTAACCTGCCTTTTCTGAAGTAAAAATGATTACTGCGGCAATGGCACAAGTCTGTTATACAACTCTTTCATCAGTTCATCAGTGAGTGAGAAAATCTCTGTTACGGTTTTGATTCCGCTTTTTCTTTTTTCTCTTTCGATTCACAAATCCGTGACAGCATCCGCCGAGTCTTTCGATAACTGTCATCCTCGTCGACCAATTACGGTCCTGGCGCTAACCTGAGACGCTGTTCCTCTGCGTGGTCCCAAGTTTGTTGGTACTATAGCATAAAATAAAAATTACGGCAACTGTTGGGGGACTTTATGAAATGGTACAGAAAATGGAAGGAATGTGCGCCGGCTCACTCGATTGATAGCACATCACCTGAGATTTGTCCGTCTCGTTCGTACTGACGTTCGCCCGATACGGACAAATCTCAGGCGCTGTGCTCTCAACTCGCAAGCCTTGGCACCCATCCCTTCCATTTTCTTCCGTTTTTTATATATTTACTTATTTGGGGTTATCTGGATTTTCTGCGTATTCTTCAGTTGAATAAAAATTTAGCTGATGATTTTCGAGAATGTTATTTATTTTTTTGCTTCATCAGTAGTTTTTTTGGTTTCCGGTTCTTTTGGGGCTGTCGCGTCAACTTTGGTATCGGTGGTTGCAGCAGCTGCAGGTTTGGTGTTTGTGTCAGCGGTTGGAGCTGCAACAGTTTGAACTCCGGCCATTTTAGCAGCTTTTTTAGCGGCTTTTTTGCTGTGGAGCTTCACGATGCTGATCACGATGAACAAAACGATTCCGGCTACAAAGGCAAGGAACAGGAATATAGGAAGGCTTGAAATGAACCATACAAGGAAATCTGTAACTGCTTCGGCAAGCTCTTCTATATTTGATTCAAGATTTGCTGATACACGTCCCCAGAAGGTGGTCTTCGGTGTAGGTGTGTAAACAGATTTTTCGGTAACATCTACGGTTACGGTTGAATAATCCACCTGATTGTCATAGGAGCGAAGGTCAGACTCATAGTTGTCAAGCTCGTATCTGATATCTGATAAGCGTGCCTCGATGGTAATGATGGCATCCACTGATTCGGCTTTGGCCATGAGCTCCAGAAGTCGGTCGTACTCTTCCTTCAGGGCTTTCTTTCTGGATTCCGTGTCATGATATCTTAATGTTATGTCCTGAGTGTTCTCGTATTTTCTTGTGAGATTGGCACTTCCCTCGGCAAAATCCAAAAAGGTATCTACCTGAGGTTTGGGAATACGCAGTGTAAAGTATGCATAACGGTTTGAACTTGTTTTTTCGTTTCCGTTAATGTCACTGGATTCTATGTAACCTCCAAGCTCAGTGGTCCTGTTCTGGATGTCTCTTACAAAAGTGTCAAAGTCTGTAGTCTCAAAAGAGAGGTTTACAGTTCTTATGAGTTTACGATCATCAGGGATCTGCTCTGTAGCTACATCCGAATTGGAAGAGTCTCCTGCAGCAGCGGTTTCGGCAGTCATTTCTGCTTCTTCAATTTCCGGCGCCATAGACATATCTGCGCTGTTTTTTGCGGCTGACCGTGCTGCAAACATACTTGATCCTGCATCAGCCTCTTCCATAGGCATGCCGGCTTCTGCCATATAGTTAGAGCCGGAACTTTTTATACTGTCGCTGCTTGCGGAAGAACCGTGTCCGCAGGCCACCAGTGTCATGGCTGATAAGACAAATGCAGCAGCAACGGCTGTTATCTTTTTACGGGTTAATTTGATAGAGCTTTTTTTCATGACTTCCTCTCCTTCCTGTTAGACTGCCCGGTTCTCTTTGAGTTTTTCAGAGGGGCTAAAGCCCTTAAGCCTGACAATCTCTGTTCGTAATAAATATTATATCTCATTTCTGCAAATGAAATGGATGAAATTTTTAAAATTTGCAAAAAAGTGTTGTTGGACTGTTTTGTCTTATCATGAAAGCTTTAGGCATAAACCAAAAACTGTTCCGTAATGGCAGGGTCCTGTCCTTTTCATAGGAAAACGGTTTTTAAAAGCTTTTATGAAATCTGATTTATAAGTTCCGGGATTTCTGAAGCTTCAATAGTTTGTTCACTGTCAATGTCTATGGCGAAGCTGTAACCGTTCTTTGTCCAGGTGGCGACATAAACATTGTCACCTGTGCCCTTGAGAGTCACCTCTGTTCCGTCTATGCTGACAGTTCTCTCGTTATCATAGCTGTTGTAATCGCCGCTGATATCTTCGCCTGAAGCATTGGATTTACGTACACGGAAGACTTCGAGGGATGCTGTATCGCGGTAAATTATTTCCAGCATATCGTCTGTCATGGATCTGAAGCTTTCAGGCTTACTGTCCAAAAAGCTTTCCGGTATTGTGATATCAAATCCGGCATCTTTTTCTGCCTCAGACAGGGTGCTGCTGTCATGCCAGGGATTTGCAATCATAGTCATAACAGATTTCTTTTCCCCGGAAGCTTCACCCACTCCTTCGGTTTTTAATGCATCCCTTGCCGTGTTTTCATTGGAAGCTTCTCCGGCTACCCCGGATCTTACCGAATTCCTTGCAGCATTTTCTTCTGATCCGGCATTTTCCGTGAAGGTTTTGTCTGATACAGCTTCCGGTGCGTCACCGACTTCCGGCTTTTCAGGGGAAATGTCATTGGCAATGTTGGTTTTCTGAGTTACATCGGCACTTTTCAGTATCATGGATTCCTCTGCTTCTTCATCAGAAAGGGCATCTTCTGAAATGTTATTGCCGGACATTGCTTCTGCAGAAGCTGTATCCTGCATAACAGCCTGGGGTGCCAATGTTTCCTTGTTTCCGTCGAAGACTGTCATATAGGCACTGAATCCCAGAACGATGATGAGGGCGGCTGCAATGGTACCGATGGGTTTATAATACCGTTTATTTGTTATATGTATCACTTTGTCGTTTCCATTTTCTGCAGCGGAGCGTTTCTCACCTGACATGTCTTTTGATGAAGAGACTCCGGCATGGCTTTCATTCGGGGACTCCTGATCCCTTTCCCTGCCGGAGGAGGTGACTGAAGACAGTTCAGATCCTGATGCGGCAGAGACATTGGCATCTGACTGTATTTTGTCCGAAGCCTTCGGCATGGCTTCAAGTATATATTTCTCATCGATATCACCGATGGCTTTTAAAAGTTCTGTTTCCTTTTTCATAGCGATATCCCCTCACTTTCAAGTTCTGTAAGAAGTGCGGCTCTCATGCGGCTGAGAGCCATCTTTACCTTGCTCTCGGTGAAACCGTATTCCTCTGCTATCTCACTTACGGGAGACATATACCAGTATCTTCTGACGAAGATTTTTCTTTGATCAGGCTTTTGGTTTTCCAGAAACCGGTTGATACAGTCGGTTAATGTTATCTTCTCGGGTATATCCTCGGGTCGTGAGGATTTCGTGTCGGCAAGACACTCTGAAAGTTCCTCCAGAACAGCTGTGGTTTCACCATTTCCGCGTTTTGCGGCAGTTTGTTTTTCGTAAATGTTCAATGCCAGATTCCTCGTTATCTTTCCCAGGAAAGTTCTGAGAACAGAAGGCCGCCTGGGTGGTATGGCATTCCATGTATTCAGCCAGGTGTCATTTACACATTCCTCACTGTCTTCTCTGTTGTAAAGAATGTTCATGGCTATGTAGGTACAGTAGCTGCCATACTTTGCTGCGGTTTCGGTTATTGCAGATTCTGATCTTGAAAAAAATAGATCCAGTATTTCCTGATCGGTCATTGGGTTTCTCCTCTTTTTAGGACAATT
This sequence comes from Oribacterium sp., assembly GCA_017627595.1. Lineage (GTDB taxonomy): Bacteria > Bacillota > Clostridia > Lachnospirales > Lachnospiraceae > Oribacterium. The sequence goes on along the minus strand of JAGAGL010000056.1, from coordinate 18,356 downwards.
ATTAATTGAGATGTGTTTAAAGCTGTTATTTTATGTCCTTCATCTATATACACAGAAAATGAAGTTGCCGGGTCACACTAAAATGAAAAATTCTTACATTACGAATTGTGCTGTATTTCTCACATAATTCTATGATATATAGTGAGAACTGTGAAGAAAATATTTTCAAAAAATAAAAAATCACGGAAGTAATCCGCGATTTGAGAATGATCCAAGTATGAGACAATGGTAGGCTGAAAACAGGTATATACAAAAAAACCGTCCGACATTCATGTCGGACGGCCAAATATTATTTTACAAATACGGATGGATCTAAGCCTGCTCTTTCAAGGGCCTTCTTTGCAGCTTCCTTGATAGCATCAGATGTAATGGTAGCGCCTGAAATGGCATCAACATTGAGACTGTTTGCAGAGAGGATCTTTTCCGGAAGCTCTTCAAGAGCCTTGGTACCTATACCGACTGTCTCCTTGTCGCCTGTTGCAACAAGCTTGATGATCTTGTCTGCAATAGCTGTGACCTCAACTGTTACAGGACCGCCAAGACCCTGAGCCTCGCCGGTAGCTGTAACTTCATCGGCAGCAGCTTCTTTGGAATCATCAGCCTTCCCGGTTTCGGCTTCGCTCTCCTCAGCCTTACTCTCCTCAGATCCACTTTCCTCAGATCCACTTTCCTCAGCGTCGCTTTCCTCTACAGCTTCTTTATCAAAGCCTGCACTCTCAAGGGCCTTCTTTGCAGCTTCCTTGATGGCATCAGATGTAATGGTAGCGCCTGAAATGGCATCAACATCAAGGCTGTTTGCAGAAATGATCTTTCCCGGAAGCTCTTCAAGAGCCTTGGTACCGATATTTGGTGTCTCGTTTTCTCCCTTTGAAACAAGATCGTAAATCTTGTCTGCAGTAGCTGTGATTTCAACAGTTACAGGACCGCCAAGACCCTGAGCCTCGCCTGTAACAGTTACTGCATCGGCAGGAATGTCTTTTTTCTCGGCTGCGGCACTTGTGGTTTCAGCTTCAGTCTCCTTGGTCTCGGCAGGAGTATCCTTTGCATCAGCACCGGCACCAAACTTAGATACATCAAAACCTGCACTCTCAAGAGCCTTCTTTGCGGCTTCCTTGATGGCCTCAGAGGTAATGGTAGCGCCTGAAACAGCGTCAACATCAATCGTATTCTTTGTAATGATCTCTCCCGGAAGTTGCTCGAGAGCCATGGTTCCGATGTTCGGAGTCTCATTTTCGCCTGTGGCAACAACGTTATAGATCTTGTCGGCAGTAGCTGTGATCTCAACAATTACAGGACCGCCAAGTCCCTGTGCTTCACCGGAAGCTGTAACGGCATCAGAAGGGATATCGGAAAGATTTACTTCTACAGTCTCCTTCTCTACATAGCCGAATGCTGTCGGATCGAAGCCCGCAGCCTTGATAGCCTCAACTGTAGCGTTTTTAATAGCTGTTGATGTGACTGTAGCACCGGTCACTGCATCAACGTCAATGCTGTTTGCCTCAAAGATGCTTGCAGGAAGCTGGTCAACTGCAAGTGTACCGATATTTGGTGTCTCGTTCTGTTCTGTAACATTGATGGAATAAATCTTATCCTTAGTAAGGATAAGCTCAACCTTTACGTCCCCGTCCATGCCCTGAGCTACACCTTCTACAGTGACAGCATCTGAAGGAATCTTGCTTTTCGGAGCACTGCTTGAGGTTCCGAGATCCTTTGACTGCATACCTGTAACCGCTGCCGCAACGATACCAACAGCGATAACTCCAAGAGCGATCATATTGTTCTGTTTCATTTTAGTCCCCCGTTTATCTGGAAATAAATAGACATCAATACGTCCATATGTCCCTTAAATATAACATAGGTTAATGCGGTTTTCATAGAGATTTCAAAAAGTTTGTCAAAAAACCCCTTCCACGTAAAATTTCAGCCGCTGAACTATTTCGTGGAAACCTCAGAAGAACAGTAACAGTTCAGTCGGTGGGCCAGGGGGACGGGGTTGGTGGTCCACCGACTGAACTGTTATGAAGAACAAAAAAACTCCATGCACCGTAGAGTGCATGGAGCGGAACTTTATGGATTCAGCCTGCCAGCAGGATCATCACACCATAGTGGCACATGGAGCCGGCGATGACGAAGCAGTGGAATATCTCATGATTTCTGAAATACTTAGGGAATCGCTCAAATACAGGAAGCTTAAGTGCATATATGATGCCGCCGATGGTGTAGATCACACCTCCCCAGAAAAGCAGAGAAAACTCAGCATCCGTAAGAGAAGCCCTTATCTTCATGATGGCAGTGACACATAACCAGCCGAGAGCAATATAAATGAGAGCATTGAGCCACTTAGGAGTATGGATATAGATAATGTTTACGGCCATACCTATTGCTGACAAAATCCATACAACCAGAAGCAGCAGCCAGCCCGTCCTGTCCCCGAGAGCTATGGCGCAAATGGGGGTGTAGCTTCCGGCGATGAGCATATAGATCATCATATGGTCGATCTTCTTCAAGGTGTCATTAACCTTCGGTGATATATCTATAAGATGATAGGTGGAGCTTGCGGCATAAAGAAGAACAATGCTCAATGCAAAAATACCGAAAGCAAGTATGCGCTCCGGACTCGGATGCTGTGCCACCCTGTAAAAAAGCGGAATTGCAGCAATTATGGAAAGAATCATTGCAACATAATGTGTAAAGAAACTGCCCGGATCCTTGATCTTAAGCAGTAAAGAATTTCCCTTCGTAAACATAAATACCTCCTCCATAAAAACTGATTTTCACTTTTATATATGATCTGCAGACGAATAATATATCCGACTGAGATATTGGCTCTACGTGATGTAGTTTTCATTACTACATACAATTATATCAAGAATTTGAAATATTGCAACTACGAGAGCCTATTATACACAGCTTTAGAAATATTGGAAGTAGTATTCCAAATATTTAGAAATAATAATTTGTTTATTGAAAGGGATATAATAAGGCAGCCGGAGCCGGAGGGCTGCCCTCCTGTTCCGGCGTCTGTTTGTTATTCGAAATATTCCTTAGCAGCCTTGAAAAGTCCCATATCGTAGTTTCCGGGTACATTCTTGTAGAGGCTGTGCCCCCATCTCTCGGCATGTCCCATCTTACCCAGCACTCTTCCGTCAGGTGAGGTGATACCCTCAACCGCATAGTAAGAGCCGTTGGGGTTGTACTGGATGTCCATAGTCGGGTGGCCACTGAGATCCACGTACTGAGTTGCGATCTGACCGTTTTCAACAAGCTTTTTGAAAAGCTCCGGCTCGCAGATGAAACGTCCTTCACCGTGTGAAACCGGCACACTGTAGATATCGCCCGGTTCAGAATCAGAAAGCCATGGAGACATATTGGAAGCGACTCTTACATTAACGATCTTTGACTGGTGACGGCTTATTGTATTGAAGGTAAGAGTCGGACAATGCTCATCTGTATCTCTTATCTCACCAAAGGGCACAAGACCAAGCTTTATAAGTGCCTGGAAACCATTGCAGATACCAAGCATGAGACCGTCTCGCTTTGTGAGCATATCCATGGTTGCTGTTTTTACTGCTTCATTTCTGAAGAAAGAGGTAATGAACTTGGCGGAACCATCCGGCTCATCTCCGCCTGAGAAACCGCCAGGGATAAAGATAAGCTGTGACTCTTCGATACGATTTGCAACTTCATTGACAGACTCTGCGATATCCTGCTTTGTCATGTTTCTGACTACAACTATCTCAGGCTCAAGACCTGCATCAGCCATAGCCTTTGCGGAATCGTATTCACAGTTGTTGCCAGGGAACACAGGGATAAGAACCTTCGGCTTTGCAACCGATACAGCAGGTGCAACCCAGTTCTCTTCTGTGTAATCAGCTATTGTAACATTAGCCTCTTCCGGCTCTGCGTCCTTATCAAGATTCATGTTGCACTTAAATACCTTCTCAAGCTTATCCTCGTAAGCCTCACAAAGGTCTGAAAGCTTCAGAACCTCGTCATTGTAACGGATCTCCGAATCTTCTGTTGTCTCACCGAGGTCAGCAACTATGATGCCCTTATCCTTAAGCTCAGATGCTGCATAAATCTCATCAAGAGTAGACTTCTCATTAAGCTCAAGGATGAAGCTTCCGTACAGATATCCGAAGATATCCTGAACAGAAAGGCTCGGTGCAAATGTAAAGCCGAAAGCATTACCCATGCACTGCTTGAGAACTGCTTCAGCTGCGCCTCCGTAAGTCGGTGTGTAAATGGAAGCAAGCTTTCCGTCTGTCACGAGCTTATGAACATAGTCGAAAAGTGTAAGGAGACTTTCCTTTGTGGGAAGCTCATTTCTGTACTCAGGCTTCAGCCATAGTACCTTGTGGTTCGCACCCTTGAATTCAGGACTTGTGATGTACTTCGCATCCTCTGTTGTGATGGCGAAGGAAACAAGTGTTGGAGGAACATCCAGCTTCTCAAAGGTTCCGGACATGGAATCCTTACCGCCGATGGCAGCGATGCCGAGATCAAGCTGTGCGTCAAATGCACCGAGCAGAGCCTCCAGCGGCTGTCCCCAGCGTGCGCTGTCATGACCCGGCTTTCCGAAGTACTCCTGGAAAGTAAGGTAAGTGTCCTCGAAGCCGGCACCTGCTGCGATAAGCTTTGCCGCAGACTCAACTACTGCAAGATATGCACCCTTATAGCAGTTCTTCTCAGTGATGAAAGGATTGTAGCCGTAAGCCATAACCGAAGTGTCATCTGTGTGACCCTTCTCAACGGATATCTTTGCGGCCATTGCCTGTATAGGTGTACGCTGATGCTTTCCGCCGAAGGGCATCAGTACTGTTCCGGCGCCGATGGTGGAGTCGAAACGCTCGCTGAGACCTCTCTTTGAGCAGACATTGAGATCCTCTGAAAGAGCTGTCATGTTCTCGCTGAAGCTGCCCTTGACTTCGCGGTAAATGCTTTTGCCGGCAGCAGCCTTGACTGTAATGTGCTTCTCTGCACCGTTTGAGTTAAGGAAGTCACGGGACAGATTGATAATGTCTTTGCCGTTCCAGTGTGCGATAAGTCTGTTTGTATCTGTAACTGTAGCCACATGGGTAGCTTCAAGATTTTCCTCGTGAGCAAGCTCCATGAAACGGTTCATATCCTTTTGTTCAACAACTACAGCCATTCTTTCCTGTGACTCTGAGATGGCAAGCTCTGTTCCGTCGAGACCTTCATATTTCTTGGGAACCTTGTTGAGGTCAATGTCCAGGCCGTCAGCCAGCTCGCCGATGGCAACGGAAACTCCGCCGGCACCGAAATCGTTGCAGCGCTTGATAAGTCTTGAAGCCTCTGCATTACGGAAAAGACGCTGAAGCTTTCGCTCTTCGGGAGCATTACCCTTCTGAACCTCTGCGCCATCCTTCTCAAGGGACTCAACATTATGTGACTTGGAAGAACCGGTTGCACCGCCGATACCGTCGCGGCCTGTACGACCGCCTAGGAGAATGACTACGTCCCCGGCAGCAGGCACTTCGCGGCGGACATTCTCTGCCGGAGCGGCTGCAACGACTGCACCAATCTCCATGCGCTTTGCGGCATAGCCCGGATGATAGAGCTCGTCAACCAGGCCTGTTGCAAGACCGATCTGGTTACCGTAGCTTGAGTAACCGTCGGCAGCTGTGGTAACAAGCTTTCTCTGAGGAAGTTTTCCTGTCATGGTATCCTTAACAGAAACTGTTGGATCGGCAGCACCGGTCACGCGCATTGCCTGATATACATAGGATCTTCCTGAAAGAGGATCACGGATAGCACCGCCGATACAGGTTGCGGCACCACCGAAGGGCTCGATCTCGGTAGGATGATTGTGGGTCTCGTTCTTGAAAAGAAGGAGCCAGTCCTGAGCCTCGCCGTCAACATTAACCTTGATCTTAACGGTGCAGGCATTGATCTCCTCAGACTCATCAAGCTTAGGAAGCTTCCCTTCCTTCTTGAGAACCTTGGCAGCAAGAGTTCCGATGTCCATAAGGTTGATGGGCTTTGTGCGGTTAAGCTCCTTGCGGGAATTAATGTAACGCTCCCAGGAAGCCTTGAGCTGCTCATCTTCAAAGGAAACATCATCTATGGTTGTAAGGAAGGTTGTATGACGGCAATGATCTGACCAGTAGGTATCGATCATGCGGATCTCAGTGATGGAAGGATCACGATCCTCTGTTTTGAAATAATTCTGGCAGAACTTAAGGTCATCCAGGTCCATTGCCAGTCCCATATCCTTCAGGATATCCTTGAGCTTATCCTCGGAAGCTGCGATAAAGCCGTTCAAGGTATCAACAGACTCAGGGATATCATACTTGACATCGAGAGTGTCGAAGGTTTCGAGGGAAGCCTCTCTTGCCTCCACAGGGTTGATGACATACTTCTTGATGTCGGCGATCTCCTGATCTGTGAGGTTTCCGTAGAGAAGGTAAACCTTGGCGGAACGAACCTTTGGACGGTCTCCGGTTGTAAGGATCTGTATGCACTGGGCAGCTGAGTCGGCTCTCTGGTCGAACTGTCCCGGAAGGAACTCTACAGCAAAAACATAGGCATCCTTATGGTCGGGAAGCTCTGCGTAAACATTATCAAGCTGAGGCTCACTGAGAACCAGACTTGTAGCCTTTTCAAATGTTTCTTTATCCAGTCCCTCAACATCGTAACGATTCAGAAGACGTACGTCTGTGAGATTCTTAATGAGTAGTATGTGGCGGATGTCATGGCGAAGTCCCTGGGCCTCGTGACGAAGACCGTCTTTTTTCTCAACATAAACTCGATTTACCATTTGTTTCTCCTTATCTGTGTGTGATACCGTCCGGAAAATGTTCGGGATGTGCGCCGGCCCACGAGATTGAAAGTACAGCCCGTTTATAGTGTTCGCACCCGATCACACTTACGTGTGTCGTGTACGGACACTACAAACAGTCTGTTCTTTCAACTCGCAAGCCTAGCCACCCATCCCGAACATTTTCCTAGGTTGTTTCGGGCGGAAAATATTAACTATCCAGTATATGGAATAATTAGTAACCGGTCCATAGTACATTGTTCAATTGATGTATAAAAGTGCCTTCAATGGTATTTTATGTGTCGGAAATACAATAAACACCGTACCAGTGTTACCGAAGTGCTTTCAGTGCCCTTTGACCGATGTCTTTTCTCATGTGCATATCTTTGAAGGTGACCTTCGCTGCACTTTCGTAGGCCTTGTCAATGGCTTCCTTGAGAGTTGGTGCAGTTTCAACAACGCCGAGGACACGGCCGCCGTGGGTGTAGAGCTTTCCGTCTTTTAAGTCGGCTCCTGCGACGAAGACATTATCCACTTCGTCAATGCCGGTGATCTCGTAGCCTGACTTGTAGGAAAGAGGATATCCGCCTGATGCCTCAACGATGCAGCAGGCAGCGCCGGACTTCCATTTGACTTCAGTTTCGGCGAGGGTGCCGTTGGTTGTGGCCTGCATGATGGTGAGGAGGTCGGAATCCAAAAGCGGAAGTACAACCTGAGTCTCGGGATCTCCGAAACGACAGTTGTATTCGATGACCTTGGGACCATCCTTCGTGATCATGAGACCGAAGTAGAGACAGCCCTTGAAGGTTCTGCCTTCCTTGTTCATGGCCTCGATGGTAGGCTTGAAAATCTTTTCCATGCACTCTGCTGCTACTTCATCTGTGTAGTAAGGATTCGGTGCGATGGTGCCCATGCCTCCGGTGTTGAGACCCTCGTCATTGTCATTTATACGCTTGTGATCCATGGATGAGATCATGGGAACCACAACCTTGCCGTCGGTGAAGCTGAGTACGGAAACCTCAGGTCCTTCAAGAAACTCCTCGATAACTATCTGGTCACCGGAAGCTCCGAACTTCTTCTCTTCCATGATGGTCTTGATACCATCGAGAGCCTCTTCACGGGTCATTGCTATGATAACACCCTTTCCGAGTGCGAGACCGTCAGCCTTTATGACTGTAGGTATCGGACAGGTCTTAACGTACTCTTCTGCCTTCTCGATGTCATTGAAAACCTCGTAAGCGGCAGTAGGAATGTTGTACTTTTTCATAAGGTTCTTGGAGAATACCTTTGATCCCTCGATGATGGCAGCCTTGGCTTCAGGTCCGAAAGCAGGGATTCCTGCCTCCTTGAGAGCATCAACAGTGCCGGCAACAAGTGGATCATCCGGAGCAACAACCACATAGTCAAGTGCCTTTGACTTGCAGAAATCAACAATGGCAGCCACATCAGTTGCCTTTATATCAGGAACACACTCTGCGTCCTTTGCGATACCGCCGTTTCCGGGAATCGCAAAAATCTTCTCGATAGAAGCATTCTTTTTTAATGTCTTAATGATGGCGTGCTCACGACCGCCGCCACCTACAACACCAATTTTCATAATTTACCTCCGAAGTCATATACATGAGTCTGTTATATTCGATATGTGTATGACTCAATATTATATTAAATAATAGTGTTAGAAATGTGAGAGAAAATGCTGAGGGTGGGTGCCAAGGCTTGCGAGTTGAAAGAACAGACTGTCTGTCATGTGCGTACAGGGCGCACGTCAGTGCGAACTGTACGCACATGACAGGCAGGATGTACTTTCAATCGAGTGAGCCGGCGCACGCCCTCAGCATTTTCTCGGCCCATTTAATAAAGTTTATTCCTTCGTTTCCCGGATCTCACGGCTCATCATCTCTGCCGCCTTCGGAAGCAGCTTCCATTCTGCCTGTTCCATGACCCTTTTCTGAAGCACCTCCGGAGTATCACCGGGCTCAATGTCTACAGCCTTTTGAAGCAGGATTCGTCCGCCATCGGGAATCTCATTTACAAGATGCACCGTGGCACCGGTAACCTTAACACCCCTTGCAAGGGCCGCTTCATGAGGCTTAAGACCGTACATACCTTTTCCGCAAAAACTCGGAATCAGCGAAGGATGAATGTTTATAATCCTGTCAGCATATTTCTTTGTGAAAGCCCCACTCAGAATTGTGAGATATCCCGCAAGGATGATAAGCTCAATCCCATTCTCATCAAGAACTCTTATGAGCCTCTCCTCATCCTTCTGCACAACTTCGTGCTTTATCCCTGCATTCTCCGCTCTCTCAAGAGCATATATTCCGGGTCTCGATCCAACCACCAAAGTGATTTCCCCATCAGGAATCTCGCCTCTCTTCTCCGCATCGATCAGCGCCTGCAGATTCGTTCCGCCCCCACTGACCAACACCGCAATCTTAGTTTTATTATTCATATATATTGCTTCTCCGTTTTTCAGAATGGTATCAGGCACTCTTTTGTGACTGATACTCATTCGCTCTTGTATCGGTATAAACTGTGTAAGAGAAAATGCTGAGGGTGGGTGACTAGGCTTGCGAGTTGAAAGAACAGACTCGCAGATATGTCCGATCAGAATGCACATACTTGTGCGTTCTGGGCGGACATGTCTGTGAGGATGTCCTTTCAATCTCGTGGGCCGTCGCACACCCTCAGCATTTTCTCGGCCCATTTCACAATCAGTGGTGGAACAATCTCATACCGGTGAAGCAAACCACCATATCATACTTATCAGCTGTCTCTATAACGTGATCGTCTCTGATCGATCCGCCCGGCTCAGCCACATAAGATACACCGGACTTACGTGCACGCTCGATATTGTCACCAAACGGGAAGAAGGCATCAGAACCGAGAGCTGTACCTGTAAGCTTAGAAAGGTACTCCTTCTGCTCCTTTCTTGTGAAAGGTGCAGGCTGCTCAGTGAAGTACTGCTGCCATGCGCCATCGGCGATAACATCCTCAAACTCCTCTGAGAGATAAACGTCGATAACATTATCACGATCGGCTCTGCGGAGACCATCCTTGAAAGGAAGATTCAGGACTCTGTCGCTCTGACGTAGATGCCAGTGGTCAGCCTTGTCGCCCGCAAGACGTGTGCAGTGGATTCTTGACTGCTGTCCGGCACCCACACCGATGGTCTGGCCATCCTCAGCGTAAGCTACTGAGTTTGACTGAGTATACTTAAGAGTGATAAGGGCGATGGTCATGTTGAGACGGGCTTCTTCAGGGATATCTTTATTCTTTGTCACGATGTTTGCAAATGCCTCATCCGTAACCTTATAGTCATTTCTGCCCTGTTCGAAGGTCACGCCGAATACCTGCTTGTGCTCTGCGGCAGCAGGCTTGTAGGAAGGGTCGATCTTGATGACATTGTAGCCGCCCTTCTTCTTTGTTTTGAGGATCTCAAGAGCCTCATCTGTATATCCCGGAGCGATAACACCGTCGGAAACCTCACGGTGAATGATCTTTGCGGTTGTGGCATCGCAGATGTCAGAAAGAGCGATGAAGTCACCGTAGGAAGACATTCTGTCCACACCGCGGGCTCTTGCGTAAGCGCAGGCAAGAAGTGAATCATCGAGACCTTCGATGTCATCTACGAAGCAGGCTTTCTTGAGCTTGTCGGAAAGCTTTCTGCCGATGGCAGAGCCTGAAGGAGAAACGTGCTTGAAGGATGCAGCAGCCACATGGCCTGTAGCTTCCTTAAGGTCGGAAACCAGCTGCCAGCTGTTAAGAGCATCCAGGAAGTTAATGTATCCGGGACGACCGTTCAGGATTTCGATAGGAAGCTCCGATCCGTCATGCATGTAGATCTTTGCCGGCTTCTGGTTTGGGTTCATTCCATACTTTAATTCAAATTCTTTCATAGTGTTCTCCTCTGTAAACGCTGGATTATCTTAGTTTTTTCTGGCATAAGGATTTTAATCTGATCGGCTTCACCGCAGACTCAAATTTCATCATTTATTATGACATAAAGATGTTAATTTGATTTGTCACTGTCAGTTTACCTTCTCATATTTATTAACCATTTTATTTTCAATGCTTCTGCCGGTAACATCTATATAGCGAACATAAAGTGAGATCTTGTTATCTTCATTTAAGTTGTTCCAGATAAGCTGCTTAAGCTCCTCTGCTGTATTGGGGATGGCTATACGCTCAGGCTCACCCTCGAAGGTAGGGATAGGATTGCCATTCTCCTTGTAGGTGTGAATGAAGTGTCCGAGACCATTCTGAAGCTTGTAGGAAAATGTATATCTCGCACAGTCTGTACCGTCAGCGTCCTGTGACTTAAGGATGGACATTTTGTAGCTTTCTGACTCGTCAAGGGTAACAACACCGCTGATTCTCGGAGTCCAGTTAGGACCGTCAGGCTCAAACTCTCTGGTCTCAAGAGCTTCCTCAAAGGTATTTCCGTCTTTCATAAAATCATAGATGGTATCCGTCTGATCGCCGTTAGTAACGATGAGGTTGTCACCGATCTTTCTTATGGGGCTGTAAATGATGAGGCTCGGATCCTCAACCTTGCTGGAATCAGCAGGATAAATGGTCACTGTGTCACCATCCTCTGTGAATACACGGTTTCTTGAGTTCGCTGAGCGACCCATAATGAAATATGCGATTGCGATGGATCTTCCATCCTCTGATTTACCTATAACGATTCCGCGACCCGGATATTCGTTATTTTTCAGAAGCTCGCCAAGATTTGCTACATCATATGTTGCCATAATTTTCCTCCCAAAATCATAGATATAGGATGCATAGGACAGTATTCTGACCTTTGCATATAAACATAAGATAATTTGATAATGAAGTGAATAACTGTCAGGTATCAGAACAGATAGATATGCCTGTAACGGTGTCTGTCCTGCCGCTTTAAGCTTTCCAATGTCTTCCGGTCAGAGCAGATGGACAGCCTGCAACGGTGTCTGTCCTGCCGCTTTAAGCTTTCCAAAGTCTTACGGTCAGAGCACATGGACAGCCTGTAACGGTATCTGTCTTCATTCGAGAATAACCTTGTCCTCAGACTTTACTATCTCTCCAAGGCGATATGCCTCTATGCCGTTTGCTTTGAGAACCTCGATGGCCTTGGCCTCATCCTCCTTAGTAACCACAACGCTCATTCCGACACCCATGTTGTAGGTATTGAACATATCACGGGTTGAGATGTCGCCGGTCTTCTGAATGAGCTTGAATATAGGAAGAACCTTAACATCATTCATTTTTATCTTTGCACCGAAGCCGTCAGGGATGGATCTTGGGATATTCTCGTAGAAGCCGCCGCCTGTGATGTGGCTAATGCCTTTGACCGTAACATTCTCAAGAAGCTTCAAAATCGGCTTTACGTAGATGACTGTCGGAGTGAGAAGTGCTTCGCCGAGAGACTTTCCGTCAAGCTCTGCAAGTGGCTTTGTAAGTTCTTCTTTACTGATGTTATCGATATCAAAAACCTTTCTAACCAGTGAGAAACCGTTGGAGTGAACACCGGAGCTTGGAAGGGCGATTACCACATCACCCTCCTTCATGGAGTTGTTGTCGATGATATTTTCCTTATCAACGATACCTACGGAGAAACCTGCAAGGTCGAACTCATCTTCAGGATAGAAGCCGGGCATCTCTGCAGTCTCGCCGCCTACGAGGGCACTGTCACTCTGTACGCAGCCCTCTGCAACACCCTTAACGATATCTGCTATCTTCTCAGGAACATTCTTTCCGCAGGCAATGTAGTCAAGGAAGAAAAGGGGCTTCGCACCGCAGCAGATGACATCATTCACACACATGGCAACACAGTCGATACCAACAGTGTCATATTTCTCCATAAGGAATGAAATCTTAAGCTTTGTTCCTACACCGTCGGTTCCCGAAACAAGAACGGGGTGCTTATAACCCTCGGGAAGCTCGAACAGTCCGCCGAAACCACCGAGACCCGAACAAACGCCCTCTGTCATGGTTCTTGCTACGTACTGTTTCATAAGCTCAACGGATTTGTATCCGGCTGTGATATCAACACCTGCATCCTTGTATGCTTCGCTATAGCTCTTTGTATTCATGATTACTCCTTTATATGAGGCGTCGTTTTTTTATCCCAAAGGATTAAATCCTGACGCCATAGTTAAGCTGGTAAAAAACGGATAACTTGATAAAAAATCAAAGCTTGCTATCAGTCTTCAAACTTCTCGATATATTCACCTTCCGGAACTCTTTCCGAAGACTTAACGGTATGTCTGTCTTTCCAATCCTTTGAGATCTTCTCTTCAAAACGGTTCTTTGAAGTTACGGAAGGAATCTCAGTAGGATACTTTCCGTCGAAGCAGGCGGTACAGAAGCCCTTTAGGCCTGTGGGATCTGCTATCCTGATGACATTCTCAACTGATATATATCCCAGTGAATCGGCACCGATGATCTTTGCGGTTTCTTCTACAGAATGATGACAGGCGATGAGGTTGTCACGGGAGTCAATGTCTATGCCGTAGTAGCAGGGGTTCATAAATGGAGGTGCCGTTATACGCATGTGAACTTCCTTTGCTCCGGCTTCTCTCACTATGCGAACCAGACGTTCACTGGTGGTTCCGCGGACGATGGAGTCATCTACCAGGATCACACGCTTTCCTTCAATCTCGGATCGGATGGCGTTAAGCTTGATACGAACCAGATTTTCACGCTCAGTCTGACCCGGAGCGATGAAAGTACGACCGATGTATTTGTTCTTGAGAAGTCCGATACCGTAAGGAATTCCTGACTCTCTTGAATAACCGACTGCAGCGTCCAGACCGGAATCCGGTACACCTATGACTACATCTGCGTCAACGGGGTGTTCCTGGGCAAGAAAACGACCGGCCTGCACTCTCGCCTCATGAACTGAGGCGCCGTCAAGAACCGAATCAGGACGTGCGAAATAGATATATTCAAAAACGCACATGGAGCGCTTTACTTTATTGCAGTGATCTTTTATAGAGCGTATTCCGTTGTGGTCTACAACTATGATCTCTCCCGGCTCTACATCCCGAACCAGCTTTCCGCCTACTGCCTCGATGGCACAGGACTCACTGGCAAAAACCACGGAACCGTCCTCGAGTTTTCCGAAGCAGAGAGGATGGAAACCATGCTCATCTCTCGCCGCTATAAGCTTGGAAGGAGACATTATCACAAGAGAATAAGCACCGTGCAGTTTATCAAGAGCATTGTTGACAGCCTGCTCTATGGAACCGGTATTGATACGTTCTCTCGTTATGATGTAAGAGATTGCTTCTGTATCCGTAGTTGACTGGAAGATACAGCCGTTCATCTCGAGCTCTGAACGGAGCTCATAAGAATTAACAAGATTGCCGTTGTGACAAAGAGCCATACGGCCTTTTACATGATTTACAACGATAGGCTGAGTGTTGATACGATTGGTAATTCCGCTGGTTGCATAACGTACGTGACCAACAGCTATCTGCCCGTTTCCGAGTCGTTCTATCTCGCTGTTCGGCATAGCCTCACTTACGAGACCTAGTTCACGGCGGAAACGGAAAATTCCCTCATCGTTAACAACAATACCTGCAGATTCCTGACCTCTGTGCTGCAGGGCATAAAGTGCGTAGTATGTAAGACGCGCCAATGGTTTGGTGGTTTTTGAGTAAATACCAAAAACACCGCACTCTTCATGAAGTTTACCCATAAATCTCCTTAATAAATCAAAACTGTTATGTGGTTGATTAATGCTTACATCATGTAAACATCCGTAAGTTAATGTGTACGCTCATTTTTAAACTGGTTCAAAAGTGGTTGCACACAGTAGCTTTTAATGCAGATAAGGTGAAGATCAGTTAAACTGAGCTTCTATGGCTGCGTTTTTTTCTATGATCTTTTTGTGATTTTCATCACGTTCAGCCTGAAGCTTTTCTGCAAGGCCCTCATCTTCCACTGCAAGTATTTCTATTGCAAGAAGAGCTGCGTTCTTCGCTGTATTGACACCAACTGTTGCAACAGGAATTCCCGGTGGCATCATAACTGTGGATAGAAGTGCATCCATTCCTTCAAGAACCTTGGAAGAACAGGGGATGCCGATGACGGGAAGTGTTGTGTTGGCTGCAATGGCGCCTGCAAGATGTGCAGCCATGCCAGCTGCGGCAATGATGACACCGAAGCCATTCTTTCTTGCGGATTTTGAAAACTCGGCGGCCTCTTCCGGAGTTCTGTGGGCACTGTAAACATGTACTTCTACAGGAACCCCATAATCCTTAAGTACGGAAATGCCTTTTTCTACAACGGGAAGATCTGAATCGCTTCCCATGATGACAGCAACTTTTCTCATAATTCTCCTTTGACTCAAGTGATGTGGAATAAGTCCTTCGCTTTGCTGCGCCGGTGTATCTTGTTTGATATCGGACTTATACACTAAAAAGGGGAACAGCATAAAGCTGTTCCCCTTAGGTTACACTATATTATTGATTGCATTACGGCAGATTACACTATTTCCGATGGAAATATCACACACGAAAACAGACTCACAGAAAATCGCAGGAAGAACAGCCTGACCTGAGGATACGAGGGCAGAATATGCTTTACAGTGAACAGTATCTAAAAATCCCATTCGCTTCATCCTCACAATTCCTTTCAACGTAATCTTGTAACGACAACACTCAAAATTATATTAAATGCAAATATTTCCGTCAAGACGGTAAAAGCGCTGTAATATTTCTGAATTTAAAACACTAATTTGGAATTATATTGCATTGACACTTTCCCGGTCCTGATGTTTCAGGCATTGATATTTTTTTGACACTTAATAGTTCTCCTACCGAGTGACCTTAAATAACCATAGAAAGCCACACTAAACTTTTGGGATTACACTTAAGACAAGGTTTTCATGTATAAAAATCCGCCCGATTTCCAGAGAACCATAGGGAAATCGGGCGGACTAAATCACATTGTATTAAGTTTATTCTGCCATCTTGAGAAGTATGTCATTTGATCTCTCAATGAACTTTGTCATCTCTTCTGCAGGAAGCGGTGACTGCTGGATTCTTGCAAGATCGTAAAGCTGTTCTGAAATGAGATCGATAGTCTCTTTCTTTGCCTCATCCTTGCCGTTCTCCATAAGATACTTTACAAGAGGATGCTCTGTGTTAAGGATAAGAGTTTCCTGAACCGGCATATCGGCCATACCCATGCCCTGCATAGCATACATCTTCATCATGTCGTTCATACGACGGCTTTCTTCTGAGATAGAAAGCATGGCTGCTGTCTTAGCCTGAGTCATCTTCTGAAGCTTAACAGTAAGGGTTTCCTTCTTTGTTGCTGTTCTTATTTCTGTTTCAAGAGTTTTTGACTGTTCGTCAAGGTTCTTCTGCTCATCCTCTGAAACTTCAGCCTTGAACTCATCGGTAAGGTCGGCATCGATTCTTCTGAAGTGAACCCCATGATTCTTTGCTTCAAGTTCTGAAATGAAAGGCTGATCGATACGCTCAGGAAGAACAACGGCATCTTTACCGGCTTCCTTAAACATTGCGATATACTGACTCTGCTGTACAGCATCAGTCACATAGTAGATAACCTTGTTCTTTTCCTTTTCGGCTTCTGCAGATTCCTTGTTGTCTTCGTCCTTTGTCTCGGAAGCTGCAGTGTTCTCTACGGTTGTTTCAGCTGAATCATTTGAAGCTGCGTCAGCATTATCACTCTCAGTATCAATCTTGTTTACTTCAAGACACTCAGGAAGAGCAAGATACTTTCCGTTGATGTCCTTGAAGAGGATGTAGTCTGTCATCTTCTTGCAGAATTTCTCGTCACGGAGACAGCCATACTTAATGAATGGTGCGATATCATCCCAATACTTCTCGTAGTTCTCACGATCCACCTTGCACATTCCGGAAAGCTTGTCGGCAACCTTCTTTGTGATGTAGTCAGAAATCTTCTTAACAAAGCCGTCATTCTGAAGCTGGGATCTTGAAACATTGAGAGGAAGATCCGGACAGTCGATGACACCCTTAAGGAGCATCAGGTACTCAGGGATAACTTCCTTAATGTTATCTGCAACGAACACCTGGTTGTTGTAGAGCTTGATGGTTCCTTCGGCAGACTCGTATTCCATATTGATCTTAGGGAAGTAAAGAATACCCTTAAGGTTATATGGATAATCCATATTGAGGTGGATCCAGAACAGAGGCTCTTTGTAGTCGTGGAATACCTTGTGATAGAAATCGATGTAATCTTCCTTCTTGCACTCACTTGGAGATTTTGTCCAAAGCGGAGTTGTATCATTAAGAAGAACAGGACGCTTCTCGATCTTTACCTTTGCAGGTGTCTTGGTTTCCTTGCCATCCTTGTCGGTTTCTGTCTTCTCAGGGATTTCCTCAAGAACAACGTCAGTATCGTTCTTCTTATCAGCATCAATGGTCTCTGTATCCTTTGGAAGCTTTGTGATATAGATCTCAACCGGCATGAAAGAACAGTACTTATCAATAATCTCTCTCATCTCCCATTCATTGTCATACTTGAGACAATCATCATTGAGATGAAGGGTGATAACTGTTCCGATATCAGTCTTATTTCCTTCGGTTAATTCAAAATCAGTACCGCCGTTGCAAACCCAGTGAACAGCCTTTGCACCTTCTCTATAAGAAAGAGTATCGATCTCAACCTTATCGGAAACCATAAACACACTGTAGAAACCAAGTCCGAAGTGACCTATGATCTGATCGTCATTGGCCTTGTCCTTATAGGTATTGATGAAATCGGTTGCACCGGAAAAAGCAATTTGATTAATGTATTTATCAACTTCTTCTTCCGTCATACCGAGACCGTTATCTTTGATGGTCACTGTACGCTTATCGGAATCAACGATAACATCGACTCTGCCTTTGTAATCAGACGGTTTTGTAAACTCACCGATAAGACTTAATTTTTCAAGCTTTGTGATAGCGTCACAGGCATTGGATATTACCTCTCGAACAAAAATATCCTGATCGGAATACATCCATTTTTTTATGATAGGGAATATATTCTCAGAATTAATTGATAATGAACCTTTCTTAGACATGTAAACACCTCTTTTTTCTAAAATCGATAGAATGTAGTATATCACCGTTATTAGCACTCTGCAAGCCTAGCTGCTAACAATTCATAATTAATTCACATTCGATATAACAGTTCAACCGGTGGACCATGGGGACTGTTACCATTCGATATAAAAGAAGAAATCGAGTAGGGAAAGAATCTTCTGCTCAGTTCTGGGGTGTCTGCCAAAAGAATATTCGTGCGAACATGCTATGAAATTGGTGACCTAATTGTAAAAATAAAAAAAGAGATGACCTGAATCATCTCTTGGAATGGAACCGCGGGGACTCGAACCCTGGACCGATCGGTTATGAGCCGACTGCTCTAACCAACTGAGCTACGGTTCCATCATCTTGATTTACAAGATAAAAGCCGGGATTCGGACTCGAACCGAAGACCTACTGATTACAAATCAGTTGCTCTACCAACTGAGCTATACCGGCATAACTCCTCCAGTTGGACTTGAACCAACGACACCGCGGTTAACAGCCGCGTGCTCTACCGACTG
>JAGAGL010000055.1:0-19338 GCA_017627595.1 Oribacterium sp. | reverse complement strand
TACAATAGCCATATATAGAAGTTTTAATATGTCTAAATATAAACTATTTAGCCATATATTCAGAGTACAAAAAAAGAACACCCCTTTAGATGTTCTCTTTCCGCCGCCCCGATATTTTTCACTTACTTTGCGTAAGATCCTCAGTTGGGACTGGGGCGGTTATTTTTTTGTTATCTTGTAAACAAGACCAATGATCGCAACTATCAGAATTCCCAATTGGAATAAATCAGAATAACTAACCATGGTGCCCTCCTTTCCGGAGGGTCTTACAAAGCCCTACGATTAGAGGGCTAACCGCCTACCGTAGTTACTGGTAGCACTGTACAAATTTTAGCAAACATATATTCGCGAGTCAATGACTGCTGCTCATTGGTTAAGGAATCTAAAGTAAAATCAGATTATGATATAGTTTTATGATTTGTAAGTTTTTCGATGAAACTCCGACCCATTTCACTGAGCTCCTGCCCTTTTCTTATGATGTATCCGAAGGTCAGCGTCTCATCCTCTTCAAGTTTTATGACCTTTATATCTGAGGATGTGCTTCCGGATCCAAGCATGGCGGCGCCCACTGCGTAACCGTTAAGACCAAGCATCAGTTCGATGGATGTAGCTCTCTCGTTGGTGCTTATGACTTTTTTATAATCATAGGTTGCAAGAGCCTCTTCTCTGTAATAGAAGGAGGTCTGATCCCCCTGATCGAAGACCATGCAGGGATAGTCCTGAAGATCTTTAAGGGACAGAGTATCTCTGTCTGCCAGAGGGTGATTTTTACTTAGATATACATAGGCATCCCTTGTGAAGAGCTCGTGGAATTCCAGAGATGCATCTGTGAAGATTTTTTTGAAGGTCCTTTTGTTGAAGTCACTGAGGGCTATGACCCCTACTTCACTTTTCATGTTTTTTACATCCTCAATGACTTCTCCGGTCTGGGTCTCTCTTATAGAAAACTGATACTCAGGATGATCGTATTCCTTTATCGTATCGATGAAAGCATTGACAGCGATAGTGTAATGCTGCATGGATACGGAGAAGGCAGGCTTTTCACTTTTTGCGTTAAGGTACTTGTCTTCTATTTTTTCAAACTGTTCTACAGCACTTCTCGCATAAGCAATAAAAGAAGCCCCGGCAGATGTAGTGACTACACCGTTGTGGACTCTTTCAAATATCTGGATTCCAAGCTCGTTCTCAAGCTCTCTCACAGCACTTGAAAGGCCTGGCTGAGAGACATAGAGTCTGTCAGCGGCCTTTCTCATGGAGTTTTCTTCATCTATAGCTATAACGTATTTTAACTGTAATATGGTCATGACGAGAAAGCATTATTCTGAAAAAAAGGTGTTGAAAGGTATCTGTCGCCTGAATCAGGAAGAAGAACTACGATATTCTTGACCTTGTTCTCTTCACGGTTTGCGACTATGGTGGCTGCCTTCAATGTTGTCAGTCCCATTGGATTTCGTTTTACGATGGGCTGATCCTGTATGCCAATGTTTAGGTATTCAGGATTGGCAATCCAGTTTTGCTTTGATGTATAAAGAATAGCATGAAGTTTGGGAATAGTGTATTACCTTAAACTTATAGATGGGTATAAGTTTTACCTATTTATCGAACTTATCCTGCAAATATGATGCCTGAAAATGCTTCTTCGATGTCGATGCCATTTACGGTATGAGGCCAGTCTGAAGTATCAACATTGATCCTTGCATATTTTCCGTCAGGGGTAAGGGCATCAACCCATTTATCTTCATCAGAACGTACCAGCTTAAGCTTTGTTTTTTCGGGGAGCTCTGTTTCGGTACCGTTGTCGCTTCCGTCCTCTGTGAGTTCGTCCATTACACTGAGCTTAAGAGGCTTGTTGAGGGTAAGCTCAAAATCATTGTTGATCCACCATGCATCGGTAAGAGGAACAGGCTTTCCGTCAGCGTCCATCTTGTAATGGCGGAATATACCGTAGGTGCTTAAAAGACCGCCTCTGGAGGACATGATGAAATCAGAAGGATCAACAGGCTTTACATCGTAGAAAGCTTCTTCCGTGAAATCACCGACCTTTTTGATCTCGGAACCGTTAACGTCATAAATCTGGGTGATATGCCAGTCATTGTCAGAGTTCATATCGAGGTAGATGTAAGCATTACCGTCTTTCTCAAGGATATAGGCACGCATACCGTAAATGCTTTCAAGTTTCTCTGTATACTCCTTGCCGTCCAGGCTCATGTTGAGGTTGTATTCTGAAGCATACTCAGCATCTCCTATGGGCTCAAGATAATTTACAGTAATTGATTTCTTTGTACCATCTCCTGTTTCAAATGAGAAAGGAGCGTCCAAACCGATCTCGGCAGCATAGTCCTTAGTTGTCTTCAGGTACTTCTCATTAAGGAAGTCAGCCGAGTCAGTATAATACAGTGAAACGAACTCAGGTCCGTAGGCATAGGCAGTGATGTCATAAGCTGAAAATACTGTAACCAATGCATCGTGTGTCATGTAGAACTGAAGATTTATATCATCTTTTCCGTCATACATATCGCTGATGGCGGTCTTGAGATCATCTACAACGAGGCCTTCCTCGATATCGGGATATTCTGCGTGGAGTTGTTTGTCAACGGCATCAATGAAGGCATCCTTATCTGTAACAACATCCGAAATCTTGAGTACCTCACCGGTTTTGGGATCCACATTAAATCCGGTGATGACGGTGTTGCCATGAGGGCCTCCCATAAAGGAATAGGTTGACTCGGATACACTGAAAATGTTTGAGTCAGAGCGCTCGATGGAAGCGTCCATATCTACAGAATAGGAGTATCCATAGTTGTCGGTTTCCTTGAAACGGGGATCCTCCTCGGCAAGTTCTTTTCCCGATTCTATTTCGGATTTGAAGTCATCGGCCGTCTTCTTGTTGTAGGTGTCTACAGCTTTTGCAAGCTCAGGATACCCGGCGTCTTTCTTGACGAAGGTTCCGTTCTCGTAAGATCCGAGAATTATTTCCGGGTAGTAGCCTCCGACCAGATATCTTTGGTCAGAATCTGAATAAACATTGTCATAGCTTGTATCTATGGTGGCATTTATAAGCTGCACATCTCCGGCTTCTTCAGCAGCAGCCTCGGCAGCTTCGGAGGCAGTTTCCTGAGATGCTTCCGAAGCGGCAGTCGTTTCTGCTTCTTTCGACTCTGCATCCTTTGCCTCAGTTGATTTGCCTGCAGTAGTTTCAGCCGCAGTTGTTGCCGGTGCTTCAGATGAGCTGTTGCCTGCTGTTGTTCCGCCACAGCCTGACATCAAAAGTGCTGCAGAAATTACAAGAGCTGACATTTTTTCGATATTTCTTTTCATAATTACCTCCGTTCTATTTCTTTTCCTCTCGATGATCAAAAGTCACCATATCTACTATACCATTAAGGCGTTATAAGAGAAACAAAAATAACAAAAGCCCGCCTGGGGAGGCGGGCTTACAAAAGAAGGGGTATAAAGGAAAGGACATTAGGGAATGTCCGCTTTATCAGCGTCTGATCTTTCGGATCATCGGATCGATCTGCTCGAGAGCATTGTTCAGATCCTCAAATACGAAACCTTTCTTTGTGATGTTGGTCATCATATGCCGGATATCGCTGTCGACCTTGTCATAGTAAACTGTGGAATCTGCGACAGTTGAGGAAACCATGTTCATGTTATTGTTGCAGTCATCAAATACCTGGAGCATTTCCTTGTTGCCGTTTGCGATATCCTCGGAAACTGCGTTAATGCTTTCAACCACGGCATCTGTCTCATTAACCTGATTCTGTGAATCGGTAATTGCGGTTCGTGTATTTATGATTGCATCCTTAAGCTTCAGGTTGTTGGAGTTAAGGCTATGCATGCTGCTGTCAATGGAGCCTACGATATCCTGGATGTTCTTGGACAGCTTATTAACTTCTGTGGCAACAACCGCAAAGCCCTTGCCTGCCTGACCTGCACGGGCTGCTTCGATGGAAGCGTTGATGGCAAGAAGGTTTGTCTGGCTGGCAATCCTGTTGATGGCACTGACATTCTTGGAAATGTCCGCAAAGCTCTTCTGAAACTCTTCAAATACCTGCTCAACAGCGGAAATGGTCTCGTAAACGTCATTGGACTTCTCCCGTACCATATTCATGCTGTTGTGAGATTCCAGAACAGTGGATTCCATCTTGGATATGATGGATTCAAAACGGTCAACTATTTCCTGTACTCTTGAGAACTGAGCCTGGAAATCTGTAACAGAATTTGTGATATCATCAGATTTCTGACGAACTGCATCAAAGGAGTACTGGATGCCCTTAAGCTCGTCGGAGGTCCTGATCTCTTCCTGCTGCAAAAGATTCTTTTGCTTTAAAGCATATTCACCTATGGCTCTTAAGCCTTCAAGCTCATGCCTCAAAGAAGCGTCCGAAGCATTTGCGTTGGATGTCATATTATCTTCCTGGTTCTTTCCGAATAAAAACATCGTACACTCTCCTTATCATTCAAATACAGCAACGACCATGGTCTGGTTTACGTGCTGATTGTCAAACTGTTCGCCACCGCCAATGTTTCCGACAGATGGTCCAAGGGTTGCCATATTCGAAAGCAGGGTGTTGTAATATCCGTTGCCGGTAAACAGCAGGTATCTGTAAATACAGTTTACAGATAACAGCAGCGCAGGATTAGGAATTTCGCTCAATATCCTTTCGCGGGTTGCCTTATTGATGGCATCAAAATCGTTGAGCTTCAGGATGCTGACAGAGTCATTGACATTAAGTCTCTTATAGAAGGTGAGTCCGCCATTTGGAAGAGGATCCTTCTGGGAAGCGATGAATACCTTATCTCCTACCAACCGGCCAAAGGGATGCTCCAGAGTGTTGTCGATAACCTTATCAACAGGCACGCCCATCTCCTGACTGTAAACCTCTGCGATAGGCTTGTGGTCGATCTCATAGACAGCCTTTTGTGCGAGGTCTGCCTTGGTAACGATATGAGTAGGATGACCTTCCATAGGACCATAGATATTCTCGGAATATACCCTGACTCTGCCGTTGGTGTTCTTTATAAACATATATGCGCAGGCATCGGGATAAAGCTGGCCGTTTACAGTGACGGCAGCGGTTGCGGTTGCCGCATAGCCAAGCTATGTTCCTCCCACCAGGTGAATGCCGCTGTCTCCAAGGGCCATATTTATGGTGGTGGTGAGACGCTCCTCGTCATTGGTGCAGTACTCGAGGAGAATGGTATTGTCACGGCTGCCGTTGACGATGCTCATACTCTCCTTAATGTTTACAATGTCCATTGCAGGACAGGTAGAGAGATTTCTCACAACGCCGGCATGGACAACAGCCTCTCCGGTAAATGCGGTTACGATGAGGTTATGATCTGAGGACTGGGCATTGTAATAGTTGGTGCCGCTAACTCCGATGGACTGGGCATGGGGGTATTTCTTCTTTAATAACGCTGAAATATCCTGAAGTCTATCATGATCTGTCATGATGATGAGACCGATAGGATCTGATATCCCACCTGTGGCTTCCTCTACAGCTGCTCTGATATCGCGATTCATACTGTAGCCTACTTTACTTTGCATAAGTACCTCCTGTTTCCTGGGTAATATCGTTATATTTTAATGAAAATTACTGATTTCAAAATGCTGTCCCTCTCTTTATCGACACTTTCTGAAAAAATAATACCTTTTTAAGAAAAAAAGGATTGGAAAAATACAGTTTTTTATGGGATTTTTATAGAAAACAAGAAGGACAGGTCATCACATCACTGTGAAAACCTGTCCTTTGATCCTTTAAGAAACGTCAAAACCTGTATTTCAGGCTACTGTATTAACATGTGCTCCCAGATCGGGGTTAGCTGCCTGTTCAAGAAGCTTCATCATATTGTTGTTGGTTTCTTCTTCGTTGTCCAAAGCCTTTTTTAAAAGAGCAGTTCCGATATCGGAACCTACATTCCTCGTTAAGAGGCTCATAGAAGCACTTGAGATTCCTGAAATATCCACGGGAACCACCTCCTTTTCGTATATCCTGGTTCATTATACCATTAAATAAAACAAGAAAGATTGGATGAGCATGAAAATTTATAATAATTTCATACTTTCTGATCGTACTGTATAGCACTCTTTATTTTTTTTGACTCCTCAGGGCTCTTATACAGCTCTATGAGCCGGAGTCCGAGATCCAGAGCGTAGCCGAGTCCGCGGGCGGTTGTGATATTGCCGTCAGTTACGACACCGTCATGAACACAATTTGCTTCGGTAAGCTGGTCTTCGAAGCCGGGATAGCAGGTGGCATTACGTCCCCTGAGGAGTCCCAGAAGGCCGAGAACCGATGGCGCCGCACAGATGGCAGCTATAGGTTTGTTCTTTCCGGCGTGAGTAAGGAGCATATCACTGAGAGCCTTTGATGCCTTAAGGTTTTTCGTGCCTTCTCCGCCTCCCGGGAGGAAGAGGATGTCGGCGTCGTCAACATTAACCTTATCTATGGTGGTGTCTGTGATAATGTCTATGTCATGGCTTGTGTGAACCCGGTTTTCTTTATTGATTGAGACAAGGGTTACATCGAATTTTGCTCTTCTTAAGAGGTCTACAACCGCGAGGCACTCAACCTCTTCTGAACCGTCTGCGATAAATGCAAAAACTTTCATTTATAAATCCCTTTCTAAGCACATAAGATTAAAATCTAAGGAAACACCGGTCTTGTCAGGTTTTCCATGGAGCCTCCTGTGGATGACTCGGATATTCAGAGGAAATCACCTCGCCCCGTCGGACATTCGGTATCCTGCAAAAAAAAACCGCCGGATGGCGGGTGTATGATTTGGTTTTAAAAATCACTTGCTGCTGGTGGGCAGATAAGGAATGATCTGTGAAGCAACCTGAGGTATAGGCATGGTCTGGAGCCATATCTTTCCGGGACCTGTAACGATAGTGTTGAAGAGACCCTCACCGCCGAAAAGTACGTTCTTAACACCCTTTATCTGCTGGATGTCCATGGTGACGGTTCCTTCCATGGCTGCAAGATAACCTGTGTCGATGACCAGCTGCTGACCGGGTGCAAGGGTATATTCCTTAACGTGTCCGTCAAGCTCCAGGAAAGCAATGCCGTTTCCGGCTAGTCTCTGCATGATGAAGCCTTCACCACCGAAGAATCCCGCTCCGATCTTCTTCTGGAAAGCTATTGAGAGTTCAACGCCTGTGGTTGAGGCCAGGAATGCATTCTTCTGGGCAATGAGTTCTCTGCCTGAACCGATCTCAACCGGTCTGATTGCTCCGGTAAAACTTGAAGCAAAGGCAATGGTTCCGGGACCACCCTCGCATCTGTAATGTGTAAGGAACATGGACTCACCGGTGAGCATACGTCCGAACATCTTGCCAAGACCGCCGCCCTCCTGGGACATCTGCATGTTTGGTGTCATCCAGGCCATTCCTCCGGACTCGGTTATCATTTCTTCTCCGGGTTCAAGTTCACAGATAACAACGGGCATCGGCTCGCCTTCGATAGAATATCTCATAAGCATTCTCCTTTCGGTACAAATTAACTGATTAGAATGATTATACTAAAATTATTTCTCTGTGAATACAAATTTCGGAAATCTTAACCTTTTGATATAATAATTATCGTGTTGAAAATAATAAAAGTTATACGAAAACGAAGATTTATGAGGACAGACTTATATATTATCCTTGAATATGCCGATATAAAGTGTGTGTGAACATAAAGGGAGAGTGTTATGAAACTGATTGATCATAAAATACATAATTCTATAGTATCCTCCAAGGATAAAAGCCATAAGCATCCGGTGCCTGTTAAAAAGTACAGATTCCGCTTCCCGGTTGTTTTTGTGATTCTTATCATATCACTTTTATTTCTGAACGCCTGCGATACAGGGGTTCCGGAAGCGGCCACTGAGGCATGGGAAACCGAAGAAACAACTGCTGAAGCAAAACCCACAGAAGAGGTATCGGAAGAAACAGTAAAGGAAGCCGAAGAGGAAACTGAAGCTCCTGTCGGAGAATCCGTGGAAAACAGCGAACCGATAAAACCGGAACCCAAAGAAATCGTAAAGGATATGGAAAAGTTAAAGGATGAGGTGATAAATTCCATTTTAGACAAACAGAAGGAAACGGAAGCGAGAAAGACCTGGAAAACCTATGACAGTCTGGAGGAGGCTCAGGATGCATCAGGGCTTATAGTTTCAGATAAGGTAAGAAGGGGGTTAAAACAGTATAATCATATAGAGTACAGAGCGCTTGAAGGAACTATGATAGAGCTTGTTTATACTGACAAGAACGGCAAGGAAGGTTACAGATTCCGGCAGGGCTACGGTACGGAAGATGTCAGCGGCGTAGACAAAAAGTTCGACGAAGAAAATGATTACAAAATGGGAAACATAATTGTACATACAAGGGGAAATAACGGACACATAACCGTGGCTACCTACACGGACGGAAAGCTTTCCTATGCATTCGTCGGTAAAGAATACCAGCCGCCGCTTCTTGAGCTGGTAGGAATATATGCGCTTATAGCATGATGAGATATCAAAAAGGATTTGAGGGATAGTGCAGCACTATTCCTCTTTTTATGTCAAAGGAAATGCGCGAAAAGCATCTCTGATTATTACTTTTTTGTGACACTTCTGTGATGCTCTCAGTGATAGAATCTTTGGCATTAGGGAAACGCGATTTCAAGGAAGAAAGAGTGTTTTTTCAGGGAGGAAAAAAAGAGTATTATGAGGTTCAGAGGGCGTTTTGTGTGCTTCGGCGTTTTTGTCATGATTTTTGCATCGCTTGCGGTTATATTCAGCGATCTTGAGATAAAAAAGAGAGTTATAGATAAGCAGCAGTTTATCATGGCTGCAAATGAAGCCGGATTTGAGGTTACTGATGATACACATCTCTTTGAGGGTGTCAGGGGACTTGATATCGCCCTTAATGCCAGCAACAGTGATAAATCTCTCACCTATCAGTTTTATGTGTTTGATAACCGGGACATAGCGGAGGATGAGTTCGATATTTTCAGAAAAACCCTGGACAACACTTTTGTAACTAAGGATTATTCCAGTCATGTGGGACAGAATTATCTTGTTTTCAAAATGGAAGGTGCCAAGGATTATTTTCATCTTTGTAAAGTTGACAATACTCTCTTCTATGCAAAATCTCCCAATGAAGACAGGCTTAAGGTCAGGGATTTTGCCAAAGAGGTTGGATATAATTGATACGTGAATTAACAGCGAAGGGCTCTGTGGTGTGTCACAGAGCCTTTTTTCTGTTCGTGATGCAGACGTTATATGCGTAACAGTTCAGCCTGTCAGCATCAGCTTATCTGCCACCTTACATGGCTGCCCTCTTCGTCCTTTGTGACTATAAGCTGGTCTTCTATTTCCTGTTTTAATTCCGTCACATGAGAAATGATACCGATCAGCTTGGAACCGCTGGCCATTCGCTGGAGTACTCTGATGGCCTGGTCTCTTGAGTGGTCATCAAGGGAGCCGAAACCTTCGTCGATAAACATTACATCCAGATTTATGGCAGCGGAGTTTTCCTGTATCTGGTCAGCCATTCCGAGAGCAAGGGACAGGGCTGCCATAAAGGATTCACCGCCTGACAGAGTCCGGACCTCACGGACTTTGCCGGTGACGGTGGAATAAACCATGAGATCAAGTCCCCGGTTTTTGCCCTCTCCTGCCTGGTCATCCTCCACCATACGGAGTTCAAACTGTCCTGCCGACATATCGCTGAATCTTAAGTTTGCGGCATATAGTATCCTCTCCAGATAATATCTCTGTACGAAGGTTTCGATGTCCATGCGGGCACCGGTAACCTTTCCGGCAAGACGGTTGTATAGTCCGTCTATACGGTTAAAATCAGTGACAACTTCGACACGCTCGGACATCTTCGGGTTCAGGGAATCGAAGGCCCGCTTGTTGACATTCAGCTCATCATTCAGGGCATTCAGTATATCCTGTTCGCGCTTCCACTTTTCTTCGGCCTCCTTTACTTCCTGTGCTAATGTCTCCAGCGCGGGTTTCCGCTTATCACCAATGGCTGCCTTTGCCGTATGTATGGCTGCCTCAGCTGCGGTTTTTTTATGGGTGTAGTCATCAATGGACTTCTGAAGCTTTGCGGCTTCTGCCTGAGGATGATTTTCGGTAATGCTTTGCCACTCTTCTTCGGACATGAAATGGTCCTTTAGCATGGCTTCATAGTTTTTCTTTCGCTCCGAAAGCTCCTTCTTGAGCGAAGGAAGCTCGGCCGTATATCTTGTGATGAGGGCTGCCGAACCTTCCTTTGCGGCTTTTGCTGTCTGAGAGTCACTGCGGGCATCACTTAAAGCTTTATCGGCAGCAGCTTTTTTCTGTTTTGCCTGATCAAGTGCAGCCTTTGCGGCATTTTCGGATTCAAAATCCTTTTGGGCAAGGAGACTCTCTAAGGCTTGTCTTCGTTCCGCAAGAGTGATCCTTTGTTCTGAAAGCAGATTCATAGCAAGCTCCGCCTGCTTTTTAAGTCCGGGTTTCTTTTCTTCGATTTCCGAAATCAGAGCCTTGATTTTTTTGAGTGCAAGGTCCTTTTTCTTCAGAACTTCGCCTTCCCCGATGAAGGATTTTCTCCACTCATTAAGTCTTGCCATGGCAGCTTTTATATCCGTATCTTCAGGCAGCTCAGGAAGAAGTGCTTTGATTTTTGTCAGAAGCTTTTGGAGATCCTCCTCTGAGCGGGCCTTCTTTTCGGACAGAAGTTCATTTGCGGTTTTTGCCAGGGAGGCAGCCTTTTCAGAGGCGTTTCTTAAAGTGTCATTTTCCTTTGACAGTTCATCGATAAGTTCCCGGGTCAGCTCCTTATGTTTATCCGAAAGAAGGCATGGGGATGGGTGATCAAGGGAGCCGCAAACGGGGCATGGAAGCCCGGGCTTCAGCTTTTCCTTTGCAAGAAAGCCCGCCTGGGCATCCAGAAAGCTGTTCTGCTTTGCTATGTAGTCAGCATTATGGAGGTTAAACTTTTCTTTTATGCTAATGTAGTCCTCCTGAGCTTTTGCAAGGAGCTTAGACTGCTCTTTTACAGCATTACAGGATTTTTTTGCAGCCTCGTATTCTGTGTCCAGGGCTGATAGTTCACTGCTTTTTGCCTGCCAGTGTGCGAGCCTCTCCGGGGTATCGGAAAGTTCTTCCTCCTGTTTTCTGCACTCTGTTTCATTTTTCTCGCAGGACTGAAAAGCTTCCTCGGCTTTTCGGGCTTCTTTTTCAAATTCTGTGAGGTTTTCTTCTGATTTTCTGACTTCTGCTTCGACTGTTTTTATCCTGCCAAACAGTTCAAGAGATTTGTTTACTCTGTCATGTATCTTCGCGTAGCTTTCTGTTTCTGCGGCAGCCGCCTTCTGCATATCTGCTTCTTTTTGGGCGGCGTCAGCTTCGGCTTTGGAAAGGGAAGGCAGTTTGTCCTCCTGCTCTTTAAGCTTCTTTTCGGTCTCAGACACAAGACTCTGTTCATCACTATATCTAAGGAAGCTGCCCTTTATTTCATAGGACTTTTTGATATCGGAAATAAGCTTTTGAGAGCTTTCAATCTGCTCTTTTGCTGCTTCACATTCTCTTAGAGAATGTTCCGCTTCCTCGAGCTGCTTAAAGGATATGGCGATGGTCTGCCCTTCTGTAAGAGACTTCATTTTTTTATCCCGGTCAGAGGTGAGAAGGTCATAGATTTGCTGCTCGGATTTCTGCTTATCTGATATCACTGTCAAAAGCTCCGAAAGGATATGAAGAAACTGCTCCATGTTGGCAATATTCATTCGATCGGATCTAAGGATGCTTTGCTGCAAGTCTGACAGTTCTTTTGCATTATCAAAATATTCCGGAATCTTTACATGACCTGCTTCTGTCTGGCAGGCGGTTCTGATCCTCGATATAGTTTCCAGTTTATCTTTTCTGCGGCTTAAAAGCTCATCCACAAGCTTCTGGTATAGTGCCGTTCCGAAAAGCTTTCTGAAAATGGTTTTTTTATCATCTGACTTTGCTCTCAAAAGCTCCATGAACTCGCCCTGGGCGATCATGGCTACCTGCATAAACTGGCTTTTGGTGAGACCGACAATCTCCCGGAGCTTTTCGTCAGCTTCTTTCTGCGGATATTCCGAGCCATCCGGCATGATAAGGGACAGGGATTCACTTATGATCTGATCCTTTGCACCCTTACGTTTTGCGGGGCGAAGGTGCCTGGGGACGCGGCGCACGGTGTAGGT
Source organism: Oribacterium sp. (assembly GCA_017627595.1). Classification (GTDB taxonomy): domain Bacteria; phylum Bacillota; class Clostridia; order Lachnospirales; family Lachnospiraceae; genus Oribacterium. Next base: position 7,138 of record JAGAGL010000055.1, on the reverse strand, counting down.
TTGTTCCTCTCCGCCTTCAAGTTCGGAAAATTCAAGCTCCACGAAGGGCTCCACATCGTAATCCACGTACTGGCTTTGAAGCTCTATTCCATCCTTTTTGTTGTTTCCGGAGCTGGCTTCGCCGTAAAGCGCAAAAACCATGGCATCGAAAATAGTTGTTTTTCCGGCACCTGTATCTCCGGTCACCAGAAAAAGGTTCTGCCTTGTGTTTGTAAAATCTATATTGGTTTTCTTTCCGTAGGACCCGAAGGCCTGAAGGGTTAAATTTATCGGTTTCAAAATGCTCTCTCCTGTATAGAATTGATCACATCTTTCAAAAGTGCCTGTTCTTCTTCGTCCAGATCTTTCAGAAATGAATTGCAAAGCTCAAAGGGATCCAGGGTCCGTTCCGGCTCAAAACGGTTTTTGTAGTCTGCTTTTCTCAGGGTCTCCCGGCGTATTTCCAGAAGATTCGGAAAAGCATTACGAAGCCTGTCCTGAATATCAAAAACATCCAGATCGACTTTGTCCTCAAGGATTACAGTTACATAATCGTCAGAGCTTCGGGTCAGAACCTCGGACAGAGCGCCTCTTATGACGCGAACCTGTCTTAAAGGTTCCAGAGGCAGAATCTCTGTGCCAATGTCTCCTTTCTGCCCAAGGGTGACCCTGATGATCCCCTTCTCCTGTCCGGCTTCTGAAACTGAGCAGGCAAGAGGCGTCCCGCAGTAGCGGTAAAATTCACTGCCAACCTTCATGGGTTTATGGATATGACCAAGTGCTGCGTAGTCAAAGGATTCCAGAAGGTCAGCATTAACCTGATCAATGTTTCCGACAGTATGTATCTCGGAATCCATTCGCTCGATCTCCTCCGGGGATTTCCCCTTGGGAAGGTAGAACTGATGGCTTACGAAGATGTTCCGTTCTTCGGCATTAATCTGCTCCCGTTCCAGGAGTTTGTGCAGGGATTCGTCATATGACAGATTCAGTCCGTTTTTGTCAGTGCCGACAATGGCCTTTATCATGGAAGGCTTCACAAAGGGAAGAAGGTAAAAGTTGACGGGACCAAAGGAATCTTCGAGAGTGACCTTTTCGATGTGCTCCTCCGGAGCTACCGGCGGAGTTCCTATCATATGTATCTTCTGCCGTTTCAGAATATTTCTGAAGATGTTTACCCGCGGTGCGCTGTCGTGATTTCCGCTTATAAGCATTATTTCCGCATCCGGAGCGGCTTCTGTAAGCTTCCTGATGAAATCGTCAAACAGCTCCACAGCCTCTATGGGCGGGATGGCTTTGTCATAGATGTCTCCCGCTATCAGGATGGCATCCGGCTTATATTCCTTTGCGTAGTTGATGATTTTTTCGAGAATGTATTTTTGATCTTCAAGCAGATCGTGATTTATGAGTTTGAGACCCAAATGTAGGTCTGATAAATGAAAAAAAGTCATGTTGTGCCTCCGTATTACTTCATAGTATATCATGGATCGGAAGACGAAAAAACGGAGGTTCGATAAATGAACCTCCGTGATGTGATCGTCGGAGTGACAGGATTCGAACTTGCGACCTCTTGGTCCCTAACCAAGCGCTCTAACCAAACTGAGCTACACCCCGATATCAATATAAATTTGTACAAGTCGGGGTGACAGGATTCGAACCTGCGACCCCCTGGTCCCAAACCAGGTGCTCTAGCCAAACTGAGCCACACCCCGTTTTTTTCAAAATCAATATTTGAAAAAGCTTGTACATTATAACCCTGTAAATCTCATGTTGTCAAGAGGTAAAATTTCATATTGTCAAGAAGTTAGGGACCAGTTAGGGATCCTGAAGTTAGGGATACGGGCAACGCCCTGAGCGTTATCATCATTTGCACCCATGGCACCATCGGGCTTTTTGTCGCCTTTATCCGGTCTGCCGAATCCCTTTCCTCCCTGGTCCGGTCCGCCATGACCACCGTCCGGACTCATTCCGCCATGACCGCCGTCAGGACCCATTCCGGCCTGATGTCCTGAACTTGAAGAGGAATCATAGGGAAAGGTAGTATCTGAAAGGAAGTTGTTCAGGGAAGCAAGATTGAAAACTTCCATTTCTTTTCAGGAAGCCCGTAAAGCTCACTTGTTGCATTCCTTCACTGTATCAATAAAGGCCTGTACCTGAGGCAGTTTGAAATACTCCGGGCGATATAAAAGATGTGTGCGTCTCATAAAAGCTTCTCCTGAACGAAATACCAGTGGCTCGACGCTTCCTTTAAAATCAGACAGACATATTTCGGGAAGTATAGACCAACCGATATTTCGATTTATCATCTGCTTGATGGAATCAACATCATTTATCTGCAGGCTTGTATGTTTACGGATACTGTTCTCAATCATCCATCTGCTGACATCAGCTTCAAATCCAACATCTGAAGTACGGTCTATATAAGGGATTTTATTCAGATCCCTCGATTTCATTTTTTCGTTCATGACAAGACAGACCTTCTCTTCAAACAGCACCACATCACCCTCGGACCATGGATAGTCACCTCGTATGATGGCAACATTGGCCTCTCCCGAAATAAGTTCCTTATATAAATCCGGACTTCTTCTCGCAGTAACCCGGATATCAACCTTTGGATACAGTTCTATGTACCGTTCCAATGTCTCCGCCAGCCTGTACCGGGCATAGTTCGCTGCCACTCCGACTTTCAACGTGCCGCCCATTTCTCCGTCGGGATTTTCAGTGATGCTCTTTATCCGTTCAAGGTTATGCTGGATCTTCCTGATTATATGCACAAAAAGACACGAGCAGGATTTATCCGTACTCGTGTCTTTGCTATCGGGTTAGCTTCAGGCTTTACCCTCCAGCCTCATTCTTATCGCCACTACTTCTTTCGGGGCTAGCTCGGGAAGCTCTCCTCCTTTTTCAAGCTGAAGAGCATAGTTCTCTATCAGTGCCACCCGTTTTTCTTCGTATGCGAGTTTTTCTTCGGCCTTTTCCAGCACCACTTCGATATATTCCTTTGGTATAACACAGACTCCGTCCGCATCTCCCACAACAAGGTCTCCGGATCTTATATCAACACCTGCGCACCGGATATCGGTGTTAATGTTTCCTTCTCCCTATAGTTCAACCATCGTTTTTCAACAAAATAAAAGCAAATGTCATTACATAAAAAGCAAAAGCTTCATTCTAAATTAAATGTCCGGTATAACCATACTCTGCTATCTACTAACATATGAAGTATCCTAACGATAATAACTTTTGATTTATCCTTGTCTATAAGATAGTAAATTTTGTAATTTTTGTAATATTCCTTGTATAAACCAAGCTTTGCAAGGGTTTCGTCTTCATCCACCTCGTTTCTTTCAGGAAAGAGGTCAAGCTGGTTTATTACAGAACGGATGCCTCGTAAGGTATTTAATGCCGCCTGGGGACTGTGAAGCCTATAAGCTATATAATCACCAATGTCCTCCAGATCCTTTTCGGCAAGACCGGTGATTTCAATGCTGAAGTACTGCATCTTTGTACTTCCTCTCCAGTCTTTCACAAACCTCATTGAAATCTTTGGTTTTTCCCTTAGTAGCCTGCTCTACTCCCTGTATCACAAGGTCACGGACTTTATTAAACTCTATTTGTACAGTTGAATCCTGTGTATTCTCGTTCATGGTAAAGTCTCCTTTGTAATCAATAGTGTACAACAAACTGTTGTTATAAGACAATAAAAAAAGTACAGGGCTATGATAAACATAACCCTATGCTTATGTAATGCTACATTGGTGCTGACAATATTGGCTGGTTCGCTCTCAGATACATAAGTTTCTAACTCTTTTCTGTGGTTTCTGTTGATGTGAAATCCCCTCCAAGAGTTTCATCTCCTGTATACAGGTGAATCAACATTTACGGCAAAGCCATTATTTGATCTCGATGTATTTTGGAGTCTCAATCTGCTTTACTTCCTTCTTGGGAAGGTCGATCTTGAGGATTCCGTCCTCGAACTTAGCTTCGATGTCCTGTGGTGTGAAATCCTCTCCTACGTAGAAGCTTCTCTGCATCGAGCCGCTGTAACGCTCACGGCGGATCACTCTGCCCTCTTTGTCTGTCTCCTCTTTGTTGTCGTTATGTATTGCGCTAATCTTCAGGTAGCCGTCATTAAGCTCCAATTTAACGTCCTCTTTCTTGTAACCCGGAAGCTCGACAGCCATTTCATAAGCCTTGTCGTTTTCCTTGATGTCAGTTCTCATCAGATTGGCAGGCTGTTTGTTATGTGCAGGCTTTGAGTGCCAGTCACGGTCGAAGTCACCGAAAAAGTCATCCATAAAGTTCTCACCAAAAATACTGGGCATGTACAACATATCAAATTCCTCCTTTATATTCAGGTTCTTGAAGACTTGTTTCGATTTTGGATCAACCTCGGATCGGTTGCGATCCCGGAAGATTCTGATCAGTTTCATATCTTTTTGAACCCCTCTTTTTGTTTACAACTATGTTATAGCTCTGTTGTTAGCACTTGTCAATGGTGAGTGCTAACAATAATTATAAACTTTCTATAAACTAAAAAAAACAGCGAACCGCATCGGAATGCAGCTTGCCGCTATGTTTAAAAAATCTGTTTTTCGTAGTCCACCGGGGAAGGTTTCCGCCGGTGAAAACCTTCCCCGGTGGACTACAGCTGTATTGTATAAACCTTAGTTTGTTTTATACGGAGCTCCGCAGCTAGGGCAGAAATTGCCGCCCTTGTTTTCGGTTCCGCAGTATGGACAGAATTTGGGAACTTTCAAGCCAAACTTTTGAGCTTCCTCAAGAAGAGCTTTACGTTCCTGCTCTGATTCACGCATCAGTCTTTCTGCCTCAGCCTTTGCACGTGCCTGCTCTTCCGGCGTCAGCTTGTCAAAAGCCTCCTGAGCAGCCTTTTGTGCCTCTTCCATCTTTTTTGCCATCTCCTGTGGGGTGAGGGCTGCAAATGCCTTTAACTTGGCAAGATCCGCTTCAAGCTCCTCTTTTGTCTTTGTTTCATCCTTCTTGCCGAATAATCCCATGATTTCACCTCCTGTTGGTTTAATAATATGTTTTCATTACGCTGTAAAAGACAAAGCTCTTTATTTTATATGGATTTCAATATAGACTGCTCCCCGGCAGAGTCCGCTATCATCTCATGGCAATCAGTGTCATCAGAATAGTAATGATCGTTAACAGGATACCGACACCGTAGATCGCGATTTCTATCATTCCCAGAATGAAGAATTTCTGAGCACGGACTTCGCCCTCTTTTTTTGCCTTTGAAGCAGATAAGGTTCCCAAAACAGACATTATCATACAGGGCACTGTTGTAAGGATCAGGCAAAGTGAGCTTACAAAGATAAATGCTATGGCGGTTGCATCATTGCCGGTTTTGAAATAATCTATCGCGATGGATCCCAGGATTATGGAACCGAGCACAAAAACACCAACCGGTATCAGTGTCAGGATTTTTGCCTTGGTATAGTTCGGATTATTCATTTTTAAATTACTTCCTATCCGTAATCTGTGATACGAATGTTTAATGCTGATATAGTAACGCTTCGCACAAGATGCTCACACCAATATCATTATACCGAGGATAAACCGTGATTGAAACACATCAGGCAATAAAAAGCTGAAATTCGGGGATTTATGGTAACAGTTCATTGCCGGCTGAAATGTTACGATTTATGCATTGATGTCCCAGTCCCGGACTTCGAGGAGTGCCTTTGCAAGCTTTTCCGCGGAACGTCTGAAAATGATCTCGCCCTTTTCGGCTGTGGCACCACGGGGGTCTCCACCGATACCGATGGGCTTTCCTTCGGAAGTCCGTAAGTCCTCTCCCATCCAGTTAATGGAAGCATCACCGGAGAAATTCAGGATTTTTTTACCCTTGTACCCACCGTCCTTGTAGCCGGTTTCCGAAAGCTCAAGCTTGACGGTTTCGGGATGGATCGCCATGATCATGGAGGTTTCCATCTCTCCGCCGTGGAAATCCCAATGGTTTTCCGGACTGATGGTGGCCTGAACCTGAGGATCAAGGAAGGCACCGGATGCAAGGACAAAGATGAAGATTCCGAAATCATGACGAAGCTGTCTCGAAAGAATGTCTGCCATTGGACGGTTTCCTCCGTGACAGATAAGGAAAACAAGCTTTTTAAAACCATGATGCTGTATGGATTCTGCAATGTCATAAAGCATGTGGTAGTAGGTATCCGGCTTAAAGGAAACTGAGCCTGCAAAATTCAGATGCTCTATGGAAAGACCCACCGGGATCACGGGAAATATCAGCATGGGGAAATCCGGATCGAGCTTCTCAAGTTCTTCCTTTACATACTTTGGCATGGCTTCCGCTATCATGGAATCAGTTCCGAGAGGTGCCTGGGAACCGTGCTGCTCCAGGGCGCCGAGAGGTATAAGGACTATGGTGTTGTCCTTGTCGATAGCTTCCATTTCTTTTCTTGTTAAATCTCTGTAATTCTGAATCATGATGTTCTCCTCTGTAAATGCAGGTTTTCCGTCGTTTATTTCTGACACACAGATATCAATCTAACCGGCTCCTCTCATCTATTAACGCTGTTTTGGGAGCCTTAATGTCTGACACACAGATGCAGATCTAATTAGCTTCTGTTTAAAAGGAAAAAAAGTTACTGATTAAGGTTCCGGGATTCGCGGAAACTATGGTACCCGGTCTTCATATATACAAAGAAAGGGCGAATGCCTCCGAACCGGAAACATTCGCCAACTGATGAGCAAAATTATATGGAAAGCTGATCTGTCAATGTCTCCATAGTACTAAAGATCATACCCAGGCTGTGCTGTTCATGGAGCGAAACCCGGGAACAGCAGCTCTCACTCTGCTGAAGATCACATATGAAAGTGTGTAAACCAAAGTGAGCTTAATCAAGTTAAACGGAATTGTTGCAAGGATGATGAAGGTCGGAAGATTCTTGATCATAGGATTTACCGAAGATACCATAACGACAACATCGTCAACGCTTACGCCCATAGCTCCTGCGTACATAGGAAGGGTGATGAAAGCATTGCAGAAGCACATCCAGGCTGTTCGGATGAAAACATTGGCTATAAGTAAGATGGCAATGCTCTTGATGGACTTATCGGATCTCTTGTACATTAACCACATAGGAACGATGAAAATAAATGCTCCGAGAAGGTTTGAAAC
>JAGAGL010000054.1:0-4619 GCA_017627595.1 Oribacterium sp. | reverse complement strand
GCCCCTGATGACCGTCTGTTTGCCTTTTTCAAAAATAGGATTTTTGACCGTAAACCCGAGAACTGGATATATTTTGCTTGGATTTATCATGTTTATAATAATATATTGTTATCAAGAATTCTACTATCTAAATGACATTGGAACCGTCCCTGTGACTTGTAGGAGGTGCGCCATGCTTAAGGATTTCGTTAAACCTGATTATTCAGATGCAGATGAACTAAAAATGCGGATCAAAGAGGAAAGAGACCATTTGACTGCCTTGCAGATGAAGATAAAAGAGGCAGGACTTCCAGTTATGGTAATTTTTGAAGGCTGGAATGCAGCAGGAAAAGGGGCGCTGATAGGTAAGGTTATAAGGAATATCGATCCCAGATTTTTCAGGGTTGCAACTATGGACAGGCAGCCAAGTGATGAGGAAAAAAGATATCCATTCCTTTACAGGTTTATAAAAGAGATCCCTGAAGCCGGAAAGTTCAGATTTTATGACACCTGCTGGATGAATGAGGTAGTCAGTGGCGTAATTGATGGGAAGCTTGGCGAAGAGGAATACAAAAAGAAAGTCCATTCGATAAACGTTTTTGAGAGGCAGCTCTGCGATAACGGATATCTTGTTATGAAGTTCTTTTTCCATATTTCTAAAAAAGAACAGAAAAAGCGCCTGGATAATCTTCTTGATAGCAAGGACACAAAGTGGAGAGTTGATGATGATGATATAAAGCAGAACAAGAATTACGACAGCTGTCTTGATGTATTTGAGCGATACCTTGAAGATACTAATGAATCCAGAACTCCATGGTACATTATTGATGCCACAGATAAGAAAGTGGCTGAGTTTGAGGTCTTGAGATTTTTGAATCAGGGGATAGATATTGCCCTGACCAATCAGAGGATGAATGTGCCTATCCTTCAGAATACTTTCCCAATGGAGAAAGTTACAAAGCTCTCTGATATTTCCCTTGATGACAAGGTTCTGACTGATGAGGAGTATGACGAAGAGCTTGAAAAACTCCAAAAGGAGTTAAGAGACCTTGGAAATAAGGTTTACAGAAAGAAAATCCCTGTCATTATTGCTTATGAGGGCTGGGATGCAGCAGGAAAAGGCGGCAATATAAAGAGAATTACTGAAGCCCTGGATCCGAGGGATTACGTGGTAGAGCCAATAGCAAGCCCGGAACCTCATGAGAAAGCAAGGCACTATCTCTGGAGATTCTGGACAAGACTACCTAAGACCGGGCACATTACCGTTTTTGACAGGACCTGGTATGGACGAGTAATGGTTGAGAGGCTTGAGGGCTTTTGCTCTGAGAATGACTGGAAAAGAGCTTACAATGAGATCAATGAATTTGAAAAAGAGCTTTCTGACTGGGGAGCAGTTATAATCAAATTCTGGGTGCAGATAGACAAGGATACTCAGCTAGAGCGTTTCACTGACAGACAGAATACACCTGAAAAACAGTGGAAGATCACAGACGAAGACTGGAGAAATCGTGATAAGTGGGATCTTTATGAGACCGCAATTGATGAGATGATAGAAAAGACCAGCACAACATTTGCACCATGGTATGTGCTTGAGTCAGTTGATAAAAAGTATGCAAGAATAAAGGCTCTCAAGATTGTAATTGAACAAATTAAAAAACACTTGTAATTTAAAATGCTTAAGACAAATGCAAAACAGGAGGATGATCCGACAAGATGTCTTATAGAACAGGATACAAAAGAAATGCAGCCATACTCAACAGAAAATACAGTATTTATATGATTCCGGCGCTACTTTCCGCTGTGGGTGTATCCCTAAGTGAATTTGCAGACAGTCTGATAGTCGGAAATCTTCTGAATGAGCAGGCTTTCGAGATCGTCAATCTCTGTATCCCGATTGTATTCATGACATCCATGATATATACGATCACCGGCGTGGGCGGATCACTCCTGTATGCAGAGTATCTTGCCAGGAAGGATAAAACCCGGGCTGATGCTTATTTTACGGCATCAATGATTGTGTCACTCACAGCAGGACTTGTACTTTTTGCCGGACTGATGCTTTTTCGACCCGGTCTTGCCGGTGCATTCGGCTGTCCGGATGCGCTTAGGGATGATTTCAACCGTTATGTAAGCTGTCTGTGCTGGTTTGTCTTTGCAGGTATCGCACTGACAAACATCACATATTTTCTGCCTGTTGTCGGCAGGCCTTTTCTTTCCATGGGACTGATCGTTGCGGCAAATGTATTAAACGTGGGACTGGATGTTATCCTTATCCGGGGGCTTGGATTGGGCTGCGAGGGGGCGGCTATAGCGACGGTGATATCATATATTACAGTTCTTATTGCCGGAGTCCTGATCTGCCGTTTTTTGAAGGTACCACTTACGCTTAAGAGATTGCAGTATCCCCTACGGACAATATCAGAGATCGTCAGTAAGGGCTTTCCTGTAGGGATAGTACAGATTGGCTACGCCGTTACAGGGATTTTTTGCAACCGGTTAATGAATGTCAACTTCGGTGAGGCGGGTGTCGTGGCAATGTCACTTTTCGGTCAGCTCGATTCTGTAGTTTCTATTGCGCTCAGTGGCGTCGGGGACAATAATGCCTCCTTTACAGCTATGCTTAAGGGTGAGGGCGACTACTTCGGCATCCGGGCTCTGACCAGAAATGTCACGGTCGGGATCTTATTGGTATGCTCTGTACTTGCGGTCTGCTTTGCGTGTTTTTCCATACCCATCGCAAAGATATTTAATATTCATGGCGAGGGAGCTCTTAAGCTGATCGTCCGCCTTACCCCCATATATGTCCTTCATTACCCTTTGCGTGGTCTTCTTCTGACATTGCGGGATGTATATAATGCTTTGGGCAGGAGTGTCTATTCCACTGTTCTGGGAGTGCTTGATAAGACAGTATCCATTCCTGTCGTGGGCAGCATCCTGTACCGGCTCTTCGGAGGTTATGGTCTGATAACGGCCTTTCCGGTCAGTATGGCGTTGATCCTGATACTGGTATTGGCCGTGAATATATATACCGGGCGAAGATCAGGGGGACGATATTCTCCGATCCTGCTTCTTGACGAGAGTAATCCGCTCAAGGCTCTGTGCGGATTTACCGCTTTGGGAGACCTTGACGGGCTTTACACTGTAGTGGAGGAGGAATTGAGAAAGTATCTTACGGACACGAAGCTTATAAGCAGGACATGTCTTGCAGTGGAGGAGATCTGTACCTATACCCGTGAGAAATGCGGGCCGGACGTTCCGGTCGATATCATGATCAGTGCAGACAGGGACAGAACGATAATAACATGCCGCATTCCCAGTAAACCCTTTTATCCGATAAAGCCCGATCAGGAGAATCTTACAGCCAATGAACTGATGCTGACCAAGCTTTTTCATATCAGGCATGAGTATATTTTTGGTTTGAATTCAACAAGTCTTTATGCAGGAGGAGGCTATGAAAAATAAGATCGTAGTGGTAGAGGCCACATCAACAGCGTTCGGCTATCTGGAGGATATTCGTGAGCTAGGCTATGAGCCTGTGATCCTTGAGTCATATCTTCCGGATGGCTATGCAAGAAGAACCCTGGATAAGGAGCGTAAGGTCAAGTATTCACATATCAGCTATCCCATCACGATAATCAAGGAGGACCCTGATTATGATATGACGCTTCGTGAGATCAAAGCACTTGATCCGTTGCTGGTCATACCCGGAGGCGAAGAGGGCGTCATCACCGGAACACGTCTGGCAAACGATCTTGGCATGGTCGGAAACTCATATTCGAACATTGTAAATATGACACGTAAAAGCCTCATGCATCAGAGTCTTAAGAAAGCCGGTCTGCGCCATATTCGAGGTACAGAGGTGAAAAGCCGGGAGGACTGTCTCAGATTTCTTAAGGAAACGGGAACGGAGGATGTGGTGCTCAAGCATGACCACGGCGCAGCCTCGGTCGGCGTACATCTGGTACACGGAAGGGATGAGCTTCTGGCGGCATTTGAGCAGGAATGCAACGCAGATCATAATATGTTCGGAGAGGCAGAGACCCGTTTCCTCCTGCAGGAGAGAATCTTTGGAACGGAATATATTGTCAATACGATCAGCCGTGACGGGATTCCGGCTATCACCTCATGCTTCAGGTATTACAAAAAGCGCATGCCCTCCGGTGCAATCATCTACAGTGGGGAAAAATCCATTAATGAACCGGACGAAAAAGAAAGTGAGCTTATCGACTATGCGCTCAAAACAGTGTGCGCTCTCGGTATCATTGACGGTCCGGTTCACGGGGAATATATGATCGACAAAGACGGGCCTGTATTGATCGAGGCCAACTATCGCGTCATGGGAGGAAGTGCGCCTTCAGGCTGGCTGGACAGGGTCTTCGGGTACCATGAAACAGAGGTGATCCTTAACAGCATGCTTGACAAGAAGTATCATGATAAATTCCGGCAGAGAGTATACAGGCCTCTGCGTCAGGGCTATATTAAAGATTTTTCTTCGGCTGTGGATCAGCCAATCTCTTCATCCGGGATCATTCCTATCCTGTTGGGCATGAAGAGCTTCTACTCGGGATGGGTTGACAATGCAGGCAAAACCGATATGCTGTATGAAACCAAGGATCTGGAGACTGAGACCGGATGTATTT
>JAGAGL010000053.1:0-30561 GCA_017627595.1 Oribacterium sp. | reverse complement strand
GTGGCCCGGGGCCCGGGGGTGGTGGTCCATTTTAATGGGCAAATGGACCACCAACCCCGTCCCCCTGGTCCACAAACCCAGTCCACACCCCCGTGGTCCATCAATTTCCGGAATGTCTGTCCTGAAGAGCCGTGCCCCTCAGGATATCTGACATCCCGTCTTGTTTTTCAAGATTCCGGCAAGAAGATAATGTCCTGAATTATGTTTAAATGTATACGAACTATACTTATACTATATGACCCTTGACCCGGACCGAAGAACCGTGTTCAAATGGGTTTTGCTTAATCTGTTAATTAAGCCTGTGCCTGCCAGTAAGCATCGATATCAGCTGCTGCACCTGCACGGTCTGTCTGACCTGCTACATACTTCTGCATGATAGCACCAACTACTGACCAGTGGTCTGAAGGAGCTACGAAGCTTGAAGAATATGTGTGGCCTTCTGCCATCTTGGCAACGATATCACGGCTGAGAGGATCAAGAGGAGCAACTGTGTTGTTTGAGCATGCAGGGATAAGAGCAAGCTTCTCAACAAGACCGTGCTGTCCTGACTCGGAGTTTACAAGCCAGTTGATGAACTCAAGAGCTGCTGCCTGCTGCTCAGGTGTTGACTGCTTTGCATCAACCATAAGCTGCTTTGTAGGTGAAGCCTGCATTGAAGTATTAGCGAAATCAGCTGTGTCATTTCCAAGTACAAACGGGATGAAGCCATACTCATCATCTGTTGTTGCACCTGCTGTCTCAATGTTTGGCCAAGCCCAGTTACCGTTTGGCCAGAAAGCTGCCTCACCCTCTACAAGGTGCATAGGATCCTCATCATAGTTAGCTCCAAGCGGATCCTCCTTGTTGTAGTTGTACTCAAGGATCACATCCATTGTATCCATGAACTGGTTGAAACGCTCATAATCCTCAACCTTCTGAGAACCATCCTTAAGAGCTGCCATGATCTTGTCAGCGCCTGCTGTTGTTCCGTCGTTTGTATCATAGATATATCCGAGCTGGTGAGCACCGAGTGACCAGTCTTCCTTTGAAAGAACTACAGGATTCTCCATGCCTGCTGCTCTTAACTCCTCACAGATTGCCTTGAAGGAATCAAGTGAGTTGATGGATGCAGGATCAAATTCCTTACCGAGAGCATCCTCGATTGACTTCTTTGAGTAAATGATTCCACGACCCTCAACACAGAACGGGAAGCTGTAAACCTTACCGTCGATCTTTGTTGTCATGCTGTCGCAATACTGGTTCCAGTCCTGATCTGTAAGGTCAAGTCCGTACTCAGCGCCAAGTGCGATAACGTCTGTTGTATCAAGGATAGCCATGGTTGGTGCTGTTCCTGAGCTGTACATGGAAGTAACCTTAGTATAAGGAACCTCACCTGCTCCGCATGCAAGAACCTCAAGGTTGATGCCTGTCTCCTCTGTAAATGTTCCTGCAAGCTCCTCAAGAGCTGTCTGGATCTCACCCTTTGAGTTAAGGATGGTGATTGACTGTCCTGCAAGATCTGATGTATCAGCTGCTGCCTTTGTCTCTCCATCGGCTGCTGCAGCTGTTGTAGCCTCTGCTGCCTTTGTATCGGCAGGTGCCTGTGTCTCCGGTGTTGTGCTGCTTCCGCATGCTGCAAGTGAACTTACCATTGCTGCTGTCATGAGTAATGCAGCCATTTTGTTAATGCTTTTTTTCATGATATTCTCCTCTTATTTAAAAATAACCTGTTTAATGTCAGCTTCTGTCAACCGCTTGACACTTGATGTGTTTTGAATATAACGCTATTCACAATTTCTGTCAATCGGATAACATAATTTTGTGTATGTTGTGCAATAATCAAGTCCATTTTTTGTGCGATTTTTTGTATAAAAATGCCGTCATCCCTGAACTTTAAGGATAACGGCTTTTCAAAATGTCAATACTCTATATGCACTTTTCGGCATGTTACGCTGTTGTGATTCCGTAGCTATAGTCCTCGAAATCTACCTTCAGGCTTGCAGTGTGTCCCTGGTTCTTCCAGGTCATGGTCATCTTTGTGCCATCGGTCTCAACCTTGAACTCGGCATCAAAGGAGAAGGCAGGGAAGGTGTTACGGAATCTGAGGAGCTCAATCTGCTTTGAAACCACATCAGATGCAAGTCTCTTCTCCATCTCTTCGGGAGAAAGGTTTGTACGGTTGATCTCCTTGTGTCCTGCGGCACCGGCGCGCTTAACCGCCTCATGGTCATTCTTTCCCGCAAAGAGGTCAAGATACCATACCTGAGGCTTACCCGGCATAAACATCTGGATAGCACGGGCAAGGAGCATCTTCTTATCGTCCTCGCCAAGAGCGCTGTAGTATGTAGCATTAACCTGATAATACATGTTCTTCTTGCCGTGAAGATCCTTTACGAGACCGCCTCTTCCCACGATGGTATCGATAAGGTTCTGGATCTCCTCCTCAGGAAGAAGTCCCTTAAGGTCAAGAAGAGGGATTCCGTCATGGCAGCCCAGCATGTTGACTGTACGGATCTTGTCATTAACGATTTCCTCAGCCCAGCGTGCCAGATCCTTGCCGCTCTTCTTCTCCATGGCGTCGATAAGGAGACCCGGAAGGAAGAAGTCGTAGGTCATGTAGCCCATGTCGGCAACCTTCTTGTATACCTTCTCGCCGTAGCTTGCGTGGATCTCAGGAAGAAGTGTCACATGATACTTGTCAGCAAGCTCGCGAACCTTTGAAAGAAGATCCCAGGTGTCGGGCTCGTTCATAAAGTTCTTCTTGCCCGGCTCCTTCGGAGCATAAGCAAAGGCATCGAGACGAACGATGGAAGCACCGTAGCCCGAAAGAGCCTTGAGAGTATTGTCATAATGCTCCCACACAAGATCTGACTTAACATTGAGATCCATCTGTCCTAAGTACTTGCGGTTTGACTCGAGGTAGTCGATAACCTTATCTCTGTACTCTTCAAAACCGGTGAAGTCAATCTCAGCGGGCTTCTTGCCTGCGCCGAGCTCAGCATTAACCTTCTCGCAGATGCGCTCTGCCGCAAGGTACTGGATGTCCATGGCACCCATTAAGTCCATGGCATCGGGGCGCTTGTAGATAACCTCCTGATAGAAGGTGTTCCAGTAAGGCACGTCCTTACCATCGGGCATACGGACCATAAGGATGGGAAGGCCCGGCTTACGGAAGAACATGTCCTTGATGTACTCATCGTCAGGCTGGATATAGCCCTCCTCTGTCATCTGACCCTTGCCCTCCCAGAACTTGTTCCAGTTGATGAAGAAGTCAGCGTACTTTGAGTTCTCTCCGTTCCTGATGAGATCCTGGAACTGAGGCGAAAGAACTGAAGCGTGATTAAGGATGAAGTCCAGCTTCAGGTTAATGCCCAGGGCGCGAAGTCTCTCAAGGTCCTGTTCGCTGCCCATTTCGCGATTGATATCGTAATCTATAACAGAAAATCCACGGTCCAGATCAGTATTGAAGATGCTCGGAAGGATGTAGAAAGACTGGAAGCTGTCTTCCATCTCCGGCTTCTCCAGGAAGCCTACTACGTCGCTGAGTCTGCCGCCCATGCTGTCGGGGTAGGCATTGAGCATAGGGCCGTTATCGGTGTAATGTTTCTCCATTTATATAAACTCCTCTTATAATTCATCGGTTATCCACCGGGGACGGTTCTCCACGGCAGGGACGGTTATCCCCGGCAGGGACGATTCTCTCCAGTAGGTACGGTTATCCCCGGCAGGGACTGTTCTCTCCGGTAGGGACGGTTCTCCCCGGTGGCTCGTCCCCGGTGGTATGTTTTAGAACTGGTCTTTCATCAGCTCTGTGTACTCGTCAAAGCTTATAAGGTTGCCGTTCTTCGCGCAGATGATGCCGGCCTTGTGTGCCTGGTCATGAAGCTTTCTCTGCTCAATCTCGAGAACCATTGTGGTGAATGCGCTGTCAGTCTTACCGTCGCGGTTTCTGGATCTTCTGTGGGCCAATGTCTCTGCCGGTGTGCTGTTGAGAAGTACCGGAATGTCCACGCCCTGAAGGAAATCACTGTTGCCGTGAGTCCACTCGATAATGAGGATCTGCTTGTCCTTAACACTAACCTCATCGTACCAGAGGCTGGCCGCATCTCTGCCCATGCGCTTAAGCCAGAGACTCTCAGCTCCGTCCTTGAAAGCGCTGATGATGGTGCTTACCTCATCAAAATCTGTCTCGTTTGGTGTTCCGAGATAGCCTGCGAGACCCTTACGGCCTGCCGCAAGATATGACTCAAACCATACATTTCCATCAAGATGGGACTTGTCTGCATCTGTGTCCTCCTGCTGCCACTGACGTACCTCCTTGAAAAGGGCGTCTGTGTAGTCGCCGGCATCGATCATGCCTCTTACTGCGCTCTCACGGAAAATGTGAAGACGCTCGGCATCATTGTACATGGGGATGCGGTGAGGATAGTTATCGCCTGAAAGGATGTAGGCACCGATGCCTGACTGCTCGAAGAACCATGCAAGTACGGAAGCGATCTCTGACTTTCCTACTCCTGAACCGCCGCAGACACTGATAACTGCGCGCTGGTACGGGTTCTCCTTTATCTTCTTTGCAAGCTTTTCAGCGAGCGCGGGGAAGATAACATTAGCCTTTGCTATGTGGGACTCGTCGATCTCGATCTTGTCTCCCGGCATATCTCCGTGAGGAATGTCTGAAGGAACTTCCTTAGTTTCCCATGGAAGGACGCTCATGAGCTTCTCTTCGAAATCTGTTGTTGGTGTATTGATTTTATCGTGATTTTTATTCATATTGATCTCCATTCCGCCGCTTTCATCCGGCGGTACAAATAGTGATGAAAAATACTATTTGCACTATTTTCGTTAACATATGTTAAATATGTTAAGCGGTTGACATAACTACGTTAACAAATTCTCAATCATCTGTAAAGGGATTTCTTGACTTTATATTTTGTTTATACTTTTTAGACTTCTTTTAGGTGTGAGACATATTTCAGTCACAAAGCTCCGCTATTATATACACAGTTACAAAAAAAGATGTAACACAAAAAAGCTTTTCATACTCATACTCCGGAGATGTAATACAACTCCGGAGCCCCCTTCAGAAACAACGGTCGATAATGTGTATGAGAAGAACGGTTTGTAAAATATCGTTCCTTTCAAGCATGACCGTTTCAAATATACTTAGTAAGAGTTCCGATTCCCCCCTTCAAAGAACTCTTGACATACAAAAATAAGAATAGACATTGAGAAGACCCCATCGAAGCGTAAAAGCTCCGGTGGGGTCTTTGGTTTCAGGAATTTATCAGAACCTGAAATCCCTGCGGTTTGAATTCCTGATTTCTTTTATGTTCTCCTCGGCGATGGTTCTTACCTTTTCAGCCGGGATCTTCTTAAGCTCTTCTTCGATCATCCTGTAGCCCTTTTCCCTGGTCTCGGGACTTGCATAGTCTTCGAGATACTCCGCAAGAGTCATAAGGGCGTTGGGGTGACAGCAGTTAAGGATCTGTCCGTTCTTGCAGAGCGCCATGAAACGGTCTCCGGTTCTGCCGGCACGGTAGCAGGCTGTACAGAAGGACGGAATGTGTCCGGAATCCATAAGCCAGCTCACAACCTCATCCAGGGTTCTCTGATCCGAAACATCGAACTGCTCTGTGTCATGAGGACGCTCCTCCTCGGTGTAACCTCCAACTGAGGTTCTGGATCCGCCGGATACCTGGGAAATGCCCACTCTCAGAAGCTTTTCACGAACCGACGCAGTCTCTCTTGTGGAAATGATCATGCCTGTATAAGGCACCGCCAGACGGATGCAGGCTGCAATCTTTGTAAAGATTTCATCGCTGATTCCATTGTCAAACATGTCAGGGTCAATGTCGTCGGCCTTCTTCACGCGTGGCACGCTGATAGTATGCGGCCCTACCCCATGAACCGCCTCCAGATGCTCGGCGTGCATGATAAGTCCCGCAAACTCATATTTATACATCTCGAGACCGAAAAGCACCCCAAGTCCCACATCATCAATGCCGCCCTCCATGGCACGGTCCATTGCCTCTGTATGATAAGCATAATCATGCTTTGGTCCAGTTGGATGAAGTGTCTCATAGCTCTTCTTGTGGTAGGTCTCCTGGAACAGAATGTAAGTTCCTATACCTGCCTCCTTGAGCTTTCTGTAATTTTCAACCGTAGTTGCCGCGATGTTGACATTAACACGGCGAATGTCTCCGTTTTTGTGATGTACCCCGTAGATAGTGTTAATGCATTCGAGAATGTACTCGATGGGATTGTTCACGGGATCCTCTCCGGCCTCAATGGCGAGACGCTTGTGACCCATATCCTGGAGGGCAATGACTTCAGCCCGCACCTCTTCCTGTGTGAGCTTCTTTCTGCTGATATGCTTGTTCTTCAGATGATACGGGCAGTAGAGGCATCCGTTGATGCAGTAATTTGAAAGATAGAGGGGCGCGAAAAGTACGATTCTGTTACCGTAGAATGCAAGCTTTATCTCCTCTGCGATCTCATACATTTTCTCGATCTTGTCGGGAAGCTCGGTGGCAAGAAGCACAGATGCCTCACGGTGGCTAAGGCCCGCGCAGGTGCAGCCGTTTCCGTTCTTTACAGGTCTTGCCTTCTCAAGAATGCTGTCGATAAGCTCAGCATCATTCTTGTGTGCCTCCGCATATTCCAGGGTTGCAAGGATTTCCTCGTCGTTGATGAATTCCTCTGCTTTAAGTGATTTTGGGTTGTAAACAGCCATGTTTTTTTCTCCTCATTTTAGACTCTTTTTTCACCGTTTATCTCTGACACACATATTTCAGAGATAAACGGCTTTTTATTTCAACGATCCTTACTTAGTGATCTGTTAGATCGTTATTTAATATATTTTCGTAATTGAGCCAAATAGATTTGAATCTGTATAGCAAAACTAAATGACCCAAAATATGTATTTATATATAAGTGATTTTCATATATTGGTGTGGCAGATCAATACTTATCTTTTCTCCACCACCATATATCCGATTTTCTCCATCCGCCTTTTTAGATCCGCCAGGTTCTCCGCAGCCTCCGCACCTGCGGCAAGCTTCCCATCATACAGCAGGTATTTGCTCCGGACATTTGCGGGTGACAGATTCGGCATGACAACATTGGCACCTGACAGGATGCCCTTTTCTCTGCCCTCCGGGTCAAGGGATCCTAGAGCTGTGGTGGCGGGCAGAAGCACCTTCGAGCAAATGATCCGGATCAAAGACAACAGGAAGCAGGTGAGCTCCACAGATCCCGCGCTGTATTCCGAAAACGGAGTGTCATGGTGGGGGATAAAGGGGCCTATCCCGCACATTTCCGGCTGGAACTCTTCCAGAAATTTGAGGTCTGCCGCAAGATTTTCCGTAGTCTGACACGGCGACCCCACCATAAATCCGGCACCGGTCTGAAAGCCCAGCTCCTTAAGCGCCATTAGGCACTCCATGCGATGCTCAAAACTCATCTCCGGCGGATGCAGCTTCCGATAATGCTCCCGATCCGCAGTCTCGTGCCTGAGAAGATACCTGTCCGCTCCCGCCGCACGTAACCTCTCAAAGCTTTCCCGGCCTCTCTCACCAAGGGACAGGGTCACAGCACAGTCGGGATAGCTTTTCTTAAGCTGCTTTATGAGCTTTTCCAGCCTTTCATCCGTATACCAGGCGTCCTCGCCTCCCTGAAGGACGAAGGTTTTGAAACCAAGTCTGTAGCCGGTTTCCGCCGCAGAGAGAATCTCCTTTTCGCTCAGTCTGTACCGTTCCGCGCGCCAGTTGCTCTTTCTGATACCGCAGTACAGACAGTCATTTTTGCAAATGTTACTGACCTCGATGAGCCCGCGGATCAGGACTTCATTGCCATAATTCTCTTTTCGGACTTTGACCGCATGTTCTCGCAGTAACTCCTCCGTATCATGGTCTCTGTATCTAATGAGGTATATATATTCTTCTGTCTCAAGCTTTCGTGAATCCATCAACTTATAAACAAGCTCATTCATATAATTATCCATTAAATACCCTAAGGCTCCTCTCCAAAATCCCGGTCATCTTCGCGATCACGATCCCGTAATTCGTGAAGGGCACCTGCTGATCTTCGGCACACCTCATGCGGTAACGCATTTCTCGCTCGGTATTCATGCAGCCTCCGCAGTGAATAACCGCCGAAAATCCGCTGAGATCCTCCGGAAAATCCTTCCCGGAACAGGTCTCTATGCTAATACCCTTCCCGCTGTATTTTCTCAGCCAATTGGGGATCTTCACCGTTCCGATATCCCCGCATTGCCTGTGGTGTGTGCAGCCCTCCGCCATCAGAATCCGATCCCCGTCCTTAAGGTGGTCCAAAGCCTCAACCGCCTTTACGGAGCTCTCCAAAGTTCCCTTGTACTTTGCCATCAAAATGGAAAATGAGGTTAATGCTACCTCCTCCGGAACCACACTACTCACATAGGAAAACACCTGACTGTCGGTAATGACTACATCCGGTTTTCTGCCAAGTCCCGAGAGAGTTTCCTTCAGTTCAGAATCTCTCGTCACAACAACAGTGGCGCCTTTGTCAAGTGCGCTTCGGATGGCCATCTGCTGAGGCATTATAAGCCTGCCCTTGGGTGCCGCCTTGTCAATGGGGATGACCAGCACTGCAAGTTCGCCCGGACCGATGATCCCATCAAGAAGTGATTTTGAGTCTTCATTGTCCTTCAGGAGAGCTCCGATTCTTTCCTTCAGTTCCTCGATTCCGGCTCCTGTTTTGGCACTGACATATATGATGTCCTCTTTCGGAAGCTCTACTATGTCCTTTTCGATAAAGCAAGTCCCTGCTTTTCTTTTTTCGGAATTTATTTTTTCTGAATCCAAAGACCTCCTCTCCCCTAAATCGGCATCTTTAATTTGTATCGCATCGATCTCATGGGATTCCTGACAGTTCAAAGACCTCCTCTCCCCTGAATCGGCATCTTCAATTTGTATCGGATTGATCTCACGGGTTTCCTGACAATCAGCTGCAAAAAAAGCATCTGAAATATCAGCTTTGTTCCAAACCACCAGATACGGTATCTCGTGCTTTTTGAACATTTCAAGAAGCAGCCTGTCCTCCGACCTCATGCCGGTCTCTGCATCCACAACCAGCACCGCGATGTCAGTCCGGTTTATGACCTGCCTTGTTCTCTTTACCCTCAGATCCCCCAGCATTCCTTCATCATCAAAACCCGGAGTGTCAATGATTACCACCGGCCCCAGGGGCAACAGCTCCATTGACTTTGTAACCGGGTCGGTAGTTGTTCCCTTAACTTCGGAAACAACTGCCATATCCTGACCTGTGATACGATTAACCAGGCTGGACTTTCCTGCATTCCTGCATCCGAAAAAGCCTATATGCAGCCTGTTGGCAGATGCCACCGAATTCATATTTTCCTGTTGACTCAATTTTTTCCTCCTAAATAAAAGAGGGCAGTATTAACCGCCCTCAATAAAATTAAATCGTAAATAAAAAAAAGCCGGAGGGTATACTTCCCCTCCGACTCTTATTGCAGGTTCCAACGGAACCTGTTGTGGCTCCGGCCTTCGCACAGCGAACTAAATAACCGGAGTTACCAATCTTTTTTATTCACGTCACTTTCACCGCAAGAGCCGAAGCCGTTTTGGTGTCAGGGGCTTATTCAATTTTCATATATCCAAGTAACAACTTTACTGCCTTGTGCAAATCACCTTTGCCGTAATCTCAGGGATACGACCGAGAGCACCGGTTAAGGCATTGATCTTATCTACGGGTGCATCCATGGCAACGCAGATTACATTGATCGCTTTCTCACGATATGGTATTCCCATACGTCCGATGATATACTGACCATACTCATGAAGCAGTTCGTTAAGCTGATTGGCTGCCTCATAATCTTCAACTATGATACTTAAAACCGCAACTCTTGTTTCCATGTCTCATACCTCTTAAAAACTTTCAGCTACGATAATAGGATAACCATGTTCAAAGCTTCTGTCAACAAACATAAACCATAGTAATTAGCCTATATAAGCCATAGTAGTAACAGTTCAGTCGGTGGTCAGGGGGACGGGGTTAGTATATGACACTTAGAATAACGTCTGTAAGCAATCTGCGTGTCTAAGCTGATCTGTTTTTGATGTATTTGACACGCAGAATTACACCTGTAAGAAATCTGCGTGTCTAAACTGATATTATCAGTAGCAAAAGAGTGCCGGTTCTCATTTTTGAGAACCGGCACTCCTGCTATCATTTATTCCATCTCATCGATATGCTCATCTCTGAGATTTTCGAATTCTTTTTCTATACGGGCTTCTATTTTTTGAAAACCCTCTTTGTATCTTCTGGCTGCTTCCCGAAGCTTTTCAAAGCCTTCAGAGCCGCCCTTTAATGTTGGGTTGTTTTTAAGCATGCTTGCAACCCACCAGTTCATGCGGCCTGACTTTTCATCTCCGCCATCCTCCAGCACACGAAGACGTTCTGTCATATGAAGGCTGTGAAGCTTTAGTCTGACTGCCTTAGCGGCTGCCAGATTACCCTCAGTTTCGGCGATGGATTTCACTTCGGAAACATTGGCCTTTGCCTGCTCCTGAAGTTCCATAAATTTAGTTTTGGCCTCTGAGATATTGAGCTTAAGTGCCTGAATCTCCTCACTGTTTGCTGCGAGATTCTCAAGACGTTTCTTGAGATCGAGGGCACCGATTACAGAGAAGATAACATCTTCGATGAACAGCGTGTACAGCATGGTGACCGCAACCACAAAGCCGGTGTAGGTCCAGTCCTTAGAGATAGCAGAGAACCGGGGATGAATAAACTCGATGAAAACCACCGCAAGAGCTCCCCAGGCGATAGATGTGTACAGGCAGATATATCCGTGAAAGTTGAGTGGATTCTGACTGTAATCCCACCATCTCATATGGAATATGTGAAACATAAGATAACCTGTCACCAGCTCCAGCGCCGACCCCACCAACATTCCCGTCAGAAATGCTTTCCAGTACTCACCTTTGAAAGGTCCCGCAAACACAAGCATGAGTATCGCTCCTGACCCGTAAATCGGAAGCCAGGGGCCATGACAGAAGCCCCGGTTCAGAAGCTTTTGCTCCTTTATAGAACAGTAGGTCGACTCAAACACCCACCCCAGCATGCAATAAAGAATAAAAAACAATGCCCACTGAAGAATTGTGTAATCTTCAAATATCCATAGGTTTTCGATATAAACATACATAAGCTATTAACAATCTCCATCTTTTTTGTTAATAAAAGTATCATTTTCGAGTTTTAACTTATCATCCTGATACTGTAGAAGCTGTTTATCATATGTGTAAAAAATACTTGCTCCGGCCACTCTGTAATGGGGGTCTGACCCCTTTCAATGCAAAAGACTGCCACCGGAGCGACAGTCTTTTTATAACATTATATGCTTTTTCCTTTATCACTCAAGTATAGGCTTTACAGCTGCTGCAAGCTTGTCCTTCTCAGCCTCTGCCTCCTTGAGATCCTTACCGAGAGTTGTGAAGTAGGTCTTGATCTTTGGCTCGGTTCCTGAAGGTCTTACAACAATGGTTGAACCGTCATCGAGACCATAGATGAGAACATTGGCCTTTGGAAGTCCTGTCTCCTCTGTCTTCTCGTAATCGGTAACCTTAACAACCTTCTTGCCTGCGAACTCTGCCGGAGCTTCCTTACGAAGACCTTCCATGATGGAAGCCATCTTGTCCATTCCGCTGAGACCCGGGAACTCGAAGGAATCTACCTTATTGAGGTAACGTCCGTACTCCTTGTAGATCTCCTCAAGTCTCTGCTTGATGGAAGATCCGATGGAACGGTAGTAAGCAGCCATCTCGCAGATAAGCATTGAACCAACTACGGCATCCTTATCTCTTACGTAAGAGCCTGAAAGGTATCCATAGGACTCCTCGAATCCGAAGATGAAACGCTCAACCTCGCCGGCTGCCTCAAGACGCGCGATCTGGTCGCCGATCCACTTGAAACCGGTGAGAACCTCTCTCAGCTCAACGCCGTAATGCTCGGCAACAGCATTGGCAAGAGGTGTGGAAACGATAGACTTAACTGCTACAGGCTTCTCAGGCATTGTGCCCTGCTCCTTGCGGCCTGCGCAGATGTAATCAAGAAGAAGTACGCCCATCTCGTTTCCGGTAACGAGCTCATAAGTTCCGTCCGGACACTTCATAGCGATACCAACACGGTCTGCATCAGGATCTGTTGCGAGAAGAAGATCTGCACCTTCCTTCTTGCAAAGCTCGAGACCCTTTTCCATAGCCTCGAAGATCTCAGGGTTAGGATATGAGCAGGTTGTGAAGTAACCGTTCGGGTACTCCTGCTCCGGAACGATGGTAATGTCGTCGATGCCGATGTCATTGAGAACCTTGGTAACGGGAACAAGTCCGGTTCCGTTGAGAGGAGTGTAAACCAGCTTGAGTCCTGAGTTCTTTGCAACACCCGGACGAACCTGGCGTGACTCGATGGCATCATAAAGGCCCTTCTTGCAATCATCACCTACAAACTTGATGAGACCCTTCTCAACACCCTCTGCAAAGCTCATGTACTTGGCGCCTGTAAGAACGTCTGTCTTCTGGATCTGCTCGTAAACGATAGCTGCCGCATCATCTGTCATCTGGCAGCCGTCGGGACCGTATGCCTTGTAGCCGTTGTACTTTGCAGGATTGTGAGATGCTGTAACCATGATACCTGCATTGCACTTGTAGTAACGGGTAGCGAAGGAAAGTGCGGGAACCGGCATAAGCTCGTCATATATACGAACATTGATGCCATTGGCAGCCAGAACGCCTGCTGCTTCACGTGCGAAATTCCAGCCCTTGAGACGAGAGTCGTAACTGATGGCAACTGTCTGTGTTCCGCCCTGAGTCTTTACCCAGTCAGCAACACCCTGTGTAGCCTGACGAACAACCCAGATATTCATGCGGTTTGTTCCGGCACCGAGAGTTCCTCTGAGACCTGCGGTTCCGAACTTAAGTGCAACCGCAAAACGCTCCTTGATAGCTTCATCATCACCCTTGATTCCCTGAAGCTCAGTCTTTAAATCAACATCCTGGAGGTCGGCAGCAAGCCAGCGCTCATATTCATCTTGATACATATTTAGTTCCCCTCTCTATGACCCGCCATGCATATATATGCACGGTCGAGGTGATTAATGATAAATGTAAAAAACTACTTATAAATATACCAATTTTAGCGTGTATCATCAAGAGCCTGAGGGCATCCATTTTGGTGGACGTGGACGCTTGGTGTGGACCTGGGATGGCGCTTGGTGTGGACCTGGGGGACGGGGTTCGTGGTCCACACCAAACGCCCTTCAGGTTTCATTATCTTCTGGCCAGTGCCAGCAAAACTTCTTTTTCATTTCTCGACGGCACCTTCAGCACCTCGTCCAGGAGCATGTTGAGGATCATGCCAACCTCAGGTCCCTTGGGGATTCCCATTTCCATGAGGTCTGTGCCTGTGACCTTCAGATCCGAGAGGCTAATGCAGTCGCCCGCATCTCTGACGGCTTCCACGTGGTTTCTCGTAACCCTGATCCTTTCGAGACGCTTTGCCGGCTCTTCTCCTGTTATCTGGAGGTTCAGACACTCGTCTGCATCCAAAAAGGCGAGATAAGTTTCAAAGCCTATGACCGACAAAGTCTTCCTCACTTCGTAAATGCTTTCCGGAAGGTCCTCATCGAAAAGTCCTGCGATGATACGGGCTTTGTCAATGGTGTCGTTGTCCATCTTCAGTTCCTTAAGGATGATCTTTGCCTCCTCCGGAACAGCTCTCAGGAAGGTGCCCCATCTCACATACTTTTCGGTAGGGATACCGTCGGGGATCCACTGGCGGATGTCGGGATAAGGCGCACCCTGCTCATTGGTAACATCAAAAGCATCATCAAAATGATCGGAAATATATCCGGAAAGTCCGCTCTCCGACACAAGAGCTATATGGTTCGGATGATCTGACATGAGAAGCTTTGTGAGCTCAACATTGATCCTCTCCTTTGAGACGTTAATGAGGTTCGGGGCCAGCTCCTTTATGGCCTCGTAGGTTTCCGGATCTATCTCAAATCCGAGCTGCGCCGAAAATCTCAGGGCTCTCAGCATCCTGAGGGCATCCTCCGTGAATCTCTGCTTCGCATCACCAACGGCTCTTATAACGTGCGCCTCCATGTCCTTCATACCGCCGAAGTCATCAACCAGGCCGGAGTCAGCATTAACCGCCATGGCATTGATGGTGAAATCTCTTCTTGCGAGATCCTCGTGGAGTGAAGGTGTAAATGTCACTGTGCTGGGGTGGCGGCCATCCAGATACTCGCCGTCGATGCGGTAGGTGGTAACCTCGTAGCCGATAAAGCCTTTTCCGGTCCTTACGGCAGACTGCATATCGGCAGCGCCGGGAGCATAATCCACTCCCTCCGGAGCCTCCGCCTCCCTTGACTCATCCTCTCCTTTGTGAGCCTTCAGGAGAACCGTAACCGTACCGTGCTGAATGCCTGTGTCGATGGTTCTTTTGAACACCTTCTTGATATCCTCAGGCTTTGCGCTGGTGGTTATATCCCAGTCCTCGGGAAGACGTCCCAGAAGGCAGTCTCTCACGCAGCCCCCCACCGCATAGGCCTCGTACCCTGCGTCCTCAAGCTTCTTTATTATATGTTTTACGTTTTCCGGTAATGTTATCTTTTCCATCTGTCATCCTTCCGGTTCATCTTAACCTAATGTTCCAAATCCGGCACTTAACCGTCCTATAACAGCTTTTTTCTTCATCAGGAAAAAGCTCATGACATCCTCTGTCTCCGGCGAGCAGCTTTTAGTGATCTTCACATTTGCTATTTACAGTTTTATCAGCTCATCAACGGTTGTTATATCTTTTTGGAGCATAACCTTTTTTCTCCCTTAAAATATGCTTGTATCCCTTTCATTATATCAGCATCTCATGATGTATACATGCCTTATTTTGGCACAGGTTCGGTATAGTGTCAAAAGCAATATAAAATTTCAGCCGGCATAAGCAGGTAAGAGCGGAGGGCATCAATCCTTTTCATACTCCGGCTGAAATGTTGCCCATGGTGCCAACTTAAAAAAGCGGATCTCCTTTCGGAAATCCGCTTTTTCATGCCATATCAATATGCTCTGCCCCAGTAAAGCATCTTTGCTGCAGGCTTTCCGCAGACAACGCAGTTGTCGCTGATCTTCTCCTGCTCGAATGGAATACATCTTGAAGTGATACCGGACATATCCTTGAGCTTGTCCTCACACTCACGGCATCCGCACCACATAGCCTTTACGAAACCCTTCTTTGTATTAACGATTTCAACAAGCTCATCCATGTTGGTCGCACTGGAGGTGTGATCCTCAAGGAACTTCTTTGCAGCCTCGAACATATCCTTCTGGATCTGCTCAAGAACCTTTGCAACCTCTTCCTCAAGATCCTCGAATGCCACCTGGATCTTCTCACGGGTGTCACGGCGAACGAGAACAGCATGTCCTGCCTCGATATCCTTAGGTCCGATCTCAACTCTTAACGGAATACCTCTTACTTCGCAATCGGCGAACTTGAATCCCGGAGACTTGTCACTGTCATCAACCTTTACTCTGAAGCCGGCATTGATAAGCTGATCCTTGAGAGCGTAAGCCTTGTCAAGAACGCCTTCCTTTTTCTGCTGGATAGGAACCACGCAGATCTGGATAGGAGCGATACGAGGCGGGATCTTAAGTCCGGAGTCATCACCGTGAACCATGATGAGAGCTCCGATCATACGTGTTGTATAACCCCATGAGGTCTCGTGAACAGGCTTAAGCTGGTTGTCCTTGTCGAGGAACTGAACATCGAAAGCCTTGGCAAAATCTGATCCGAAATTGTGTGAAGTTCCGCACTGAAGTGCCTGGCCGTCATGCATGAGAGCCTCGATTGTATATGTAGCTACGGCACCTGCGAACTTCTCCTTGTCAGTCTTCTTTCCCTTAACAACCGGGATAGCGAGATACTGCTCGGTGAAGTCGGCGTAAATGTTAAGCATCTGTACTGTACGCTCCTCAGCCTCTTCAGCAGTAGCGTGAACAGTATGGCCCTCCTGCCATAAGAACTCCCTGGTTCTCAGGAAGGGTCTTGTGGTCTTCTCCCAACGTACAACAGATACCCACTGGTTAAGAACCTGCGGAAGGTCTCTGTAGGACTTAACCACCTTTGCAAAGTAGTCGCAGAATAGTGTCTCTGACGTAGGACGTACACACATCCTTTCTTCAAGTTTCTTCTGTCCGCCTTCTGTAACCCATGCAACCTCGGGAGCAAATCCTTCGACGTGATCCTTTTCCTTCTGAAGAAGTGACTCCGGGATAAGCATCGGCATAGCCACGTTCTGAACGCCTGTGTCCTTGAACATCTTATCGAGAACGTTCATGTAGTTCTCCCAAAGAGCGTAGCCCGCCGGGCGGATGACCATGAAGCCCTTTACTGAGCTGTAATCGCAAAGCTCTGCCTTCTTAACAACGTCTGTGTACCACTGGGCAAAATCCTCCTCCATAGGAGTTATCTGCTCAACAAGTTTCTTGTCTGCCATGATAATAGCCTTTCTTATATATATATTTGCAGGGGCATCAGCGCACTTCCGTTGTGCCTTGCCACTGCAGGTTTTCCCGTGAACCCTTGGGCCACGGGGGTGTTTGCCCGTTAATTGTAACAACGAGGGGGAGCTTTTGCAAGAGCTCTGCTCCTTTACATGATGGATAGTCAATAACAGCCCGTGAAATGACTTAAATTAGATATTACTAGAATTGAAGTCAACAGTAGCAAGCCTGTGGAGTGACTTAAATAATGTATTTCTGGAATTGAAGTCAACAGTAGCAAGCCTGGGAAATGACTCAAATCAGGTATTTCTGGAATTGAAGTCAACAATACCGAGCTTGAGAAATGACTCAAATGGAACAATATCGGATTTGAAGTCAATATATTACATCTATATACATGACCCAATTTCAAGATAATAGATTTTAGGTCATAGAAGCATCCTGCAATAATTGACTCAATTCTGAATAATAATCAATATGAGTCATATAGGCACTTATGGATTATTGACTCATCATGAAGAATATGAATATGAGGCTCAATCTTCCGGGTAAATATCTCTTAGGTTATCCATCTTGCACCCCATGTTTTCAAGGAGCAGGTCAAGTATGGTGGCAGCCACCATGCACTCGACGACAACATTGGCACGCTCGACAACGGTGGGGTCATGACGGCCCTTGATCTCGATGGTGACGTTCTCGCCATCTTCGTTGGCGGTGTGCTGAGGCTGACCGATGGAAGGGGTAGGCTTGAAGTAGGCCCTGATGACGATCTCGGCGCCGTCTGACATGCCTCCGAGAATGCCTCCTGCGTGGTTGCTGGTGACCTGGAAGATCTCCTCCATCCCGCTGAACTCGCCGTTCTCCACCATCTCCTCATATTCTTCAGAAGAAAGAGGCTCCTGACCGTGAGACATACGGAAGTGGTTTATCTCATCAAGTGAAGGCTCGTGCTCGATGTCGTCATTGTCCTCCATATCCTCCAAAGGGGCGATGGGGACGGAAACCGCCTCGAAACCGTCATTGTTTTCAGAGCCCCGCATGCGGGCAACCTTTGTGCCGTCGCCGATCTCCACGGCCTTGACGGCGCCTATGGACATGATGGCCTTGGCGAGGTTTGCGTCCAGCTTGTCAAAAACCGGCTCTCCGATCCCGGTGGGCATGTTGTTGACAAAGCAGGTCACCACGCCGCCGGCGCTGTCCATCTCGCTCTTAAGCTCCAGGATTTTTGCGTCCGCCGCTTCTCTGCCCTGAGGTGTTGTCACATCAATTCCCGCAAGCTCTGTAACCTCGGCATCCACCGTGATTCCGATATCAGCAAGGACCTTGGCTGCCACCGCGCCGCCGGCTACCCGCGCCAGAGTCTCACGGCCGCTGGACCTTCCGCCTCCGCGATAGTCCCTGATCCCGTACTTCTGGAAGAAGCCGTAATCCGCATGTCCCGGGCGGAAAACATGGGCGATATCCGAGTAATCCTTACTGTGCTGATTGGTATTTCTCACAATGATCGCGATAGGCGTTCCCGTGGTCACACCTTCAAAAACTCCCGACAGGATCTCGATCTTGTCGTCTTCCTTTCTGGCAGTGGTCTTCAGGTTCTGACCAGGCTTCCTCCTGTCCATGTATGGCTGAATGTCATCTTCCGAGAGCTCCAGCCCCGCGGGACATCCGTCAATGACTACACCAAGTGCAGGTCCGTGGGACTCGCCGAAAGTTGTTATCCTGAAAAGTTTTCCAAAAGTATTACCGGCCATATATCTATTCCATATCCTTTCAAGCAAGTATTTTTCTGATAATAACACAAAATCGAGTAGAAAGGCATCCCCTTCTACTCGACCTGTAATATCTGATATTCCAAATAATTACTGAGACTTGGTTTATATCATAAGTTATTTTACGATAAGTTCTCCTTTGAACATTAACTTGAAAACCTGGCTTATTAATCACTTATTCTTCTGCGGAAGCTTCACCATGCAGATGCAGTTCGGCTCATCCACGCTGATCTCTCTTGCGCTCATTACCAGAAGACCGTTGTCATAGTCAATGCTGAAGAAGGTCACGGTACCTGACTCGTGGTTGGCTACTGCGATATGCTTCTCATCAGGGAAGATGCAGAAATCCTTAGGATAAACGCCTGCGATAGGAAGGCTTCCCTTCATGGTCAGGAGACCGGTCTCCACGTCACGATCGTATATGGAAACTGTATCGTTTCCTGCATTGGAACAGAAAACATGCTTTGCTTCCTTGTCAGGAGAGAATCTCATCTGTGCCGCCGCAATAAGATTGGTGTCGCCCTTTTCGGTATGAGTCGGAATTTCCTGGATCTTTTCGAAATTAACGTCGTTATAGCCCGCGCCCTCTTCCATGCGGTAAACGCCGATAACATTCTTGATCTCATACATAAGGTAAAGGTATTTTCTGTCGGGAGAGAAACGGAAATGACGTGGGGCTGACTTAAGCTCACATCGAATCGTATCGATCTGACGCATCTTTCCGTCTTCCTTGTCAAATCTGAAAACACGCACCTGATCGATTCCGAGATCGGCAACCATGATGTACTTCTGGTCGTCTGTCATTCTCGCACAGGATACATGCGGGCGGAAGGTTCTTTCCGCAACGGAGCCGATGCCTTTATCATAAACACCGTCGACGATAGGTCCTACAGAGCCGTCCTTCTCAAGCTTAAGAAGTGTTGCCTTTCCGTCATGATAGCCTGAAACCATGATGTATTCATCATACTGGTCAACGGCAAGGTGGCATCCACGCATACCACGGATGTTTCTTGTATTGAGCTTGCTGAGGGATCCGTTCTCCATGATCCGGAAGGAAACGATGCCCTCGTCAGAAATGGAATATAGGGTTTTCTGGTTCCTTGACGCTACAAGATATGAAGAATTGTTGACCTCGATCTCTGTTCTCTTGATGAGGACACCTTTCTCCACATCAACGTCGCATATGGTGATTCCCTTTGCGTTTCCGGTATAGCTGTATGAACCGATGTACGCCATGTATTTGTCTTTCATGATCTGCCTCTCACAACGTCCGAACTGCCCGGGCGTAACTCTCCTTTATAATGATGTTAAATGATGTTTTAAACTTCTCAATATTCTAACACATATCAAGGCATTGTTACAATAATAACAGACATATAAAAGCAGTGAATTCCACCATAGAAGTAATAGTTCAGTCGTGGCATATGTAGATATTGACTCGCTTTTGGAATAGTATATTCAGAGTCACATAGACTTGCAGAGATCAATGACTCATATCGGGAATGTCACGAAAGAAGTCATGTAGACTGGTTGAAACTATTGACTCATATATAGAATTTCATGATTTGAGTCATATAGTTTCGCTGAAACCATTGACTCATGCATGAGATTTCATGATTTAAGTCATATAGTTTCGCTAAAGCCATTGACTCACATATAAAATTACATGCTTAGAGTCATATAGACCAGCCAAAACTATTGACTTATTATGAAGAATATGGGTATGTGGTCAATCCACTATGCAAAAATTCAGAGGCACCATCACCCTTTAGGATGCGGTGCCCCCGTTTCTTTTTCTTTTTTCCTATATTCTTCCTGTGTTTTTTATTTCTTCCTGTACTTTTCTTCTCTTCCTGTACTATTCCTCTCTTCCTATATTTTTACTATCTTCACTTTCTTTTTCAAATCAGTTCTAATTTGTTTTCCTATGACATTCATATGCCATTCCGGTATCCTTTATTTAGCTCATCCTTCTCTTCAGGAATGTCATGATCCATCCTGTAAGTACTGCAATGGCTGCAAAGAAGCAGAGTGCTGAGATCATCATGAAGCTGTTGTCTCCGGTTCTTGTGGCTCCTCTAACCGCTCCGAGAACCTGTCCTACCGGGCTCTCTTCTATCTTATCTCTGGCTGCTCCGAGAACCTGTCCCACCGGGCTGTTTTCGATGGCGTCTCTGACTGCTCCGAGAACGCTTCCTTCATCCGGATCCCAATACTCACTGCTGTCAGTATCGCTGCTGCTTGATCCACCGCCACTTGGGCTTCCTCCGCCTCCGCCGCTGGTGCTGCTTCCTTTCTTCTCTGAGTAATGGTTGTTAAAATCTATAGAGTTAACATTTTCAGCACCCTTAATGATCGTCATGGTAGCTGTCAGAACTCCTGCCTTCTTTTCAACTTCTGCCTTAACCGTGTATTCAGTGGTATCGTAAGTGAAATTTGAAAGAGCTTCCTTTTCCTCGTAAACCTTATATGTGTAGGTTCCTGCCTTCTCGTACTCTATCTTTCCGAATTCTACTTTACCTGTTCCTGCTTCAACAGTCTTAGCTCCATCAACGCTTCCTGCCGGCATTGGGAATGTCTTGTCCTCTGCCTTCATGGTGAAATGGAACTTTGCGATATCAGGTGCGGTTCCGGAATCATTGGTTACCACCTTGTTTACCGGAGGATTGATTTCCGCGGGGCAGTATCTGTTTATGAAGATAGCTGCATCCTGTTTAGTTGCCGGATCGTCATCCTTATAAACCTTTACTACCGATGCCTTTAAACCCATGGTCTCCGGATCGTTCTCTACGAAAACGATTGCGGTATATACTGTATCATCGTATGTGTATGCATCTGTAGTTCCGGCTGTCTCTCTGATTTCATATCTGAGATCCACGGGCTCTTTGAAGGTCTTGGTAAATTCAGCCTCAACCGTCTCGCCCTTTTTCGCCTGAACCTTTATGGATGTCTGATCAAATGCCGGCGCACCATCCAGCGGAGTCATCACTATGGTTACCTCCTCTGAGGATGCCTTCTCTCCTTCAAGAGTAACTCTTACAGGAATCTTCACGGCTGCTTCGTATTTTGCTGCTGCAAAACCGCTGATGTTAAGAAGCAAAGCAAACAGCATTACCAGGAATGCTCCTATATACTTTTTTCCAGAATTTCTATTCATCATCACGAGCCTCCTTAATGGTTTGCTCTGTCGGCACTCGACGTACTTGTTAGTTTAATGTCTCTGCATCCGGTAATCTCTAAACCCTCCCGGGCTTCTCACCGGAGAATCTTGTCTCTTTCAACTACTTATGTAGCTTTTGCTTCTCACCGGAAAATCTCTTCTCAATCCGTTTATCTGTATCCTGTGGAGCCCCGAAGGGCTCCACCCGGACTACTTACTAAATTTTAGATTGATAGATTTATCATCGGTTTCTTTAACTGGTTTTTTAATTAATTAGTTTTTAGTTCCTTTGTGTTTAGGTTTAACTTAGTTCCTATATGATTAGCTTTCACTATATATGTGAAGTCCTTTGTAAGTTCTCCGGCGTGTAAGTAACTGACTTAGTGATTGTAAGATCGTGTGTTCAATTGATGGTTGTACTAAAGTCATTTGTAATGCCAGCTATCTTATCGCCTTCGTCCTCTGCAACTAATGCATTGTCAACCTTAACTTCACTGTTTCCATCGTTGATTACATTCATATACATGTAATTAGTTGTTTTATTATAGGTTATTCCGCTATAATTACTATCCTTTCCTTTTATCACTCTTCGAACTGATCTTTCTTTCTAAGGAATGTAACTGCTGCACTTCCTGCAAGAACCACCATGAGTGCGTAAGGAGCGATATCCATTGCTACGCCGGTAGGAGTTACAGCATCCTTATTATTTGTAAATGTAACTTTCTCAGTTCCGGTTTCAGGTTTATCAGAAAGATCACCTGATACCTTAAGGTTAGCATTTGCAGTATTCTCGCCTGCACTACCTGTTGCAATTATTGTGTATCCCTCAGAAGCGGCAAGATTCTCAGTGATATCATAAGTTGTCGACTGTGGTAATCCTGCGATTACGAATGTTCCATCATCCTTAAGTGTAAGGTTTGTAATACTAGCCTTACCATCAGCACCAAACGTTACTGTAATATCTTCTTCTGTAGCAGTTGCTGAAGCTTTTTTCTTTGCTGTAATAGTTGCACTCTTAGGACCGCCGGCAAGATCAATGGTAAAATCGAAATCCCTTGCCATCTCACCCATGCCTCCTGTAACCTGCTTCTCGAGTGTAAGGTCATAAGTTGCATAATTATTTACAAATCCTGCAATTTTAGCATTTTCGTTATAGTCGGCAGATTGCTTATCCGCGCTTAATACAGGCGCAGCTGTGCTATTTGAAAGAACTGAATGGCTAATCTCTAATCCACTGGTACCTCTGATTACATAAACATCAAGAGTCTTTGCTGTTGTATCTAACGAAATACCGTACGGGTTAGCACCATCTATAGATTCGGTTACTGTGTATCTGTAGATACCGGGCTCAGTAAATGGTAATGTTGTACCAAAGCTGCCTTCAACCGTCTTTGTTAATAAATCATCTGTATTATCTGCAGAACTAAATGTAACTGATTCTAAGGTAAGTGTTCCCTCCCCGGCCTTGATCTCAGGAGTTGTATCTGTTGCTGCTACTGCCGCTCCGGGTACAGCAGAAAACTTGATTGTTTCAGCAGGAGTCGGCGCAGTTGAATCAGTCTTTGTAAGCTTCTTTGTAAACTTTACAGAATCATATACATCTGTTTTTGCTGCAAAAGCACTAAAACTCATGGTTGCTGCAAGAATACTTGTGGTGATGATTGCCATTAATTTGTTAAAATGCTTCTTCATGATAAACCCCTCTCTCTAAAATTTAGTTTTGAATTGTGTCTTATTTTCATAAGTACCTACGCATGTACTTATTAAGTTCTGAATAATGTCTACACTTTGTTTCGACTATTATCTGTTATCTGAATCCTACTGTTGTCTTCTCTTCCTGAGTCCTTCAGGATCCGGAACCCTGTCCGGATCTCAGGGACTCATTATTTGATTTTATTCTTCGAACAATCTCTTTCTCTCGAAATCACAGGCCAGGAAGAACATTGCTGCGAATCCTGCAAGTGCCAGCACTGCGAACGGGAAAGTGTTGTCGGTGAATCCGGTCGGAGTCTCGGCTTTCTTCTCATTGATGAAGTAGATAGTCTTTACACTGCCTTCACCACTGAGAATGAACTTCTCGTTATTGTTGATCTCATCAGTAGAACGACCCTTTGCAGTCGGATTTTCCGATGTGCCACAGTATGTTGTATAACCCGCATCAGTACCGGGATTTACTTCAACTATGTCATATAGAACACCCTTCGGTAAAGTTATCGTAATTTCTTTATTTTCACCTAACTTATCTGGTTTTATGACGAAACTATACTCATTATCAGAATTTAATGTGATCTTATTTACCGTTTTATCTCCTATTTCCACAGTATTCAGGATAACAATATCGTCTACTCCATCGGTATATGTCCCGTAATAAGTACTTCCATCAGCATTGTAAAGATGTATTACAAACTCGGCATCCTGAAGTGCAGCCATGTTGCCCTTAAACATCTTGTAAACTTTAAGATCATCATACTCAAACTTGTTGTATGCTGTGATCTTTTCAGACCCTCGGCTTCCCATGCTTACCATAGACTCGATATTACCATCAGAATCGAATATCACATCATAAAGATCACCATGTAAAAGCATCGGATGGTATGTCCTGTTGTCAAGTGTAAACTTGTGGTTATCATTCTTCTCATGGAAGTGATAATCATGTCCGGTTTCGATCATATAGTAAGTATTCGTTTCAGTATCACTGACCTCGTATGTAACCGGCTTAACCTGAGTACTATCGTTTTCTTTGAAAGCCTTATCCAGACCGTGCTCTTTAGCATCATCTTCCGTCAGCAATATTCCGGGTGCGATAAAGATCTGCCTGCTGTTAGACCATTTTATTCCGTATTTTGTTTCTCCTCCTTCTTCATAAGTAGTCTTAACACCTATAAAATCACCATTGCCATTAAAAACCCGTTCGCCGGAATCTTCCGGATTGGGTCCTACAGAAATACCCCTCACAAATATGTTCTGATCATCATTTTGATCATCATCTTCTTCGTGTTTGCCATAATTTAAGCTAAGAAGAATTGCAGATTTTTCTATAAGATTTTTCTGGCTATAGTTACTGTTTGTCTCCCAGATTTTCTCTATGGAGATATTTGTACTATCCAGAGACATACCCTTTTCAGAATCCTTTGATAAATATATTGGCTGCGGCTCCGACAGGTCTGAAACGTAATCATCTTCACCGGTCTCGGTATTGGTTCTTACAACTTTGTATGTTACAGACGCTGCTGTGTTTGTTTTGTAATAATATATTTTTTTACCTGTATCGTAAAAGAAGTTCCTATCATCCTTGTAATATCTTATTCCTCCTGATTCAGGATCTTCAGGATCGTATAATTCTACAGGATCGAATGCTTCATCTGTCGGGGTATCCCCGTATGTATTTTCCAGTTCAGCCAAAGTATCGTAGCTATTCTGATCCGGCCATACTGTGAAACTTACCGAATATTTGTATCCATGTTGAAGCACAAACCTTTTTGTCTTTTCGTTTTCAGTTCCCTTGTTTACAGTTATGGTATCCGGGAATTCCCACACAACAGATTTTTTTCCTTCATCGTATTTAGCTGTACCTTCCAGTGCCGCCTTCACATCATCATCTTCAATAGGTTTATCATTGATCTCATAGGTGTAGTCTCCTACATAACCCATCACCTTATCTACTGATGCTGTATAAGCTGTTATACCGTCGATAACAGTTACTTCCGTATATCCTACAGAAGTAGCTATCTTTTTATTGATGTCAGCAAATGCTGTCGCCAAAGAATCTGCATCTTTAGCCTCATAATAATTAGATCCGTGATCTTCATCTATCAACAAATCTTCAAGTTTTTTTAACTCATCACCTGCTGGAAATGCTCCGATGGTGTACATGGTCTTATTAGCAGCTTTGATATCTTTAGCAGCCCTTATTGCCGCTTCGTGAGATTTCTCGTAGGATGCTTCCTTTATCGAATTACCGAGGCTCCAGGCTCCAAAGCCCCACATTCCCTCATATCCACGATCTTTAAGATAGCCATTTCTGCTAAATCTTGCAGTGGGGGCACCATCTGATACAAAAATGATATGTACAGGATCATTATCTTCAAAATCAACACTGTTTGCCTTTATCAAAGCATCTTCCCAGTTGGTACCCTGAGTCAGACCGAGATAACCTTCTGGTATATCTACACCATCTTTCCAGTTTTTAGCGATGCTTTCAATCTCATCCTTCACTGCATCAGCAGATGTAGTCACTTCAGTTGGTTCACTTGCTGAACTGCCAAATCTGATAAATGACATCTGTACAGTATCTTCATCATTACCATCCTTGCCATTCAGGCCCAGAAGCTCATCCACCATCTCGTATGAAGCAGTTTTTGCAATATCAAGTCGCTCATAATTACGATGATTTTTGTTTCCCTCCTTGTCATAAGACATAGAATTCGAAGTATCGAGTACAAATACTACATTAACATGCTTACTCTTTCGACTTTCCTCTGTCTGACCTGTAACACTAAGTGTAAGCTTGTATGTTCCATCATCATTCTTCGTTAGCTTCTTTTCTTTTTCTATATGATGGTCTTCAGGTTTCGGATCCTCTCCATAACCACCTGTAGGATAGTCATGCTTTTCATAAATAAAACAGATTGTCTTCTGAACCTTTTCATTCGTCTCAAACTCTACTTCACTACCATCAGTTTTTATAAAAACTAAAGAATTATTACCATCTTCGGTTTTTCTTGCTACTGCATTTATCGATATTTTCTCTCCCTGTTCCTCCACATCACCAAGTAATGCCTCAACATAGTCATAACCTGTTACTCCACCTTGCCATTCTCTAAGATTTAATTCTGCATAATCATTGTCTACTTCGTTTCCTTCTTCATTTTTTATTTTGATTTGATAGTCTGCAAGTTCTATGGTTAAACCGGATTCATTGTGGGATTCTTTATTTGTATTTAATAATATTTTCTTATACTTTGTTTCTCCTTCCTCCTCGTATCTTTCATAATAGAAAATATTGACTTCTGCCTGCTCTACACTGTAATTGTTAGTCTTCCATGTAATAGCAAAGAGTGAAAAGCTCTCAACCTCGAACTCCGCAACAGCGCTTGCAACCTCTACCTCGGCCTCCTCACCTGCTGCAACCGCTTCTGCCATTGCCTGAAGATCTGAATCATCGATCTGCTCATCATTTTCATCAAGTGCCTTAACGTCATCAGTTGAAGCTACCTTTTCTGTTTTTAATGTGCTGTTGTCATCCTTGATGTGATGAACCTCCAGGGAAGATGCGTCGATCTTCTTGAGAAGCTCTTCATCGTTCAAGGTCATTCTTACGTTTACGTTTCCGTTTGGCTCGACTTCGTCACCGGCGTCGTTTTTAAAGCAGATGTCCAGTAAGAGTGAGTTGTCGTAAATTCCTTTTGCCTTAAGCTCTGCGATCTGTGCTTCTGTAGGAGCGTCTCCGTTTTCTTCACCCTCCTCCGGCTTGTAAAGTCTCTTGACCTCAAGCTTTGGTTTGAATCCGCCAAATGCGTCCTGTGATGCGAAAACTTCTACTGTGTATCCATCTATCTCTGTTAAGTAATGTATCTTTCCAAGTGATCCGATGGAGTACTGAACGATTTTCGCTACCTTTATCTGTTCCTTTGCTGCATCCTTATCTTCCAGAACGGCCTGCTTGACTTCCTCTATGAGACCCTTAGCAAATTCATCATACTCACCCTTTGTCTCCTCGACCTCAGATGGTGAAGCAACCGGCATTTTAACTGTTGTTTCCGGTTTCTGAATCTCTGCCGCTGCTGTGGTTTCAGGTTCAGCCATCATTCCTGTAAGATCCTGTCCTTCAGGAATCGTTCCCTCGATGGCTGTTGCCGGTACATCCCCTGTGGATATTTCTGTTGAAGTATTATCGTTCTGAACCCCTTCTTCCTGATTATCTTCTGTGAAAATGTCCACTATAGTTACATTTGATTCATTTCCTGATCCTGCTTCATTCTGTCCAACTATTTCTGCTCCGGATCCTTCGTTCTGTTCCAATGTCTCTGTTCCGAGTCCTTCACCCTGCTGTATGATTTCCTGTCCGCCCTGCTGGCCGATTTCCTGTCCGCCCTGCTGGTCTTCTTTCTGTTCGTATTCCTGTCCGCCCTGCTGTCCTCCTTCTGCTGCTCCATTGTTGTCGTCTAAGTCTGCCTGTATTTCCTGTTTGTCTGCTGCATCGTTGTCATTTCCCTCTGTATTTCCTGCTTCTGCAGCTATATCTTCATTTTTTTCCTCTTCTTCTGTCTCGGGACCCTGCTGCCCTTCTTCGAAAACGTAACCCTCGCCTATGATCTCATCCGCGTAAGCAACCATTCTTCCAAGTATCGCGTCGCCTGCATTCTCGATTGCTTCCTGAACTGCTTCTGCTATCTGGTCACCGATGGAAGCATCATCTTCTGTGTCGTTGTTCTCTGCCGGTGCTCCATCTTCATTTCCGATGTTGACATTATCTTCTGTATCGTTGTTCCCTGCTGTATCGTTATCTGTCAGCTCTGCTGCGTTATCGTTTGCTTGTTCAGCTGCGTCTTTGTTTGTCTGCTCTGCTGTGCCGTTATCTGTTACCAATGCTGCGTCATCGTTTGTCTGCACTGTTGTATCGTTATCTGTCAGCCCCTGCTGTGATGTGTTTGTGTCGCCTGCGATGTAACCCTGGTTGTTGTCTCCTGTATCAGCACCGCTCTCTATTTCTGCAGCTCCCTGTTCAGCTGTAACAGGATTTGCAGCTTCAGTACTGTCATTTTCGTTATATGCCATAGGTCCGGGCTCTGCAGCTTCCTGACCTTCCGGTACCAGCGTTCCGATCATTTCTGAAGGATCATTAGCTGTGCCTTCAGGGATAATGTTTTCGCCGTTCTGTATTACTTCCTCTGTTCCTAATGCTGCTCCTACGTTTGTCAACTGCGCCGGTACTGTAGCTTCAACCGGTGCTGCTGTAGTTTCAACTGCCGCTGCTGTGGTCTCTTCTGTCTTCTTG
This sequence comes from Oribacterium sp., assembly GCA_017627595.1. Classification (GTDB taxonomy): domain Bacteria; phylum Bacillota; class Clostridia; order Lachnospirales; family Lachnospiraceae; genus Oribacterium. The sequence continues at coordinate 2,097 of JAGAGL010000053.1, read as the reverse complement.
ATGCCTGCCTGTGAAAGTACATGCTTGAGAGCTGCTGTCCTTCCGCAAACCTCTACAGAATCATACTTGACACCGTCAACCTTCAGTGTGTATCTGACCGCTCCGTCGGAAGCATTGACAAACATGAAGGTGATCTTTTCTTTACCGGTAAGCTGGTAATCGGAATTGTCTGCTGTGTCCTGTTCCGGATCTCTGTAGTAAGCATCCTCTCCGCCGTTTACCAGAGTGTCGATCTGAGATGACGGCTCGTAAAGGATGATGTCATCTTCTGTTCCGTAACGGAAGGTTACGTCTCTTGAAAGAACCGATTCATCATTTACTGCTTCTTCCAGATCAACCTTGGCTTTCTTTTCGTCCTTCTGTACAAAAATCCTAAGCTCTGAATCTGCTTCGCTTGAAAGGATATCTCTGATGGAATCTGGAACCTCTACTACGTACAGTCCCGGATTCCTGTTGAAGAATGCCTCATATTCTTTTATTGCCTTAGCGCTGTCTGAAGTCGCCCCCAGATAGTCCTCTGCCTCAAACAGCCGGTTCTCACGGATTGCTGTGAGTGCTGCTTCCCTCAGATCGTCACTTAAAAGATCAAGTACAACCTTTTTATTAACGAGACCTGATACTGTTGCAGTGGACTCTGTCGGGATTGAGGCTTCTGCTGCATATACAGGTGTCTGTACTCCTGATACTATGAGACATACCGATAAGAGTGTTGATAACCCCTTTTTTATTAAATTCTTGATGTTATATTTAACTCGTTTCATAATCTCTATCCTCTGTAAAATCCAACCGCTAACCTAACTGCTTTGTAGCCTTAACATAGCAAGGCGGGTATTACAAAAAAAATTAATTTTTAAGTATTTTTTGCAAGATTCTTCTTTTTTATCATTATTTTAGAAAGCAATTTCTTTTCTTTATAAAGTTAAACAGAAAGTTTAGAAATCAAAGATGATTGATAAATTTAAGTCAATGCTTTGCTTTTTATTATAGAAGAAATAAGTTTTGGGGAATGAAGGTGGAGGAAGGGTTATGAATAAATATTCATGCATTGTAGAAAGATAAAATGAGGCTTTGTAAGACAAAAAAAGAGAGAGTTTTCACTGGTGTGAAAACTCTCTTTTGGAAATAATTTTTATTTCACCACAACGTCTCGTGGAGGCCTTTGAGTGCCACGGGAGACGGTTCTCGCCGGCGAGAACCATCCCCCGTGGATATTAATTACCACAACTCCTGCTCTTCCACATCGTTTTCATAATATCCCGGATAATCTTTGTCGATGGTGATCAAGCCTTCCATCTCCTTCCAAGCATCATACCAGGCATCCGGAACTGCATCATCAAGTCTGATCTCACCTACAGATTCACAGATTACCCCTTCATTCTTGAAATATTGTTTAAGCAAAATATTGGCTTTCTGCTTCTTGCCATCCTTAAGCAGATTCAATATCTCATCTGCCTCATCTGCCGTCAGGGCAGACTTATACAAGGAATACCATTCATCATACTCTTCATCAGGATCGTCTTCCCATTCCCGAAGAAATACCAACGGATAACTTTCTATACCTACCCTGGCAATAATAAATCGGCAATGCTTATTGTTTGTCACAATTATTCCATAGCGAACAATATTTTTCCCTTTTTTGCGATTCTTCTTCATTGATTTTTCTCCTCCTCCTTTGTGGCTAAATTATAATCCAAATACATACAAATGATAATATCTTTTATCATTCATTAATTTATTGTTAACTTTTGCTTTTTTGCCTAGTATTATAAGCAAACCGATAAAGTACATGTATAATATTTCGATATTTCTATTCAGATAGATGTAACGCGTCGAATTAATCTTCTCACCTACCGCAGGTTTGCCGCAGATTAAATTCGGCTCCTCAAATATATTGTCTATCTTAACGTGCTGTTTTATACCGCACGTTTTTTTCTGTGCATATTGACCATTCCCCATCGTTACTCTATATTCATAAAGTTGCATAAAAATAAGGAAGAACAGCCCCTACCACAGTTCGTTCTTCCTCATCCACATTTAAGAGCTGCATACAGGTCCGGTGCAGGGTCTATGCCCTAATTATGGTTGCCTGTTTATAAG
>JAGAGL010000052.1:0-11703 GCA_017627595.1 Oribacterium sp. | reverse complement strand
TTAGTGGTCCATTTTTCAAAAATGGGCCACTAACCCCGTCCCCATGGTCCACCGGCTGAACTGTAAATACTACGTAGTATTCGGATTAAGCATTCAGGTTTTATGTTGTGGTGCTTATTCATGAGATGTATCACATTTTTTATTTCAGGTTGTCCCTGAATTCATCACTCATCTTTTTCTGGTAACTTCCCTTGTAATTATCACTCAGGAATATATCAAGAGCCTCTTCTTTAAGTCTCTTCCAGGACTCTTCTTCGTGATTCACAAGAATCGGGTAATACAATACTTTATTTTCAAAGGCTGCCGCTTCATCTCCGGGAGCGTCACCGCACATGAGAACGTCCTTGTCTGCAAAGCCTTTCCTGAGTATCTCACCGATGCAGAAGGCCTTGCTTCCCATGTCCTGGGCGCAGAGGATATCTACATATGGAAGCAGTCCGAAACGTTCCCATTCTGCCACAACAGCTTCTCGGTTTGCGCTGGAAACCACGGCGATATCACAGGACTCGTGGATCTTCTCAAATGCCTCTTTCACGCCCTCAAAGGGCTTTATTTCTTCCTTCGGAAGCTCCCCGATGGAAACATTAACAGCCCTGCTCCAGTTAAGAGTCTTTTTGAAAATTTCGTCCACTGACAGCATTTTCTCAACTGCGGCGTTTGAAAGCTCAGGAGCTTCTTCAGCCCAGGTTTTAAGGGCTTTGATTCCTTCGATGGGACTATACTTTTTATCAACCTCACAAAGCATCATGGCGAGACCCTTGAATCTGTTGATGCCTCTTGTCATGGAATAAAGGTTGATCTCATTCCAACGGTCGAGAATCTCTTTCTCCCATTCATAAAGATTCCACTCTTTAACCATGCAGGGACCGAAGCATCTGATATGCTTGATGTTCATGGTGTCCATGGCGCAACCGTCGGAATCTATACAAACAATCTTGTTATTCTTTTTTGTATAATCATCAAATCTTGACATTATCTATCTCTTCTTTCTATACATCAAAAACTATCTATACGCTTCTTTCAGATCACATCCATATACCTATGAGGCATATATCCCGGTGCGCCATATAAAGGTAAACAGCTACCGGTCTACAGTCTTGTATCCCATCTTCCACAGAATACGCTCTCATCTGCCTTGCCCATGAACTCGCTCTTTCCTGTGAGCTTTTCGATGGCTGCCTTAATATGCTCCCTTCTCGGAGCATAAGCATTAACAAAGGTATGAAGCTGAGGCACATCGATGAGATGATTTGTGTAGTTAAGGCTCATTCCGATTGTGGGGATCTCCTCGTTGTACCAGGGGAGTTCGCAGCTGTGATTCACGCTCCAGCGAAGGCGGACATTGTTCTCCTGTGCGTATCCTTTAACATTGATCACAACCAGGGCGAAATCATGGTTCTTAATGAAATCCTCACGCTTCTGATGGTTGAGCATTTTTACGAAATTCATTGGGGAAATACCGTTTTCAAGCTCCAGCTCAAAGTAGTTGGGGCAGACATCAACTTGAAAACCGGCATCCTGAAGCTCGTCGATGACCATCTGCTTCACCGGATCCTTTTTGTAGCCGAGGGTTGTGGGTGTGGAACCAACGTAAACCAGGAAAACGCGCTTCTTTTCCGCCGGATTCACCGGAAGATAACTTCTGGTATCCTTTACAAGGGTAATGCAGCTGTCCGCAGCCTCTCTTGCATACGCCTGATGCTCCTCGCAGCCGATACATGACAGCTCAGACTTCTCCGGGAAGTTTCTGCCGGAAGCCTCCATATTGAGATGTGCCTTCATTCCAAGAATCCTCATGAGGGCATCATTAAGTCTTTCCTCAGTAAGTCTCTTTTCCTCGTAGGCCTTCTTTACAAAGCCAATGTCTTCTTCCACGTCATTGGCAAAAAGGAACATATCGCAGCCGGCAATGATGGCACCGGGGACTGCATCGCATCTCTTACTTGTGGCGCTCATGCCAACCATGTGAGAAGCATCGGTAATGATGACTCCGTTAAAGCCCATATCCTCTCTCAGGAGGTCAGTCAAAAGCTCAGGTGAAAGAGTTGCCGGCTTGATGTCCTTATCCTCGATTCCGGGACGAAGCTTTCTTGTCATCTCGGGAAGTGCGATGTGTCCAACCATGATGGTCTCAAGCCCCTCATCAATAAGGGTTCTGTAAACATGGCCGAAGCTCTTTTCCCATTCATCAACGGATAAATTGTTTACGCCGAGAGCCAGATGCTGGTCAAGCTCTTCCACACCGTCTCCGGGAAAATGCTTGGCTGTGCAGGCCATATTGGGATTTGCATCCTTAACGCCCTTTATATAGGCTCTTGCATTGGCAAGCACCACCTCAGGATCCGAACCAAAGCTTCTGGTGTTAACGATGGTATTTCTCCAGTTTTTATAAACATCCACAACAGGATTGAACATCCAGTTACATCCGACAGCAGAAGCTTCCTTTCCTGCTACATAGCCCAGGTGGTAAGCATTAGCCGTACCTTCACCTGCACCGCACTCGGCAGCGGTGGCCACGAAGGTTCCTTCAGGCGCCGCACCGATTCCGCCGTCATCGCAGTTTGCAGCTATAAAGAGGGGAAACTTACTGTTCATCTGAAAGAATTTATTCTGTTCATAGGCAGTCTCGGCATTGCCACCCTGCCAGCGATGACCACCCTGATTGTACTTCGCAAGGTCCGACTTTATCTTCTCCTCATCCATACCGGGAGTTGCCTTAAGAAGGACAAATAGCTGTCCTATCTTTTCATCAAGAGACATTCCCCTAATGGTATCCTCAACCCACCTGATCTTTTCATCATTTAAATAAAACGGCTTTGCCTTTAAATCTACCATGTAAAACTTCCAAATCCTTTCCGTATATTTCCTTTAAACAGCACTGTCAACAACAGCCTTCTCCATGTGTGACACATTCTGCTTTGTTGCGGCACCATTCCTGTTTTTTGCCTTGATAGCTGCGATTTCTTCCTGTATCTCCTGCATCTTTTCCTTTGTAAGAGGATAATGCTTCATTGCGATGATATTGAAGATAAGTCCGATGAGAACCAGTCCGTACATTCCGACCATTCCCACGATGAAGATTCCGGTACTGTATTCTGTGTTTGCATCCGGAAGCGCCTGTGTGAAACCGATGGCCGCACACATAAGTCCAACCAGTGTTGCCGAAAGAGAAGAAACAAGCTTATCTATAAAGCTAAAAAGTGTTCCGATCATTCCCGGTACATACTTTCCGCTTCTGTAAACCTCGTAGTCCGCACAATCCGCTGTCATGGTAATGACTACATTGGTGTTTACATTATTGAAGCTTCCGTAAAGGACTGTAAGGATCATAAATGCAACTGTGAAGAATGACCATCCGGTGAAGACACCGTCGCCCGGAAGGCTGAGAGTTTTGGGATCACCGAATATGAAGAGAAGGATCAGACCTACGCAGCAGATGATTCCGCCCCAGGAAGATACCTCTATGGATCTCTTCTGTCCCATCTTTGCAGCGATGTAACCTGCAATGAAGATCATGAAAATAATGTTTGGAACCAGAGTGTAAACATTAAGCATGCCTGAAACAGCAGCATTGCCGCAGACAATTGCGTACACGATCATGGTGATGGTTGCATCGCTCTTTGCCTGAGTTGCAAGCTTGTCTGTTGAAGCTGCAACGACCAGCATCTGGATGGCACGGTTGTTCTTGATAATCTCCCAATAGTCTTTGAAGGAGGTCTTGATGCTTTCACCGGTTCCGTAATATTCCGTTCTGTCCTTCTCAATAAGTGAAATGATAACGATCACAGAAAGGATGGCTGATGCCAGGCTGCATATTTTCCACTGCTCTGCAAAGAAAGGTATGTCAAACTGGAAGTTGTGCTTTTTCAACAGATATGTGTAAGAAAGATATGGAAGAACCGAAAAGGTTACAACCGAACCGATTCCTGTGAAAACCGCAAGCATGGGTCTCTGCTTCGGATCGTTGGTAAGACAGGTCTGCGCTGACTTTGTAACTACGCACTGAAGAGTGTAGCCAACGATGTAAACCGCATATATAAGGATAAATGCGATGAATCTGTGAGCCTCCGGAAGTGTCGGTGTAACGAAATACATCACCGCACTGGTTATGGCCATAACTATCTGACCGAGAACGATAAATGGTCTGTTCTTACCGAATCTGCCGTTTGTCTTATCTACTATAAAGCCTATGAAGGGGTCCGTGATGCCGTCCCATATTCTCATGGATGTAACCAGAGAGGATGCCACAACAACTCCCACTCCTACAAATCCTGTCAGAAAATAAGAGATAAATGTCATCTCCCATAAATATAAATTAGTAGCTATATTGTTCAGTGAAAAACCGAATAACTGCCATACTTTTGCTCGGTGAATTGCACCTGTCTGTGTTTCCATTTCTTCCTCCTGTTTGGGAACGTCAGCCCTTTTAGATTTCAATCAGTTAGGATCTGACGTCTCATATCATGTTTCCTATAAAACCCGAAGGTCCGGAACGTCAGCCCACTTTTATACTCCTGTTTATCCGCTTTGTACAAAACACATTTAATGGATATATTCATTATATGAAATTCCAGACAGTTCTCTAGCATGATATGATGTTGAATCAGCACGATTTTATGCTATACTCATTTTTGTAGTAATTTTGTGCTTGTTTGGAATGATTTTGTGCTAGGTGATCCCATGACTGTAGATCTCATAAATATTTATAAAGAAATCCTCTCCGCTCAGGGTATCCGGTTTCAGCTGTTACAGAAATCAGGAAATGATCTGGAGAAAACCGATTACGGCTTCAGAAAGAGGCTGTTTAAAGACTATGATTATAATGATTATTTCCGGATGCTCCTTCGTAACTCAGAAGAGATAAATCTCTACTTTTATAGAGACGACTTTTTACTCAACTACTGTTTCTTTGAATTTCCCGAAGAGCTCAAGGAACAATACGAGGCGGAGTATGCCCTTATAGGACCTGTTATATTCGGTCTTGTACCGGAACAGGATATTTCAAGGATCATGAAGGAGCATAACCTTCCGGTGGCGTTAACAAAGGACTTTTCCGAATTCTATAACAGAGTTCCTACTCTTCCCACACATGATTTCTGGGTTTCTCTGATTACTCCTTTGATAAAAACGCTTTTCGGAAAATATAACGATTACAGATTTATAGATCTTTACAGCGTCATGAACAGTACTGAGCAGGAGGCTGCCATCGATCTCAATGCCGTCGATAACAGCACCTCCTTTGAAGCCATAGCCGACAGATACGATGCCGAGGACCGGGTTCTGGATGCTGTTGCCATGGGCAATGTCAATGACGCCATCGCTTACTACAGACTTTTCAGACAGTTCAATATCGCTCCCAGAACTCCGAATGAAGTGAGAAACCACAAAAACTGGATGATCATCCTGAACACCAAGCTCCGTGTAGCGGTAAGACGCGCAAAGGTACATCCTTATTACATTGACGAGCTTTCACGGAGTTTCGCCATAAGCATTGAAAACACCAACAACACCATACAGCTTCAGAATCTGGCTACCACTATGCTTAGAAAGTATGCAATGCTGGTAAGCAATCATTCAACCAGGGACTATTCCGCCCTGATCGCAAAGTGTACAGATCAGATAAACCTCCGATACCAGGAAAAGCTTTCTCTGGAAACTCTTGCGGATTTTTGCAATGTCACTCCGGGATATCTTTCTGCACAGTTTCGGAAAGAGACAGGCATGACTCTTACGGATTATATCCACAGTGTTCGAATCGGCAGAGCCACCCTGCTTCTTAATTCAACTGATAATACCATTCAGGAAATTGCTGAACAGTGCGGGTTCACAGACTCCAATTACTTCACCAGGGTGTTCAAAAAGCAAAAAGGAATATCACCTGTGGAATACAGGAAAAAAATCGGGAATAAGAAATAAAAAGCAGCTTTCATCCCACAGGCAAGCCTGTGGGATTTTTCGTCCCCATGGTTCACCGACTGAACTATTACATATACCGCAGATCAATCGAGCCTTTAGCCATCCGGTTTGGCGACATACCGAAGATTTCCTATGCTCTGTGGCCTCCGATCTGTTCGTTCCTCATCTTTGTGGTTGCACCTTCCAAAAAATTTATTCCTTTCAGCATGGCATTGGCTCCATATCTGTTTCGCACCTCCAGAAGCGCTGCGTGAAGTTGTCTATCTTTATTCAGAGCATCGTAGTCTGTAAAGAGATCCAATTGATATACTCCGTTATCAGATTTAACATCACAGGCGCATATTCCAAGCCTCCTTAAAAGTACCCTGTGGTCACTTTTTTTATCTACATCCTTCATGATCCCTTCGATAACGATATTGGCGGTATTGGTGGCTGATTTAAATCTTACGGTTCCGGTTGAATGGGCGGGATGAAGTCTCCCGTACCAGTCAATGGCAAGTCTTCCGTCATAGCTTGGGAAATATTCAAGACTCTTATAATCATAACTGATCCACCACGTAAACCTTGAAGAGACAAGTTTTTTCTTATACATATCACAGCATAAGATATCTATCATTTCCTTGAAAACTATACATGCTTCATAATATTTGTAGGGTCTCGGAAGAACCTGACCATTGGAAAGAGAATGATTGTCACTTTTATAGTGTTTAATATCATACATGGTCACAGGTTCTACACCCCAGGCGTGATCTATGAGTATCTCAGCATCTATTCCGAAAACCTTATAAAACCACTCTTCATCACACTGTGAACGCTCGGCAATGTCTCCCATGGTGTACATGTGATTTTTTTCGAGCCTTGCTGCTTTACCACGACCGATCTGCCAGAAATCCGTCAATGGCTTGTGTTCCCAGAGGAGATACCTATAGCTTTCCTCCGTAAGTCCGGCGATGCGGACTCCGTCTTTGTCTGCAGGGGATTTCTTTGCCACAATATCCATAGCTATTTTGGCAAGATATAAATTTGTACCTATTCCCACTGTGGCTGTGATTCCCGTATTTTTAAGGACATCCCTTATCATGGTTATAGCCATGATATGTGCAGGATGCTGTCCGGACCTTATGGCTTCAGTTTCGTAGAAATGGAGATATGGCGTACAATCGATAAAACACTCATCTATACTGTATATGTGAATATCCTCAGAGGATGCGTATTTTAAAAATATCCCATAGATTTTGGCTGAGGTTTTTTCGTACTCGGCCATACGCGGAGTAGCAGTGATATAAGAAACTTTTGTGCGATACGTCTGCTCGTATTTTCTGATAGCCTGCTTCGCCTCAAAAAGTCTGGGTCTGCCCGGAACACCGATAGCTTTTAAAGCCGGAGATACTGCAAGACAGATGGTCTGATCCGATCTTGTGGCATCCGCCACCAGCAGCTTTGCCTTCAGAGGATCCAGTCCCCTTGCGACACATTCTACAGATGCATAAAAGCTTTTCATATCTATGGCGATGTAGATACTCATCACTCCGCAAGCATACCCGCATTTTTAATGGAGATACCATATTCGCCAAGAAGCTTAGCCAAATCTATCTGGGACAGTTTCTTTTTTCTTCGGTTACGTGCTATTACATCACCTATATTTCTCATGTATAACCTCTCTCAGCGTTCAAAGACTTGGGGATACTCATCAATGTAGATGCATTATACCATACACACGTTCTCGTTTCAATACTGAATTGATTTTTAATTTCAGGTGGCGGTATTTTTCTATATTGAATAGATTCCTCCTGATTGTTTACTGGCCCCACTACTCATTCTGCTACCTCCTGCATATCTCTATATATTGATCTCTGCCCCTCTCAAGCGAGGCATTTCTTATCTGTTGTCAGCTTTTATATAAAGACTGCATTTTGACGATTATTAATAATAAGAATTTTTTGAATGTGAAGTTAGTAATAGCTGAAATTTACCGAGGTTAACTATGATTGAAAGAATATTGTATCGAAAAGACATAATGAAATGTGCACTGTGTTACGATGCCCCCTGCAGCCTTGCATGTCCTAAGCTTGAGCCTGATAAGCTCCTCAGAAGCATATGGTTCGATAACGAGAATGTTGCTGCGGCAGGTCTTCCGGAAGAAAATCCCAGTATAAGCTGTGATGCTCCTTGCGAAAGAGCGTGTGTTCGTTCAGGGGAAGTTCCTGTCAAGGATGTAATCACACGGTTATATGACGAGGTCAGACCGTCTCTTGAGGTATCACTTCCTAAGGATGAAATCCGCCTAAGAACAGATATCTGCGGTATACCGCTTGAAAACCCTTTCCTTCTGTCTTCATCCGTTGTTGCAAGCTCATATGATATGTGCTCAAGAGCCTTTGAAGCCGGATGGGCAGGAGCATCCTTTAAAACCATATGTAACTTCGACATTCATGAAGCATCACCCAGGTTTTCTGCCATAAAAGGGTCCGGTGGGAACATAATAGGTTTTAAAAATATAGAGCAGCTTTCTGACCATAGTGTGGAAGAAAACATGGAGATATTCAGACACCTGAAGAAAAAGTATCCCTCAAAATTCATTCTCGCTTCTATAATGGGCAGAAATGATGAGGAATGGGAAAACCTTTCCCGACTCTGTGAAGAAAACGGTGCTGACGCCATAGAGCTTAATTTCTCATGCCCTAATATGTCCGAAGAAGGCCTTGGTTCAGATATAGGACAGGTTCCGGAACTGGTGGAGCGTTTTACAAAGGCTGCAAGGCGCGGTGCCACTATTCCTATTCTTGCAAAACTCACGCCTAATGTCGCAACCATGAGCCCTGCAGCCGAAGCAGCTCTTCGTGGCGGTGCGGATGGCCTTTCCGCCATAAATACCATAAAGAGTATAACCGGAGTAAACCTACATACCTATGTTGCCGCTCCTTCGGTTCATGGAAAATCTGCTTTAGGAGGCTATAGCGGAAACGCTGTAAAACCAATTGCGCTTCGCTTTATGGCGGAGCTTGGAAAGAATCCGAAGCTTAAAGGTATGCATATAAGTGGAATGGGTGGTATTGAAAATTGGTCTGATGCCCTGGAGTTTATTCTCTTAGGTGCGGGAAGTGTACAGGTTACAACAGCAGTAATGCAGTATGGATACCGTATTATTGATGACCTTAAAGCGGGCCTCAACTACTATCTTGCAGAAAAGGCTCTTAACAATGTAAGTGATCTTATAGGACTGTCACTGGATACTGTCAGTGAAACCACAGATGTTCTGGAACGTGACACTATAGTATTCCCGAGATTTGATAAGGACAGATGTATAGGCTGTGGAAGATGTGTGATTGCGTGCGCTGACGGTGGACATCAGGCTATAAAGATCAGCGATGACAGAAAGATCTCTCTGGATGGAAGCAGATGTGTAGGATGTCATCTCTGTATTCTTGTATGCCCGGAAGAAGCCATAGGGTCAAGCAGGAAAAGGATTCACAGACCGAAAAAAGGCATTAATAGTTAACACATTGCTGAGATTTGTTTCTTCAAGCTTGGTCATGATTAATCCAAGACCATGACTATGGTAAAATGGAAGTGTCTGTTTTATTACTTATCAAGAGGACTAATCTATGAAAAAGGGTCTGATTTTTACTACTGACAATTGTATAAGCTGCAATAAATGTGTACGTGTATGCACTTCTCCGGGAGCAAGCTTCGTTCAAACAAATGATACCTCTACAGTAGTACATATCAACGAAGAAAGATGCATATCCTGTGGGGCTTGCTTTACACTTTGTGAGCATAATGCAAGAGACTATCACGATGACACAAGGGGCTTTTTTGAAGACCTCAAGAAAGGCGAAAGTATCTCTCTTTTGCTGGCACCGTCCTTCAAGGCATCCTATCCCGAGGAATACGGTACCATTCTTGGCGGGCTCAAAAAGCTTGGCATCAAGAGGATCATATCTGTAGCTTTCGGTGCCGACATCTGCACATGGGCTTATCTTAAGTGTATCAGGGAAAAAGGATTGGTCGGAAAGATCTCAACTCCTTGTCCTGTAACCGTATCTTATATCGAACACTGCATGCCGGAGCTGATTCCGAGCCTCATGCCTGTTTACTCTCCGATGCTTTGCGCTGCCATATATTGCCGTGAGGTTCTGGGTATCACTGACAAACTGGCATTTCTTGGTCCGTGCATCGGCAAGAAATATGAAACCGATGAATATATGGATAGTCCTGTACACTACAATGTCACCTTCCTCAAATTCATGGATTATATTCGCAGTCACAATATTACCGGACCGGATGCAACAGATGAGATTGAATACGGTCTGGGTTCCTTCTATCCGGCACCGGGAGGACTTGCGGATAATGTTCACTGGTTCATGGGTGACGATACCCCTGTCCGAGTAGTATCCGGTAAAACTTTTCTCTTTGGGTGGCTTAAAAAGAATAAAACAGACATTAGCGCTCAAAATATACCATTCGTGCTGATTGATGCTCTGAACTGTCAGGAAGGCTGTATAGAGGGTACTGCGTCAGAGTCAAAACGTTTTTTAGAAGATGCAGCATTTTACACTATTAACAAGATACGCAGTAACAGTAAAAAAGCAGGAAAAGATTCCCCGTGGAATCCGGATCTTTCCCATGAAGAAAGGCTCCATAAGCTTAACGAACAGTTTAAGGATCTGGATCTGACACATTATTTGCGGAGCTTTACTGACATGAGTGAACATTGTAAAACACAGGTTCCAACAGATGAGGAAGCCGATGAGATATACAATTCTATGCACAAGACTACCATTGAATCCCGTCACATTGATTGTTCTGCATGTGGATACTATAGCTGCCATGATATGATGGTTGCCATTTTCAATGGATTTAACACCAAGAGAAGCTGCCTTCACTATCAGATGGATGAAGCCTTACGGCTTGAAAGGCTTTCCATGAATGACCCGCTGACTGGTGTCATGAACAGAAGCGGTCTCAAAAACGTATTATCCCATCAGTATGAAAATAAATCTCTTGCTGTAATTGCTGCCGATATCAACGGACTAAAAGCAGTTAACGACAACCTGGGACATGAGGCGGGAGACAGACTGATCATAACCATAGCTTCCTGTCTTTCTGAAGTATTTGGAAACAATCAGGTTTTCAGAATCGGTGGAGATGAATTCATCGTTATTCAGTATGATCACTCCGAAGAAGAGTGCATTGAATCCATAGAGCGACTTAGGAAAATAATGTCCAGTGCTAATGTGAGTGCTTCACTGGGATATGCCTTTACCGCATCCTACCATTCTGATTTTGCAAAACTTCAGGAGCTTGCAGATAAACGTATGTATGATGACAAGAACCGCTACTATAAGATGACCGGAAAAATACGACGAAAGTGATCCACACCTAAAAATACTGCATTTTTTCAGTATTGCCAGGCTGACCACTTATCATGTACAGATCTTTAACATTATATGAGCTGCCTCTCCAACTTTAAGACAGGAGAGGCAGCTCTATTTTATAATCATAGTCAATGCACTTTCCTATAAAGAGAAAAAAGAACCTCAGGAAATCCTGAGGTTCTTTAGAGCGCGAGACGGGGATCGAACCCGCGATCTTCGCCTTGGCAAGGCGACGTAGTACCACTCTACTACTCGCGCATTATTAATGTCCGTTCAACTTTCATTTCTGTGAAGAACGAAACACTATACAAAAGATGATCAGTTTCAGTGTGAATGTTATCGCTGTCTTTATCATCTTGGATGCCCAGAACCGGAATCGAACCAGTGACACGAGGATTTTCAGTCCTCT
>JAGAGL010000051.1:0-2791 GCA_017627595.1 Oribacterium sp. | reverse complement strand
ATCGCAATAGTTGTGATGTATATAAACCGGAAGTTTTTCATAGACGGCTTCAGGACGCTTTTTGACGGATCCCCCAATATGGATGCGCTTATCGCTTTGGGATCCACAGCCTCCTTTGCATATTCACTTGTATCTCTTTATATCATGATAAATGCCATGGGCAGAGGTGAGTCGGAGACAGTCCATCATCTGGCACATAACCTTTATTTTGAGACAGCGGCAATGATACCTACGCTCATAACCGTAGGAAAGCTTCTGGAAGCAATGTCAAAAGGACATACAACAGATGCGCTTAAGAGCCTCATGAAGCTTTCTCCAAAAACTGCGGTTCTTTACCGCGACGGAAAGGAGACAGAAGTTCCTATTGCCGAGGTTAAAACCGGAGACCTGTTTGTTGTAAGACCCGGAGAGAATATCCCCGTGGACGGAATCATTGAAGAAGGAGAAACTTCTGTAAATGAGTCAGCCCTTACGGGAGAATCCATACCGGTTGACAAAACTTTAGGGGATATGGTTTCTGCCGGAACCATAAATCAATCAGGTTATGTAAAGGCCAGGGCTTTGAGAGTCGGAAAGGATACAACATTATCCAGGATCATAAATATGGTATCGGATGCTGCTGCAACAAAGGCTCCTATAGCAAGAATTGCGGATAAGGTCGCTTCTGTATTTGTGCCTTTCGTCATTACCGTTTCGGTGCTTACATTATTTATCTGGCTTTTTATGGGAAAAGGCATCGAGTTCTCCATCCCGAGAGCAGTTGCGGTACTGGTTATTTCCTGCCCCTGTGCTTTGGGACTTGCAACACCGGTTGCCATCATGGTTGGTAACGGAATGGGAGCCAAAAACGGTATACTTTATAAAACCGCTGCTTCCCAGGAACAGTCAGGACGAATTGAGATAGTTGCACTTGATAAGACAGGCACCATCACAAAGGGTGAGCCGGTGGTGACGGATATAATACCTGAGGAGGGCGTTACAAAGGAAGAGTTGCTGAGCCTTGCGGTTTCCCTGGAACAGAAATCGGAGCATCCTCTGGCAAAGGCTGTAATGAGCTATGCCAATGAAAACCATATACGTATTCCTGAGGTAAGTGACTTCCGCGCATTACCGGGAAACGGCATAACTGCAAAACTTGACTGCCATGAGCTTTACGGCGGTTCCGGGAAGTTCATGATGGAGAAATTCGGAGCTGATGATACAATTGTCCGTAAGTCCGATGAGCTTTCTGAAATGGGAAAAACACCGCTTTTCTTTTCTGAAGATAATAAGCTTCTTGGCATGATTGCTGTCTCTGATACAATAAAAGAGGATTCCGCCAAAGCCATAAAAGAGCTTAAAGGTATGGGCATCGAGGTCTATATGATCACAGGTGATAATGAAAAGACCGCGCAGGCAATCGCTAAGCAGGCAGGAGTCGATCATGTGATTGCCGGGGTACTTCCGGACGGTAAGGAAGCGGTTATCCGTGAGCTTCAGAAAAAGGGCAAGGTTGCAATGGTTGGTGACGGAATCAATGATGCGCCTGCATTAACAAGATCGGATCTTGGTGTAGCCATAGGGGCGGGGGCTGATGTAGCCATTGACACTGCCGACGTGGTCATCATGAAGTCAAAGCTTACGGATGTAGCTGCAGCCATAAGACTTGGCAGGGTCACCATAAGGAATATCCATGAAAATCTTTTCTGGGCATTCTTTTACAATGTTATCTGCATACCTCTTGCGGCAGGCTTTTACCCGGCGCTTTTCGGATGGAAGTTCGAAATGAATCCCATGGTGGGAGCAGCCGCCATGAGCATTTCCAGCTTCACGGTATGTATGAATGCCCTGAGACTGAATCTTTTCGATGTATTTGATGCATCAAGGGATAAAAAAATTATAAGGAAAACTACAGCAACCACGGAAAAGGAAGCTGAGTTAAATACAAATGAAGAAACAAAAAAGGAGAATGAAATCATGACAGAAACAGTTAATATCAAGGGAATGATGTGCGGACATTGCGAGGCAACAGTTAAGAAGGCTCTGGAGGCTCTTGACGGTGTTACTTCAGCAACAGTTTCCCACGACAGCGGAACAGCCGTTATCGAGCTTTCAAAGGAAGTTGATGAGGCAGCAATTAAAAAGGCTGTGGAGGATCACGACTTCGAGTTCGTTTCCATCGTAAAGTAAGGTGAATGACATGCCTGCTTGTTGTGACGGAGAAAATGTAAGACATAAGAACAGAACCCCTGAGCAGATAAAGGCCCTGACAACCAGGCTAAACCGTATAGAAGGTCAGATCTGCGGGATAAAAAAGATGATCGAGGACAACAGATACTGCCCCGATATCCTTATCCAGGTGAGTTCGGTCCAGGCTTCTCTCAATTCCTTTAACAAAGAGCTTTTAAGCTCCCATATCAAGTCCTGCGTTGTGGAGGACATCAAAGAAGGAAAAGAAGATGCGGTGGATGAGCTGTGTGAGCTTCTGAAGAAAACCATGAAATAACAATACCATATAACTTCCGGAGGTTTTATTCTTCGGAAGTATTTGTTTTTTACGGGATTTCGACGAGCCATAGGGGACGGTTCTCTCCGGTGAGAACCGTCCCCTATGGCTATTTAAATCCATTCTTTTGGTTCTTCAATTGTTCACAATGAATACACATTTGCCAGATATAATCAACAATCATTAAAACCCATAGTTTTACAGATATATAGACAGAGTAGCAGAAAGGACATTTTATGATAAATATCTTAAACGTTTTCAAGGGCAGGAAGCCGCAGTCACAGCTGAATCTTGCAAATGAAAACT
>JAGAGL010000005.1:0-5164 GCA_017627595.1 Oribacterium sp. | reverse complement strand
TCTTTGCTGTTTTCTGTATTTGCAGTCAACATGATAAGTACTCATGTTTGACCTAATGTCCCATAATGCA
Organism: Oribacterium sp.; assembly: GCA_017627595.1. Classification (GTDB taxonomy): domain Bacteria; phylum Bacillota; class Clostridia; order Lachnospirales; family Lachnospiraceae; genus Oribacterium. The sequence continues at coordinate 5,094 of JAGAGL010000005.1, read as the reverse complement.
ATTTTAGGTCATATCAGAAAAAGGACTCGATTGACTCATTAACGTAAAAACTATGTTTAAGTCAATGATTCACAACTACATGTTTGACCCATTTAGGATTATTTTAAATTGCGGTCAGACAGGAATACAAAAAATGTTGACTCAGATAACGGAAACCAAAATTTGAGTCATTCAGGCTCAGTCCTATGTATGACTCAGATAACGGAAACCAGTACTTAAGTCATTCACACACAGATCATCACATGACTCAGATGATGCCATATAGAAATTAAGTCAGTCAAAAGGCAATAATCGTTCCTGCTATGTCACTCGTGCCCCGGCTGAACTGTTACCAAGAGCCGGAGGGCATCCATTTGGATGCCCTCCGGCTCGTACTTTCATTAAATCTATGAAGCTGAAATCTGATTTATACTTGTTTCTCGTTTTTTATCCGGAAGCAAATTGGTGAGGCTGTGCATTCCGATGCCTATGGTACTGAGGTTATGGAACAGGGCACTGGTGCTTGGCTGAATAAGGCTCATGAGACCAAGTGCTATGAGACCGAGGTTCCAGTCGATTATGAAGTGGTAATTGTGATTTACTCTCTTCATGAGACCATTGGCTATCTCTTTAAGTGTGAGAAGTCCCTCAAGATCGGAGCCTGAGATGGTGATATCCGCTATGTCTCTTGCAATCTGGGCACCTTCCGAAATGGCAATGCCTACATCCGCAGCACCAAGTGCCGGGGAGTCATTGATACCGTCTCCCACCATGATGACTTTGTGTCCCATTGCTTTCTGCTCTTCCACAAAGGATGCCTTATCCTCCGGTAATACTTCTGCATAAAACTCGTCAACACCAACAACGGAAGCAACATTCTCGGCTGTGTGCTTTGAATCTCCTGTCATCATAACTATATGCTTGAAGCCTGCTTCGTGAAGTTTTCTGATGACTTCGGGAGCTTCCGGACGGAGAGGATCCTCTATGCATATTACAGCTGCAAGCTTTCCGCCTATGGCAAGGTACAGATGTGAGTACTGCGTAGATATTGAATTGAACTTTTTCTTTTCCTTTGCAGGTATCTTTACCTTCTCATCTTCAAACACGAAGTGTGAGCTTCCGATCACAACCTTTTTGCCATCAATAAGCGAAGCTATGCCATGAGCCACCACATACTGAACTTCTTTATGCATTTCCTCGTGGTCAAGGCCCTCTTCTTCTGCCTTTTTCACAACTGCATTGGCTATACTGTGGGGGTAATGCTCTTCGAGGCAGGCTGCGATCCTTAATGCTTCTTTTTCATCCATACCGTTAAAGGGGATGACATCCGCAACAGTCGGTGTAGCCTTGGTGAGGGTTCCCGTCTTATCGAATATAAGCGTATCCGACTCGGCCACTGCTTCAAGATAACGACCGCCCTTAACAGTCAGATTGTGATCCTGGGCTTCTCTCATTGCCGAAAGAACCGAAACCGGCATACTAAGTTTAAGAGCACAGGAGAAATCCACCATAAGGATAGATATAGCCTTTGTTACATTTCCGGTCAGAAGATAGGTTAAAGCTGTTCCGGCAAAGCTCCAGGGCACAAGTCTGTCTGCAAGATTTGAAGCCTTAGTTTCAAGTCCGGCTTTCAGCTTCTCTGATTCCTCGATCATCTTAATGATCTTCTCATATCTCGTCGATCCCTGGCCATTTTCGACCCTTATAAGAAGGTCGCCCTCCTCAATAGCAGTTCCGGCGTAAACATAGGCACCTGCATCCTTGTGGACAGGAACTCCCTCTCCGGTAAGGGAGGCCTGGTTCACCATCGCCTCGCCATCAACAACAACTCCGTCCAAAGGTATCTGCCTGCCCATATGTACACATATCAGGGTTCCGGCTTCAACACTTTTAACAGGAACAAGAACCTCGTCTTCACCGCTTTTAACAAAGACCCTCTCATCTGTAAGAGCCATGGAGCGTGCAAGGTCTTCAACGGATTTTTTGTGAGTCCACTCTTCAAGGATGTCACCGATGCCGAGCAGAAACATGACGCTGGAAGCGGTCTTGAAATCATTCCGGAGCATCGATACTCCTATGGCCGTTGCATCCAGCACAGGAACTTCAAGTCTTTTTTTCCATAGACATTTGAGTCCTTCTTTAAGATATTTAACTGACAGAATAAGTGCTTTAAGGTTCCTGAGAGGTCGGGGAAGAACCACATTTAAAAGATAATGCAGAACCACTTTAGTTACGATACGATCCTGATATTCATTTGCAAGAGCTCTTCCGGTATGTTCCGGCACAAGGGCTGCAATTTCATCGGATTCAAATCTAAACTTAAGTATCTCTTTTAAAAGAGTCTGCTTCTCTCCCGTATATGTGACTGCCGCACTTCCCGTACGCTGGTAAACCTTTGCCTTTTCTACCTGGTCAAGTGAAAGTAGATAATATAAGAGCATATCCGCCTGCTTTTCAGTAAATCTTTTTTTACCTAAAGTGAAACGTATACGCCCTCTGCTTTCATCACGGATGATGATCTTCATTGTGCTGATTATTCCTCATCATCTGACTCAGAATCTTCCTGAAGATCCTCGTCAGTGATAACTTCTGCGGCTCTCTTTTCGTTTTCTTCCTTTGCAGCGGCAAGAACGTCCTCAGCATTCTCCTGGATGCAGGCTGCTGTGTCAAGAACACACTCCTTAGCGCGAAGTGCGGCTGCTGTTGCCTGAACATAAGCCTTCTTTGCATCCTTTGATGCGAGAATCTTGAGGCCTGCTGTTCCGAAAGCAAATCCGCTCATGAAAATGCCAACCTTCTTCCAATTGATCTTACCAAAACAATCTGTTAACCACATAATATGTGCTCCTTTCAGTTTTTGTTTATAGGTATGGTCGATAAGTTTATCCTGCACGACCTAAGCCTTTTTAACTTTACAAATAAATTATAAATATCAGTAACTACGTTAGTCACGTCTATATTTTATCAATATTTATACAAATTTTCACAAAAAAATCATCCGGTTAGTTTTGAAACATGTACACATCATATCTAACTCTTCAACTATCTTAGTGTTTTAAGCCTGAAAATCACTTATCCAGGTCTTAAATGAATCAAATAAGAAAGCTCCAATGAATCCTGCCTGCCCCGAATCATAAACTATCTGCCTTTATCTGTAATTAAATCAGAAAAGGCAGACCGGGGCGAATCCGGTCTGCCTGAATAAGACATTATCTGTTTTAGATATGGAAATTCGGTATGACTTCTGACCAATCCATTATACCGATGATCTTTTTTGCAAAATCGGAAACCTGTAAAGATTTTGCAGGATCATCGATGTACTTAAACACCTCTCTTGCAGGCTTTGCTACCAGAGAACCGTCGGCACCTGTGGTGGAAAGGCCGAAATACAGACCATCCACTGTTTCTCCGGCATTATCCAGCTGCCTTGAAAGCATATATGCATCTATGTCAGGATTGTTTTCCACTATATAGTGTCCGTAGGCAACTGCCGCAGCCTGTTCCGTCTGTGCATCCTGGGACAGATTTCTTACAGAACTGAAGCCCTGTTCTGTCATAAAGATGTTACGCACGTTTCCGCTGTTATCAAGCATGTAGCTGTTATGCATATAGTTTGTAAGTACATTAAGGTTCAGATAGCTTACAACAGGTGTGGTAAGCTCCTGAGTAACCTTTCCGGAGCTTTCATCATCCCAGAAATTCGGATCGATCAGGGGATATGGATATGGATGGATGGCAAGTGCCCAGTTGGAGCTTCCCTCCTGTTTATCAAGCGCCGCAAAGCTGTCAAGCACATCCTTTCCGGGATATTTACCAACAAATCCGGATTCTGCAGGAATCGTCCAGTAGAAGTCCAGTGAGAACATGACATTATCATTGGCTGAAACCGATTTGATAGCGTTATAGAATACTCTGAAGGCTCTCTGGAATATCCTGGTATAATCATTGACACTATAGTTACCTACATAATTCCAATACTGGTTGTTGATCTCGTTTCCTATAACCCAGTTGGTGATCTTTCCGTGGCTGTTATGTCCGTTGTATCGGTTAGCCAGGAATGAGGCCAATGCTTTCACCATTTGGAAGCCTTCCTCGGTCTCAACATTAAAATCGTAGTAAAGTGCTGCGGCCGAGCTTTGAACTGCCGTACCGGGTCTGTAGAGCTCAGGATATGAAGCATTCCAACCGTTTACGATACCGGCTGTCACAGCTATGCCGCTTGAGCTGAGACGGTTTATCTCCTGATCCAGCTGATTGATGAGTCCCGAATCAAAGGAATAGGTTTTTCCTTCGAAGGAATAGTTTATTCCGGTTCCGAAAAGCTGGCTGGTGGTTACGGCAATGAAGGCATGCTTTATGTTCTGATCAATGGCATCATCCAGTATATTTGGGTCAACCATCAGACCCTTTTTCCCGAGGTTTTGAGCCGGTGTCTGATCCGCAGCTATGGCCTCCGGATTTGAAATATAACATCTGTTGGAAACTACGTAGTACCCGTTTTCTGTGGGAATCCCCAGAACAAAAGCATCGTATAATCTGTTGCTTCCGTCTTCTTTAAAAAGGTCAACAGTTACTGTAAATATTCCGTTTCCTATGGGCTGGACCAACAGCGGGTCTGTTCTGGTAAAAAGATCTGTTTCGTAGGGCTTAATATCAAAGAGCGTTAATTCCTGAACCTGACCAAGAAGAGCGCTTGCATCAACCGCAATGCTTATTTTGGTCGGGTCATTGATATTCAAGCTTACATTTGTTATGGTTGCCTGTCCCGATACCACCGAGGATGCTCTCAGGGAATCCGCTGTAGTATAGTCTATTCTGTAACCATAACCGTTTCCGACGCCGATGGAAGCATTGGCAGTAGTTCCCGAAGAAGCCTCCTGTGTTGTGGTCGAGACCGGCCCCTGAATAAGGGAAGGATCCACTCCTTTTCCCACAACCTCCGCAAGGGCTGTAAGCTGTGAAAAAGCAACGAATGTGCCTGTTACAGCCAATGTCATCAATTTGAGTTTATATGATTTAAATTTCATTTACTTTTCCTCCCAGGTATGAAAAGTATATCATTTCAAAAAATCCCAACCTATAGCTTTTTTCTTACTCTTACGAAAGAGTTGATTA